>JAUVZY010000019.1 GCA_030602315.1 Pseudomonadaceae bacterium | reverse complement strand
GGACGGCAATCACAGCGAATCGGACGCCTTCGTCAAAAACCAGCTGGCGGCCCATATCAAGCCGACGGAATTCCTCGCGCACTCACGCCAGGTGATTGCGGAAAAGAAAGCGGCTTCTGGCGGCAAGAACTATCTCAGCGGGGCCGATTTGGTCATGCTGCTTGGCGACCTGTTCTTCTACCCGTCGAACTGGATTCAGGAGTTCACCTACAACGTCGCCAAGCGTCGCTCCCGTAACCGCTGGCCGCAGCTTGTGATGGAGCGCCTGCGACCCGACGGCCCAACCACGCGCTTGATCGATCTGGAGCGTGAGCGAGGGCTGAATATCTAATCGAACGTTCCCAACCTACCAATAATTCTCCACCGCCAGCTGCCCTGGCCGGCGGCTTAGGCTGAGTTGCATGCCGCGGGCTTTGAGCAGTTGCAGGCTGTCCTCGATCATCTGCGGATTCCCGCAAAGCATGACCCGCGAGTGCTCGAGCTCAAGTGTCAGCCCCGCCGCCTGTTCCAGTTCACCGCTTTCCAGCAGATGGGTGATGCGCCCGCCGAGGCAGCCGGGGCGTTGTTCGCGAGTGACGATGGGGAGGTAGGTGAGCTTGTGCCCCTGGCCTTCCAGGTACTCGCGGTGGGGCAGTTCGGCGATCAGCTGCTGGTAGGCCAATTCGTTGCCTTCGCGCACGCTGTAGGCGAGCACGATGCGCTCGAAGCGCTCCCACACGGCCATGTCCTGCAGGATCGACAGAAACGGCGCGAGGCCCGTGCCGGTGGCCAGCAGCCAGAGGTCGCGGCCGTCGGGGAAGCGGTCGAGGGTGAGAAAGCCGAAGGCCTGCTTGTCGATCAGCAGTTCGTCGCCCGGACGCAGGCGCGACAGTTCGCTGGTGAACTCGCCGCCGGGCACGACGATCGAGAAGAAATCGAGGAACTCGTCGTGTGGCGCCGAGACCATCGAATAGGCACGCCAGACCAGGCTGCCGTCGGCCTTCGCCACGCCGAGCCGGGCGAACTGGCCGGCGGTGAAGCGAAAGCCTGCGTCGCGCGTCACCCGCAGGGTGAACAGACTGGGTGTCAGGCGCTCGACTTGCAGTAGACGCTGGCGGGTGTACTTCTCGTCGCTGACCGGCATACTTCGCCTCCTCCTGTCGTCGCGCCGTGGCGCATGACACCGTGATACTCCATTCCGACGCCGCCAAACACCCCCGGTTTCCATGCCCATTCTCGAGACACCCTTTGCCCGCCTGGACCTGCTGCGCCAGCCGGAGCAACCCAACGAGCCGCTACAAGCCTTCGATGCGGCCGACGAATACCTGCTCAATCAGGTGCATGCCGACGGTCTGGCTCCACAGGCCCGCGTGCTGCTGCAAAACGACGCCTTCGGCGCGCTGGCCTGTTCGCTGGCCGGACACTGCCAGGTGGTCAGCAGCGGCGACTCGCACCTGGGGCATCTGGCGCTGGAAAAGAACCTGGCGCGCAATGGCCTGCCGGCCGAGCAGGTGCGCTTCGTCCCGGCGAGCGAAAAACCGGAGGGGCCGTTCGACCTGGTGCTGATCCGCATCCCCAAAACCCTGGCGCTACTGGAAGAACAACTGATCCGCCTGCATGGCCAGTTGGCGCCCGGCGCGCGGGTGATCGCCGGGGCGATGGTCAAACACCTGCCGCGCGCCGCCGGGGAGCTGCTGGAGCACTACGTCGGCCCGGTGCAGGCCTCGCTGGCGGTGAAGAAGGCCCGGCTGTTGTTCGCGGCGCCCGAGCCCCGACCGGCGCCCGTCTCGCCCTACCCGACGCGCTACCGGGTCGACTCACCAGCCATCGAGCTGCTCAACCACGCCAACCTGTTCTGCCGCGAGGGACTGGACATCGGCACCCGCGCCTTCCTGCCGCACCTGCCGCGGGCGTTGGGCACCCTGCGGGTAGCCGACCTGGGTTGCGGCAACGGCGTGCTGGGCATCGCCTATGCGCTGAACAATCCGCAGGCAAGCCTGACGCTGGTGGACGAGTCGTACATGGCGGTGCAATCGGCGCGGGAGAACTGGCAGGCGATCCTCGGCGAACGCCCGGCCGAGATCCGTGCCGGCGACGGCCTGGCCGAACAGCCACCCGGATCACTGGATCTGGTGCTGTGCAACCCGCCGTTCCACCAGCAGCAGGTGGTGGGGGACTTTCTCGCCTGGCGGATGTTCCAGCAGGCCAAGGCCGCGCTGGTCAAGGGCGGCGAGCTGTGGATCGTCGGCAACCGGCACCTGGGCTATCACGCCAAGCTCAAGCGGCTGTTCGGCAACTGCGAGCAGATCGGCGCCACGCCCAAGTTCGTCGTGCTGCGCTCGATCAGACGCTGATCAGGCGCAGCGGGCGGTCCTCTGGGACGACTGCAGCGCGCCGTTTTTCAGCGCGACCACCTCGGCCATCAGCGACAGGGCGATTTCCGGCGGCGTGCGACTGCCGATGGGCAACCCCACCGGCCCGTGCAGTCGGGCAAGCGCCGACTCCGGCACGCCCTGCGCCAGCAGGCGCGCCTTACGCTGTTCGTTATGGGCCTTGGAGCCCAGCGCACCGACGTAGAACGCACGCGAGCGCAAGGCGACGAGCAATGCGCAGTCATCCAGGCGCGGCTCGTGCGTCAGCGCGACGACCGCGGTATGCGCATCCGGTTGCAGGGCACGCAGCGCATCCTCCGGCGCCCCCGGCATGAAGCGCACGTTGAGCGCCCCCCACTCGAACACCAGCCCCTCGCGCGGGTCGCAGACATACACCTCGAAGCCGACATTCAGCGCCAGCTCGGCGATGTAACGCGAGAGCAGACCCGCGCCGATCAGCAGAATGCGCCAGGCCGGCCCGAATGGCGCACACAGCGTCTTGCCGTCGAACTGCAGGCCTTTTCGGTCATCCGCCGGCTCCAGTTCGACCCGCCCGCTGGCCAGATCCAGCCGGCGCACGCCGTGCTGGTGATCGGCACAGCGACGCAGCAGCTCGTCGATCCAGCCGATCTTGCGCAGCGGCTCGCGCACCAGGCGCAGGGTGCCGCCACAGGGCAGACCGAAGCGCGCCGACTCGTCCGGGCTGATGTGGTAGGTCAGCACCTCGCAGTCGTCGTTATCCTCCAGCGGCATCCGCGCCAGCAGGTCGTCCTCGATACAGCCACCGGACACCGAGCCTTCCACCAGGCCGTCCTCGCGCAGCGCCAGCAGCGAACCCACCGGGCGCGGCGCACTGCCCCAGGTCTCCACGACCGTGTAGAGCAGCACCGCATGGCCTGCCGCCATCCAGTCACGTGCCTGCTTGAGCACCTTGAGATCCACCGCGTCCATCACGCCCTCACTCGTCGACAGGCGGCAAGCTGCCGCGAACCGCTGACCGGGTTATCGCAGTCAGCGCCGACTCTCGGGCCAGTTTGTTTGCTCGCCGACAGCGTGGGTACTAGCGAAAGGTCGGCAACCGATCGTCATTTGGAGGGGAATCAATCGGGTGCCTGCCGATCCCCCACGCGCCGCGGCCGACACGGTGAAAGCCGCTCGCGCTCGGCGAGCAGCGCCTGACAGCACCGGCGGGCCGCCTTACAATCGCGGGCCTTTTCGCCAGCCAGCCTTGAGACGCCATGAGCCGCCCGCACTTCGACCCCGCCCAATACGACGCCCAGCTCGCCGCCAAGAAGGCCCGGCTGGTCGAATTGCTGGCCCCGTTCGACGCGCCCGAACCGGCGGTGTTCGACTCGCCCCGCGAGCACTACCGGATGCGCACCGAGTTCCGCCTGTGGCGCGACGGCGAGAACCGCCATTACGCCATGTTCGAACCGGGCGACAACCGCACGCCGATCCTGCTCGATGACTTCCCCATCGCCAGCGCGCGCATCAACCAGCTGATGCCACAGCTCAAGGCCGCCTGGGCCGATCCGCTGCTGGGCTTCAAGCTGTTCCAGGTGGAATTTCTCACCACCCTGGCCGGCGATGCGCTGATCACCCTCGCCTATCACCGTCCGCTGGACGCCGCCTGGCAGGCCGCGGCCGAACGCCTGGCCGCCAAGCTGGACGCCAGCATCGTCGGCCGCTCGCGCGGCCAGCGCCTGGTGATCGGCCGCGACCATGTGGTCGAGGAAATGCAGGTGGCCGGCCGCACCTTCCGTTATTGCCAGCCCGAAGGCGCCTTCACCCAGCCCAACGGCGTGGTCTGCGGCAAGATGCTGAACTGGGCGGTCGAGGCCATGGGCACGCGCGACGACGACCTGCTGGAGCTGTACTGCGGCAACGGCAACTTCACCCTGCCGCTGGCTACCCGCGCCCGCCGCGTGCTGGCCACCGAGATCAGCAAGACCTCGGTCAACGCCGCGCTGACCAACCTGGCCGACAACGGCATCGACAACGTGACGCTGGTGCGCCTGTCCGCCGAAGAACTGACCCAGGCGCTCAACGAAGTGCGCCCGTTCCGCCGGCTGGCCGATGTGGACTTGAAAAGCTACGCATTCGGCACCGTGTTCGTCGACCCGCCGCGCGCCGGCATGGACCCGGACACCTGCGAGCTGACCCGGCGCTTCGAGCGCATCCTCTACATCTCCTGCAACCCGGAGACGCTGGCGGCCAACATCGCCCAGCTCAACGACACCCACCGGGTGACGCGCTGCGCGCTGTTCGATCAGTTTCCCTACACCCACCATATGGAAAGCGGGGTGTTGCTGGAGCGGCGCTGAAGCGCGCGTAGGCTGCGAAACGGCGTAGCCTTTCCCTCCGGCGGGCGGATGAGCCGACCACTCGGCCGTCGCCGACTCTAGGCTTCAACGCGCGCCATGCCAACGGCGGCCAAGGCTTCGCCGTTGACCGCCCTACGGCTTCAACCGCTCGAGCCACCGCACGACCCCTTCCCCGGCCGCCTTGCCGCTGGCAAAGCACGCGGTCAGCAGATAGCCCCCGGTCGGTGCCTCCCAGTCGAGCATCTCCCCGGCGCAGAACACCCCGGGCAGCGCCTGCAGCATCAAGCCCTCATCCAGCGCCTCGAAGGCCACCCCGCCGGCGGTGCTGATCGCCTCGTCCAGCTGGCGCGCGCGCAGCACGGTCAGCGGCAGTGCCTTGATCAGCCCGGCGAGCGCAGCCGGGTCGGCGAACGCCTCGGCCGGGGCCCGCTCGCGCAACAGCGCCGCCTTGGCGCCGTCGAGCTTGAGCTGCCGCGCCAGGTGCTTGGCCATCGACTGCGAACCGCGCGGCTTGGCCAGCGCGGCGACCACCTTGTCCAGCGGGCGGTCGGGTAACAGGTCGATCGACAGCCGCGCCTGACCGTCGCGGCCGATCGCCTCGCGGATTTCAGCGGACAGGGCATAGACCGTGGTGCCTTCGAGGCCCCAGTCGGTGATGACGCACTCGCCCTTGCGCGAGGCGCCGCCGGCCAGCGCCAGCCCCACGCCCTTGAGCGGCGCGCCGGCAAAACGCTGGCGCAGGTGCTCGCTCCAGCCCGCCACCTCGAAGCCGCAGTTGGCCGGGCGCAGCGGTGCAACGGGAACGCCGCGTTCGGCCAGCAGCGGCAGCCAGGCGCCATCCGACCCCAGCCGCGCCCAGCTGGCGCCGCCCAGGGCCAGCACGGTGGCGTCGGCGTGGAGCGCCTGTTCGCCCTCGGGCGTGGCCAGGCGCAGGGCGCCGTCTTCCCGCCAGCCCAGCCAGCGCTGGCGAGTGTGGATGCGCACGCCGGCCTCGCGCAGACGCTTGAGCCAGGCGCGGAGCAGCGGCGCGGCCTTCATCTCGCGGGGAAACACGCGGCCGGAGCTGCCAACGAAGGTTTCGATGCCCAGGCCGTGGATCCAGTCGCGCAGCGCGTCCGGGCCGAAGGCTTCGAGCAGCGGGCGCAGCGCCTCGGCGCGCTCGCGGTAGCGGCCGACGAAGGGCGCGAAGGCTTCGGAATGGGTGATGTTCATGCCGCCGACGCCGGCCAGGAGGAATTTGCGGCCCACCGAGGGCATGGCGTCGTAGACGTCTACCGCGAGCCCGGCGGCGGCGATGACCTCGGCGGCCATCAGCCCGGCGGGGCCGCCGCCGATGACGGCGACGCGGGGGGATTGCGGTTGGGCGGGCATGGGCGTGGTCCGTGGGCTGGGCCGGCGATTTTAGGCCGCCGCTGGGCTGAAGCCCACCCTGCAGTCGGCTGGATAATCGCGCAGTGCTGTCAGACCGTCCGTGCGCCGCGCGGGTGGCGGACAAGATCTGCGGTCGTTGCCCGCCCTACGGCCTGGAAGCGGGAGTCAGGCCAGGCCGTGGCGTACCCAGGCCTCGGCGGCGGCGAAATGCAGGCTGGCGTGGCGCCGGGCGACGGCGGCGTGGTCGGGGTCGTAGCCGCCGCCGATCACCCCGCACACCGGGATGTCCCGCCCCAGGCAATGATCGAGCACCAGCCGGTCGCGGGCGGCGAGGCCGGCGTCGGTGAGATCCAGCAGGCCGAGGGCATCGTCACGGTGTACGTCCACCCCGGCGTCGTAGAGCACCAGATCAGGCTGGTACAGCGGCAGCAGGTAGTCGAGGGTGCGCTCGACCACCGCCAGGTACTCGGCATCGCCCATCCCGCGCGGCAGGTCGATATCCCAGTCGCTTTTCGCCTTGCGCACCGGGAAGTTCTTCTCGCAGTGCAGCGAGACGGTGACCGCGTCCGGCACGTTTTCCAGGATGCGCGCGGTGCCGTCGCCCTGGTGCACGTCGCAGTCGAAGATCAGCACGCGGCCGACCCGCCCGCTTTCCAGCAGCGACAGGGCGATCAGCGCCAGGTCATTGAAGATGCAAAAGCCCGAGGCATGGTCGCGGTGGGCGTGATGGGTGCCGCCGGCCAGGTGACAGGCCAGCCCGTGCTCGAGCGCAAGCTCGGCCGTGAGCAGCGAACCGCCCACCGCGCGCACCGTGCGCCGGGCCAGCGCCGGGCTCCACGGCAGGCCGAGGCGGCGCAGCTCGTCGCGGCCCATCTCGCCGGACAGATAGCGTTCGATGTAGTCGCGGTCGTGGGCCAGCGCCAGTACGTCGGCCGGACAGATCGCCGGGCGCAGCAGCGCGGCATCGGTGGTCAAACCGCTGGCCACCAGGTGATCGCGCAGCAGGCGGAACTTCTGCATGGGAAAACGGTGGCCCGGCGGCAGCTCCGGGCTGTAGTCATCGTGATAGACCAGTGGCAGCATCGACGGCCTCCCGACATGGCCTGGCAGTATGGCCGGCCGCCTTAAGGCGGCTCAAGCGGCGGCGATGGATCGCCCACCGGGCAAGCCCGTACCATGCGCCCTTCCCCCGACCCTGAGGATGCCATGACCCAGACGCTCGACACCCTGGTCCAGCTGCTGTCGCTGGAGCCCATCGAGGAAAACCTGTTCCGCGGCGCCAGCCATGACCTGGGCTACCGCCAGCTGTTCGGCGGCCAGGTACTCGGCCAGTCGCTGTCCGCCGCCAGCCAGACGGTCGCCAGCGAACGCCAGGTGCACTCGCTGCACGGCTACTTCCTGCGCGCCGGTGACGCCCGCCTGCCGGTGGTCTATCAGGTCGACCGGGTGCGCGACGGCGGCAGCTTCAGCGCCCGGCGGGTCAGCGCGATCCAGAAAGGCGAGATCATCTTCACCGGCATCGCCTCGTTCCAGGCCGACGAGCCGGGCTTTGCCCATCAGGTGCAGATGCCCGAGGTGCCCGGCCCGGACGGCCTGCCCGACCACATCGAGCTGATCCTGAACAACCCGGCGCTGGAGATCCCCGAGCGGGTGCGCGAGCGCCTGCAGGGGCGCAAGGCCATCCAGTTCCGCCCGGTGGGCATGCAGAACCCGGTGGACCCGCGCCCGCAGGAGCCCTTCCAGCAGCTGTGGCTGCGCACCGACGGGCCCCTGCCGGACAACCGCGCGCTGCACCGCTACCTGCTGGCCTATGCCTCGGACTTCTTCCTGGTCGCCACCGCCCTGCTGCCCCACGCGGCCTCGCTGTGGGCGAAGGACATCCAGCTCGCCAGCCTCGACCACGCCATCTGGTTCCACCGCGAGGTGAAGGCGGACGAATGGCTGCTCTACAGCCTGGAAAGCCCGTGGGCCGGCAATGCCCGGGGCCTGGCGCGCGGTCACTTCTTCAACCAGGCCGGGGAACTGGTGGCGACGGTTGCCCAGGAAGGACTGATGCGCAAGCGCGAGGACTGGGCGTGAAACTCGGCCAGGCGCGCCACTGGGTGTTCGACATGGACGGCACCCTGACCCTGGCGGTGCACGACTTCGCCTACATCCGCCGCGCGCTGGATATCGCGCCGGACGAAGACATCCTGCGCCATCTGGCCGAGCTGCCGGAGGCCGAGGCGGCGCCCAAGCGCGCCTGGCTGCTGGCCCACGAGCGCGAGCTGGCGCATGCCGCGCAGCCGGCACCCGGCGCGCGGGAGCTGCTGGCGTACCTGCAGGCAAAGGGTTGCCAGCTCGGCGTGCTGACGCGCAACGCCCACGAGCTGGCCCTGGTGACGCTCAGGGTGGTGGGCCTCGGCGACTACTTCAGCAGCGATGACATCCTCGGCCGCGACGAGGCCGAGCCCAAACCAGCGCCGGGCGGCCTGCTGCGCTTGGCCGAACGCTGGCAGGTGGCGCCGACGCACCTGGTGATGGTCGGCGACTTTCGCCACGACCTGATGTGCGCCCGTGCCGCCGGAGCCGCCTCGGTGCTGGTCAATACGCCGGAGAACCACTGGCCGGAACTGGCCGACCACTACGCCCGCGACTGCCAGGCGCTGCTGCGTCAACTCGCGCAACCATGAAAAACGGGCGCCGAAGCACCCGTCTCGACCCTGCCCGGCAACCCGTCACTTGGCCGCGGGATACTCGGCCATGACCCGTTCCTGGCCCTTGGCGGTCAGCCCGATGACCTGATAGCGGTCCTGCCGGTCGCCCATCTCCATGCCCGGCGAACCCACCGGCATGCCCGGCACCGCGGCGCCCACCAGCTCGGGCGACGCGCGCAGCTTGAGCACCTCGGCCGCCGGCACGTGCCCCTCGACGAACTTGCCGTCGATCACCCCGGTGTGGCACGAGCCCAGGCGGTAGGGCACGCCGAGCTTCTGCTTGACCGCGGCCATGTCCCGTTCGATGTGGTCGTTGACGGTAAAGCCGTTCGCTTCCAGATGAACGATCCAGTCCTTGCAGCAGCCGCAGTTGGCGTCGCGGTGCACGTCGATGACCAACGGCTCGGCGGCATGGGCGGCGGCGCTGGCGAACAGGGCGGCGGCGATCAGTAGACGGTGCATGGGCAACCTCCGGGTTTGTCGTGGGCGCAGCATATCCGCCTGTCGGCCGGGCGCAACCGCTGCAGTGACGCACGGCGGCCGCCGGCCGACGAGGAACGAAACCGGATGTTTCGCAGTCGATGCGAGTAATGCCAGGAGGGAGGCCAGGGAGCCGTGATGCCGTTTTCCCCGCGCGCACGAGCGCGACTTGCCCGGACGGTGCTGCTGTGCCAGGCGGCAGCGCTGATCATGCTCGGCCTGGCCTATTGGGTGCGGCCGCAGGAGATGGCCAACCTGGCGGGCATCCTGCTGATGGATGGCAGCTCGGTGGGGCTGATGCGCGCCTGGCTGGGCGCCATGCCGCTGCTGTTGGCGGCGCTGTTGTGGCGGGCGCAGGCCGAGGCCGAACGCCTGCCGGCGGCACTGGCGATGGTCGCCGCCGGCAGCGCCGCCCTGGTGCTGACCCGGCTGATCTCGCTGGGGCTGGCACCGGGGGCGCTGCTGGGCTTCGATGTGCTGTGCCTGCTCTGGTGGCTGGCCTCGGCGGCGCTGGCCGGCGCCAGCTGGTGGCTGTTGCGCGAGCCGCCGGACGAGCGGGTCAAGTCGCCGCGCCGGCCGTTGCCGCTGGAGCCGCCGCAGCCGTTTCGCCGAGGCGAGGCGCACAGTCCGGCGAGCACGGCAGACGGCGCGGTGGTGGCGTTTCGCCGCGGCGAGCCGGTCGACCCGCTGCCCTGAGCCTCAGCGCTTTTTCTTCGGCCCCGGCCCGTCACCCAGGCGCGGCATCTGCCGTACCGCGCGCACCTTGGGCTTTTCGCCTTCCTCGAACCAGCTGCCCAGGTGCACCTTGCTCTTGCCGGGCACGGCCTTGGCCGGCTTGGGCTTCTTCGGCTTCTTCAGCACCTGGCCGCCCGGTGCGGTCTGCGGCACCCGGTGGTCGGGGATGAAGCCCGGCTCGTCGCGCCGCTCGATGACCTGACCGATCAGCGTCTCGATGGCGGCCAGCTGGTCGACCTCGTCGGCGCACACCAGCGACACCGCCTCGCCCGTGCTGCCGGCGCGCCCGGTGCGGCCGATGCGGTGCACGTAGTCCTCGGCGACGATCGGCAGGTCGAGGTTGACCACCCGCGGCAGGTCGTCGATATCCAGCCCGCGCGCGGCCACGTCGGTGGCCACCAGGATGCCCACCTCGCCGTCCTTGAAGCGCTGCAAGGCGCGCAGGCGCGCCGGTTGCGGCTTGTCGCCGTGGATCGAGTCGGCGGCGAGCCCGGCCAGCTGCAGCTCGGTGACCAGCTGCTCGACGCCCTTGCGCGTCTTGGCGAACACCAGCAGGTTGTCCCAACCACGGCTGCCGATCAGCTCGAGCAAGAGTTCGCTCTTGCGCTTCTTGTCCACCGGAATCAGCCACTGGCGCACGCTTTTCGCCGCGGTGTTGCGCGGGCTGACCTCCACCGAGGCCGGGTCGCGCAGCAGTTCGCCGGCCATCTGGCGGATCGGATCGGAGAAGGTGGCAGAGAACAGCAGCGTCTGGCGCTTTTTCGGCAATGCGCAGAACAGCTCGTCGAGCTCGCGGGCAAAGCCCAGGTCGAGCATGCGGTCAGCCTCGTCCAGCACCAGAATCTGCAGCTGGGCGAACTTCACCGCATTCTGCCGATACAGGTCGAGCAGCCGCCCGGGGGTGGCCACTAGCACGTCGACGCCCTTGCGCAGCGCCATCATCTGCGGGTTGATGCTGACCCCGCCGTACACCGCGTAGCTGCGCAGCGGCAGGTGCTGGCCGTAGCTGCGCACACTGTCGTGCACCTGCTCGGCCAGCTCGCGGGTCGGCACCAGCACCAGTGCGCGCAGCGAGTTGCTGGCCACGCTCGGGCCTTCCTGCAGCAGGCGCTGCAGCAGCGGCAGGACGAACGCAGCGGTCTTGCCGCTGCCGGTCTGGGCCGAGGCGAGGATGTCGCGGCCCTTGAGCAGCAGCGGGATGGCCTTGCTCTGCACCGGGGTCGGGGTGCGGTAGTCGAGCGCCTCGAGGGTGCGCAGCAGCGGGTCGATCAGGCCGAGGGAGGCGAAGGTCATGGCGGGCTCGCAGCCGTGAAAAAAACGGAGGCGAATTCTAACAGGGCGCTGCGTGCCGGTCGGCGGGAATCGCGGCGGGCTTTTGCTAGAGTAGCGCCCCCGTGTTATCCGTCAGGTCCTGCATGAACCTTCTCGCCGTACTGCGTGACGCGTGGTTTTTCTACTCGCGCAACCTCGTCACCATCGTCCGCCTGTGCCTGCCGCTGATTCTGATCGAGAGCGTGGCGCACCAGCTGGTGGTCAAGTTCACCGGTGTCGCCGCCCACCCCCTGCGCGACCTGCTGGTCACGCTGCTGTTCTATCCGCTGTACACCGGGGCGCTGATCTTTCTGCTCGATGCGCGCAGCCAGGGCTTTGCGCCGAGCAACGGGCGGCTCTTGGCGATGGCGCTGCTGCGCTGGCCGGCCTTCGCCCTGCTCGCCGGGCTGACCGCATCGGCGGTGCTGCTGGGGCTGTCGCTGTTCGTCATCCCGGGGCTGTGGCTGATGGTGAAGCTCGCCTTCAGCGAGATCCTCCTGGTGCAGCGCAACCTGGCGCCACTGCAGGCGATGCGCGCCAGCTTCGCCCTCACCGAAGGCCGCTCGCTGCCGGTGCTCGGCTGCGTGGTCCTCACCGTGCTGCCGCTGTGGGCGCTGAACCTCAGCATCAGCGCCAGCCTGGACACCGCCAGCGATCCGCTCGCCGCGCTGCTGGTGGACGGCGTGCTGGGGCTGGCGCAGCTGTTCAGCACGGTGGTGTTCTTCCGCCTGTACATGCTGGTGGCCGCCAGCCCGGACAGCCAGCCCAGCGAGTGATGGCTACTGCCCGCGCGGCTTGGCCCGCGCGGTGGGCTCGGCGATCAGCGGGTCGTCCGGCCAGTAGTGCTTGGGGTAGCGGCCCTTCAGATCCTTCTTCACCTCGGCGTAGGTATTGGCCCAGAAGCTCGCCAGATCCTGGGTGACCTGCACCGGCCGCCGCGCCGGCGACAGCAGGTGCAGCAGCACCGGCTGGCGCCCGCCGGCGATGCGCGGGGTGGTCGCCAGGCCGAACAGCTCCTGCAGACGCACCGCGAGCACCGGCGGACGCTCGCTGTAATCCAGGCGGATGCGCGAACCGGACGGCACGCCGATGGCTACCGGGGCCTGCTCGTCCAGCCGCTGCGGCAGCGGCCAGGGCAGCAGGGTGGCGAGCATGGCCGGCAGGTCGAGCTGGGCGAAATGCGCCAGACGAGTGACCCGCCCCAGGTACGGCAACAGCCAGTCCGCCAGGCGCTCGAGCAGCGCCGCATCGCTGACATCCGGCCATTCGCTGGCGCCGCCCGCTTCCAGGTCGAGCTGCCGCAACAGCAGCACGCGCGCCTGCCACTGGCGCAGCTCTGGCGTCCACGGCAGCAGTTCCAGACCCTTGCGCCGCACCAGCTCGAGCAGCGCCCGGCCGCGCGCCTCGTCGCTCAGCGTCTTGAGCGGCTCGCGCGCGAGCACCAGTTCGCCGACCCGGCGTTGGCGCTCGGCCACCAGGACGCCTTCGCGCTCGTCCCACTCCAGTTGCTCGACCGTATCCACCTGCTCGGCCAGCACGTCGTCGAACAGCGCCGGGTCGAGCGCGGCGGCGCGGTAGATGCGCTCCTCGCGCTGGCCCTGCTGGCTGCCCAGCTCGGCGATCACCAGCCAGGGCTGCTTCATCAACCGGTCGGCCTCGCCGAACTGCGCGGCGCGGCCGTTGGCCAGCCGGTAGGCGGCGCCCTCCTCGCGGCGCTGGCGGGCCACCCGGTCGGGATAGGCAAAGGCCAGCAACGCGCCGATCCAGCGCTCGTCGTCAGCGTCGGCCGGCGGCGAGCCTCCGGCGCCACGCAGCAGGCCGCTGAACTGGCGGGCCAGCTGGCGCACCCGCTGCACGCCGCCATCGCCCCGCCCGGCCTGCAAGCGATGCAGGCGTTCGGCAAGATCGGCGCCGCCGCCGCGCTGGATATCGCGCTCGACCAGCAGGGCGGCGATGTCCGCCGCCAGCCGGCCGAGTCCCAGCGCCTGGCCGCGCAGCAGCAGGTGGGCCAGACGCGGATGCGCCGGCAGTTCGGCCATCGCCTGACCGTGGGCGGTGAGCTTCCAGCCCTGGCCTGCCGGCACCAACGCACCAAGGCGCCGTAGCAGCTCGCGAGACTGGGCCAGCGCGGCGGCCGGCGGTGGATCGAGCCAACTCAGCTCGTTCGCCTCGGCGCCCCAGCGCGCCAGCTGCAGCGCCAGCCCCGCGAGGTCGGCCTGGAGGATTTCCGCCTCGCCGTGCGCCGCCAGCTGGGCATGCTGGTCTTCCGACCACAGCCGGTAGCAGACCCCCGGCTCCAGCCGCCCCGCACGTCCGGCACGCTGGGTCGCCGAGGCCCGCGAGATACGTCGGGTATCGAGGCGGGTCATGCCGGTCGCCGGATCGAAGCGGGGCACCCGCGCCAGGCCGGTGTCGATCACCACCCGCACGCCTTCGATGGTCAGGCTGGTCTCGGCGATGTTGGTGGCCAGCACGACCTTGCGCTGACCAACCGGGGCGGGCTCGATGGCGGCGCGCTGGGCGGCCAGCTCGAGCTCGCCATGCAAGGGGCAGATCAGCACCTCGGTGCGGCCCTGCAGTTCGGCCTGCAGCCCTTCGGCCACCCGGCGTATCTCGCCCTGCCCGGGCAGGAACAGCAAGAGACTGCCGCTTTGCTCGTCGAGCGCCTGCAGCACCGTGGCGACTGCTCGCGGCTCGATGCGCTCGCCCATCTGCCACGGCCGGCCCCAGCGGATCGCCACCGGGTGCATGCGCCCCTCGCTGCGCACCACCGGCGCGTCGTCCAGCAGGGCCGACAGCCGCTCGCCGTCCAGCGTGGCCGACATCAGCAGCACCTTGAGCGGCGTCTCGCGCAGCAGTACGCGGGCGTTGAGGGTCAGCGCCAGGGCCAGGTCGGCGTCCAGGCTGCGCTCGTGAAATTCGTCGAAGATGACCAGGCCGACGCCTTCGAGCGCCGGATCGTCCTGCAGGCGGCGGGTGAGGATGCCCTCGGTCACCACCTCGATGCGGGTGGCCGGGCCGACCCGACTCTCCAGGCGGATGCGATAGCCGACGGTGGCGCCGACCTTCTCGCCATATTCCTCGGCCAACCGCTCGGCCGCCGCGCGCGCCGCCAATCGGCGTGGCTCGAGCATCAGGATCGATTGCCCGGCCAGCCACGGCTCATCGAGCAGCGCGAGCGGTACGCGGGTGGTCTTGCCGGCGCCGGGCGGCGCTTCCAGCACCACCTCGTCACGGCTGGCGAGCGCTGCGCGCAGCGCGGGGAGAACATCGTCGATGGGCAGGCGGGTCATGGCAGCAGACGGTGGCGTTAGAGGCCGCACAGTATACGGGCGGTGCGTCAGGCAGCGCCCCCGGGCGCGGCGCGCCAGGCGGTCTGGCAGGCACGTTTTCTATCGGCCATAGTCCAGTCCTTGTATAGTGGCACCCGCTTTTTTCAAGGAGGCTCCATGCGTACCGGTATGCGAATCTGCAGCGGCGTTCTGGCCGCATCCCTGCTCGCCCAGCTCAGCGCCTGCGGCACCCTGCTCTACCCTGACCGGCGCGGCCAGATCGACGGCCGCATCGACCCGGCGGTGGTCGCACTGAATGCCGTTGGCCTGCTCTTGTATGTGATTCCCGGACTGATCGCCTTCGGCATCGACTTCGCCACCGGCGCCATCTACCTGCCGGACGATCGCTTCAGCATCGCACCGCACAAGCTGCAGGAAGCGATCGGTGCCGACGGCCAGGTCGATCTGGCGCGCCTGCAGGCGATCATCGAAGCCGAGAGCGGGCGCCGCATGCCGCTGGATCATCCCAACCTGATCCAGCAGCAGGGCGATCTCCAGCAACTGGCCGCGCTCGGTCTGATCCCGGCGGCCTGAGGCGTGGGCATACCCGCCGAACATGCCAGGCTGCTGCGCCGGGTCACCCGGGCGGCGCTGGCCACCGCGCTGTTTCTCGCCGCGGCCAAGGCGGTGGCCTGGTGGCTGTCAGGCTCGGTCAGCCTGCTGGCGGGCCTGACCGACTCGCTGCTCGACGGCGCGGCCTCGCTGCTCAACATGCTGGCGGTGCACTACTCGCTGCGCCCGGCCGATGACGACCATCGCTACGGCCACGGCAAGGCCGAAGCGCTGGCCGGACTGGGCCAGGCGGCGTTCATCTGCATCAGTGCGGTGCTGGTCGGCCTGCAGGGCGTCGACCGGCTGCTCAACCCCGAACCGCTGGGTGCCCAGGCGCTGGGCATCGGCGTGATCGTGCTGTCGCTGGCGCTGACCTTCGCCCTGCTGGTCTACCAGCGGCACGTGGTGCGCATCACCGGGTCTACCGCGGTGCGCGCCGATTCGCTGCATTACCGCTCCGACCTGTTGCTCAACGCCAGCATCCTGGTGGCGCTGGTGCTGGCCTCCTTCGGCTTCGAGCGTGTCGATGCGCTGCTGGGCATCGCCATCGCCTTCTACATCCTGTGGAGCGCGCTGACCATCCTGCGCGAAGCCGGCGGCGTGCTGATGGACCGCGAGCTGCCTTTGGGCATCAGCGAGCACATGTACCAGCTGGCCTGCGAGGTGCCCGGCGTGCTCGGCTGCCATGACCTGCGCACGCGGGTTTCGGGCACACGCTGGTTCGTGCAGCTGCACGTCGAGCTGCCCGGTTCGCTGCCCCTCAACCGCGCCCATGAACTGTGCGAGGCGGTGGAGCGCGCCATCCTGCGCCACTATCCCAGTGCCGAGGTGCTGGTACACCCCGACCCGCTGGACAGCAGCGGCATCTGAGCGACGCGCAACGAAAGAGGGGAGGCCATCTGGCCTCCCCTCTTTCGTTCACTCGCTTTCGTGGTCCGGCCCTGGCTGCCTCGTGAGCAGCCGCGCATCCTGCCTGTCGCCGGGTTGGCGGCAGGCTGACCGGCCCTGGTGCGGGCCGGTCGTCGAACCACTGCGGTGACGGTGTGCGTGCATGATAGGTCGGCGCGCACAGCAGGTGTTTGCAAATACAGGCGCACGAACGGCATTCTTTGGCAGCCAATAACTCGCAAAGAGCTTTTCTCGCAATCATTCGCCAATGGAGCGCGCAGATGAGCAAACTCGATCGTTACGACCTGAACATTCTCGCCGCCCTGCAACACGACGCCCGCATTTCCAACCAGGAGCTTGCCGAACGCATCGGCCTGTCACCCTCGCCCTGCTCGCGCCGGGTGAAGCAACTGGAGGACGACGGACTGATCCTGCGCCAGGTGGCGCTGCTCGACCGCAAGCAACTGGGCCTGACGCTCACCGCCTACGTGCTGGTGGGCATGGACCGGCATACGCCGGAGCGCTTCGAGCACTTCGAGAGCGTGGTCGGGCGCTGCCCGCAGGTGCTCGAGTGCAGTCTGGTCACCGGAATGGACGCCGACTACCAGCTCAAGGTGGTGGTGCCGGATATGGAGCATTACCAGCAGTTTCTCCTGGGCACCCTCACCCGTATCGAGGGCGTGTCGAGCGTGCGTTCGAGCTTCGTGCTGCGCCAGGTGATCTCGACCACCGAGCTGCCGCTGGCCCACTTGCGATAAATGGAACCGGGTAAACAAAAAGGAATTTGATTTGCATCAACCGGGTCATATAATCCGGGCGCTTTTTCACCTGCCTGTGGCCGGCAACCTCGCGAGGCCCTCTGAGACATTTGCTTGGGAGGGATGAGTATGGATCCTGAAATTTTCGAATATTGGATGATGACCGGGCTGATCGTCGCCCTGGTATCGTTCATGGGCTTCATCGTCTGGGATCTGGCAAAACAGTCCAAGGCCGGTCGCTATGGCACGTTCGTTCTGTTCTTCGCGCTGGGCCTCGGCGTACTCGGTTTCGTGATCAAGGGTCTGGTTATCAGCGGTCTGCAAGGTAGCTAGACTCACCCGAGCCGCCGCAGGGAGCCTGCTGCCGAATCAAGGAGAAGATGATGCGCCCCGCTGACAGGGTCATGCAGAGTTACGGTCGCTGCTGCGCCAGCGATACCTTTTTCGATGACTTCTACGAGCAGTTTCTCTCCAGCTCGCCGGAGATCGCCGAGAAGTTCACCAAAACCGACATGAGCGCGCAGAAGCATCTGCTGCGCGCCGGCATTCTCAATCTGGTGCTCTGCGCCCGCGGCATGCCGGATACCAAGCTGCGCGCCCTCGGCGCCAGCCACTCGCGGACCGGCTTCGATATCCGCCCGGAGCTCTACGGGCTGTGGGTCGGCGCGCTGCTGCGCACCGTCCGCCGGCATGATCCCAAGGTGACCGCGGAAGACCTCGACGCCTGGCAGGAAGTGGTCAACCAGGGCATCGCGGTGATCAAGTCCTACTACTGAGCCCGCTTCAAAGGCGCGGCGGCACCTCCCGCCACGCCCCCGGCTCCAGCCCCTCCAGCGCCCAGGGACCGATCCGCACCCGCACCAGGCGCAGGGTCGGCAACCCCACCGCCGCCGTCATGCGCCGCACCTGCCGGTTGCGCCCCTCACGAATCACCAGCTCCAGCCACGCGGTCGGCACGCTCTTGCGAAAGCGCACCGGCGGGTCGCGCTCCCACAGCATCGGCTCGTCCAGCCGCCGCACCTCGGCCGGGCGGGTCGGGCCGTCGTTGAGCTCGACGCCGTCGCGCAATCGCTGCAGCTGCTCATCGCTCGGCTCGCCTTCGACCTGCACCCAGTAGGTCTTGGCCAGCTTGTGCCGGGGATCGGCGATCTTCGCCTGCAGGTGCCCATCGTTGGTCAGCAGCAGCAGCCCTTCGCTGTCACGGTCCAACCGCCCGGCCGGATAGACGCCGGGCACGTCGATATAGTCGGCCAGCGTCGCCCGCCCCTCGCCACCGCGAAACTGGGTCAGCACGTCGAATGGCTTGTTGAACAGCAACAGGCGCGGCTCGGCCGGCGCCGGCTTGGCCACTCGGCGCGGCGCAGGCGGCCCGCCAGGGCGCGGGCGAGCACGCGGCGCAGACGGTTGACGGGAGCGGGACATGGCGTCTTCCTGGGGAAAACCCGCGATGCTAGGGGCTCGCGTAGCACCCCGCAAGCCGCGCGCAGCCCGCGCCGGGCGCCGGCCGCGGCCACCGCTCGTCAGCGCCTGCGAGAAAAAATGAAACGGCCAGCAAGCCCCTGACTCAGTACTTACAAGATGCCGACGTTGCTCGCTCACCGCCGGCATTGATCCAGCGACCTGATAATCGGAGGGCCTCATGGCTGAAGACAAGGGCAAGATGAGCGTCAGCGAAGCAGGGAAGAAAGGCGGTGAAGCTACCGCCGCCACTCACGGCAAGGAGTTCTACCAGGAGATCGGTAGCAAGGGTGGCCACAACAGCGGTGGCAATTTCGCCAACGATCCGGAGCGTGCGGCCGAGGCCGGACGCAAGGGCGGTCAGAACAGCGGCGGCAACTTCGCCAATGACCGCGAAAAAGCCTCGGAAGCAGGCAAGAAAGGTGGCCAGAACAGCCACGGCGGCGGCCGCAAGAGCTGAGCCGCGGTGGAGACCCTTCGGGGTCTCCACTCCCGTGGGGCGGCCCCGCGACAGACGCGCGGCGAACGCCATCTCGGCGATTCGCCCTACTCGCTCCTTACCTTGCGTCCTGACCGACCCGCCGATAGCGCTGGCCCGCCGAACTGCGGATAGCTACCCCGACCCAGGCCCGCTCCAGGCGAAGCCGGTGCGTACCTGTGCCAGGCGGACAGCCCAGCGATGACCTGCCGGAGAAGCCGCTCATGACAACCCACGTGATCCACTTCACCGCCCCGATCAATTCGCACACCTGTGGCCAGTTCATCGACAAATGCAGCCAGGCGGTGCAGCAGAATGCCTCGTGCCTGCTGGTCAAGCTGGCCACGATGGGGGGCGAGTGCAGCTACGGATTTTCCATGTACAACTTTCTGATGTCGCTGCCGATCCCGGTGCACACCCACAACCTGGGCACCGTCGAATCCATGGGCAACATCATCTTCCTCGCCGGAGCACAGCGCACCGCCTGCCAGCACAGCAAGTTCCTGTTCCACCCGTTCCACTGGAGCCTGCATGGCTCGGTCGACCACGCGCGGATGTCCGAATACGCGATGAGCCTGGATTACGACCTCTACCTGTACGCGCGCATCGTCGACGAACGCACCGGCGGCGCCGCGCAGCCACTGGACATCCCCACCCTGCTCACCGCCTCGCCACGCATTCTCAACCCGGAAGAAGCCATTGCCGCCGGACTGATCCATTCACTCGACGAAAAACCGGCGCCGGCCAGCGCAGTGAACTGGGTGGTGCACAGCTGAGCACTGCGGCGCCGGCGCCACGCGATTGCCGCTGGCCAGCGGCGTGCCAGTGATGCACCATCGAAGCATGCCAGGCCGCCTCGCCGCCGGGCTCCGGCATGCCGGGGAACCAAGCGCGGGCGTCTGCATCAATCCATTGCCTAGGCGCCCACGCAAGGAGCCCGACCATGCAAATCCGCGACGCCACCGACAAGGACCTGCCCGGCATCCTGGATATCTACAACGAAGCCGTGCTCAGCGGGACGGCGGTGACCAACGAAAAGACCGTCGACCTGGAAAACCGCCGCCAGTGGTTCGAAAGCCTCAAGGAGCAGGACTGCCCGGTCCTGGTCGCGGTGGGGGATGACGACCGCGTGCTGGCCTACGCCAGTTACGGCCCGTGGCGGCCGTTCGACGGCTTTCGCTACACCGTCGAGCACCGCGTCTATGTGCGCGAAGACCAGCGCGGCGGCGGCATCGGCCGCGCCATCACCCGCGAGCTGATCGAACGGGCACGCGCCGCTGGCAAGCACGCGATGATCGGCGTGATCGAGAGCGAGAACCGCGCCTCGGTACACATGCACCAGCAGCTGGGCTTCATTCATGTCGGCCAGCTGCGTCAGGTCGGCCGCAAATTCGACCGCTGGCTGGACATCACCCTGATGCAGCTGACCATCCAGCCGCGCGACGGGCATCCCGACGCAGCCAGCTGAGCGGCGTGGTGATGGGCAGCGCGCTGCCGTATGCTGGCGCAATACCCATACACGGAGAAAGGTCATGCCGACCGCCCAGGAGATGCTCGCCGCGTTCGATCGCTACGCGGTGGGCCATGCCGACATGGATCACACCCACCGCGAATTCCTCCTGCTCTGCATCGAGACCCTGCAAGCCCAGGGTCCGGCCTTCGCCGAGCAGTTCGTCCGACTGTTCGAGCACACCCGCGCCCACTTCGCCGAAGAAGAAGCGCGCATGCAGGCCTCGGCTTTTCCCGCCCTGCTCGAGCACCGCGCCGACCACCAGCGCACCCTGGGCGACATGGACCGCTTTGCCCAGCGTGCGGCGGCCGGTCGCGGCAGCATGGCGCGGGCGTGGCTCAGCGAGAGCCTGCCGCAGTGGTTCGCGCTGCACGCCCGGACCATGGACAGTGCGCTGGCCGCTCACCTGACCCGCACCTGAAACGAAGATGGCCCGCACAAGGCGGGCCATCGAGGTCGGACGCCAGGGTCTCAGGCGGCGGCCTTGCGCTCTGGCGCAGGCTTGAACAGCACTGCGTAGAGGTAGTCCGGCAGGGCATCGATGACGATTTCCTGGCCACTGTAGCAAGCCTCGACTGCCGACTTGCGCAGCACGCCGGCCGGCGCGCCCAGCTCACGGCGGGCGCAGTAGTCGATCAGGTAGTCGCCGACCTCGACCCAGAAGTGGGGAGACAGCGTTTTGCCCTGCCAGGTGAGGCGGCCGAGCATAGGCCGATGACGGATGTTGCGGCGGGCCAGGCGGGTGACCACCAGGCGGCTCATCTCATCGGCGGGGTAATCGGTATTGTTCAGATCGTCCAGTAGCGCACGTAACTCACACTCGTTCATCGGTCGTTGGCCCTCACTAAGCCTTGATTGCCAGAAGCAAGCTCATATTAGACTAACGTCTAATACCGATGAACGACGCTATTTTCGTGCCCATAAAAGCAAAGGCGCCGCTCGAACTGACGAGCGGCGCCTTTGCTTGGTTCAGCGACACAGCGCAGATCAGTTGATCTTGCTGCCATGCGCCTGCTGGTCGGCGTGGTAGGAGGAACGCACCAGCGGGCCGGAAGCCACGTTCTTGAAGCCCATCCGCTCCCCCTCCTCGGCCAGCCAGGCGAAGATGTCCGGATGCACGAAACGCTGCACCGGCAGGTGGCTGCGCGAGGGCTGCAGGTACTGACCGAGGGTAAGCATGTCGATGTCGTGCTCGCGCATGCGCTGCATGACTTCCAGCACCTCGTCGTCGGTTTCGCCGAGGCCGAGCATCAGGCCCGACTTGGTCGGCACGCCCGGCACGCGCTTTTTGAACTGTTCGAGCAGATCCAGCGACCACTCGAAGTCCGAGCCAGGGCGCGAGGACTTGTACAACCGCGGCACGGTTTCCAGGTTGTGGTTGAACACATCCGGCGGCTCGGTCGCGGTGATGTCCAGCGCGATGTCCATGCGCCCGCGGTAATCGGGCACCAGGGTTTCCAGCTTGACGCTGGGCGACAGCGCGCGGATCTCGCGCAGGCAGTCGGCGAAATGCTGGGCACCGCCGTCGCGCAGGTCATCACGGTCCACCGAGGTGATCACCACGTACTTCAGACGCAGGTCGGCGATGGCCTGGGCGAGGTTCTTCGGCTCATCCGCATCGAGCGGCTTGGGACGGCCATGGCCGACGTCACAGAACGGACAGCGCCGGGTGCAGATGTCGCCCATGATCATGAAGGTGGCGGTACCGCCGGAGAAGCACTCGCCGAGGTTGGGGCAGGAGGCTTCCTCGCAGACGCTGTGCAGCTTGTGCTGACGCAACAGCTGCTTGATCCGCTCGACTTCCGGGGACACCGGCACGCGCACGCGGATCCAGTCCGGTTTGCGCGGCAGCTCCTCGGTGGGGATGATCTTCACCGGGATGCGCGCGACCTTCTCGGCACCGCGCAGTTTGACACCGGCCTCGACCTTCGCCGGGCGCTTGTCTAGCGTATCACTGCTCATCTTCGATTCCGCCCGCAAGGGTCTGCTGTTCGCTATAGCCCAGACGCTGCACCAGCTTGTCGCGCAGCCGCCCGAGTACATCGTTGAAGTCTACCGGCCCGACCAGGTCACGCAACTGCGTCATCGCCAGGCCGGCATAACCGCACGGGTTGATCCGCCGGAACGGTTCGAGGTCCATGTCCACGTTCAGCGCCAGGCCATGGAACGAGCGTCCGTGGCGAATGCGCAGGCCGAGCGAGGCGATCTTCGCCCCGTCCACGTAGACCCCGGGCGCATCGGGCTTGGCGGCGGCGCGGACGCCGTAGTCGGCCAGGAGGTCGATCAGCGCCTGCTCGATCAGGCTGACCAGCTCGCGCACGCCGATCCCCAGCCGCCGCACGTCCAGCAGCAGGTAGACCACCAGCTGGCCGGGACCATGATAGGTCACCTGGCCGCCGCGGTCGGCCTGCACCACCGGGATGTCGCCGGGGAACAGCACATGCTCGGCCTTGCCGGCCTGGCCCTGGGTGAACACCGGCGGGTGCTCGAGCAGCCAGATCTGGTCGGCGCATTCGCTGCTGCGGGTGTTGGTGAAGTGCTGCATCGCCTGCCAGGTGGGCTCATAGGGCACCAGGCCCAGCTGGCGAATACGCACCGTCCCGGTCATCAGAGCACCATGTGCACGCGGCCGGTGGCACGCAGATCGATATGGATCGCCTGCAGCTGCTCGACGCCGGTGGCGGTGATCAACAGCTGCACGGACAGAAAACGCCCGTTGCGGCTGTCGCGCACCACCATGGCCGAGCGGTCCAGATCCGGCGCATGGCGACTGATGACCTCGACAATCAGCTCGGCGAAGCCGTCACCGGCATCGCCGATCACCTTGATCGGGTAACGCTCGCAGGGAAACTCGATTTTCGGGGCTTGGATGTCTTCGCTCATGGCACTCAGGGCGGCATACCGCCAGATAAGGGACGATGGATCAGTTGAACAGGCCGTAGAAGAAAAGCCGGATGCTATCGAGGATGCGGCGGAAGAAGCCGCCCTGCTCCACCGCCTCGAGGGCGATCAGGTCGGTGCTCTGCACCAGCTGGTCGCCGAGCTTGACCTCCACCTTGCCGATCACCTGCCCTTGTTCGATCGGCGCCACCAGCTGCTGGCCGAAGGTCATGGTCGCCTGCAGCTTGTCGGCCTGGCCGCGCTGCAGCGTCACGGTCAGATCCTGGGCCAAGCCGGCGCGCACCTGATCGGCGCTGCCCTTCCAGACGCGGGCCTGGGTCAGCGGCGTGCCGGCCTGATAGAAGGTACGCGATTCGAAGAAGCGGAAGCCGTAGGTCAGAAGCTTCTGGGTTTCGGCGGCGCGGGTCTGCTCGCTGTTGGTGCCGAACACCGAGGTGATCAGGCGCATGCCGTCACGCTGGGCCGAAGCCACCAGGCAATAGCCGGCTTCCTCGGTATGGCCGGTCTTCAGGCCGTCGACGGTGTTGTCACGCCACAGCAGCAGGTTGCGGTTGGGCTGCTTGATGTTGTTCCAGACGAACTCCTTCTGCGCGTAGATCGCATAGTGCTGCGGATCTTCGCGGATGATCGCCCGCGCCAGGATGGCCATGTCGTGCGCCGAGGAGTAGTGCTCCGGGTGCGGCAGGCCGGTGGCGTTGACGAAATGCGAGTTGTGCATGCCCAGGCGCTGCGCCGCCGCGTTCATCATGTCGGCGAAGGCTTCCTCGCTGCCGGCGATGTGCTCGGCGAGCGCCACGCTGGAGTCGTTGCCCGACTGGATGATCACCCCGTGCAGCAGGTCGCCCACCGATACCTGGGTGTTGACCTGGATGAACATGCGCGAGCCGCCGGTACGCCAGGCCTTTTCGCTGACGGTGACCATGTCGCTCTCGCTGATGCGACCCCTGTTGATTTCCAGGGTGGCGATATAGGCCGTCATCAGTTTGGTGAGGCTGGCCGGCGGCAGGCGCTGATCGCCGTTTTCCTGGATCAGGACTTCCCCGCTGGCTGCATCCATCAGCACATAGGACTTGGCCGCCAGTTGCGGCGGCGACGGGATGGCCGGCGCAGCCCAGGCCGCCGGGGCGACCGCGAGCAGGACAAGAAACGCAAGACGGTGGGCAAAACGGAAAATGTTCATCGCTTCTCGGTGTGGGATGGATTGGACGCCCGAAGGCTGGGTTGGATTCAGTCCGGCATCACCCGGCGCGGCACGCCGAGGTTGGCCAGGCGAACGCTCTGCTCCAGTTGGCTGGCTTCGTCGTTCGAAGCGATCGGTCCAAGGCGGACCCGATGCAGAACCCGCTGGTTGTGCACCACGGAGCTGATGAAAACCGGAGCGGTGACCATGCCACTGAGCTTGTCCTTTAGCAACTGCGCGGCGTCGGGATTGGCAAAGGCGCCAACCTGAAGATAGAGCCCCGCGCCGGCGGCCGCGCGCCCGGCAGACTGCCCCTCGACCTGCAGCGGCAGCACCGCCGCGGCATGCTGCGAAGGCGGCGGCGTGTAAGTCTCCAGCGCCGGCCCGACGGTTACCGGGGTCACGCGCACCGGTTCGGCCAGCACCATCGGCGGCGTCTGGCCCCGCTGCGCCCACCACTGCTCGGGATCGATGCCTTCGACCTTCACCCGGGCGGTACCGCGCTCGGCAAAGCCGAGTTTCTTCGCTGCGGCGAACGACAGGTCGATCACCCGATCGGAATAGAACGGTCCGCGATCGTTCACCCGCAGGATCACGCTGCGCTGGTTTTCCAGGTTGGTCACCCGCACGTAGCTGGGCAGCGGCAGAGTCTTGTGCGCGGCGGTCATACCGTAGAGGTCGTACTGCTCGCCGTTGGCGGTGGCCTGACCATGGAACTTGGTGCCGTACCAGGACGCGGTGCCGACCACCGAGTAGTTGCGGGCATCCTGGATCGGGTAGTAGGTCTGGCCGAGCACGGTGTAGGGATTGGCCTTCACCGGACCGCGATGCGGCGTGGGCACCGCATCGGCGATCTTGGACACATCCACGTCCCACCAGGGCGCGCCGTCCTTGAGCGGACGCGGGTAGGCTTGCGCCTGCGGCTTGCGCTCGGGGGTGGGTTCCTGGCGCGGCGCCGGGCCGCTGGAGCAGCCGGCGAGCACCGCCAACGCCGCCAGGGCCAACCCTAGCGATAAGCTGCCGACGTGCCTCATGACTTGCCTCGCGCCGCTGCCAGCTGCTCGGCCAGCTGATGCACCGCCATGGCGTACATCACGCTCCGGTTGTAGCGGGTGATGACGTAGAAGTTCGGCAGGCCGATCCAGTACTCGTCGCCCTCGGCGCCTTCCAGACGAAACGCGGTGACGGCGGTCTCTTCGGCCAGCGGCTGGCGACTGCGCCAGCCGAGCGCACGCAGCTGTCCGGCGTTCTTGGTCGACTCCAGGCCCTGGGTCAGGCCTTCCTCGAAGCGCTTGCCGCGCACCTCGGCGCGCGCCACCACCGGCTGCCCCTGGCTCCAGCCGTGGGCCTTGAAGTAGCTGGCCACACTGCCGATGGCATCGACCGGGTTGTTCCAGATGTCGATGCGACCGTCCCCGTCGAAATCCACGGCATAGGCGCGGAAGCTGCCCGGCATGAACTGTGGCAGCCCCATCGCGCCGGCATAGGAGCCCTTGATCGCCAGAGGATCGATCTGCTCCTCGCGGGCCAACAGCAGGTACTCCTTGAGTTGGTTGCGGAAGAACGGCTGGCGCGGCGGGTAATCGAAGCCCAGGGTCGACAGCGCGTCGATCACCCGGTGGCTGCCGGTGTTGCGGCCGTAGAAGGTCTCGACGCCGATGATCGCCACGATCACCTGTGCCGGCACGCCGTATTCGGCCTCGGCACGCGCCAGGGCCGCTTCGTGCTGGCGCCAGAAGTCGACGCCCTGGGCGATGCGCGAATCGGTGATGAAAATCGGCCGGTACTCCTTCCACGGCTTGACGCGCTCGGCGGGCCGGGAAATCGCATCAAGGATCGCCTGCTTGCGCTCGGCCTGGTCGAACACCTGGCGCAGCTGCTCGGGAGCGAAGCCGTGCTCGCGGGTCATTTCGTCGATGAAGACATCGACCGCCTCGCCCTGGTAGGCGGCGACTGCCGAAGCGCTGCCCAGCAGGGCGCCAGCCAGACCCAGCCCGCGCAACACGCGCGAGCTCCACAGCTGGCCACGTTCAATCAAGGAAGTCATGTTCAAACCTTCGTGATCCACTTTTTATGGGTGTGAATCGACATCAAGACCCCGAACCCTGACAGCAGGGTCACCAGCGAGGTACCGCCATAGCTCACGAACGGCAGCGGCACCCCAACCACCGGCAACAGTCCGCTGACCATGCCGATGTTGACGAAAACGTAGACGAAGAAGGTGAGCGTGATCGCTCCCGCCAGCAGCTTGCCGAACAGTGTCTGGGCCTGGATGGTGATGACCAGCCCGCGGGCGATCAGCAGCACGTAGAGCAGCAGCAGCAATGCCACGCCGACCAGACCGAACTCCTCGGCCAGCACCGCAATGATAAAGTCGGTGTGGCTCTCGGGCAAAAAGTCCAGATGTGACTGGGTACCTTGCAGCCAGCCCTTGCCGAACACCCCGCCCGAGCCGATCGCCGCCTTGGACTGGATGATGTTCCAGCCCGTGCCCAGCGGGTCGCTTTCCGGGTCGAGGAAGGTCCGCACGCGCTGCTTCTGGTATTCGTGCATGACGAAGTACCACATGCCGACCGCCACGGGCACCGCCGCCGTGATGGCGCCGAAGATCCAGCGCCAGCGCAGCCCGCCGATGAACAGTACGAAGGCGCCGGAGGCCAGGATCAGCAGCGAGGTGCCCAGATCCGGCTGGCGCACCACCAGCACGAAGGGCACCGCGATCAGCATCAGCGCCACCGCCGTGTGCTTGAGATTCGGCGGCAGGCTGCGCCCGGACAGGTACCAGGCGATGGTTGCCGGCATCACCAGCTTCATCACCTCCGAAGGCTGGAAGCGCACCACGCCGGGAATGTTGATCCAGCGCGTCGCCCCCATCGCCGTATGGCCGAGAAACTCCACCCACAGCAGCAGGCCCACGCCGACCAGATAGGCCAGCGGCACCCAGCGCGCCATGAAGCGCGGATTGAACTGGGCGATGACCACCGCGGCCGTCAGGCCGATCCCAAAGGACACCGCCTGGCGCAGCACCAGATCCCAGTTCTTGCCGCCGGCCGAATAGAGGATGGTCAGGCCAACCAGCCCCAGCGTCAGCAGCAGTAACATCAGTTGGCCGTCGATGTGCAGCCGCTGCAGCAGGCTGCTGCGCCGGCGCAGGCCGTCCTTCTCCGAAGAAAGCGCGCGATTGAACGTGGTGTTCATCGGTGCGAGACCTCCTGGGTCGCCGGCAGCCGGTATTCGGCCTTCAACTGACCGGTCTCGTCGAGCAGCCAGGCGTCCATCACCGCCTTGACCACCGGCGCGGCGACGCCGGAGCCCGATTCGCCGTTCTCCACCATCACCGACACGACGATCTGCGGGTTTTCCGCCGGGGCAAAGCCGACGAACAAGGCGTGGTCGCGGTGACGTTCATTGAGCTTGCTGCTGTCGTACTTCTCGCCCTGCTTGATGGCCACCACCTGCGCGGTGCCGCTCTTGCCGGCGATGCGGTAGACCGCGGTGTCGCCGACCTTCTTGGCGGTGCCGCGCTCGTGATGCAGGACCTTTTCCATGCCCCGCTGCGAGGCGTCCCAGAACCTGGGGTCGCGCAGCTTGATGTCCGGCAGCGGATTGGGGTCGACCGGCTGCTGGCCGCCGACGCTCTTGGCCAGGTGCGGGCGAATCCACTTGCCACGGGTGGCCATCAGCGCGGTGGCCTGGGCCAGCTGCAGTGGCGTGGCTTGCATGTACCCCTGGCCGATGCCGAGGATCACGGTCTCGCCCGGATACCAGGACTGCCTGTAGCGGGCGCGCTTCCACTCGCGCGAGGGCATCAGCCCGGCGGTTTCCTCGTTCATGTCCAGCGACACCCGCTGGCCAAGGCCGAACAGGGTCATGTAATGGTGCATGCGATCGATGCCCATCTTGTGGGCCATGTCGTAGAAGAAGGTGTCGTTGGAGCGCGCGATGGCCATCTCCAGGTCCACCCAGCCATCGCCATAGCGGTTCCAGTTGCGGTACTTGTGCTTGACGTTGGGCAGTTGGTAGAAGCCGGGGTCGAACACCCGGGTCTCGGTAGTCACCACGCCGCTGTCGAGCCCGGCCACCACCATCATCGGCTTGATGGTCGAGCCCGGCGGGTACAGCCCGCGCAGCACCCGGTTGTACAAGGGCCGGTCGATCGAATCGCGCAGCTCGGCATAGGCCCTGAAGCTGATGCCGGTGACGAACAGGTTGGGGTCGAAACTCGGCTGGCTGACCATCGCCAGCACCTCGCCGGTGGATGGCTGCAGCGCCACCACCGCGCCACGCCGCCCGCCCAGCGCGGCTTCGGCGGCCGCCTGCAGGTCCAGGTCAAGGCTTAGCACCACATCCGAACCGGGGACTGGATCGGTGCGCTTGAGCACCCGCAGTACCCGCCCGCGCGCGTTGGTTTCCACCTCTTCGTAGCCGACCTTGCCGTGCAACTGCTCTTCGTAGAACTTCTCGATGCCGGTTTTGCCGATGTGGTGGGTACCGCTGTAATCGACCGGATCGAGGATCTTCAGGCTGGTCGGCAGGGATTTGAGCTCCTGCTCGTTGATGCGCCCGACGTAGCCGACCGAATGGGCGAAGTGCTCGGCATGCGGGTAATGGCGCACCAGCTGGGCGGCAACCTCCACCCCAGGCAGGCGGAACTGATTGACCGCGACCCGGGCGATCTGCTCCTCGGAGAGTTCGAACAGAATCGGCACCGGCTCGAACGGCCGACGCCCCTGCAACACGCGCTTCTCGAACTGCGCGCGGTCCTCCGGCGCCAGCTCCAGCACCTCGACCAGCACATCCAGCACGGCGCGCCAGTCACCGGCGCGCTCGCGGGTCACGGTCAGGCTGAAACTTGGCCGGTTGTCGGCGAGGATACGTCCCTTGCGGTCGAAGATCAGCCCGCGGGTCGGCGGAATCGGCTGCACATGCACCCGGTTGTTCTCCGACAACGTCGAGTGATGCTCGTACTGGATCACCTGCAGGTAGTACATGCGCGCCAGCAGGGCGCCAATCAGCAGCAGCACGATCACGCCACCGACGATCGCCCGCGCGCGGATCAGACGGGCGTCCTTCTCGTGGTCCTTGAGCGGTATCGGCTGCGGCATCGGCGGGTACTACTTGTGATAGGGATGACCGGACAACACGGTCCAGGCCCGATAAATCTGCTCGCCGATCAGGATGCGCACCAACGGGTGCGGCAAGGTCAAAGGCGACAGTGACCAGCGCTGCTCGCTACGCGCGCAGACTTCCGGCGCCAGGCCTTCCGGGCCTCCGACCATCAGGTTGACGGTGCGCGCGTCCAGGCGCCAGCGCTCCAGCTCGGCGGCCAGCTGCTCGGTGCTCCAGGCCCGCCCGCCCACCTCGAGGGTGACGATGCGCTCGCCCGGCTGCACCTTGGCCAGCATCGCCTCGCCTTCCTGGCGGATCAACCGTGCCACGTCGGCGTTCTTGCCGCGGGTGTGCAACGGAATCTCCACCAGCTCCAGGGGCAGCTCCGGCGGCAGGCGCTTGACGTACTCCTGCCAGCCCTCTTCCACCCAGCGCGGCATGCGCGAGCCGACGGCAATCAGCTTCAGGCGCACGGCGGGACCTTACTCGGCGTCGGGGCCGTGCTGGGCACGGCTCTGCTCGGCACCTTGCCAGAGGCGTTCGAGATCGTAGAACTGGCGCGTGGGCACCTGCATCACGTGGACCACCACATTGCCCAGGTCCAGCAGGGCCCACTCGCCGCCCTCCAGGCCTTCGCTACCCAGCGGGCGCACACCCTGCTCCTTGACCTTCTCCAGGACGTTCTCAACCAGGGATTTGACGTGCCGGCTGGAGGTGCCGGAGGCGATGATCATGTAGTCGGTCACGCTGGTCTTTTCGCGCACGTCGATGGTGACGATGTCCTTGCCCTTGAGCTCTTCGAGGGCATCGACGGCCAGCTGGACCAATGTTTCATTTTGCATGGGGAGTTACAACCTCAGTTCGTCGCCCGGTAAAGACCCTGGGCATGGATATAGGCCAGCACGGCATCAGGCACCAGAAAGCGCGCCGAACGGCCATTGGCCAGCAATTGTCGGATTTGCGTCGCCGACACCGCGAGCGGTGTCTGCCAGACGAAGCTGATCTGGCCGGCGGCGCCACAGAGCGTCAGCGGATCGGCGACGTTGCGCGCCGCCAGCAGGTTGCGCAGTGCTTCGGGGGCATCGCTGTTGGCGTCGGGACGCTGCAACACCAGGATATGGCAGTGGTCGAGCAGCTCGGTCCAGCGATGCCAGGTCGGCAGCCCGCAGAACGCATCCCAGCCGACCAGCAGAAACAGCTGGGCCTGCTCGCCCAGTTCGGCGCGCAGCGACTCCAGCGTCTCGATGGTGTACGACGGCCGCGCCCGCGCCAGTTCACGATCATCCGCGGCCAGCGGTACAACGGCCTCGACTGCCAGCCGGACCATCGCCAGGCGATGCTCGGCCGAGCTGCTGGGCGTTTCCCGGTGCGGCGGACGCGCGCTGGGAATCAGCCGCAGCTCGTCGAGTTCCAGCAACTCGGCCACCTCCAGCGCACTGCGCAGGTGACCGATGTGCACCGGATCGAAGGTGCCGCCAAGAATGCCGATACGGGCCGCGCGACTCATCAGGTGCGCACGTGTCCGTCGCCGAACACCACGTACTTCTCGCTGGTCAGCCCTTCCAGGCCCACCGGCCCACGGGCATGCAGCTTGTCGGTGGAGATGCCGATCTCCGCGCCGAGGCCGTATTCGAAGCCATCGGCAAAGCGCGTCGAGGCGTTGACCATGACCGAGGCGGAATCCACCTCGGTGAGAAAGCGCCGCGCATCGGTGAAGTTCTCGGTGACGATCGCATCGGTGTGCTTGGAGCCATAGCGATTGATATGCGCGATGGCGGCCTCCAGCGAGTCGACCAGCGCGATGGAGAGAATCGGCGCGTTGTATTCGGTGGCCCAGTCCTCCTCGGTCGCCGCCAGCACGCCCTCACCGAGCAGCGCGCGGGTCTGCGCGCAGCCGCGCAGCTCGACGCCCTTGGCGCGGTAGATCTCGGCCAGAGGCGGCAGCACGCGCGGGGCGATGTCCACGTGCACCAGCAGCGTCTCCATGGTGTTGCACGGCGCGAAACGCTGGGTCTTGGCGTTGTCGGCCACCCGGATGGCCTTGCCTTCGTCGGCGGCGCGGTCGATGTAGACGTGGCAGATGCCGTCGAGGTGCTTGATCACCGGCACCCGGGCGTCACGGCTGATGCGCTCGATCAGCCCCTTGCCGCCGCGCGGCACGATCACGTCGACATACTCGGGCATGGTGATCAACGCGCCGACCGCGGCACGGTCGGTGGTTTCCACCACCTGCACCGAAGCCGCCGGCAGCCCCGCCGCCGCCAGCCCCTGCTGGATGCACGCGGCGATCGCCCGGTTGGAGTGGATCGCCTCGGAGCCACCGCGCAGGATGGTGGCGTTGCCGGACTTCAGGCACAGGCTGGCGGCGTCGATGGTCACGTTGGGGCGCGATTCGTAGATGATGCCGATCACCCCGAGCGGCACGCGCATCTTGCCCACCTGGATGCCCGAGGGCATGTAGCGCATGTCGCGGATCGCGCCGATCGGATCGGGCAAGCCGGCGACCTGACGCAGCCCTTCGATCATGTCGTCGATGCGCGGCGCGGTCAGCGCCAGGCGGTCGAGCATCGCGGCGTCCAGTCCGTTGGCCTCACCGGCGGCCAGGTCCTGCTGATTGGCCAGCAGCAGCGCCTCGCGCGCGCCATCGAGGGCATCGGCGGCGGCCTGCAGGGCGTGGTTCTTCTGCGCGGTGCTGGCGCGCGCGAGCACGCGGGAGGCCTCACGGGCCGCCTGGCCCAGACGCATCATGTACTCTTGCACGGACTCGGTCATGCTTTGCGACCCCTGCGATGGAAAAAGCGGCAGATTATAGCCAGCCCCACTCCGGGCGCACAGCCGCCCGCGGAACTATAGCGTCACCGGATGTGCTCAAAGCGTGTGGGCCGTCAGGATGCGCCCGGCCGCCCGCTAAGGAATGTCCATGACCGAATGGCTCGCCACGCTCACCTCCTGGCTCGCCGCGCACTCCTCGTGGCTTGGCCTGGCGCTGCTGCTCGCCAGCTTCGCCGAGTGCCTGGCGGTAATCGGCCTGCTGGTGCCCGGCACGCTGATCCTGTTCGCTCTGGCGATGCTGGCCGGCGGCGGCGTGCTGGGCCTGGGCGAAACCCTTGCCGTGGGTTTTGTCGGCGGCCTGATGGGCGATCTGTTCTCCTATGCGCTGGGGCGCCGCTATCACCAGAATATCCGCCGTCTGCGCGGCATCCGCAGCCATCCCGAGTGGCTGCTGCGCGCCGAACTGTACATGCAGCGCTATGGCATGGTTAGCCTGCTGGTGGGCCGCTTCATCGGCCCGCTGCGCCCGATGCTGCCACTCACCGCCGGCATGCTGGACATGCCGTTCCCACGCTTTTTGCTGGTATCGCTGCTCGCCACGGCCGGCTGGGCGCTGGCTTACCTGCTGCCCGGCTGGGCCGCCGGGGCGGCGCTGCGCCTGCCACTGCCGGAGGGATTCTGGCGCGAACTGGGCTATATCACCGCCTCGCTCGCCCTGCTGCTGGCCCTGAGCTTTTACGCCAGCCTGCGCGGCGTGCGCCACACCAGCGCGCTGGTGGCCATGCTGACCGGCCTCTGGCTAAGCGCGATCTTCATCGGCTGGCCGCGGCTTGGCGCCATCGACCAAGGATTGATGCAGCTGATTCAGACCGAACGACAGCCGTCGCTGGACCTGGCGATGGTGTTCATCACCCGCCTGGGCGATTTCGACGCGCAGCTTTACGCCGGTGTGGCGCTGGTGCTGCTTGTACTGCTGCTGCGCCACTGGCGCGCCGGCCTGTTCGCCGGTCTGACCCTGCTCGGTACCGCGCTGGCCAATGACCACCTCAAGCACGGCATTGCCCGGGCTCGCCCTGAAGTCCTGCTCGAACCGCTGTCCACCTACAGCCTGCCCAGCGGCCATGCCTCGGCCGCCTTCGCGCTTTTTCTCACCCTGAGCGTGCTGGCCGGGCGCGGCGAGCCGGTACGCATGCGCGTGACCTGGCTGGCACTGGCCTGCCTGCCGGCCGGCGCCATCGCCCTGTCGCGAGTCTATCTGGGGGTGCACTGGCCGACCGATGTGTTGGCCGGGGCGCTGCTGGCCGCAGCGGTGTGCGCGGCCAGCCTGGCGGCGGTGCAGTGGCGCCGACCGCTCGCGCCGCTGCCCGCCTGGCACTGGGCGCTGCTGCTGCCGGTGTGCCTCGGCCTCCTGCTGGCCTACGCCTGGTGGGAGCTGGCGACCGCCAGCGCGCTGTACCGTTATCGCTGACGGTTCAGGCGCCTTCGTCCTGCAGCCGTTCGAGGTAGACCTGGATCATCGCCAGCCGCTGCTGCGGATCGTCCGCCTCGAGCAGCGCCAGCTTCTGCTCGAGCGCAAAGGGCAGCAGATAGGCCAGGCGATCGGCCAGATCGCGCATGCCGCTGGCCGCGCCGCCCATTTCCAGCGCCGCCACCAAGGGATGTTCGGCCAACGCCTCGAACAGCGCCAGCAGGTCGGCGTGCTCGTCGGTCAGCGGCGGATTGGCCGGCTCGGCCAGCCAGTCGACCTCGCCGATCAGCAACTGGTCAGGCTGCGCGCTCGAACTGCGCACGATAAAGCGGCGCCCGCCCTGCACACGGATGCCGAGCAGGCCGTTGGGCTGCTGGTGCCAGTCGCGGATCAACGCCTCGCAGCCGATGCCGGCAAAGGTGGTGGCGGCCTCGCCGACTTCGCGACCACGCAGCAGCCGCACCACGCCGAACCCCTCGCCAGCCTTCAGGCAGCGGCTGATCATGTCCAGATAGCGCGGCTCGAAGATCTGCAGATCCAGCGTGCAACCGGGAAATAACACCGTGCTCAGGGGAAACAGGGGCAGCAGCATGCAGACTCTCCGTCAGCGCACCAAAGATACCGCCAGCGGCAGCAGCACCGCGGTCATCACGCCCATCAGGCTCATCGCCACGGCGGCGAAGGCGCCACATTCCTCGCCTTCCTGCAGGGCCTGGGCGGTGCCCACCGCGTGGGAGGTCAGCCCCAGGGTGATGCCACGGGCGGCGGGGCTTTCGACCTTCATCCAGTTCATCAGTGCCGGCCCGATGATCGCGCCCATCACCCCGGTGACCAGCACGAACACCGCCGCCAGGGCCGCCACGCCCCCGATCTCTTCGGCGACCAGCATGGCGATCGGCGAGGTGACCGATTTTGGCGCGAGGGTGGCCAGCATCAGCTCGCTGGCGCCGAACCACCAGGCCAGCCCGACCCCGAGCACGGTGGCCACCGGTCCGGCAATCAGCAGCGTCAACAGAATCGGTCCGAACAGCTCGCGAATACGCCGCAGATTGAGAAACAAAGGCACCGCCAGCGCCACCGTGGCCGGTCCCAGCAGGATGCTGAGCAGCCAGGCATCGCGCCGGTACTGATCGTAGGAAATGCCGCACAGCAGCAGCACGCCGATCACCAGCACCATCGAGGCCAATACCGGCTGCAGGAAAATCCAGCGGGTGCGCTCGTAGGCGGCCATGGCCAGCTGGAATGCCGCCATGGTCAGCCCCACGGCGAACAGCGGGTGCTCGATGACCGCCAGCCAGGCGGCCTGCCAGTCCAGACTCATGCGTCCTCCCGACGGCGCGCCTGGCGCCGCATCAAGGTATTCATCAACCAGGCGGTGAAGACCAGCGACAGCAGCAAAGACAGCACCAGCGCCCCGACCACCGCCCAGAACTGCCGGGAGATCTCCTCGACATAGGCCATCACCCCCACCGCCGGCGGCACCAGCAGCAGCGGCAGGTAGCGCAGCAGCGAACTGGCGGCCTGCTGCAGCGGCTCGCCCACCTGGCCGCGCAGAAGCAGAAAGCCAAACAGCAGCAGCAGCCCGATGATCGGCCCGGGCAGCGCCGGCACCAGCAGAACGCTCAGCGCGGTCCCCAGCACCTGGAAGAAGATCAGCAAGGTCAAGCCGCGCAGCAGCATGGAGCCTCCGGGGCAAAACGCCGAGTATAAACCAGCCGCCCGGCACACCCGAGGGACGCGCACCTTGGTCGGGGTTGTCGCCGACATCGCGCCTTCCGATACTGACCGCCCCGGTTGAAGGATCGCGCCATGCGCCGCCCGCTAGCTCTGCTTCTGACCCTCCTGCTCGGCGCCTGCGGCGATGGCGAACCCTTGCTGCCGCCCGATGCGACCCTGCCGGACGGCAGCCGCTACCGGGGCGAGCTCGTCGACGGCCAGCTGCACGGCCCCGGGCGCCTCGACCACCCCGATGGCAGCTGGTACGAGGGACAGTTCCACCGCGGTCGCCGGCAGGGCCAGGGCATCTGGCAAGGGCCCGAGGGCGATCGTTACCAGGGCGGCTTCGACAACGGGCGCTTCCACGGTCAGGGCGACCTGCGGCACGCCGATGGCGCGCGTTACAGCGGCGAGTTCCGCCACGGGCGCATGCACGGCCAAGGCACCTTCGAGCACGCCGGGCTGCGCTATGCCGGCGGCTTCGCCGATGACCGCTATCACGGCGACGGTGTGCTGGAGCAGTTCGGCGAACGCTATGCCGGACAGTTCGTCGCCGGCGAACTGGAGGGGCCGGGCGAATACCGCAATGCACAGGGCGAGCGTTATGTCGGCGAATTCCGCCAGAGTCAGTTCCACGGCAGCGGGCGCTATCAGACCGAAGCCGGCGAGAGCTGGAGCGGTCAGTTCGTCGATGGCGCATTCACCGGCGAGGGAACGCATGACGACGGCGCCGGCAACGTCTACCAGGGCCGCTTCGAGAACTGGCTCTACCACGGCCAGGGCCGCCTGCAGCGCGCGGACGGCAGCGTGCTGGAAGGCGCTTTCCGCGACGGGCAACTGGAGGGCGAAGGCGTCGAGATCCGTGCCGACGGCTCGCGCCGCCAGGGCATCTGGCGCGGCGGGCAACGGGTCGCCGACGCCGACGGCCAGCCGCAGCCCGCGCCGCTTGAACTGGCGCTGCTGGAGCAGGCGCGATTGCTCCAGCAGAGCCTCGACGCCGTACCGCCCTCGACGCCGGCGGTGGAGCTCTACAGCCTGATCCTCGCTGGCGACGGCAATCAGGGCGTGTTCCTGCGCGAGGCCGACTATGTCCGCAGCCTGCTCCAGGAGCGCTTCGCGGCGCACGGGCAGATTGCCCTGGTAAATCACCGCGACCACCTGGCCGACCGGCCGATGGCCACCCGCGAAAGCCTGCGCCGCGCAATCGCCACCCTGGCCGAGCGCAGCGGACCGGAAGATGTGATCCTGTTCTACCTGACCAGCCACGGCTCGGCTGAGCACGAACTGATCCTCGATCAACCGGGTCTGAACCTGGCAGACCTGTCGGCCAGCGAGCTGGCCTGGCTGCTGCGGCCGCTTGCCGCGCGCGACAAGGTGGTGATCGTCTCGGCCTGCTTTTCCGGCGGCTTCATCGAACCGTTGCAGAACGAGCGCACACTGGTCATCACCGCCGCCCGGGCTGACCGCAGCTCGTTCGGCTGTTCGGACGAAGCGGAACTCACCTACTTCGGGCGCGCGCTGTTCGCCGAGGCGCTGCAGCGCACCGGCGACCTGCCCGAAGCCTTCGCCCTGGCCCGCGAGGCGGTTGCCCAGCGCGAGCAGGCGGACGACTATGAACCGTCGGAACCCCAGATCTGGGCGCCCGCCGGGGTAATCCAACGCTGGCGGCAGCTGCCACACTTCGAGCAGACCGCCTGTTCGTCACTGGGAGGGACACCATGCCGCTAACCCCCAAACGCGTCCTCTTGGCGGGCGCCACCGGCCTGACCGGGGAACACCTGCTCGACCGCCTGCTCAACGAGCCCACGGTGCAATGCGTCATCGCCCCCACGCGCCGACCGCTGGCAGAGCACTCCAGACTGCGCAACCCGATCGGTGAACTGGCCGATGTCCTGCCGCGCCTGGAGGGGCCGGTGGACACCGCCTTTTGCTGCCTGGGCAGCACGCTCCGGCAGGCCGGCTCCAAGGAAAGCTTTCGCGCGGTCGATCTGGAACTGGTCGAGGCCTTCGCCCGCCAGGCGCTGGAACTCGGCGCGCGCCATCTGATCGCGATCAGCTCGATCGGCGCCGACCCGCAGAGCAGCTTTTTCTACCTGCAGGTCAAGGGCGAGATGGAAGAGATGCTGCGCGCGCAGAAATGGCCGCAGCTGACCCTCGCCCGCCCCTCGCAGCTGCTCGGCCCGCGCGCCGAACAGCGCCCGAGCGAGCGCCTGACCGGTCCGCTGTCGCAGCTGTTGCCCGGCAAGTATCACGGCATCGAGGCGTGCACCCTGGCCCGCGCGCTGTGGCGCCTGGCGCTGGAAGATGGCGAGGGCGTGCGCATCGTGGAGAACGACGAGCTGCGCCGACTCGGCAAATGAGGGGCTAGAAACCCCCTGGGCGCCGACCACCTGGCCGGCGCCCAGGGGGTTGGCTCAGAAGCGGAAGAAGTGCTCGCGATAGTGGCGCAGTTCGGCGATCGAGTCGCGAATGTCGTCCAGCGCCAGATGGCTGCTGCTCTTTTTCACCCCTTCACGCACCTGCGGCGCCCAACGGGCGGCCAACTCCTTGACCGTCGACACGTCGAGGTTGCGGTAATGGAAGAAGGCCTCGAGCTGCGGCATCAGCCGGTAAAGAAAACGCCGGTCCTGGCAGATGCTGTTGCCGCACATCGGCGAGCTGCGCGCCGGCACCCACTGTTCGAGAAACGCCAGGGTCAGCGCCTCGGCCTCGGCGGTTTCGATGCGGCTCTCCCGCACCCGCTGGGTCAGACCCGAGCCACCGTGCTGGCGGGTGTTCCACTCGTCCATGCCAGCGAGAATCTCGTCGCTCTGATGCACGGCGATCACCGGCCCTTCGGCCAGCACGTTGAGCTGGCTGTCGGTGACGATGGTGGCCATCTCGATGATCACATCGCGGTCGGGGTCGAGCCCGGTCATCTCCAGGTCAATCCAGATCAGGTTCTGCGGGTTCTGCATGACAACGCTCCTTGAGACGGATGCGCCAGTGTAGCGCAGGGCGCGGCGCTGGCGGCACAGCCACATGCTAGACTCGCGACCTCGATTTTCACGAAGACCCAGGCATGGCCAAACGCCAACTCAACCGCCGGCAAAGCTGGCGGATCGGCAAGATCCAGGAAGAACGCGCCGCACGCGCCGCGCGCCGCGAATCACGCGCGCAGGAAGAGCTCGAGGGCGGCGACCTGGGCCCGGAACAGACCGGCCTGGTGATCGCCCACTTCGGCGTGCAGGTGGAGGTCGAGGCCTGCGACGGCGAGCAGAGCGGACAGATCTTCCGCTGTCACCTGCGCGCCAACCTGCCGGCCCTGGTGACCGGCGACCGCGTCGTCTGGCGCGCCGGTAATCAGGGCATTGGTGTGATCGTCGCCCAGCTGCCGCGCCACTCCGAGCTGTGCCGGCCCGATGCGCGCGGCCTGCTCAAGCCGGTGGCCGCCAACGTCGACCAGATCGTCATCGTCTTCGCGCCGCTGCCCGAGCCGCACGCCAACCTGATCGACCGCTATCTGGTGGCCGCCGAGCACGCCGGCATCGCCCCGCTGCTGCTGCTGAACAAGGCCGACCTGCTCGATGGCGCCAACGAGGCGCGGATCGATTCGCTACTGGGCGTGTATCGCCAGCTGGGCTACCCGCTCCTGGAGGTTTCCGCCCGCGAAGGTGGCGGCATGGAGGCGCTGAAGACGCACCTCGACGACCGCATCAGCGTGTTCGTCGGCCAGTCCGGGGTCGGCAAGTCATCGCTGGTCAACAGCCTGCTGCCAGGGGTGGATACCAGGGTCGGTGCGCTGTCCGAGCAGACCGGCAAGGGCACCCACACCACCACGACCGCGCGGCTGTTCCACTTTCCCGGCGGCGGCGACCTGATCGACTCGCCCGGCATCCGCGAGTTCGGCCTTGCTCACGTGAGCCGCGCGGATGTCGAAGCGGGATTTCCCGAGTTCGCCGAGCTGCTGGGCCGCTGCCGCTTCCGCGACTGCAGCCATGAGCACGAGCCGGGCTGCGCACTGCTCAAGGCGCTGGAGGAGGGCAGCATTCATCCGCAGCGGATGGACAGCTACCGGCACATCGTGCGCAGCCTGCCGCAGGACGAGTACTAACGTCCGCTTACTGCGCGTCGAACTGCAGCACCCCGTCCTCGAAGATATTCAGCCGCTGGCGCAGCTCGCTCTGATCCAGTGGCTGCGGCGCCGGCGCCGGGGCGGCCGCGCCAGGCGAGGCGCCCGTGGCGGGCGCGGCGGGATCGGCAGTACCGGCTTCGATCGAGCGCTGCGCCTTGCGGTTGAGCACCAGGATCTCGATGCGGCGGTTGGTCGGGCTCAGCGGGTTCTGCTTGTCGAACAGCGAGGTGGAGGCATAGCCGACCACCCGCGCGATGTTGGCCTCGGGATAGCCACCGAACTCCAGGGTACGCCGCGCCGCGTTGGCCCGGCTGGCCGACAACTCCCAGTTGCCGAAGCCACGGTTGCCGGCGAACGGCTTGGCATCGGTATGCCCGCTGATGCTGATCTTGTTCGGCACGCCGCGCAGGGTATCGACCATCGCCAGCAGGATGTCCTCGAAATACGGCTGCAGTTCGGCACTGCCGAGGGCGAACATCGGCCGGTTCTCGGCGTCGCGGATCTGCACGCGCAGACCATCGGGGGTGATGTCGAACATGATCTGCTCGCGGAAGCGGCGCAGGTCGGGGTTCTCGTCCACCTTGTTCTGCAGCTCCTGCAGCAGCAGTTCGAGACGCTCGCGCTCGAGCTGCTCGGCCACCGCCTCGGCCGACTCGGTGTCGACGGCACGCTGCACCGCGTCCTGCTCGGGCACGCTGACTTCCGGATTGAGGGTGCGATCGGGCGACGGCGTTGGCGTGCCGCCCAGATCGATCACGTAGGGACTGGCACTTTCGGTGAAGCCGATCGGGTCCTGGAAGTAGCCGGAGATGGCCTTCTTCTGCTCCGGGGTCGCCGAGGTCATCAGCCACATCACCAGAAAGAACGCCATCATGGCGGTGGCGAAGTCGGCAAAGGCGATCTTCCAGGCGCCACCGTGATGACCGCCAGCGTAGCGCTTGATGCGTTTGACGATGATGGGTTGGTTGTTGTCCATGGCTATCAGCTGCCGCGCATGGCCTGCTCAAGCTCGGAGAAACTCGGCCGGTGACCGGGGAACAGGGTCTTGCGCCCGAATTCCACCGCCAGGGTCGGCGGCATGCCGGAGGCCGAGGCCACCAGCGAGGCCTTGATCGCCTCGTACACGTTGAGCTCTTCCTTGGCGTCATGGCCAAGCGCGGCGGCCAGCGGGGCGAAGAAGCCGTAAGCGGCAAGAATACCGAGGAAGGTACCGACCAGCGCCGAACCCACCTTGTAACCGATCATCGCGTTGTCGGCCTCGGCCAGGATCGACATGGTGATCACGATACCCAGCACCGCCGCGACGATACCCATGGCCGGCAGGCCGTCGGCGATGGCCTGCACGGCATGCGGCGGGTGCTCGAGCTCCTCCTTGAGGCTGGCCAGCTCCATGTCGAACAGCCCCTCGAGCTCATGCGGGGCCATGTTGCCCGACGACATGATGCGCAGGTAATCGCAGACGAACGCCGTCATCCGCTCGTCTTTCAGAATGCCGGGGTACTTGCTGAAGATGGGACTGGCCTTGGGGTCCTCGATGTCGGCCTCGATGGCCATCATGCCTTCGCGCCGACTCTTGTTGAGGATCTCATAGATGAGCTTGAGAACTTCCAGATAGTAGGCATGGGTGAAACGGGTGCCGAACATCTGCAAGGACTTCTTGAAGACGATTTTCAACGTGCCGAAGGAGTTGGCTTGCAGGAACGCGCCGAAGGCCGCGCCGCCGATGATGAGCACCTCGAAGGGGTGAATCAGCGCGCCGATCTTGCCACCGGAAGCGACGAACCCCCCGAGGACGCTGGCGAACACCACGATGATGCCGAGTATCTTGACCATGAAGCCGTTCCACTATCCATGCATAAAAGCGAACCGGCGCAACCCGTCACGAACTGAACCTTTCCAGGTTGCGCCGGTCAAACAACTGTTTTAGTTATCGGAAATTTTGCGCCAGACTAAAGACCATCCCGCTTAAAAGCTAGTAATGGCGCAATTCATGCCAACCTCGCCTTCCCTGCCTCGCACCCTTGCCGCCTGGATCAAAGCGCTGGATGCCGTGCGCCTGCCTATCGCGCCCGAGGAGCACCAGCGTGCCCGCCAGGCCCTGACCGACGAGCACCGCTCGCTGCGGGAAATCGCCGACCTGCTGGAGAGCAGCCCGGTGGTGGTGCTGCAACTGATGCGTGAGGCCAATCGCAGCAGCCACGCGCTGGGCGATCCGGCCGAAACCCTGGAAGTGGCGCTGACCCGTATCGGTCTCAAGCGGGCGAGCGAAGTCCTGAGTCGCGTCCCGCTGCTCGAACCCGGCGCCGGCTGTCCCGCCTTCCACCAGGTGGTGCTGATCAGCCAGCACGCAAGTCAGCAAGCCAGCGGCCTGTTCTCGGCGCGATTGGCCCGCCTCTGGCAGGAGATTCACTGGAGCAGCCTGCTGTTTCTGGCGCCGGTCTGGACGCTGATCGGCGCACACCCGGAGCTGCTGGAAGCCTGGGAGCAGCGGGTACTGGTCAAGAGCGAGCCGGTACGACGGGTCGAGCGCGACCTCTTGGGGCTACCGTTGGTCGAGCTGTGCCTGGGCCTGGCCCGACATTGGCAGTTGCCAGCCTGGGTGATCGAAGGCTATCGGGTGCTCACCGAAGACCGCCGGCGGCTGGTCAAGGCACTGCATATCGTGCGCGACAACGAACACCCCCTGCAGCAGCAACAGGTGCTGGACGACGATCCGGACCTGCGCCGCTGGCTGACCCTGCCGAGCAACACACCGCTGCTGGCCAACGGCCTCGCGATTTCGGCGCACCACACCTGGAGCGGCCTGCATACCTTACGCTGGGAATGCCTCACCGCGCTCTACCTGAATCAGCCCCTGGGCGCGCTGCAGCAATTGATTCACCAACTGGCCGTGCGCAGCGCCGAGCGCCATGCCCTCGCTGGCCTGTGGCATCCGGCACTCTCGCTCGTCATGCCGTGGGAGAGCCGCTATCCCCCGCCACGCCAGGCGCCTGCGGCGGCGCCGGCCAGCGCGCAGACGGTCAGCCTGTGGCGCAAGTACTGCGCCGAGCTGCTGCAAAGCCCGTCTGCCTTCATCAACGCCCTGCAGCTGACCGCCTGCGCCCGCGACGCCTACCTCGCCGGCGGCATCGCCCGGGTCCTCCTGCTGCAGCTCGACCCGGCGCGCAACCTGCTGGTCACCCGCCAGTCCAGCGGCCTGGGCGCAGCGGCGGCGACCCTGCAACTTGATCCGGCGCACAGCCAGCTGCTGCGTCAGCTGATGGAAAAACCGCGGCAGCTGCAGCTGACGCCGGAGAACTTCGCCCGCTTCTCGGCGTTCCTGCCGGGCGCGATCAAGTCGCTGTTCGCCAGTGAGAACCTGCTGCTGCGCTCGCTTGCCAGCAACGGTCGCACGGTAATGCTGGTGATCGCCGACCAACAGGGCGCACCCTGGACGGAGACGGCCCTGCAGGTGTTTTCCAAGACCGGGCAATGCCTGGAGCGAGCGCTGGACAACTACGCCCAACGTCGCCGCTAGGATTGGCTACACTGGCGCCCTGCCCACTTTCGGAGGTTGTCATGCCCACCCTCGCCGAACTGCCCCTGGTCATCGAGCCAGCCGATCTGCTCGCGCATCTGGGCGACCCTGCGCTGATTCTGGTCGACCTCACCAATGCGGCCCGCTATGCCGAAGGCCATATACCCGGCGCCCGTTTCGTCGAACCCAAGCAGACGCAACTGGGCCAACCGCCGGCACCCGGCCTGGCGCCGCCGCTGGAGAAGCTGCAAGCGCTGTTCGGCGCGCTCGGCCATCGGCCCGAGGCCACGTACGTGGTGTATGACGACGAAGGCGGCGGCTGGGCGGGACGCTTCATCTGGCTGCTGGACGTTATCGGCCATCGACGCTACCACTATCTCAACGGTGGCCTGCAGGCCTGGCTGGCCGAGGCACTGCCGCTGGAGCAAAGCGTGCCACCTGGCGTGAACGGTATGCCGGCGCTGACCCTGGATGACGCGCCAACCGCGAGCCGCGACTACCTGCAAAGTCGCCTCGGCGCAGCGGACCTGGCGATCTGGGACGCCCGCAGCCCCGAGGAGTACCGCGGCGAAAAGCTGCTCGCGGCACGCGGCGGACACATTCCAGGCGCGATCAACTTCGAATGGACCGCCGGCATGGACCCGCAGCGCGCCCTGCGCATCCGCGCCGACATCGCCGACCAGCTCACCGCGCTCGGCCTTACGCCGGACAAGGAAATCATCACCCATTGCCAGACCCATCGTCGCTCGGGCTTCACCTATCTGGTGGCCAAGGCGCTGGGCTACCCCCGGGTCAAGGCCTACGCCGGCTCCTGGGGGGAATGGGGTAACATGCCCGACACCCCTATCGAACAATGATGAGCGAATCCGCGCGCATGAAAGACCGCCTTTTCATCCTGAGTCAGTACATCCTGCCCCATCACCTGGTCTCCCGTGCCGTCGGTTGGCTTGCCGAGTGTCGCGTACGCTGGCTGAAGAATGCGCTGATCAAGGCCTTCATCCGCCATTTTAAGGTAGACATGAGCGAGTCGCGGGTCGCCCACGCCGAAGGCTTCCAGCACTTCAACGATTTTTTCACCCGCGAACTGAAAGAAGGCGCCCGCCCGCTGGACCAGGCGCCCGGCGCAATCCTCAACCCGTGTGATGGCGCGATCAGCCAGCTGGGACGCATCGAGCAGGGGCGCATTTTCCAGGCCAAGGGCCACAGCTTCGGCCTGATCGACCTGCTCGGCGGCGACCATGAGCGCGCCGTTCCGTTCATGGGCGGACAGTTCGCCACCATCTACCTGTCGCCCAAGGACTACCACCGCGTGCATATGCCTCTGGCCGGCACCTTGCGCGAGATGGTCTACGTTCCCGGCCGCATCTTCTCGGTGAATACCGTCACCACCGAGCAGGTCCCCGAATTGTTCGCGCGCAACGAGCGGGTCGTCTGTCTGTTCGATACCGAGCGCGGCCCCATGGCGATGATTCTGGTCGGAGCGATGATCGTGGCCAGCATCGAAACGGTCTGGGCAGGCCTGGTGACGCCGCCCAAGCGCACCCTCAAGCGCGTTGCGTACGATGAAGCGGCGCGGGCGCCGATCCACCTCGACAAGGGCGCAGAGATGGGTCGCTTCAAGCTTGGCTCCACGGTTATTCTTCTATTCGGACCCGATCAGGTACGTTGGGCCGAATCGCTACAGCCTCTGAGCCTGGTGCGCATGGGCCAGAGCCTCGGCCAGGCAGCAGAGGCCATCACGCCGCCACTCGCCGACACCCCGGCCTGAGCAGGGAATGCTCCGCCCACCAAAACAATAACGAGACGATCGCCAATACAGCGCAGGGAGAGACCGCTTGGACAGACATAGCCCCCACCAGCTTCTCAGAGCACCCGAGCCCACTCGCGATGCGCTGGATTTCTGCGAGGCCACCGGCAGCGCGGTCCGTCTGTGGATCGCCAGCCTGCCCAAGGCCAACCTCGGCGAAACCTCAAGACAACTGTATGCGGCCCTGGGCCAGCTCAACGAACTGCGCATCGCACCAGCACAGCGAATCGAATTGCTCGAACTGCTGCGACCCGCAGCTCACGAAACCTGCCTCAACCTCGAGCAGCAGTTCCTAGCGCACTCCACACTGCTTGACCACCAGGCGCGCAGGATCGCCAGCCTCTGCCAGGCACTGCACACCCATCTGGCGACCGGATACAAGCGCGCCGTCATCGACCTGATCGAGAACGGCCTGAGCACAGCGAGCACAGCGTCGTTCAACCTCGCCTTGCAGCGCGCCGTTCACAGCCTCTACGCCGCATTGATTCCGGCCACCCAGATGTACAGTCCGGTGCCCGAAGGCGCGTGGCTCGAGCTGCACCTGCTGTTCGAGATTGCGCGCATGCATAACCTCGAGCGCGTCGCCGTGGCTGACGCCCTGGCCGGCGTACGCGGCAGCCTGAGCGTTGAGCAGAGCTACCTCGCCGCGCTGCTGCTCGGTTGTGCGCGCTGCAATCAACTGCGCGCACGCAGCATTCGCCAGCTTGGCAGCATGCTGGAAAGCTGGAGTGCACTGGCGCGCCTGCAGTCGGCTACCGAACCGAGCAGCCTGTTCGTGGTCACCCCGCCGGTCGATGGCGCCCCCCGTTATCGCTCGCTCGTTCCGCCCGCCACCCTGCCCGGCTGGCTCGGCATCGATGCCAATGCACTGACCGACGCGATCAAGGTGCATCTGCAGACCGCGGCCGACCGCCGCCACCAGTCACCGCTGCCAGGCGCCGACGGCATCGATACCGACCTGCTGCTGCACCTGTATTCAGCCTGGGGCGGCATGGCCACGCGCACGTTCCCGCGCACCCCTGCCGAAGGCAGCCTGACGATCTGCATCGGCATGAGCGCGGTGCACTACTACCTGGCCGGACAAACCGAGTTTGACAGCCTGATCAAGCATGGCCGCGGCCGTTTGCGGGCAGACTTCGATACCCCCCAGAAGATCAACGACGTCTGGGCGCAGGCCTTCGATGCCCAGGACCGTATCCGTCGCGAGCGCAAACTCGAGCGAATCGATTTTCGCAACGTAAGCCTCGACACCGAGGCGGACGCGCCCAAGGATGCGGCCTTCCCGCTGCTCGAACTCTCGATCGTCGACCAGAGCCCCGAGGGCTATTGCCTGGAAGTCACGGGCGAGGGCAGCGCCCAGCTCCAGGTGGGCGAGCTGGTGGCCATTCGCACCTCCGCCGAGCCGAAATGGACCCCGGCCGCCATTCGCTGGATGCGCCAACCATCCAACGGCAATCTGCAGCTCGGCATCCAGCTCATCGCGCGCGAGGCTCAACCCTGTGCACTGCGGCTGCTCGGCAGTGAACGCCAGAGCAGCCAGTACCTGCGCGCGCTGCTGCTGCCCGAAGGCACCTCGACGCGACAGCCAGCCACACTGATCGTTCCGCGCATGCCCTTCAAGCAGGGCCAGAAAGTCGGCATCCTCAACAACCAGAGCGAATACCGCGCGCTGCTCACCCACCGCCAGAGCGGCACGCCTAGCTTCAACCAGTTCGAATATCAATCGCTGGAAATGCAAGAACTGGCACTCGAGGATCAGGCGGTACCCTTCACATCCGGGGCACGCCAAAACGCCGAAGAAGGCGAAGGCTTTGACTCACTCTGGAAGTCTTTGTAGATTGCCGGCTCGCCCGCCCTCCCAGCGCTCGCGCGCCGCGCGACATAAGCAGTAGCCATGGCCCAGGAAAACAAGACCTTACGCCTGCTGATCGTCGATGATTCGCAGAATGAAGCCGAACGCCTAGTGAATCTGTTCCGCAACGCCGGGCATGCCACGCGCGTCCAACGGGTGACCATTCTCAAGGATCTGGAGAACGCCCTGCAGCAGCCCTGGGACCTGCTGCTGGCAGCGGCCACCAGCGAACAACTCGAGCTGCAGACGATTCTCGCGCAACTGAACGACGCAACCGATTTGCCGGTAATCGCACTGATCACCAGCAACGACTCGACGGCCATCACCCAGGCGCTTGCCGCCGGTGCCCAGGATGCCGTACCGCTCGGCGAGGACGAACGCCTGATTCTGGTGGCCCAGCGTGAGCTGCACAATCTCAGCGAGCGCCGTGCTCGCCGGGTCGCCGAAGCAGCGCTGCAGGAGGCGGAAAAGCGCTGTCAGCTGCTGCTGCAAAGCTCGGCCGATGCCATCGCCTATGTGCACGACGGCATGCATATCCATGCCAACGAAACCTACCTGGAACTGTTCGGTTACTCGGATACCGAAGAGCTCGAAGGCATGCCCCTGATCGACCTGATAGCCCAGTGCGATCAGATCAACTTCAAGGATTTTCTGCGCCACTACCAGTCCGGCAAGGGCGAAGCCGACCTCACCTGCAGCGGCCAGCGCCTGGACGGTAGCACGTTCACTGCGCAGATCCATTTCTCGCCGGCCACTTACGATGGCGAGCCGTGCATCCAGGTGGCCATCCGCGTCGACAACGACAACGCGGAACTGGAAGAAAAGCTGCGCGAAGTCAGCAATCAGGACCCGGTCACCGGGCTGCCCAACCGCAACCGCTTCGTCGAGATCGTCGAGGAGACCAGTCAGGCGCTGTTCAAGCAGAACAAACCGGCGAGCCTGGCGTTCATCCGCATCGACCGCTTCTCCAGCGTGCAGGCCGAAATCGGCCTGACCGACGCCGATCAACTGCTGTGCCTGCTGGCCAAGCTGCTGCGCGACAAGGTTGGCGCTGAGGCTGCGCTGGCCCGCTTCGGCGATGATCAGTTCACCATCCTCTGGCCGGGCATAAGCCCCGAGCAGGCCCAGGAGGGGCTCACCAGCCTTCTCAAGCAGGTGGAGGGTCACCTGTTCGAAGTCGCCGGACGAACCGTGCAGATCACGCTCAGCATCGGCATCGCCGGTCTCGACAAGCGCCTGCGCACCGCGCAGGATCTGATCGACCGCGCCCACCGCTGCGCGGACGAAGTACCGGATGGCAACGGCGTCAAGCGCTACGACCCCGCCGAGGAGCTCGCCGCCGAAGCCCAGCGCGGGAACGTGCTGGCCATCGTGCGCCATGCCTTGGAAACGAACAACTTCCGCCTGCTGTTTCAGCCGATCATCAGCCTGCGCGGCGACAGCCACGAACATTATGAAGTGCTGCTGCGGCTGCTCAATCCACAAGGGGAGGAAGTTCCGCCTGCTGACTTCCTCGAGGCGGCGACCAGCGCCGGACTCGCCGCGAAGATCGATCGCTGGGTCATCCTGCGCGCCGCCAAGATGCTCAACGAGCATCATGCCCGCGGCCACAAGACCCGCCTGTTCCTGCACCTGACCGCGCCGAGCCTGCAGGACCCAACCCTGCCGGCCTGGCTGAAGACGGCTGTGAAGGCCGCGCACCTGCCGCCCGACAGCCTGGTCTTCCAGTTCGACGAGACCGACGCGACCACCTACCTCAAACAGGCCCTTGTGCTGGAGCAGGCGCTGCATCAGCTGGGCTGCCGCGTCGCGCTCAACCACTTTGGCCGTGCGGCGAATCCGTCCAACCTACTGCGCCACCTGTCCAGCGACTATTTGAAGGTGGATGGCAAATACGCCAAGGAGATCGGCACGCCGGAGGGCCTGACTGCCCTGAGCGAGCTGCTCGCCAGCGTGCACGAGCAGGGCAAGCAGACCATCGTGCCGTTCATCGAGAGCGCCAGCATGCTAGCCAGTATCTGGCAAGCCGGCGCCAGCTTCATCCAGGGCTACTATCTCCAGGGACCCAGTCCGTCGATGGACTATGATTTCAGCAGCGACGACAGCTGAGGCCCGCCCTCGCCGGCATTGACGGCCGGCAATACCCACGCGCCGAGGGCGGACTAGAGTCGTTCCCATCCCCCTCGGAGAAGCGCTTATGCCCATGATGAAAGCCGCCGTGTTCGTCGAGCCCGGCCGCATCGAACTGCAAGACAAGCCCATCCCGCAGATCGGCCCGAACGACGCGTTGGTGCGCATCACCACCACGACCATCTGTGGTACCGACGTGCATATCCTCAAGGGCGAGTACCCGGTCGCCCCGGGCCTGACCATCGGCCATGAGCCGGTCGGCATCATCGAAAAGCTCGGCGCCAACGTGAAGGGCTATCAGGAAGGCCAGCGCGTCATCGCCGGCGCCATCTGCCCAAGCTTCACGTCCTACGCCTGCCAGGACGGCCTTCCCGCCCAGGACGGCGGCTGCAGCTGCCATGGCTACAAGCCCATGGGCGGCTGGCGTTTCGGCAACACCATCGATGGTACCCAGGCCGAGTACGTGCTGGTTCCCGATGCCCAGGCGAATCTGGCGCCGGTACCCGACGGGCTGACTGACGAACAGGTGCTGATGTGCCCCGACATCATGTCCACCGGCTTCGCCGGGGCCGAGGCGGCGAACATCAAAATCGGCGATGTGGTGGCGGTTTTCGCCCAAGGCCCGATCGGGCTCTGCGCCACCGCGGGGGCGCGGCTGCGCGGGGCCAGCACCGTCATCGCCATCGATGGCATCGGCCAGCGCCTGGAGATCGCCAAGCGCCTGGGCGCCGATGTCACGCTGAACTACCACCAAGTGGATGTGGTGGACGAGATCATGCGCCTGACCGGCGGACGCGGGGTAGACGCCTCGATCGAGGCACTGGGCCTGCAGTCGACCTTCGAGAACGCCCTGCGCGTGCTCAAGCCGGGCGGCACGCTGTCGAGCCTGGGCGTCTACTCGAGCGACCTGACGATCCCGCTGGGAGCCTTTCACGCCGGACTGGGCGACAACAAGATCGTCACCTCGCTGTGCCCCGGCGGCAAGGAGCGCATGCGCCGGCTGATGAACATCGTCGCCGCCGAGCGCCTCGACCTCACCGCCCTGGTGACCCACCGCTACGCCCTGGACGACATCGGCCAGGCCTATGACCTGTTCGCCAACCAGCGCGACGGCGTGCTGAAGGTGGCGATCAAGCCCTGACGGCGGCAGACCGCTGAAGGCTGGTCGAAGAAATACTCGTCCAGCCTTCTGCCTCAGCGCTCTTCTTGGCCTTCGCCGTTACTCCACGCCTTCGCGATCGCGGTAGCCGAGCAGGTAGAGGATGCCGTCCAGCCCCAAGGTCGAGATGGCCTGCTTGGCCGATTGCTTGACCAGCGGCTTGGCCCGGAAGGCCACGCCCAGCCCGGCCAGCCCCAGCATCGGCAGATCGTTGGCGCCATCGCCGACGGCGATCGTCTGCTCCAGGCGCAGCCCTTCGCGCGCGGCCAGTTCGGCCAGGAGGTCGGCCTTGCGCTGGGCATCGACGATCGGCTCGACCGCCACGCCAGTCACACAGCCGTCGACGATCTCCAGCTCGTTGGCATAGACATAGTCGATGCCAAGCTTCTGCTGCAGCTGACGGGCAAAGTAGGTGAAGCCGCCGGAAAGGATCGCGGTCTTGTACCCTAAGCGTTTGAGCTCGGCGAACAGCACCTCGGCGCCCTCGGTCAGCCGCAGGCCGGCGCCGATCTCGGCCAGCGCCGACTCCGGCAAGCCCTTGAGCAGCGCCAGGCGTTCCTTGAAGCTGGCGCGAAAATCCAGCTCGCCGCGCATGGCCCGCTCGGTAATCGCGGCGACCTTCTCGCCCACCCCGGCGGCCTTGGCCAGCTCATCGATCACCTCGGCCTCGATCAGCGTCGAGTCCATGTCGAACACCGCCAGGCGACGATTGCGCCGGAACACCGTGTCACGCTGGAAGGCGATATCGACATTCAGCTCCTGAGCCACGCTAAGGAACTCGGCGCGCAGCGCCGCCGGATCGGCCGGCTCCCCGCGCACGGAAAACTCGATGCAACCCTTGCCCAGTTCTTCGGGCAGATCGAGGGGCATGCGGCCCGAGAGCCGGTCGATGTGATCGATGTTCAAACCGTAACGGGCGGTGATCGAACTGACCCGCTGCAGCTGCTCGGCGGTCACCCGGCGCGTCAGCAGGGTGACGATGTGGCGCGGCTTGCCCTGCCCTGACACCCAGTGCCGATATTCCTCTTCGGAAACGGGGGTAAAGCGCACCTGCTGGTCAAGCTCGTAGGCGGTGAACAGCAAATCCTTGAGCACCGAGGAACCGGCATGCGTCGCGGGAATCTCAACCAGGATGCCGAACGACAGGGTGTCATGAATGACCGCCTGGCCGATGTCGAGAATGTTCACCTTGGCCTGAGCCAGAACGCCGGTAACGGCCGCGGTGAGACCCGGACGGTCCTCGCCGGTGATATTGATCAGGACGATCTCGCGCAAGGCGATGCTCCCATGGCTGGCAAAGCGCAGAATTCTACCCGGTTACCTTCCGGACGGACACGTCCATGGCTTTGCCGTCAACCAGCCGATCGTTATACTGCCGACCCATTACCACTTCCAAGAGCCGCGCTCTCGTGAACCGGCCCTCTCCTGTCAAGCCCGACAACTTCTTCCTGATGCTGTTCAACCTGTTGCGCCGCCGGCGAGTGCCGCTGGTGCTACGGATCGTCAGCCATACCCTGCTGCTGGTCGTCCTGGCGCTGCTGGTCCACGCCTGGGTGATGGGATTGCAGTTCAAGCACGCGATGCAGCAGCACGCCGACGCCCTCGGCCAGAGCCTGATCACCCAGACGGCGGCCTCGGCCACCGAACTGCTGGTGGCCAACGACATCCTCAGCCTCAGCGTGCTGCTCAACAATCTGGTGGAGAACCCGCTCGTCGCCCACGCCACCATCCACAGCGTGGACAACCGTGTGCTGGCCGAAGCCGGTGCTGCGCCGCGGCGCAGCCTGCTGGAAGACAACCCCGGCCTGTACTCCGCGCCGATCGCCTTCCAGGAGGTGATCGCGGGACGCCTGACCATCCGGCTGGACATGGAGCAGTTCAAGCAGCCGATGACCATCAGCCTGCAGAACATGGCGCTGCTGAGCCTGATCCTGCTAGCGCTGACCCTGAGCCTGAGCCTGCGCCTGGGCCGGCGAATCTCGCTGCCCTTGATGCAGCTGCGCGTCTGGCTGCGCGACCCGGACTTCCCTGCCCCTGGCGCCGCGCGCCAGGACGAAATCGGCGATCTGGCGCGGCAGATTCAGGCGCGGCTGTTCGACGCCGAGGAGCTGGCCGCACGCGAAGCCACTGCTCAGGCGGCAGACGAAGACACTGACGATGACGGCTTCGAGTCGCTGCTGATCGATGACCAGCCGCGCCCGGCGGCCTCGGTGCTCGGCGATCCGCCAATCATCACGGCAAATCCCGGCTTCTCCGCCACCCAGGACGACGATGACACCGCAGCGGCCAGCGCCGTGCTGGCCGTGCAGCTGGGCACCGCCGAGCAGCTGCGTGCGCTGGATCGCCACCTGCAACTGGACCTGCAACAGTGCCTGCGCGAAACCGTCGAGCAGACTGCCCGGCTCTATCACGCCGAGCTGCATCCCCTCCGGGAAGGCAGCAGCCTGATTGTCTTTCACCAGCAGACCGCCGAGCCCAATCACCTGGGCCAGGCCGCCTGCTGCGGCGAACTGTTGCTCGCCCAGCTCAGTGCGCTGCTGCAGCGTACCGGCGGGCTGCCGGTCAGCCTGCAACTGGGACTGGCCGATGGCCCGCCACTGCAGGGGCAAAGCATTGGCGAACTGCTGCTGAGTGAGCAGGCGCAATCGGCGCTGTCCCTGGCGCAGCACAGCCGCAACCTGCTGCTGCTGGAAGCGGAGCTGGCCGAGTCGGCGCAAATGGAACCGCATGCCCGGCTGCGGCCGGTGGCGCGACCAGAAGGAGCCTACTGCGTAGAGCGCCTGCTGCCGCCGTACCCGGCGCTGGTCGAGCGTCAACTGGCCAAGCTGCTCAGTGCCCGACAAGACGCCTAGAAGCGGAACACCTCGCTGTCGCGGCGCACCGGCACCACCGCCGGCAAGGCAGGCAGCAGCACATTGGCGGCGCCGGCCGTATCCTTGGCGCCCGGCGCTGCCACCGGGCGCTGCGCACTGCGCCTGACCAGCGGCGCGATCGCCGCCGCGAGTTCGGCACTCAGCCGTTCGAGCAGTGCGCTCTGGGCCCGGACCTGATCGCCGACCGAGCCATCATGCGGCTCTTCCAGGCGCACCACCCGACTGGCACGCAGCTCACCCTTGCCATCCAGCACGCGCCATTGCGCCTCGAGCACAGCAGGCTGCAGCGGCCCGGCGTCGAGCCGACCGATGTTCAACCGTACCTGCGCCTCCGGACGCAGTCCGACGCGATCGGGATAGACGGCAACCCGGCTGGTATCCAGCCGCGCCGCCAGCTGGCGCAGCAGCAACTGCGCGATGTCGTCCTTGAGACTACCCGCCCAACGCTGCCCGCTGTCGATGCTCAGGCTGCCATCGGCTTCGCGCTGAACCAGCGTCTCGCGCTCCAGGTAATCGGCCAGGGTCAGCGGCCCGAGCAGCAGCGCCGGCCCGCCATCACGCGCGGCCGTGACCGGCAAGGCCGCGGCGCTGCCTTGCAGCTGATAGAAGCGTTGCGGGGTGAGTGACGCACAGCCGGACAGGCCAAGCGCGGCGGCCAGCAGCCATGCGGCGGTCGAATGCACAACTTGCATAAGTCAAACGTACCGTTACTTGCCGAAGATCAGCGACTGAGGCCGCTGTTGTATCTGTTCTGCGGTGCGCTGCAAAGCCTTGCTCGCCTCGCCGAGCTGCTCCAGGGCGCGCAACAGCTCGTAGCGCAGCTCTGATTCGGGGCCCAGCGTCTGCCGACCGCTGCCAGCGACCGCCTGCAGTTCGCGCATGGCCAGCTCAGCCGCCTCTGCGGCGCGGCGAAACTCGCGCAGGGTCTTGTCGAGCTCGGCGCCGCTACGCTGCGCATTATCCAAAATCGGCGGCAGCTGATGCTGCAGCTGCCGGGTCAACTGCTCGACATTGGCCAGCGTCGCGGCCAGGTTGCCAAGTCCGTCATGCAGTTGCGGCGAGACGGCCAAGCGTTCGATGGCCGCCAGCGTGCGATTGGTCGACAGCACCATCTCCTGCAGCGGCAGCTCGCGCAGACTGGCCACCAGATCGCGCAACAGGTTGGCCGCCTGATCGACCCGCGACGGCACGCTGGGAATCACCGGCAGTCCGGTCTCGTTGTGCTCGGGGATATAGCCCGGCTGGCCAGGCAGGACATCCAGCGCCACCACCGCCTTGCCGGTGAGCAGACTCTGGGTCTGCAGCTGAGCGCGCAGACCTCGCTCGACGAGACGCTCGATCACCTCGTCCAGGCGCTGACCCTGACCATCGTCGGGGCTGATACTGATGATCACCGGCATCACCACGTCACTGAGCTCGCGCTCATAGGTCAGGCGGATCTCCCGCACGCTGCCCACCTTCACGCCTCGGTAGGTGACATCTGCGCCCACATCCAGACCATCCAGCGAGCCGGTGAAATACACCACGTACGGCCGTGCCCCGCCGCGCCAGCCTTCGCGGCCAAGCAGCAACAGCGCCGCCGCCAGCAGCGCCACGCCGCCGAGCAGGAACACTCCGATCCAGAACGGTTTGCGTGTCTCGCTCATCATTTCTCCTTGCTGCCGAGGCCGCGGCGCAGAAAACGCCGAACGGTCGGGTGGGCGTCCTCGCCTTGCAACTGGTGCAACGGACCGAGGGCGATCTGCGTTCGGCTGGCCGCATCGAGGAACAGACAGGTATCGGCCACCGCGCGAATGCTCGGCAGCTCGTGGGTGACCAGCACGATGGTGGTGCCCAGACCATCGCGCAACTGCAGGATCAACTCATCGAGCGCCTGGGCATTGAGCGGGTCGAGCCCGGCCGAAGGCTCGTCGAAGAACAGAATCTCGGGATCCAGCGCCAACGCCCGCGCCAGCCCGGCACGCTTGCGCATGCCACCGGACAACTGGGCCGGATACAGCAGATCGCAGCCGGCGAGGCCGACCAGCGCCAGCTTGAGCGCCGCCAGTTCGGCAAGCTCGTCCCCCGTCAGCTGCGGATGGTAGGCCGCCAGCGGCAGGCTGATGTTCTCGCGCAGGGTCATCCCGCTCCACAGCGCACCGTCCTGATACAGCACGCCGAAGCGCTGCTGCAGCACCGCACGCGCCTGTGCCGGGCGCGCCCAGAAGTCTTCGCCATCGAGCAGCACGCGACCGGCCAGCGGCGCCTGCAGGCCGATCAGGTGGCGCAGCAGCGTGCTCTTGCCGGTACCGCTGCCGCCCATGACGACGAACACCTCGCCGCGGCGAATGGCGAAATTGAGGTCATGCTGGACCACCCGCCTGCCGTAACCGACGCTAAGCCCCTCGGCTGCCAGCAACACCTCGCCGGCCATGCTCAGATCCCCCACTGGGTACAGATCAGCGTGATCAAGGCATCGCTGATCACCAGCGCGACGATGATCGACACCACCGCGCGGGTGGTGGCGCGGCCGACCGCCTGTGCATCGCGCCCGCTGGTCAGGCCGCAGTAGCAGCCGATCAGGCCGATGAGCAGAGCGAACACCAGACTCTTGAACAGCCCGAGCAGAAAGTCGGTGAGGCTCAGCATCTCCAGACTCTGCTTCAGATACAGCGGTGCGGAAATGTCGAACAGCCCCGCGCCGATGATGAACCCCCCGAGAATGCCCAGCGCGTTGGCGAACACACACAGCAACGGCAGACTGACCAGCAGCGCCAGCAGCCGTGGCAACACCAGAAACTCCAGCGGCGAGAAGCCGAAGGTACGCAGCGCATCGACCTCCTCGTTGGCCTGCATCGAGCCCAGCTCGGCCGCATACGCCGCACCGGTCCGCCCGGCCATGATCACCGCGGTCATCAGCGCGCCCATTTCGCGGGTCATGCCGATGGCGACCATGTTGGCGACATACAGCTGCGCGCCGAACGCCTGCAACTGGGCGGCGCCGACGAAGGCCAGGATCAGCCCGACCAGCACCGCAATCAGCGCGACGATGGGCAACGCACCCGGCCCGGCCTGCTGCAGGGCCAGCCAGAAATCGCTCGCCCGCGTGGTCGCCCGGCCACGCGCCAGGCGAGCCAAGCCGATCAGCACCTCGCCGACGAACTGGCAGGCATTGGCCAGTGCCGCCAGCCCTGCCAGGCCGTGCTGGCCGATCCGCGCCACCGCCCCCTGGTTAACGCGGGGCGCGGCGTCCACCTGCACCGGCGAGGCCGCGGCCATCTCCAGCAGACGCTCACTACCAGCCGGCAGCGCGTGGCGCTCTAATGTCACCTCAGCCGCTTCGGCGAGCCGCTCCAGGCAGCGGATCGCGGCCAGCAGAGAGCTATCCCAGGCCTCGACCTGCCCGGCGTCCAGGCGTACCCGCGCAAGGCCCCTGGCGGACTCACGCCACACCGTCTGCAGGTCCGGCCGCTCGGCATCCAGCGTCCAGCAGCCACGCAGACGCAGCACGCCGACACCCTCTGCGGCAGGCTCCCAGGCGAGCGTCCCCTGACGAGGCGGCGGCATGGAGCGCTACTCAGCCCTGCCGCGCTTCGACCAGCAGGCCATCGACCCGCTGGAAGCCGCGCGGCAGCTTGTTGCCACGCCGTCCGCGCTCGCCCTTGTAGTGCTCCAGGTCATCGGGCTTGAGCGACAGCGTGCGCTTGCCCGCCTGCAGCACCAGCGTGGCGCCTTCGCCGAACACGGCCAGATCGACCAGATACTCCTCGCGGTTGGCCACGCGCTCGCCGGGGATGCCGATGATCTTGTTGCCCTTGCCCTTGGCCAGCTGCGGCAAGTCGGCCACGCGGAACACCAGCAGGCGACCCTCGGTGGTCACCGCCGCCAGCCACTGCGCTTCGACATCCGCCACAGGGCGCGGCGCCATCACCTTGGCGCCGGCCGGCAGGCTGAGCAGGGTCTTGCCGGCCTTGTTCTTGGCCTGCAGATCCGCGCCTTTGGCGACGAAGCCGTAGCCGGCATCCGAGGCGACGATGTACAGCGCCTCGTCATCGGGCAGCAGCACACAGTCGAAGGTCACCCCCGGTGGCGGGGTCAGGCGCCCGGTCAGCGGCTCACCCTGCCCGCGCGCCGACGGCAGCGAGTGGGCCGCCAGCGAATAGCTGCGCCCGCTGGAGTCGAGGAACACGGCGAACTGGTTGGAGCGCCCGAGAGCCGCCGCCTTGAAGCTGTCGCCGGCCTTGTAGGACAGGCCCTGGGCATCCAGGTCATGGCCCTTGCCGGCGCGCACCCAGCCCTTTTCCGAGAGCACCACGGTGATCGGCTCGGACGGCAGCAGCTCGTTTTCCGACAGCGCGCGGGCTTCGGCGCGGGCGACGATGGGCGAGCGGCGGTCGTCGCCATAGCGTTCGGCGTCTTCCAAGAGCTCCTTGCGCACCAGCTTCTTGAGCTTGGCCTCGCTACCCAGCAGCGCCAGCAGCTTCTCGCGCTCCGTGGCCAGCTCGTCCTGCTCGCCACGAATCTTCATTTCCTCCAGCCGCGCCAGCTGGCGCAGGCGGGTGTCGAGGATGTAGTCGGCCTGCAGTTCAGTCAGGCCAAAGCGCGCCATCAGCACCGGCTTGGGCTGCTCCTCCTCGCGGATGATACGGATCACCTCATCGAGGTTGAGGAAGGCGACCAGCAAACCTTCCAACAGGTGCAGGCGCTTTTCCACCTTGTCCAGGCGGAACTGCAGACGCCGGCGCACGGTGCCGACGCGGTACTGCAGCCACTCGGTGAGCAGGGTGCGCAGGTCCTTCACCTGCGGCTTGCCGTCCAGGCCGATGACGTTGACGTTGACCCGGTAGGTCGATTCCAGATCGGTGGTGGCGAACAGGTGCTGCATCAGCTCGTCGGCGTTGACCCGGTTCGAACGCGGCACGATGACGATGCGGGTGGGGTTCTCGTGGTCCGACTCGTCACGCAGGTCGGCGACCATCGGCAGCTTCTTGGCCTGCATCTGCGCGGCGATCTGCTCGAGCACCTTGGCCCCGGAGACCTGATGCGGCAGCGCGGTGACCACCACGTCGCCGTCCTCGACCCGGTACACGGCGCGCATGCGCACCGAGCCGCGGCCGGTTTCGTACATCTTCAGCAGATCGGCGCGCGGGGTGACGATCTCCGCCTCGGTGGGAAAGTCCGGCCCCGGCACGTGTTCGCAGAGCTGCTCCACCGTGGCGCCGGGCTCGTCGAGCAGGCGCACGCAGGCGGTAGCGACTTCGCGCAGGTTGTGCGGCGGCACGTCGGTGGCCATGCCCACGGCGATGCCGGTGGTGCCGTTGAGCAACAGGTTGGGCAGGCGTGCCGGCAGCGTCGCCGGCTCGTTCATCGTGCCATCGAAGTTCGGCACCCAGTCCACCGTGCCCTGGCCCAGCTCGGACAGCAGCACCTCGGAATAACGCGACAGACGCGCCTCGGTGTAGCGCATGGCGGCGAAGGACTTGGGATCGTCCGGCGCGCCCCAGTTGCCCTGGCCGTCCACCAGTGGGTAGCGGTAGGAGAACGGCTGGGCCATCAGCACCATCGCCTCGTAGCAGGCCGAATCGCCATGCGGGTGGTACTTGCCGAGCACGTCGCCGACGGTACGCGCGGACTTCTTGTGCTTGGCGTCGGCGTCCAGGCCCAGCTCGCTCATCGCGTAGACGATGCGCCGCTGCACCGGCTTCAACCCATCACCGACATGCGGCAGGGCGCGGTCCATGATCACGTACATGGAGTAGTTGAGATACGCCTGCTCGGTGAAGTCCGCCAGCGAGCGGCGCTCGACGCCTTCCAGGCTCAGGTCGACAGGTGCGGTCATGGTTGTTCCGTCGTGTATTGGCGCAGCACCAGAGTGCCGGCGCGCTGGGTGAATTCCAGTTGCTTGAGGGCGCTCATGCCGAGCAGCACCACCTCGCTCTCGAACCCGGGGATCAGTACCGCCGGCACGTCCTGCAAGACGATGTCGCCCAGTTGCAGATGGGCGATGCGGGTGTGGTAGCCGGTGCTCGGTCCGCTGGCGGTGAGCACCGACTGGGCTCGCCCGCGCGACAGTCCGAGCCTGGCGCCCAGCGCCTCGGGCACGGCGACATCCGTGGCGCCGGTGTCGAGCAGGAAGATCACCTGCTCAGCGTTGATGTGTCCGCCGGCGAGAAAATGTCCCTGGGCGTTGCCATCGAGCGTGACCTCGATGTAGTTGGCCGCATGCAGCGACACCGGCGCGGGGTTGGGGTTCAGGCGCGACTGCTCCCACAGGCTGAACAGCCGGGCCGCGAGAAACAGCCCGAGCACCCACGCCAGCACGAGCATCGCCCGACCGGCGCGGCGCCCCGGCGGCGCCTCGCTCATCGACGGCTCCCCCAGCCACCGCGGGGCGCGGCCAGGCGCCATACCACCGGGCGCGACTCGCCATCGGCACGGCTCAGGCCATTGCTGTCCACGCCGACCCAGGCGCCGTCGGCGTCGATCACCAGCGCCTCGGCCACGCCATGCGCGGTGCCGTAGCGCCGCTCGGGGGCCAGTGCGGTCGCGGCGAACGACCAGCAGCGCTCCTCCTGGCCGGTTTGCGCCGAGCGCCGGCAGATCCGCCGGGCCAGCCGCTCGAGGGTGAACAGCTTGCCCTCGAACAGGGCGAGGTCGCTGAAGTCCAGCGGCAACGCGGTGTCTTCGTTGGCCGGCGAAGCCAGCAGTGCATTCTCCGCAAGCAGCACACAACCGCCATGGCACTGCCAGCGCCCGCCCTGCTCGTGCACCACCATCAACCCGCGGCGCTCACGCTCGGCGGCCAGCCACAGGCGCTTGCCGGCCGGGTCGATCGCCACGCCTTCGAACAAGGCATTGAAGCGCACCAGCATGCCGCTGGCCCTCGCCTGGCCGAACAGCGCCCGTGGCAGGCGCAGCCACTCGGCCGCGCCGCTGGGCGACACCTTCAGCACGGCGGCGTAGCCCTCACTGACCAGGTAGCGGTTGCCCGCCTGATCGCAGGTGATGCCTTCGAAATCGAGGTCGCCACCGCGCAGCACGCCATAGGCCTGATTGCGCATGCGCAGGCCCCAAGGCAAGGCATTCTCGGTGATCTTCGGTACCGCCAGCGGCTCGGCGCGGGCCTGCCACACCGGTTCGGCGGTATCCAGCCGGTACAGATGGCGGTCATCGCGGTCGGAGACCGCCAACAGCTCGCCCTGACAGTGGGCCAGGCCCGACAGGTTGGCCCCGCGCAGGCCCTCGACCGGGTATTCGCCAACCAGCGCCAGCTCGGGGAGCGCAGTGCTCTGGGCCAGCGCCGAGGCGCTCAAGCCGAACAGCACACACAGCGTCAGCAGGCGCTTCACAGGAGGACCTCGGCCAGGTTGCCCTTGGTTTCCAGCCAGTTCTTGCGATCGGCGGCGCGTTTTTTCGCCAGCAGCATGTCCATCACTTCACAGGTCTGCTCGAAATCGTCCAGCGACAGCTGCACCAGACGGCGGGTATTGGGGTCCATGGTGGTCTCGCGCAGCTGCAGCGGGTTCATCTCGCCAAGCCCCTTGAAACGGGTGACCTGCGGCTTGCCGCGCTTCTTCTCGGCCGACAGACGCTCGAGAATGCCGTCGCGCTCGGCATCATCCAGGGCGTAGTAGATCTCCTTGCCCAAGTCGATACGGTACAAGGGCGGCATCGCCACATAGACGTGACCGGCCTCCACCAGCGGGCGGAAATGCCGCACGAACAGTGCGCAGAGCAGCGTGGCGATATGCAGGCCGTCGGAGTCGGCATCGGCGAGGATGCAGATCTTGCCGTAGCGCAGGCCGGAGAGGTCATCCGAGCCCGGGTCGATGCCGATGGCCACGGCGATGTCGTGCACTTCCTGGCTGCCGAGCACCTCGCCACCGTCCACCTCCCAGGTGTTCAGGATCTTGCCGCGCAGCGGCATGATCGCCTGGAATTCCTTGTCCCGCGCCTGCTTGGCGCTGCCACCGGCCGAATCACCCTCGACCAGAAACAGCTCCGAGCGCATGGTGTCGCTGCCGGCGCAGTCGGCCAGCTTGCCGGGCAGCGCCGGGCCCTGGGTGATCTTCTTGCGTTCGACCTTCTTGCCGGCCTTCAGACGCCGCCCGGCGTTGCTGATGGCCAGCTCGGCGAGCTGCAGGCCCAGTTCGGGGTGGGCGTTGAGCCACAGGCTGAAGGCATCCTTGACCACCCCGGCGACGAACGCCGCGGCCTCGCGCGACGACAGCCGCTCCTTGGTCTGTCCGGAAAATTGCGGCTCCTGCATCTTCATCGACAGGACAAAGGCAATCCGCTCCCAGACATCCTCCGGTGCCAGCTTGACGCCCCGCGGCAGCAGATTGCGGAACTCGCAGAACTCGCGCATGGCATCGAGCAGGCCCTGGCGCAGCCCGTTCACGTGGGTGCCACCCTGGGCAGTGGGAATCAGGTTGACGTAGCTTTCCTGCACCGCGTCGCCGCCTTCGGGCAGCCAGAGCAAGGCCCAGTCCACCGCCTCCTTGGTGCCGGCCAGGCTGCCGACGAAGGGTTCCTCCGGCAGGCGGGCGAACTCGGCGACCGATTCGGCGAGGTACGAGCGCAGACCGTCCTCGTAGTGCCACTCGATCTTCTCGCCACTGCTCTTGTCCTCGAAGCTCACCGCCAGCCCCGGGCAGAGCACCGCCTTGGCCTTGAGCACATGCTTCAAGCGGCTGATCGAAAACTTCGGCGAATCGAAATACTGCGCATCCGGCCAGAAGCGCACGCTGGTGCCGGTGTTGCGCTTGCCGACCGTGCCGACCACCTCCAGCTCACTGGCCTTGTAGCCGCCTTCGAAGGTCATCAGGTATTCGTTGCCCTCGCGCTTGACGCGCACCTCCACGCGGGTGGACAGCGCGTTCACCACCGAGATGCCGACCCCGTGCAGGCCGCCGGAGAACTGGTAGTTCTTGTTGGAGAACTTGCCGCCGGCGTGCAGCTTGGTGAGGATCAGCTCGACCCCGGAAATGCCCTCTTCGGGATGAATATCCACCGGCATGCCGCGACCGTCGTCGATCACCTGCAGCGAATTGTCCTCGTGCAGGATCACCTGCACCGCGCGCGCATGCCCGGCCAGCGCCTCGTCGACACTGTTGTCGATCACTTCCTGGGCCAGGTGGTTGGGGCGGCTGGTGTCGGTGTACATGCCCGGGCGCTTGCGCACCGGATCGAGCCCGGAGAGGACTTCAATGGCTTCGGCGTTGTAAGACATGGCGTCTTCTAAGTCCTTACGAATCGGAAAAATCGGAGGCGACGAAATCGAATCCGGCGAAGGCCAGTACCTCGGGCAGTCGCTCGGCGAAGCCCTGGAAGCTGTGGTCACCACCCTCTTCGATGCGCAGGCGGCAGCCACGGTAGTAGGCCACGGCCTCGCGATAGTCCAGCGTTTGATCGCCGGTCTGCAGCCACACCCAGTAGCGCTCGGCATCCTCGGGCGCCGGCACCTCGAGCGCCGCCAGCGCCTCGACGTGCCCGGGGGTCAGCTCCCAGGTCTCGCCGGTGTAGTAGTTGGTTTGCGGGCCTAGATAGTCCTGGAAGCGGCGGCACGGCAGCACCGCCGGATTGACCAGCAGCGCCTTGAGCCGGTGCCGCTCGGCCAGGGCGGTGGCGAAGAAACCGCCCAGCGAACTGCCCAGCAGCAAGGGTTGCCCCAGCTCGACGATGGCCGCCTCCAGCTGCGCCATTGCCTCGCGCGGGCAGCTGGAGAGCGCCGGCACGCGCAGCCGGTCAGCCAGCCCCAGGCGCTGCATGAACGAGGCGAGCTGACGCGCCTTCTGCGACTGCGGCGAGCTGTTGAAACCATGGATATAGAGAATGCTGGGGCGATCGCTCGGCATGCGGACTCGGCGTCAGGAAAATGCGGCGAGGCTACAGGGTGCGTACCGCCCGTCGCAAGCGGCGCGGCGACATCGCCGCCGGCGCCTGCCGCGGTCGGTCAATAGCCCTTGACCCCGTCTTCGAGCTGGAACACCAACCCCTCGACGCGGGAGATGCCGGTTTCTACCCGGCCATCGGCATACAGGCGCAGCCAGCGGTATCCCGGCGCCTGGTTGCCGATTTGGAAGTCCTCGCTACCCGGCTCGAATTGCACGCAGGTGGACGGCGAGGACAGCAGGCGGACACCGTTGCGCACCTGCTCGAAGCTCTGGTGCACATGGCCCCAGAGTATTGCGCGCACCTGCCCGTGGCGATCGAGGATATCGAACAGCGCCTCGGCATTGCGCAGGCCGATGGCATCCATCCAGCGACTGCCGATGCTGACCGGATGGTGGTGCAGGCATACCAGGCAATGCCGATCACCCGCCTGCTGCAGCGCCAGGTCAAGCAACTCGAGTTGCGCCGCATCAAGCTGACCGAACACCGCACCCTCCACCAGCGAATCGAGCAGGATCACGCGCCAGCCGGGCAGGTCCAGCACCGGATTCATCAGGTCGCTGTCCTGTGTCGCCGCCCGCATCGCCTGGCGATCGTCGTGATTACCCGGGCACCAGCGCTGCGCCGCCTCGATGCAGGCGGTACGCTCGCGGAACAGGCGATAGGAGTCGAGCGAGCCATCCTGCGACAAGTCGCCCGTGGCCAGCATCAGGTCGACCCGCGGCCGCTCGGCCAGCACCTGATCGACCACGCGCTCGAGGCTGTAGCGGGTTTCCAACCCCAATAGCTTGCCCTGGGCATCGCCGAACAGATGACTGTCGGTGATCTGCACCAGTTCGAGCACGCGGTCGACCCCTGCTGCGGCAGCGCTAGGCAAAGCCTTTTCTCCGTCGGGTTGGCAATGTGACGATTATTCGCCGGCAGCCTCAACGGGAAACGTGACTGAGTCACAAAGCCGGCGTGCAAAAGAATCACCGGATTGTTTCAGGAAGGCAATGCCTCGGATTGGCTAGGAAAGTGCCATGAAAATGGCGCCAAAAGGCCATCCGCACATCCGCAATTGCGAGCCTTGCGCCCGCACTCAGAACACCGGCTCGACCTCATGCCCGCAGGCCAGGCAATGCCGCAGCCACTCGCCGAGAAACAGGTTGAGCTGACTCTTTTCGTCAGGCTGGTGCATGCGCGCGTTCGGGTAGCTGTAGATGCCCCGAAACCGCCGCGCGTTCTCCGCCGCCACCACTTCGGCCATGCGCGCGTCGTGGTAGACGCGCACATCCATGCGCGGCACCGGCAGCCAGGGCATGCAATGCTCCTGGCGCACCTGCACGGTGGTGGTGTAGGGGCAGCTCTCGATCACCTCCAGCAGCAGCACGCCAAACAGGCGGTCACCCTGACTCAGCGCGATGCGGCGCAGGTCCGAGCGTTCGCGCATACCCGGCAACAGGCGCATCAGCAAGGCGTAGTTGGCCTCGCAGGCGGCCTGCAGCTCCAGCAGATCGACGCGGTAACGCTCGCGAACCACCTTCATCGCCACGCCTCCTGCACCTTCGCCCGATTCAGCGCCAACCATTGCAGGGCGATGATGCTCGCCGCGTTGTCGATCCGCCCGGCATCCACCGCTTCGAGCGCCTGCTCCACGCTCCAGACGTGCACACGAATGTCCTCGCCTTCCTCGGCCAGGCCGAACACCCCGCCGGCATGGCGGCTGTCGCAGCGACCGATATAAAGGTGGACCTTCTCGGTGCTGCCGCCGGGCGAGGGATAGTAGGTGGTCACCGGCCACAGCTCGCCCAGCTCGAGACCCGCCTCCTCCACCGCCTCGCGGCGGGCGACCTCCTCGGGCTGCTCGTCCTTGTCGATCAGGCCGGCCACCAGTTCGAGCAGCCAGGGGTTGTCGCACTTGTCCAGCGCACCGACGCGAAACTGCTCGATCAGCACCACCGTCTCGCACTGCGGGTCGTACGGCAGCACGCAGACCGCATCGTGCCGCACGAACAGCTCGCGGGAAATGGGCCTGCCCATGCCGCCGTCGAACAGACGATGACGCAGTTGCAAACGATCGAGGCGATAGAAACCACTGAAACAGGGCTCGCGGTGCAGCACCTCGACATCGCCGGCTTTGGCCTTGAAGGTTTCGCTCATGGATTCTCGCTTCGGGCAGGCCTGCCAGGGCGGCAGACGATTGGCTTTGGTTACGACTACTGAGCCTCTGGGCCAGCAAGCGTTCCCAGCATACTAACCCGCTCCCGGGTGCGCCGCAGCCCCGCGCTGACCAGCGTGGCCGCTGTGCCATAAGACCCTTGGCGCGGTGAACTTTGCGCCATCGCGGCGTTCGGCAACGGCCAACCGGCGGCGCGCACAGGCCGCCGGATTGCCCGGCGGCCCGCTCAGCTTATACCTGCTTGTAGATCACCGAGCCTTCCTCGCGGAAGCGCTCGGCCTGCTCCTTGAAGCCCGCCTCGATGGCCTTCTGCTCCTCGGTCAGGCCGTTCTCGGCGGCGTAGTCGCGCACCTCCTGGGTGATCTTCATCGAACAGAACTTCGGCCCGCACATGGAACAGAAGTGCGCGACCTTGGCCGATTCCTTCGGCAGGGTCTCGTCGTGGAAGGCCCGCGCGGTGTCCGGGTCCAGGCCCAGGTTGAACTGGTCTTCCCAGCGGAACTCGAAGCGCGCCTTGGACAGCGCGTTGTCGCGCACCTGCGCGCCCGGGTGGCCCTTGGCGAGATCCGCGGCGTGCGCGGCGATCTTGTAGGTGATGATGCCGGTCTTCACATCATCCTTGTTCGGCAGGCCGAGGTGCTCCTTGGGCGTGACGTAGCAGAGCATGGCGCAACCGAACCAGCCGATCATGGCAGCGCCGATGCCGGAGGTGATGTGGTCGTAGCCGGGCGCGATGTCGGTGGTCAGCGGGCCGAGGGTGTAGAACGGCGCCTCGTCGCAGCATTCGAGCTGCTTGTCCATGTTCTCCTTGATCATGTGCATCGGCACATGGCCAGGGCCTTCGATCATGGTCTGCACGTCGTGCTTCCAGGCGATCTTGGTCAGCTCGCCGAGGGTTTCCAGCTCGCCGAACTGCGCGGCGTCGTTGGCATCCGCGATCGAGCCCGGACGCAGGCCATCGCCGAGCGAGAAGCTGACGTCGTAGGCCTTCATGATTTCGCAGATTTCCTCGAAGTGGGTGTAGAGGAAATTCTCTTGGTGATGCGCCAGGCACCACTTGGCCATGATCGAGCCGCCACGGGAGACGATGCCGGTGACGCGCTTAGCGGTCAGCGGCACATAGCGCAGCAGCACGCCGGCGTGGATGGTGAAGTAGTCCACGCCCTGCTCCGCCTGCTCGATCAGCGTGTCGCGGAACAGCGCCCAGGTCAGCTCCTCGGCGCGGCCGTCGACCTTCTCCAGCGCCTGGTAGATCGGCACCGTGCCGATCGGCACCGGCGAGTTGCGGATGATCCACTCGCGGGTGTTGTGGATGTTGCGCCCGGTCGACAGGTCCATCACCGTGTCCGCGCCCCAGCGGATCGCCCAGACCATCTTGTCCACCTCCTCGGCCATCGACGAGGTCACGGCGCTGGTGCCCATGTTGGCATTGATCTTCACCGCGAAGTTGCGACCGATGATCATGGG
>JAUVZY010000001.1 GCA_030602315.1 Pseudomonadaceae bacterium | reverse complement strand
GTCAGATCGCCGGCCAACACGCGCGCCAGCACCTTGCGAGCCTTGCCGATGCCATCGGCCAGCACCGCCTCGATCTCGGCCATGGTGATCACCCCGCTGGACTTGCCGGCCGCCGGGTTCACCACCAGCGACAGGCAGGCGTACGGCAGCTGCAGCTCCCGCGCCAGCACCGCTTCGGGCATGCCGGTCATGCCGACGATGTCGCAGCCATCGCGCTCCAGCCGCACGATCTCGGCAGCCGTCTCCAGGCGCGGGCCCTGGGTGCAGCCATACACGCCGTACTCGCTGAACGCATAGCGTTCGGCGGCCAGCGCCTGGATCAGCCGGCGGCGCAGGGCTTCGTCATAGGGGTAGCTGAAATCGACGTGGGTGACGTGATCGAGCTCGCCGGCGAAGAAGGTGTGCTCGCGGCCATAGGTGTAGTCGATCAGCTGATGCGGCACGCAGAAGTGGCCCGAGCCCATGGCCAGGTGAATACCGCCGACCGCATTCATCGCCAGCACCGCCTCGGCACCGGCGTGCTTGAGTGCCCAGAGGTTGGCGCGGTAGTTCACCTGATGCGGCGGAATACGGTGCGGATGGCCATGACGGGCAAGAAACAGCACCTGGCGACCGGCGTACTCGCCGCGCAGCACCGGGGCCGAGGGCGCGCCGTAGGGGGTGTCCAGGTTCATCGCCTCGAGGCGCGTCATGCCTTCCAGTTGGGTCAGCCCGGTACCGCCGATGATGGCGTAAACAGTCATGTCAGTTGTCCTTGGCAATGAATCAGTCGATCAGGTTCGCATCGCGCAGCAGGCGCACCGCTGCCAGCCACTGCGGACGCTGCTTGTGGTCGAGGCCATCGGCGGCGCGCCGACGCATCCGGGCAAGCGTAGGCGCCGGGCGGGCGCCGGCCTGTTGCAGGGCGCAGAGGGCGAGCTCGGCGGCAGCCCGGTCATTGCACACCAGGCCCATGTCGCAGCCGGCACCGAGCGCCGCGAGGATGCGCGCCCCGGCGTCACCGGCCACATGCGCGCCGGCCATGGACAGGTCGTCGCTGAAGATCACCCCGGCAAAGCCCAGCTCGCCGCGCAGGATCTCCTGCAGCCAGCGCCGACTGAATCCGGCGGGTTGCGCATCGACCTGCGGGAAGATCACATGCGCGGGCATCACCGCATCGAGCTTGCTGGAGAGGCGCGCGAATGGCTGCATGTCGTGCTCGCGGATCGCCGGCAGACTGCGCTCATCCTGCGGAATCGCCACATGCGAATCGGCCTCGGCGTAGCCGTGTCCGGGGAAATGCTTGCCGGTGGCGGCCATCCCGGCAGCGTGCATGCCGTCGATGAAGGCGCCGGCCAGCTGCGCCGCGCGCGCGGGATCGGCGGCGAACGCCCGCGTGCCGATCACCGCGCTGCGCTGATGGTTCAGATCGAGCACCGGCGCAAAACTCAGATCCAGACCGACCGCCAGCACCTCGGTGGCCATCAGCCAGCCGCAGGCACGCGCCAGCGCCTCGGCGTGCGGATGTTCGGCGAAACTGGCCATCGCCGGCAGGCGCACGAAGCCACGGCGCAGGCGCTGCACGCGGCCGCCCTCCTGATCCACCGCCAGCAACAGGTCCGGGCGGATCGCGCGGATCGCCCGGCACAGATCCAGCACCTGGCGCGGATGTTCGATGTTGCGGGCGAACAGGATCAGGCCGCCCACCTCGGGTTGGCGCAGCACGTGCCGGTCCTCGGGCGTCAGCCAGGTTCCGGCGATATCCAGCATCAATGAGCCTTGCATGGAAGATCCTTACAGCGGCGCCTGTGCCCAGTCCGGGCAGGCGGCCTCGTCGATGCGCACCGCGCAATGCAGCGGCACGCGGGGAAACAGCGCGACCAGATCGGCGTTGCGCAGGCGGATGCAGCCGTGCGACAGCGGCTGCCCCATCGGTTCGCAATCGGGCGTGCCGTGCAGGTAGATGTAGCGGCGAAAGGTATCCACCTCACCCAGCCGATTCACACCCGGCTCGCAGCCGCTCAGCCAAAGGATGCGGGTGAGGATCCAGTCACGTCCGGGAAACTGCGCATGCAGCGCCGCGGACCAGACCTCGCCGGTCCAGCGCCGGCCGCGCAGCACCGCGCCCTCCGGCAACCCGTCGCCGATCTTCGCGCGCACCTGGTGCAGGCCGCGTGGCGTGCAGCCCGAACCGTTGCGCTCGCCCGGTCCGTTGAGCGCGGTGGACACCGGCAGGCGCAGACACAGGCGCCCTTGGGCAAAGCCATAGAGCGTCTGGTCGGCGAGGGAGATGTGCAACAGCTCGAGGGTCGTCATAGGCCGCCTAGCTTAGCCGATCGCACCCCCTTCGTGGGCGCCGCCTATGCTGCGCCGGAACTTGCGCAGCCACCAAGCGGGGGCGATTGCCAAGCGCAAACCACTGTATATACTTACAGCCACTGTATAGACACACAGAAGACCCGTCCGATGATCAAGCTCACGGCTCGGCAGGCGGAAATCCTCGCCTTCATCAAGCGCTGCATCGAAGACAACGGCTACCCGCCGACCCGCGCGGAAATCGCCCAGCAACTCGGCTTCAAATCGCCCAATGCGGCCGAAGATCACCTGCGCGCCCTGGCGCGCAAGGGCGCCATCGAGATGACGCCCGGCGCTTCGCGGGGTATCCGCATTCCCGGCCTCGATACCGAGCAGGAAGAGGAAGACCGGGGCCTTCCGGTGATCGGCCGGGTGGCGGCCGGTGCACCGATTCTGGCGCAGCAGCATGTCGAGGATCGCTGCCAGATCGATCCGGCATTCTTCCGCCCGCGCGCCGACTTTCTGCTCAAGGTCAAGGGCATGAGCATGAAGGACATCGGCATCTTCGACGGCGATCTGCTCGCCGTGCATGCCACCCCGGAGGCGCGCAACGGTCAGGTAGTGGTCGCCCGGCTGGATGACGAGGTCACGGTCAAACGCTTCAAGCGCGAAGGCGACAAGGTCTGGCTGATCGCCGAGAACCCCGAGTTCGCGCCGATCGAGGTCGACCTGAACCAGCAGTCGCTGGTCATCGAAGGGCTCAGCGTCGGCGTGATCCGCCGCTAAGGAGGCAGCATGGCCTGGCCATCGGTTCCACTCGGTTCACCCCGCCCCGCCGCCGGCCTGCTGGCTCAGGGCCTGCTGCCCTTTCCAGGTAGCGAAACCCCGGCGGTCGAATCACTCAGCGAGCTGAGCCTGCGCGGCAACGCCGGCCACTGCCAGCTGCTGCTGGCGTGCATGCTGCGCGAACTGGCCGATGCCACCGAGCGCCGCTGGCTGACCCTGATCGCCCCGCCCGCCCCGCTCGGCCAGCAATGGCTGAAGGAACACGAACTGAACTGCGAGCGCATCCTGCTTCTGCAACCGCGCCCCGGACGCACGGCGCTGGAGCTGGCCTGCCAGGCGGCCTCGGCCGGCTGCAGCCATACGGTGGTCACGTTTGCCGATCTGGAAGCGCAGGAGCGGGAGAGATTGCGGGCGGCAGCGGTGGCCGGCGGCGCACAGATCGTGAATATCCGGCTCGGAGGCTGAGCCGGCAGGCGCGTCTCAGTGCAGGACGCGCGGCGTGTCTTCGTCGTCGAACAGGTCGTAGTCGCCTTCAGCCATACGGCCGGCCATCTGTACGCCGATATCGAACATGGCCTTGGCCACTTCCACGTGTTGCCCCTGGAGGAACTCCTTGGCCGGGTCGGAGAAGTCCAGGGTCACCAGCACTTCTTCATCCTCGGCACGGCGCAGCACGATACGCCCATCAGGCAGTTCGACAATTTCCAGAAATGACGCAGGCATGGGCAGGCTCTCCGCTCAGGGGGCACGCATTGTAGCAGCCGGGCTGGCGTGGAACACACCCAGCCAAGCACCGGCACGGCGTGCCCGCCTCACCATTCGGTCATGGTTTCGCGAAAGCGCAGAGCGAGCCCCTTCAGCGCCTGCCGCCAGGCCTCCACCTGCTCGGCGCTGAGGGCCGGCGTAGCGTCTTCCACCACCACCGCTTCGATCAGCGGCGTCGACGGATCCTGCTTGGCCTTTTTCGGCGGCCGTGGTGGCTCGAACAGCACGCGGTAGTGCGCAAGCAATTCGGCAATCCAGGAGTGCTGGCTCTCGGCGATTTCCACCAGCTCGCCCAGCTCGGCGCTGGGGCTGGCCTCGAACGCAGCACGATTGAGGATCTCCTCGACGCTGCGGGCATCCATCTGTGGCGTGCGGTAGAAGCCGGTCACCTCATGGCAAAGCCCGAGCAGCGCACCGTACATATGAAACAGGCAGGCCTCGCGCTCGGCCTGGACCTTGCCGGGGGCGTTGCGCGCGTCCGCCTCGGCCTGACGCCATTGCTCAAGCGCCAGGCCGGCGAAGAACAGCTTCTGGTTGGTGCGGGTATAGCGTTCGTTGGCCATGGCGGACTCCCGAGTAAATTGGTCGGATAGGCCAAGGTCGCTGGCCTGGGGCTGGCAAGTCAAGGCCCTGCGCGGGCCGGATGCGGCGAGGCGATGGTTGACCCGGGGTCAGCTGGCCGGCTCAAGCGCCCTAGAAGAGCGGATAGCGACCGCAGGTCTTGCCTCCCACCCGGCGGGCGGACGGCGGACAACGCTGCGCGGTTGTCCGCCCTACGCAAGCGAAGCGGCAGCAACCTTGGGGTGGACCAAAGCCCACCCCAAGGTCCCAGGCGTTACTTCTTGTCGCTGACCTGCCACTTGCCGCCGTCGTAGAAGGCCTTCCAGCCGGTCGGTTTGCCATCGACTTCGGACTGCACGTACTGCTCCTTGGTCTTGCGGCTGAAGCGGATTACCGCCGGGCGACCTTCGCTGTCCTTCTGCGGCGCGTCGAGCAGGTAGTGGTACTTCGGGTCGATCTCGTCGCGGTGCGGAATCAGCTCGCTGACCAGCGGTGCCCGGGTCTCGCGGTTCTTCGGGAAGCCGCTGGCTGCCAGGAACAGGCCCGAGGCGCCGTCGCGCAGTACGTAGTGGTCGTCGACCTTCTCGCACTTGAGCTCGGGCATGCGCACCGCGTCCATCTTCGGCGGCGCCGGCTCGCCGTTCTTCAGAAGCTTGCGGGTGTTCTTGCACTCGGCATTGGTACAGCCGAAGAACTTGCCGAAGCGGCCGGTCTTGAGCTGCATCTCGCTGCCGCACTTGTCGCATTCCAGGCTCGGGCCTTCGTAGCCCTTGATGCGGTACTGGCCCTGCTCGATCTCGTAGCCCGAGCAGTCGGGGTTGTTGCCGCAGATGTGCAGCTTGCGGGTCTCGTCCAGCAGGTAGGCGTCCATCGCCGCGGCGCAGATCGGGCAACGGCGCTTGCCCAGCAGCACGCGGGATTCGGACTCGCCCTCGTCGTCCCCGGCGATCTCGTCGCCCGGAATCAGGTTGATGGTGGACTTGCAGCGCTCCTTGGGCGGCAGGCTGTAGCCCGAGCAGCCGAGGAACACGCCGGTGGAGGCGGTGCGAATCATCATCGGCCGGCCGCAGACCTTGCACGGGATGTCGGTCAGCGTCGGCTGGTTGGCGCGCATGCCCTTTTCGGTGGAGTCCGAGGCGGTTTCCAGCTTCTGCTTGAAGTCGCCGTAGAACTCGTCGAGCAGGTGCTTCCAGTCGCGCTCGCCCTGCGCCACGTCGTCCAGGTGCTCTTCCATGCCGGCGGTGAAGCCGTAGTCCATCAGGTTGTTGAAGCTTTCGGAGAGACGCTCGGTGACGATCTCGCCCATCTTCTCGGCGTAGAAGCGGCGGTTGTGCAGCGAGACGTAACCGCGCTCCTGGATGGTGGAGATGATCGCGGCGTAGGTGGACGGCCGGCCGATGCCGCGCTTTTCCATTTCCTTGACCAGGCTGGCTTCGGAGAAGCGCGCCGGCGGCTTGGTGAAGTGCTGGCTCGGATCGAGCTTGAGCAGCGTCATCGCCTCGCCCTGTTTCATTTCCGGCAGCACGTCATCCTCGCCGGACTTGCTCTGCTGCGGCAGCACCTTGGTGTAGCCGTCGAACTTCAGGATGCGGCCCTTGGCGCGCAGCTCGAACTCGCCGGCCGCGACGCTGACGGTGGTGGACAGGTACTCGGCCGGCGGCATCTGGCAGGCGACGAACTGGCGCCAGATCAGGTCGTAGAGGCGCTCAGCATCGCGCTCCATGCCCGACAGCTGCGCCGGACGCACGCGCACGTCGGAGGGGCGGATCGCCTCGTGGGCCTCCTGGGCGCCTTCCTTGCTGGCGTAGAAATTGGGTTTCTCCGGCAGGTAGCGGGTGCCGAACTCGTCCTCGATGAAGCCACGCACCATGCCCAGCGCATCGGCCGAGAGGTTGGTGGAGTCAGTACGCATGTAGGTGATGTAGCCGGCCTCGTACAGGCGCTGGGCCATCATCATGGTCTTCTTCACGCCGAAGCCGAGGCGGTTGCTCGCCGCCTGCTGCAGGGTCGAGGTGATGAACGGCGCGGACGGCTTGCTGCTGGTGGGCTTGTCTTCGCGCTTGACCACCGAATAGCTGGAGGCCTTGAGCTTGGCCAGCGCAGCGTCGGCCTGCGCCTTGTTCAGCGGCTTGAAGGCCTCGCCGTTCTGGCGGGCGACTTCGAAGCGGGCGCTGTCGCCGCGCGCAGTGCCGAGGTCGGCGTGGACTTCCCAGTATTCCTCGGGCACGAAGGCGCGGATCTCGCGCTCGCGCTCGACCACCAGCTTCACCGCCACCGACTGCACGCGGCCGGCGGACAGGCCGCGGGCGATCTTCTGCCAGAGCAGCGGCGAGACCATGTAGCCAACCACGCGGTCGAGGAAGCGCCGCGCCTGCTGGGCGTTGACGCGGTTGATGTCCAGCTCGCCGGGCTGGGAGAAGGCCTCCTGGATGGCCTTCTTGGTGATCTCGTTGAACACCACGCGCTTGTAGCGCGAATCGTCGCCGCCGATGGCCTCGCGCAGGTGCCAGGCGATGGCCTCCCCTTCGCGGTCCAAGTCGGTTGCGAGATAGATGGTGTCGGCTTCCTTGGCCAGGCGGCGCAGCTCGTCGATCACCTTTTCCTTGCCGGGCAGGATCTCGTACTGGGCCTTCCAGCCGTGCTCCGGGTCGACGCCCATGCGCGCGAACAGCTGGCGCTTGGCCTTTTCCTTGGGCGACAGGGCGGCGCTTTCGGCGCTGGCCTTGCCGCGCTTGGCCGGCTCCTTGGCGGTCGAGCCGCTGGTGGGAAGGTCGCGGATATGGCCGATACTCGACTTCACCACGTACTGGTTGCCCAGGTACTTGTTGATGGTCTTGGCCTTGGCCGGTGACTCCACGATGACCAGCGATTTACCCATGGATTGGAAAATTCCTGAATCTGAAAGGATGGGCGCGGATGCCCAAAAGCCCCGCTATATATAGTGGCGCCCGGAAGCGGTCAAGCCGACATCGGGCGCGCCGGCCGGCTCAACCCCGGGAAAACAGGCTGGGCTCGGCCTCGATCAGGGCAAAGCGCGGCACCACTTCGCCATCCAGTTCCACCGTCTCGGTGAACATCGACAGCGGCCGCACCCACAGGCCGAACTCGCCGTAGAGGGCCTGGTAGAACACCAGCTCCTCTTCGGTTTCCGAATGCCGGACGACCGCATAGACGCGGTACTCCGGCCCCTTGTAGTGCCGGTAACGGCCGGGTTGTACGGTCATGGCTGCTCCTTTGCTCATACGCGCTCGAACACCGTGGTGATGCCCTGCCCCAGGCCGATGCACATGGTGGCCACGCCCAGCGTGCCGCCGCGCTGCTGCATGACACTGAGCAGCGCGCCGCAGATGCGCGTACCCGAACAGCCGAACGGATGGCCGAGGGCGATGGCGCCGCCGTGCAGGTTGACCTTCTCGTCCATCGCCTCGAGCAGTTTCAGGTCCTTGAGCACCGGCAGCGCCTGCGCGGCGAAGGCTTCGTTGAGCTCGACGTGGTCGATGTCACCGATGGCCAGACCCGCGCGCTTGAGCGCCTTCTGGGTCGAGGGCACCGGGCCGTAGCCCATGATCGCCGGGTCGACCCCGGCGATCGCCATGGCGCGCACCCGCGCCACCGGCTGAAGGCCCAGGTCCCGGGCGCGCTGGGCCGACATCACCAGCATGCACGAGGCGCCATCGCTGATCTGCGAGGAGGTGCCGGCGGTGATGGTGCCGTGCTTGGGATCGAACACCGGCTTGAGCGCGGCCAGCCCCTCGAGCGTGGTGTCGGGGCGGATGGTTTCGTCTTCGCTGAACAGGCGCAGGAAGCCCCGTTCGTCATAACCCTCGGTGGCGATGATCTCGTCCTTGAAGGCGCCCTGGCGCGTGGCTTCCCAGGCCAGGCGATGGGAGCGCTCGGCGAAGCGATCCTGCTGCTCGCGGCTGATGCCGTGCATGCGCCCGAGCATCTCGGCAGTCAGGCCCATCATGCCGGAGGCCTTGGCCGCATGCAGCGACAGCGCCGGGTTGGGATCGACCCCGTGCATCATGCCGACGTGGCCCATGTGCTCGACGCCGCCGACCACGTAGATATCGCCCTGCCCGGTCATGATCGCCTGGGTGGCGGTGTGCAGCGCGCTCATCGACGAACCGCACAGGCGGCTGACCGTCTGCGCGCCGCTGGTGTGCGGGATGCGCGTGAGCAGCGAGGCCATGCGGGCGATGTTCCAGCCCTGCTCCAGGGTCTGGTTGACGCAACCCCAGATCACGTCCTCGATTTCGGCGGGATTGATTTCCGGGTTGCGCTCGAGCAGCGCGTCGATCAGTCGCGCCGACAGTGTCTCGGCGCGGGTGTTGCGGTGCATGCCGTCCTTGGAGCGGCCCATCGGTGTGCGGGCGAAATCGACGATCACCGCGTCACGGGGATTGAAGCTCATGTCTCTCTCCTCAGGCGTAGAAACGCGCGCCACTGGCGGCCATTTCACGCAGCTTGTCGGTGGGCCGGTACAGCGGGCCGAAATCGGCGTAACGCTCGGCCAGCGCGACGAATTCAGCGCAACCGATGGCATCGATGTAGCGCAGCGCGCCGCCGCGGAACGGCGGGAAGCCGATGCCGTAGATCAGGCCCATGTCCGCTTCGGCGGGCGACGCAACGATGCCGTCCTCCAGGCAACGCACCGTCTCCAGGCACAGCGGCAGCATCATCAGGTTGATGATGTCTTCGTCGCTCAGCTCACGGCGCTCGCTCACCAAGGGCGCGATCAGCGCGTCGGCCTCGGGCGCGTCGAGCTTCTTCGGCTTGCCGCGCTTGTCCACCTCGTAGGCGTAGAAGCCGCTGCCGGTCTTCTGCCCCAGACGCCCGGCCTGGTACAGCGCGTCGATGGCGCTCGGCCCGGCCTCCTTCATGCGCTCGGGGTAACCCTCGGCCATCACCTCGCGGGCATGGTGGGCGGTGTCGATACCGACCACATCCAGCAGGTAGGCCGGGCCCATCGGCCAGCCGAAGCGCTCCATCAGCTTGTCGACCCGGCGGAAGTCGACGCCAGCCGCCAACAGCCGGACGAAGCCGCCGAAGTAGGGGAACAGCACGCGGTTGACCAGAAAGCCCGGGCAATCGTTGACCACGATGGGGCTCTTGCCCAGCTGGCGCGCGTAGGCCACGGCGGTGGCGATGGCCGCCTCGCCGGACTGCTCGCCGCGGATCACCTCCACCAGCGGCATCATGTGCACCGGGTTGAAGAAATGCAGGCCGCAGAAGTTCTGCGGGCGCTTGAGCGCGCGGGCCAGCAGCGAGATGGAGATGGTCGAGGTGTTGGAGGTGAGGATCGCATCCTCGCGCACCGCCCCCTCCACGTCCGCCAGCACCGCCTGCTTGACCTTAGGATTCTCCACCACCGCCTCGACCACGAGGTCGGCGCCGGCGAAATCGCCATAGGACAGCGTCGGGCGAATCGACGACAGCGCGCGAGCCATCTCGGCGGTGTTCATGCGGCCCTTTTCGATGCGCTTTTCCAGGAGTTTGGCCGCCTCGGACAGCCCCAGCTGCAGGGCCTCCTCACGGATGTCCTTCATCAGGATCGGCGTGCCGCGGGAGGCCGACTGATAGGCGATGCCACCGCCCATGATGCCGGCGCCGAGCACTGCGGCCAGCTTCACCTCGCGCGCGGCTTTTTCCTGCGCCTTGGCCTTGCGCTTGAGCACCTGGTCGTTGAGGAACAGCCCCACCAGGTTCTGCGCCACCGGCGTCTTGGCCAATTTGACGAAGCCGTCGGCCTCCACCTCCAGCGCCTGATCGCGGCCGAAATTGGCGGCCTTCTGCATGGTCTTCACCGCCTCGAGCGGCGCCGGATAGTGCGGCCCGGCCTGCCCGGCGACCACCGCCTTGCAGCTTTCGAAGGCCATCATCTGTTCGATGGGGCTCAGGCTGAGTTTGCCCTGCTTCTGCTGGCGACGGCTGCGGTAATTCAGCTCGCCGCTGCTGGCGCGCATCAGCAGATCCAGCGCCGCCTCGCGCAAACGCTCGGGGCCGACCACCACGTCCACCGCCCGGACCCGCATGGCGTCCTCGGGGCGCTGTTCCTTGCCGGCGGCGATCCACTCCACCGCATTGTCCACGCCGATCAGCCGCGGCAGGCGCACGGTGCCGCCCCAGCCGGGATAGATACCGAGCTTGGTTTCCGGCAGGCCGACCCTGGCCGCGCTCGACATCACCCGGAAATCGCAGGCCAGGCACACTTCGAAACCGCCGCCCAGGGCCATGCCGTTGATCGCCGCCACGGTGGGCAGGTGCAGATCCTCGAGGTCGTTGAAAATCGCGTTCACCCGCATGTTGCTGGCCTTGAGCGCCTCGTCCGGCAGCTCGAACATGCCAAGGAATTCGGTGATGTCGGCACCGACGATGAACGCTTCCTTGCCGCTGGTGAGCAGCAGGCCTTTCAGCGCGCGCTCGGCCTTGAGGGCATCCACGGCCTGCCGCAACTCGTCCAGCGTCAGGCGGTTGAACTTGTTGACCGACTCTCCTTCCAGGTCGAACACGAGTTCGGCGAAGCCCTGTTCCAACCGGCTCACCTTGATGGCCTTGCCTTGGTAAATCATCGACGGATCTCCAGATCTGCTTGGATGGCGAGGTGGCGGACACCTTCAAAGAAGAGCGGGTGGCCTGTCAATCCGACCTCTCGCCGCCGGCCGCTCTCGCCCAAGCATAGCCGCCGGCACAGCGCGTGCCGTGGAACGGCCATCCGATGCCGGCGTCAATGGGCAAAGCGCGGCTGCCAGCCGTACACTGCGCGCCTGTTCGTTCCTCGCCCTGGAGTACCGCATGCTCGACGCCCCCATCGCCCGCGCCGAAGAAGGCCAAGACCCGTATCGCTGGCTGGAAACCCGGGACGCGCCCGAAGTGCTGGATTACTTGAAGGCCGAGAATGCCTATCTGGACGCGGCGCTCGCCGATCAGACCGAGCGGCGCGAGGCGCTGTTCCAGGAGATCAAGGGCCGCATCCGCGAGACCGACCTGTCGCTGCCCTCGCCCTGGGGCCCGTGGCTGTACTACCGGCGCACCACCGCCGGCGACGAGTACCCGCGCCACTACCGCTGCCCGCGCCCGGCCGATGGCTCGCTGAACGTCGACGAAGCGGCCGAGGAGCTGCTGCTCGACCCCAACGCGCTGGCCGGTGGCGGCTTCTTCGCCCTCGGCGCCTTCAGCTTGAGCCCCGACCAGAACAAGCTCGCCTACAGCACCGACACGGTGGGCGACGAGATCTACCGCCTGTACGTCAAGGACCTGGCCACTGGCGAGGTGACCGAGCTGCCCTTCGACGACTGCGACGGCAGCATGACCTGGGCCAACGACAACCAGACGCTGTTCTACGGCGAGCTGGACGACACCCACCGCCCCTGGCGCATCCTGCGCCATCGCCTGGGCACGGCAGGCAGCGAGGAAGTGTTCCGCGACGAGGACGGGCGCTTCTTCGTGCACTGCTACCGCGCCAGCTCCGAGCGCCAGCTGGTCATCATCAGCCATAGCAAGACCACCAGCGAAGCCTGGGTGCTGCCGGCCGACCAGCCCGAAGGCGCCTGGCGCTGCCTCGCCCCGCGCGAGGAAGGCCACGAATACTTCCCCGACCACGGCCGCCACGAAGGCGACTGGCGCTGGTTCATCCGCAGCAACCAGACCGGCATCAACTTCGCCCTCTATCACGCGCCACAGGACCAACCCCAGCGCGCCCACTGGCAGGAGCTGATCGCCCACAACGAACAGGTGATGCTCGAAGAGGTCAGCCTCAACGCCGGCGCCATCACCCTCTCGCTGCGCGAAGGCGCCCTGGCGCTGATCGAAGTGCGCCCCGAAGGGGCCGCGCCCTACCGCCTGCAACTGCCCGATGCGGTGTACAGCCTGCACGTGCAGAACACCCTGGAATTCGACAGCCCGGTGATCCGCCTGCGCTACGAATCGCTCAATCGCCCGGCGCAGGTGCGCGAGCTGAACCTTGCCGACGGCAGCCAGAAAGTCCTCAAGGAAACCCCGGTGGAAGGCGTGTTCGACGCCGATGCCTACCAGAGCGTGCGCCTGTGGGCCACCGCCGCCGACGGCACCCGCGTGCCGATCAGCCTGGTCGGCCGCCGCGAGACCTTCGGCCAGCCGGCGCCGCTGTACCTCTACGGCTACGGTGCCTACGGCCATGCCCTCGATCCGTGGTTCTCCCATGCGCGGCTGTCGTTGCTCGACCGCGGCTTTCTGTTCGCCATCGCCCATGTGCGCGGCGGCGGCGACATGGGCGAAGCCTGGTATCGCGCCGGCAAGCTCGAGCACAAGACCAACACCTTCGACGACTTCATCGCCTGCGCCGAAACGCTGATCGCCGACGGCTACACCAGCGCCGAGCGCATGGCCATCAGCGGCGGCAGCGCCGGCGGCCTGCTGATCGGCGCGGTGCTCAACAAGCGCCCGGAACTGTTCGGCGCGGCCATCGCCGAGGTGCCCTTCGTCGATGTGCTCAACACCATGCTCAACCCCGAGCTGCCGCTGACCGTGACCGAGTACGACGAGTGGGGCGACCCCAACCACCCCGAGGTGAGCGACCGCATCCGTTCCTACGCGCCTTACGAGAATGTGCGCGCCCAGGCCTATCCGCCACTGCTGGTGGTGGCCGGCTACCACGACAGCCGCGTGCAGTACTGGGAAGCGGCCAAGTGGGTGGCCCGGTTGCGCGCCACCCGCAGCAACGACGCGCTGCTGCTGCTCAAGACCGAGTTCGGCGCCGGGCACGGCGGCATGAGCGGACGCTATCAGGCGCTGCGCGACGTGGCGCTGGAGTACGCCTTCCTGTTCAAGGTGTTCGGCATCGACGGCTGAGCCGGGCGACCTGCGGCGTGAACGCGGCCGAGGGCTCCACGGTCAGCTGAAGAGATCACCGAGGAGGAACCCGTCCATGAAAAACCCGCTCAGTCACGACATTCCCCAGAACGTTCACGGCTGGGAGCGGGCCGCCTCCATCGCCGGCGGCCTGCTGTTTCTCGGCAAGGGCCTGCGACGCGGCGGCGTGGCCGGTCTGGTGCAACTGGCCCTCGGCGGTGCCGCGCTGACCCGCGGCATGACCGGCCGCTGCGAGGCCAAGCGCGTGTTCAACGAGTACCGCAGCCATCACGCGGACACGTCGACCAGCGGTTCGAGCGAACTGCTGGCCGATGCCGACACCAGCATCATGCCAAGCACCGTGGGCGAACCGGGCACCCGCCAGCCGACCAGCGCCCTGGGCGTCGGCGATACCAGCCCGCTGGGCGGCAACACCGACACGGCGATGACCGCCGACAACCTGCCGGGCGTGGCGCCGACCCATCCGCAGCCGGATATCACCCGTCCGCACCTGGACCCGAACGGCAACCCGCGCTGAAAAAAAACGCCGGCCCTGCTTGCGCGGGGCCGGCGTTTTCTCGTTACCGCCGTCGGTCAGTGGCAGTGACCGCAGCAGCCGCTCTGGTGGTCATGCTCATGGTCGTCGTCCGCCTCGACCGGCTCCATCTCCAGCGCCAGGCTGACCAGATTGGCCGCCTGCGGGCGCAGCAGCAGGTTGGCGTACTCGCTGGCGCCCTCCTCGTCTTCCACGCCGAGCATCAGCTGGCCGTTCGGCCCCGGCTGAATCCACAGCTCGCGGCCCTGCCAGCGAATCGCCAGACGCTCGCACGCCTGCTCGCGCAGCTCGCCATCGGCGTCCTCGACAATCAGCTGCAGTCCGTCCTGCTCATGCGCGCTCATGCCTGCACCACCCGGGCGATGGCCCGCTCCAGACGCGCCAGCCCCTCGTCGATGTCGGCATCGTCGATCACCAGGCTCGGCGCCAGACGCAGCACGTCCGGGCCGGCCTGCAGGATCATCAGCGCCTCCTTCTCGGCGGCGTCGACGAAATCCTTGGCGCGGCCCTTGTAGGCCTCCGCCAGCACGCCACCGATCAACAGGCCCGCGCCGCGCACGCCGCTGAACACGCCATAGCGCTCGCCCATTTCCCGCAGCCGGGCGGCGAAGCGCTCATGCTTGGCCTTCACGCCCTGCAGCACCTCGGGGGTGTTGACCACATCCAGCACCCGCTCGGCCACCGCACAGGCCAGCGGATTGCCGCCGTAGGTGGTGCCATGCACGCCGACGCTCAGGTGCGCGGCGAGCTTTTCGGTGGTCAGCATCGCACCGATCGGGAAGCCGCCGCCCAGGCTCTTGGCGCTGGTGAGCACGTCCGGGGTCACGCCGTATTCCATGTAGGCATACAGCGACCCGGTGCGGCCCATGCCGCTCTGTACCTCATCGAACACCAGCAGCGCATGATGCTGATCGCACAGCGCGCGTGCCGCCTCGAGGTAGGCGCGATCGGCCGGCAGCACCCCGCCCTCGCCCTGGATCGGCTCGAGTACCACGGCGCAGGTCTTGTCGGAGATCGCCGCCTTAAGCGCCTCGATATCGTTGTACGGCACATGGGTGATGCCCTGGATCTTCGGCCCGAAGCCATCGGAGTACTTCGGCTGGCCGCCCACGCTCACGGTGAACAGGGTCCGCCCGTGGAAGCTGTTGGTGGCAGCGATGATCTCGTGCTTCTCGGCGCCGAACAGGTTGTGCGCGTAGCGGCGCGCCAGCTTGAACGCCGCCTCGTTGGCCTCGGCGCCGGAGTTGCAGAAGAACACCCGGTCGGCGAAGGTCGCGGCGGTCAGCTTCTTGGCCAGACGCAGCGCCGGCTCGTTGGTGAATACGTTGGAGATGTGCCAGAGCAGACCGGCCTGCTCGGTCAGCGCCTCGACCAGTGCCGGGTGGGCGTGGCCCAGCGAATTCACCGCGATGCCACCGGCCAGATCGACCAGCTCGCGCCCGCTCTGATCCCAGACTCGCGAACCCAGGCCTCGCACCGGCACGAAGGCCGCCGGGGCATAACTGGGAACGATCACCTTGTCGAAATCAGCCCGTTCAACCGGGGTGTGCGAAGCGGACATCAGCGTCTCCTGCGCAAGTAGCACTGCTAATAAAAGAGGGAACCCGCTCGCGACCGCGAACGGGCCTTGCAGTGTAAACCAGAGCGGCGCCGATGCATCGCCCGCCGGCGAAAAACCCCACCGCCGCCACATCCGCCGGCCGCCACCGGCAACACGCCTGGGCACCCGGTTAAGCGCATGAAAAAACTGAAAAAAGTTTTTGCCTTCGGCGACGCCTTCGGATAGATTAGCGCGCCTCGACAGGCCACACGCCCGATCGAGAACTGGTGAGGTGTCCGAGCGGTTGAAGGAGCACGCCTGGAAAGCGTGTATACGGGAAACCGTATCGAGGGTTCGAATCCCTCCCTCACCGCCAGTTAAGAAAGCCCCTGAAACTGCAGAGTTTCAGGGGCTTTTTGCTTTCCGAACCTTTCGCTTGGCACCGGCGCTACCAGAGCGCCAGGGTGTAATTGACGATCAGACGGTTCTCGTCGATATCGGTGGTCAGCCCGTTTCCGGAGCGAAAGCTCAGGTTGCGCCATTGCAGGCTGAGCCCCTTCAGCGCGCCGCTTTGCACTACGTAGGTCAGATCGGAGTTGCGTTCCCACTCCTCGCCATCGTCGCCCACAGCGGTTTTGACATTGCGGCCTTCGACGTAGCGGGTCATGAAGGTGAGCCCGGGGATGCCCAGCGTGGCAAAGTCGAAGTCGTAACGCAGTTGCCAGGAGTCCTCCTCGGCGCGGGTGAAGTCGTGCAGCGTCACCAGGTTGACGACATAGGCTGCGCCACCATTGACCACCGGGAAGGCACCGTCGCCGGAAAGGGTTTGCCAGCCGGCGCTGACCCGGTGCCCGCCATGGCTCAGGCTGACGATGCCATTGAAGTTGCGATTGTCGATAACGCCGGCCCGCTCCTCGCCGTCACTGCGGCTATCGAAATAACGCAGGTCGGCCCGCAGGTTGAAGCCCGCGCCCAGCGGCCTGCTGTGCAGCAGGCCGACGAAGTGCTGCCGGTAGATATCCTGCAGATTGCCGTAGTAGTAACTGACCGCCAGCTGCGGGTTGATCGCATAGCTGGCGCCGGCAAAGTCGAAGGCGTCGCTGGTCGCGCTGCCGTAGCCGAGGTCATCGCGTGACGAGGAGTCGCGCAGGTTGGCGCGCGTGAGGCGCCCACCATCGAAGGTCAGCCCGTCGAGCTCGCGCGAGGTCAGCATGCCACCCTGGAAGGTGGACGGCATGAGACGGGTGTCATTGAAGATCACCACGGGCAGCCAGGGGCTCAGGGTGCCCATGCGCAGCACGCTGTCCGAAACCCGCAGCTTGGCCGTCAGGCCCAGTTCGCTGTATTGGTCCACCGGCTCCTTGCTGGTCGGGCCGAAGGGCAAGAGCCCGGTGCCTCGGCGGTCGCTGCTGGAATCGAGCTTGATACCCAGCTCGCCGATCGCATCCAGGCCCAGGCCGACCGACCCTTCGGTGAACCCCGATTCGAAGCGGGCGATGAAGCCCTGACCCCACTCGGCCGCCTTGGCCTGCTGGGCGCCGTCCTGGCGGAAATCGCGATTGAGGTAATAGTTGCGCAGTTGCAGGCTGGCCTTGCTGTCGTCGATGAGGTCGGCGGACGCCGACGCGGCGCCAAGCAGGCACGCAGCGCCCAGAAGCCAGGCGAGCGAATACCCGCCGATCGATTGGATACGGCTCATTGTTGTTATCCCGCGTGAAGTGTTGGTAGCTCGCTTGTGGGGCCTTGCGCCCCGGCGAACGGCGCCCGATCGACCAGGCGCCGCCGGTAGAGCCCGGCCGATCAGGCGCCCTGGGCGACGGTCCGGCTCGACGCGCTGCCGGTCCGGCCCGAGGGCGCCGCGGGCTGGGTCGGGGTCGCGTCATCGACGACTGCCAGGCGCGCCTCGTGGGTGCGGTCGATCAGGAAAACGGCGCCGACCAGGCCAAGACCGACCGCGAAGAGCACGTAGAACACCGGCGCGATGGCCATTCCGGTGGTATGGATCAGCCAGGTCACGATGAACTGGGCAAAGCCGCCGAAGATCATCACCGCCAGGTTGTAGGCCAGCGCCAGCCCGGTGGAACGCACGCCGGCGGGGAACTGCTCGGCCACCGCCGCCGAGAACGGCCCGAAGAACACCGCCAGCAGCGAGCACAGGATCATCTGCATGGTGAGCAGCCGGCCGAACGACGGCGCGGCATAAATCCACTGGAACAACGGATACAGCGCGACCAGCAACGCGGCGGTGCCGAGGATCATCAGCCGCTTGCGGCCAACGCGGTCAGAGAGCGCGCCGAACACCGGCATCAGCAGGGTGAGCAGCGCCACCGCGATGACCTGGGCGGTGAAGGCCTCGTTGAGCGGCAGGTTCAGCTGGCGGTTGGCGAAGGTCGGCATGTACACCAGGATCACGTAGAAGGCGACGGTGCCGCACACGGTGAGCGCCATCACGGTCAGTACCTGGCGCAGGTGATGACGCAGCATGCGCGCCAGGGACTGCTTTTCCTTCGGTGCCTGGCGCACTTCCAGGAAAGCCTCGGTCTCGGCCAGGTGACGGCGCATCCACAGGCCGACCGGGCCGATGATCAGGCCGATGATGAACGGAATGCGCCAGCCCCACGAATCCAGCGCTTCGGGCGTCAGGCCGTGGGTCACCGCGGCGGTGACCGCCGCACCGCAGAAGACCGCCAGACCCTGGCCGAACATCTGCCAGGAGCCGTACAGGCCACGACGGTTGGCCGGTGCGCTTTCGATCAGAAAGGACGTGGCGCTGGCAAACTCGCCGCCGGTGGCAAAGCCTTGCATCAGGCGCGCCAGCACGATCAGCAGCGGCGCGGCGATGCCGATGGCGGCGAACGGCGGCGCGAAGGCGATCATGGCGATCGAGACGGTCATCAGGCTGATGATCAGTTGCAGGGCCGCCTTGCGTCCCTTGCGGTCGGCATAGATGCCCAGCAGGACGCCGCCCACCGGGCGCATGACGAAGCCGACGCCGAAGGTGGCGGTGGCCATGAGCAAGGCGCTGTACTCGCTTTCGGCGGGGAAGAACAGCCGCGAGATGACCACGGCGAGAAAGCCGTAGACGATGAAGTCATACCATTCCAGCGCGTTGCCGATCACGGCCGCGAGTACCTGGTTCTTGCGAGGTGCTGCGTGGGGGTTATGCATGATGTCGTGTCCTGGTTTTGTTGTTATAGGCGCTATTGGCGTTAACGACGTCATTCCCTGAAAAACCGCCGGCCAAGCGCCAGCCAGAAGGCTGCGCCCGGTGCCAGGCAGTCATCGTTGAAGTCGTAATGGGGGTTGTGCACGCTGCAGGGCCCGAGGTGCTCGCCACCACAAAAGCCGTTGTCTCCATTGCCGATCAGCAGGTAGCAGCCAGGGACCTGCTGAAGGATGAACGCGAAATCCTCACTGCCGCTGACCGGCGGCGCACCCTCGAGTACCCGCTCCGCGCCGACCAGTTCGCGGGCGACCTCCACCGCCAGGCGCGTTTCCCGCGTGCTGTTGACCAGTACCGGGTACCCGCGCTCGTAGAGCACCTCGCAGGACACGCCGTAGGCCGCCGCCTGCCCTTCGACCAGCGCGCGGATGCGTGCTTCGAGGCGGTCGCGCACCTCCGGGCGCAGGGCACGCACGCTCAGCTCCATCTCGGCGAAGTCGGGGATCACGTTGTAGGTGTTGCCGGCGGCGATGCGGCCGACGCTGATCACCGCCGCGTCGATCGGGTCGACGTTGCGCCCGACGATGGTCTGCAGGGCGAGCACCGTGGTCGCCGCCGGCAGCATGGGGTCGACCGCCATGTGCGGCAGCGCGCCATGCCCACCTTTGCCGGTGAAGCGGATCGTCACTCGGTCGGAAGAAGCCATGAACGGCCCCTCGCGAAAGCAGAAGTGCCCGGCCGGAACCCCGGGATAGTTATGCAGCGCGAAGATCGCCTCGCAGGGAAAGCGCTCCAGTAAGCCTTCGTCCAGCATGCGCCGCGCCCCGCCGCCGCCGCCCAGTTCCTCGGCCGGCTGGAAGATCAGGTGCAGGGTGCCGCTGTCGCCCAGCCGGCCCTCGCGCTGCAGGCGCGCGAAGGCTTCGGCGGCGCCCAAGAGGATCGCGGTATGGCCGTCATGACCGCAGGCGTGCATCTGGCCGGCGGTGCGACTGGCCCAGGGCAGTCCGGTCTGCTCCTGGATCGGCAGCGCGTCCATGTCGGCGCGCAGCCCCAGCCGGCGGCCACCCTCGCCCCAGCGCAGAGTGCCGACGACGCCGGTGGTGGCGATGCCGCAATGCACCTCGTAACCCCACTGGGTGAGGAGCTCCGCCACCAGCTGGCTGGTCGCGAACTCGTGGAAGCCGAGTTCCGGATGTTGGTGGATGGAGTGCCGCCATGCACGCATGGCGGCTTCGTCGGGCAGAGTGAGATCGGTCGTGTTCATGGCGCCGATCATAGAAATTGCGGCGATCTATGGAAGGCAGTATTTTCGAGCGGGTGACAACCAGATGGAATCACCTCCATGAAGGACCACCAGCTGAGGGCGTTGATCCAGGTCGCCGAGTCCGGCTCGATCCGTGCCGCCTCGCGCGCCATGAACATCAGCCAGAGTGCGCTGACCAAGGCCTTGCGTGAGCTCGAGGAGGATGTCGGTGCGGAGCTGCTGACCCGTAGCTACAAGGGCATCGCCTTCACGCCCGCGGGGAATGCCTTGCTGGTTCGCGCGCGACTGGCCCAGGCCACGCTGGACAAGGCCCGCGAGGAGATCCGCCAGCTGCGCGGCGGTGCCGGCGCGCGCATCGCCATCGCGCTGACGCCACTAGTGGCCGCAACGATCCTGCCGCCGATTCTTGACGAGTTCCGCCGCAGCCAGCCGGATGCGGCACTGAGCCTGGAGGAAGGCCTGCTGAACCACGTGCTGCCGGGCCTGCTGGAAGGCCGGTTGGACTTTGCGGTGGTGCTGGCCAACCCCAAGGACCTGCCCTACGAGCTGGTGTTCGAGCCGCTGGCACAGGTGCGAGCCGTGCCCACCGGGCGCATCGGCCATCCGCTGGCCGGTGCGCAGAGCTGGGACGCGCTCAAGGACGCCAGCTGGGTGCTCAACCTCACCGATGGCAGTCTGGGCAACCACCTGCTGCGCTGGCTGGCCACCCAGGGCGTGGAGCCGCCCAGGAACATCGTGCGCTGCGCGTCACTGACGCTGATGCTCGAGCTGATGCGGCGCACCGACTGCATCGGCTTCGGCCCGACGGAGCTGTTGAGCGACTCGCTGTTCGCCGTCGGCCTGCAGCAATTTAGCGTCAGCCCGGTGCCCGGCCCGATGACGCTCGGGATCGTGAGCCTGCGCGGCGTACCGCTGGGCACCTCGGCAGCGCTGCTGGCCAGACTGTTTGCTCGTCGCTTGCGGCGCTAGCCGCAGTCGCCACGCCGAGCATGCAAGGCGACCGGCCTGTTCCCGATCTACCCAGCCCGCTCACTCCACCAGTTCGGTCGGCGCCGGCAGGGTGATCGGGCGGGTCGGGTCGGTGGGGTCGGTGCTGGGTTCGGCGGTGGGACCATCGGAGGGCAGGCGCTCGAAATGCGGGGACGTCGGCTCGGCGGGCGGCTCATTGGGCGCCGGGCGCGGCGGGTGGGGATGGACCGGCACGCGCGGCGTCTGTTCCTGGCTGGGCGTGCGCGGCGGCGTTTCGCTGGACGGTGCCGGGGCTTGCACGGCGGCCTGCGTCGACGGGGCGGGAGCGGTTGCCGCGAGTGCAGGCGCAAGGCCTGGCAAGAGCAACAGCGGCAACCAGATGAACCTGAGCATGGGCAGTTCCCCTTGGTGTTTGAGGGGGTGGACCGCCCCGCCGCGGGGATCGTTCCGGCCTGCGCCGGGCGCCTACCGCCTGGCCGATTCCGGCAGTATTCATCCGCAGCGTGGCGCGTGGCTTGCAGTGATGCCGTTAACACTTTTCGCTGCTACCGCCCGACACGCCCGGCCGCTTCGCCTGGTCGTCGGGCCCTTTCCAGGCCATGCCCCGATGAACAAGAACCAGCTGCGTCAGATCATCTGGATTCTGCTCGCCGTCCTCTTTCTGCTGGTGCTGCCCAACCTCGGCCCGCTGCTGCATTAGCCCCGCGCCGCACGCCGGCCGGGAGCGCGACGGGAACTAACACCGCCCGGCTGCGACCGAACCCCTTGTCCTTGGCGCCGCTTCGGTCGCCGTCACGATGACTTGGAACCAGGGAGATTCGGATGAACTGGGACGCGCTGGCCACCCAGACGCTGTGGCTGAACCTCGCCCTGCTGCTGAGCGTCACGCTGCTCGGCTACGTGGCCTTGCGCACGGCGGTGCGACTGGTCAGCAACCGACTGCAGACCTTGCACCAGCGCACCGGCGGGCGGCTCTATCGCTTCGCCGCGGCGATGGTCCAGGGCACCAGCCGCCTGCTGATCTTCGCCTTTTCGCTGATGCTGGGCTTGAAGATCGCCAGGCTGTCGCCGCGCTGGGAAGACCTGCTGGCGCATGGCTGGTTCATCGCCCTGGCGCTGCAGATCGCGCTGTGGCTGAACACCGCGGTCGACCTGTGGCTGGACAGCCTGGCCGAGGACGGCAAGCCGCGCAATCCGGTGACCACCACCATCGTCGGCATCATCGTGCGCATCGTCATCTGGGTGATGATGCTGCTCTCGGTGCTGGCCAACCTGGGGGTGAACATCACCGCCATGGTGGCGAGCCTGGGCGTCGGCGGCATCGCCATCGCACTGGCGGTGCAGACGCTTCTGAGCGACATCTTCGCCTCCCTGTCGATCGGGCTGGACAAGCCGTTCGAGGTGGGCGACTTCGTGGTGTTTCGTGACGTGGCCGGCACCGTCGAGCACATCGGCCTGAAGACCACGCGCATTCGCAGCCTCGGCGGCGAGCAGATCGTCTGTTCGAACGCGGCGATGCAGTCGGAAATCCTGCACAACTACAAGCGCATGGGCACCCGGCGCATCGTGTTCAAGTTCGGTATCACCTACGACACCCCGGCCGACAAGGTGCGCGAGGTGGCGGCGCTGGTGAAGCGGGTGATCGAGGGCATCGAGCAGACCCGCTTCGATCGCGCGCACTTTCAGGCCTTCGAGGATAGCCAGCTCACCTTCGAGGTAGTGCACATCGTGCAGAGCGCCGACTACAACCGCTACATGGACATCCAGCAGGAGATCAACCTGGGCCTGCTCGAGGGGCTGCGCCAGCTCGGGGTGAAGTTCGCCTTTCCCTCGCGCAGCATCGAATTCATCGGCGGCGAGCTGCCGGAGCTGGAGCTGGGGCGCCGCACATGCCAAGCCCGGCCGGCGGCCGCGCGCAATGCCTGAGCCGCCCGCCTGGCTTGCCCTCGCTCATTCGCTTGCTAAGGTGAAAGCATGAGATCTGTGATCGCTCCCCTCGGATCGCTGCTCGGCGGCGTTGCCCTGCTGCTGCTCGGGCATGGTCTGCTGAACACGCTGCTGACCCTGCGCGGTGTCGCCGAGGGCTACTCCACCACGCTGATCGGCCTGATGATGTCGGGCTATTTTCTCGGCTACCTGCTCGGCACCTGGACTGCGCCGCCGCTGATCCGCCGCATCGGTTACATCCGCGCCTTCGCCTGTTGCGCCGCGCTGGGCGCGATCGCCGCGCTGCTGCACATCCTGATCGTCGATCCCTGGGTCTGGCTGGTGCTGCGGGTGGTCTACGGCATCGCCCTGGTGACCCTGTACATGGTCGCCGAGAGCTGGCTGAACGCCGAGGTCAGCGGCCAGCAGCGCGGCCAGGTGTTCGCCATCTACATGATCGTCAACCTCGGCGCGCTGGCCGCCGCGCAACAGCTGCTGCGTCTGGACAGCGCCGAAGCCTTCACCCTGTTCGCCCTGGCCGGGCTTTTGATCTGCGCCGCGCTGATGCCGATCACCCTCACCCGCCAGGCCCAGCCGAGCCTGCCGGACGTGCCGGCCACCGACCTGTTGCAGCTGCTGCGCATCGCCCCCCTGCCGCTGGCCGCCTCGGCGTTCTCCGGGCTCGCGCTCAGTGCCTTCTGGGGACTGGCGCCGGTGTATGCCAGCCAGGTCGGCTATGACGCCGCCGGGGTCGGCCTGCTGATGAGCCTGACCATCCTCGGCGGCGCCGTGCTGCAGTGGCCGATCGGGCGTTTCTCCGACAGCCACGACCGGCGCAACGTGATGCTCTGGGTGGTGTGCCTGGCCGCCGCGCTGGCGGCCATCGTCAGCGTCCTGCCGGCCAGTCGCCTGCAACTGGCGGCGATGTTCGTCTGGGGCGGGCTGGCCTTTTCGATCTATTCGGTGGCCGTGGCGCAGCTGATCGACCAGCTGCACCCGGACGAAATCCTCTCCGGCTGCAGCGGCCTTTTGCTGGTCAACGGGCTGGGCGCAGCGATCGGCCCGATGCTCGCCGGGGCGACCATGCACCTGCTGGGGCCGCAGGGCCTGCCGGTATACTTCGCCGCGACCCTGGGCCTCCTGGCGCTGTATTCGCTGTACCGCACGAACAAGGTGCACGATCTGGTCAGCGCGCCACCGGCGCACTTCACCCCCATGCTGCGCACCAGCCCGACGGTCATGGAGCTGCTGCCGGATGCACCGGAGCCGCCGGTCCAGCCGGGTGGCGATCATCCCCAGCCCGGCCGGGCCTGATACGCCAGCCCGAACCAGCCGCTCTACGAGGACATCGATGGATTCGCTCACCCAGGCGCTGCTGGGCGCCAGCGTACAGGGCGCCTTGCTGGGCCGCTGGCAGGGCCGCAAGGCGCTGCTTTACGGCGCCGCACTGGCCACCCTGCCGGATCTGGATGTGCTCATCGACTATGGCGACGCGGTGGCCAACATGACCTACCACCGCGGTTTCAGCCATTCGCTTTTCGTGCTCACCGGCGTCTCGCTGCTGCTCGCCTGGCTGGTGCGCAGGTTTCGCCCTCATCCCGGCTACAGCGGGCGGCAACTGTGGCTCTGCCTATGGCTGGTGCTGGTGACCCATGTCCTGCTGGATGCCTTCACCAGCTACGGCACCCAGCTCTGGTGGCCCTTGCCGGTGGCGCCGGTCGCCTGGTCCAGCGTATTCATCATCGACCCGGCCTACAGCGTGCCGCTGCTAGTCGCCGTGCTGGCCGCCGCCGGCAGCGGCCTGCGCGCGCGTCGCCCGCTCGGGCTGTACCTGGCACTGGGGGTCTCCTGCCTGTACCTGGGCTTTACCCTGGCCGGCAAGCAGATGGCCGAAACGCGCATGGCCGGCGCCCTGGCCCAGGCCGGCGTCCACCACCAGCGCCTGTTCAGTTCGCCGACGCCGTTCAACGGCCTGCTCTGGCGCGCCGTGGCGGTGGATGGCGAGCACTACTACGAGGCGGTCATCGGCTGGCTGGACCAGCAGCCGCCGCAGCTGGTGCGGGTGCCGCGCGGGGTCGAGCTGGCGCCGCTGCTGCAGGATTCGCCGGCGCACCACAGGCTGCGCTGGTTCACCGATGACCTGCTGCGCTACGACCGCCTGGGCCAGCGCCTGGTGGTCACCGACCTGCGCCTGGGCATGACCGGCTTTCACCCGTTTCGCTTCATCCTCGCCGAACACGATGGCCGCGACTGGCAGCTGGTCGAACGCCCGGAACGCCTGCCCGCCCAGCGCGGCGACCTGGCCCGCCTGCACCAGCTGTGGACACGCATCTGGACGCCCTACCCGCCGCTGCCCCTGGCGCAGTGGGCCGGTGAACTGGGCGAGCCGCTCCGGCACTAGCACGGTGCCGCGCCCAGCCGCCTCGGTGCGCCTGTTCGGGGCAGCGTGGGCGCGGCGGCAGCCTGTGATGCAAATCCGACAAACAGCGCCCCAAAAAAGAGCATTGATGGTTTTCAGCCATCTTTAGCCGCCCCAGCAAAGCGCAGCGAGCGCACGCGGCCAACGGCGGCAAAAGTGCGCATTTCTTATGTAAATCACTGATTAATAATGATTTTTCAAAGTTGGCAAAGTATCTGCATTTATCCCCGTGACCTGTCCTTCCAAGGACCAGGAAAGAAATGAGGGCCAACCCTCGTACACAACTCAGGGGATTCCAAAGATGCTGAAGAAAATTGCTGTGGCTGTTGTTGCCGCCTCCACCACCGGTATCAGCGGCCTCGCTGTCAGCGAAACCGTTCAGTCTCCCGTCGGCGAATTCGACGTCAGCATGACCGCCACGCTGGCCACCGATTACATCTGGCGCGGCCAGTCCCAGACCGCTGGCAAGGGTGCCGTGCAGGGCAGCCTGGACATCGCCCACGAGAGCGGCCTGTACGCCGGCATCTGGGCCTCCAACGTGGACGGCAACTTCGCCTTCGCCGGTAACGACGGCAGCGGCGCCGACGTGGAGTTCGACTACTACCTGGGCTATGGCAACAACATCACCGAAGACATCTCCTACGACGTGTCGGTGATCAAGTACGAATACCCGGGCGCCAGCGTGTGGAACTACTACGAGTTCATGCCCAGCATCAGCGCCTACGGCTTCACCCTGGGCTACAAGTACGCCTTCGAGACCGATAGCGGCGAGAACCCGACCTACACCTACCTCTCTTACGAATACGAACTGCCGGCCGGCTTCGGTCTGCTGGCCTCGGTTGGCCGCACCGACCAGAAAGCCGGTGGCGACGACTACAACGACTGGGCGATCGGCCTGGGCAAGACCATCGCCGGCCTGGACTTCGCCGTCACCTACACCGACAGCGACTTTGGCGACGCCGAGTGCGTCGAGACCTACGGCAAGAAGGGCTACTGCGATTCCAACGTAACCCTGTCGGTCTCCAAATCGTTCTAAGGTTTCGCCCGCGCAAAAAAACCGCCTTCCGGGGCGGTTTTTTTATGCCTGGGATTTAGTGCTGCAACTGGCCGTAAAGCCGCGCGTACAGGCCGCCTTCGGCCAGAAGCGCCTGGTGGTCGCCCTCCTCGACGATACGTCCGTCGTCGAACACCAGCACCCGATCGGCCTGTTTCACCGCGGACAGGCGGTGGGCGATGATCAGCGTGGTACGGCCCTGGAGAAAGGCCTGCAGCGAACGGTGCAGCGCATGTTCGGTGACGGCATCCAGCGCCGAGGTCGCCTCGTCGAGAATCACCACCTTGGGCTCGGCCAGCACCATCCGCGCCACTGCCAGGCGCTGGCGCTGCCCGCCGGAAAGGCGCACACCGGAGCGGCCGACCACCGTATCCAGCCCTTGCGGCAACTGGCGCACGGTGTCGGCCAGCTGGGAGATTTCCAGCGCCTGCCAGCAGGCGGCGTCGGGCTTGTCGCGGCCCAGGGTCAGGTTGGCGCGCACCGTGTCGTTGAACAGCGCCGGGTGCTGCAACACCACCGCCACCTCGTCGCGCAGGGTCTCCAGGCCGATCTGCTCGAACGGCACGCCGCCGAAGCGGATCTCGCCGCGCTGGGCCTGATAGAGCCCCAGCAACAGCTGCACCAGGGTGCTCTTGCCACCGCCGCTGGCCCCGACGATAGCCACCTTCTCGCCCGGCGCGATGGACAGGTTGAGCCCTTCGAGCACCGGCTCGTCGCGGTAGGCGAAATGCAGGTCGCGCACCTCGATGCCTACGGCCTGCTGCCCGGTGAACGGATTGCGCTGCGGCGGGTACTGCGGCTCGTCCTCCCGCGCCAGCAGCTGGTTGAGCCGGCCCAGCGCACCATCGGCGGCGTAGTAGGCGTATTGCAGGCCGAGCAGCTGCTCGACCGGGCCGATCATGTACCAGAGGTAGCTGAACACCGCGAGCATCTGGCCGATGGAGAGGTCGGACATCAGCACGGTGATCATCGCCGCGGCGCGGAAGACGTCGATGCCGAACTGGAAGATCATGCCGCTGGCGCGGTTGGCCGCGTCGGTCTTCCACTGCGAGGCGATCGCGTGGTCGCGCACCGCCCGCGCATGCCCGCCGAGCTGGCCGAGGAAAAACCCCTGGCGGTTGCCGGCGCGTACTTCCTGGATGGCATCGAGGGTTTCGGTCAGCGCCTGGGTGAAGGTCGCGGTACTGTCGTTCTCGCGCCGCTTCAGGTGCTTGACGCGCTTGCCCAGCTGCACGGTGGCGTAGATCACCAGCGGGTTGAACAACAGGATCAGCAGGGCCAGCTGCCAGTGCATCCAGAGCAGGATCGCGGCGGTGCCGGTCAAGGTCAGCAGGGCGATCAGAAAACGGCTGAGGGTCTCGCCGATGAACTTGTCCAGGGTGTCCAGATCGGTGATCAGGTGCGCCACCACCGCGCCGCTGCCCAGGCTCTCGTACTCCTGCATGGCGATGCGCTTGAGCCGCTCGATCAGGCGCACCCGCAGGCGGTACACCACATCCTTGGACAGGTGCGAGAACTGCCGCGCCTGCACCACGTTGAGCCCCATCGCCACCACGCGCAGCACGAGGCTCAGCAGCAGAATCAGGCCGATATAGGCGACCGGCCCCTGCCAGGCGGCCGGCAGCAGCTGGTCCATCAGACGCAGCGCGCCATCGCCGTCGCCGAGCAGCACCTCATCCACCAGCAGCGGCAGCAGCAGCGGGATCGGCACGCTGCACAGGGTGGCGATCACCGCCACCAGGTTGGCCAGCACCAGCGCCTTGCGATGGCGCAGGGCGAGCTGGCGGATCTCCTGCCAGCTCAGGCGATCAGGCATGGGCCCGGTGCTCCAGCCAGCGACCGAGCAGCGGCGCCAGCGCCTGTTGCGGCTGGTAGCCGTTGGTCAACAGCGCCAGCCGCCCATCGTGCTCGGCCAGCACCGTGGGGAAGCCGGCGATTCCCAGGTTCAGCGCCCATTCGCAATCGGCGTGAGTCGCCTCGCGCAATGCCTGGCTGTCGAATTGCCCGGCGAACGCCGCCTCGTCCAGCCCGGCCTGCACGGCCAGCTGACGCAGCTCGGCGGCCTGGGTGACGTCGCGCCCCTGGGTGTAGAACGCCTCTTGTATGCCCAGCGCCAGCGGCCAGACCCGCGCCGGATCGAGCGTGCGGGCGGTAACCAGCGCACGGCAGGCCGGCTCGGTGTCGTAGCACATCCCCGCCGGCATGCCCGCGGCACGATCGAACGCCTGGCCGGTGGCTTGTGCCACCGAATCCCAGTAGCCGAGGATGCGCTCGCGCCCCTTGGCATCGAGCGGCTGCTGTTCGCGGCGCAGCCCGCCAGCCACCAGGTGCAGCGGCACGCCGGCCGCGGCGGCCTGCTCGGCCAGTGCCTGCATCACCGGGGCGAACCCCCAGCACCACGAACACATCGGGTCCATCACGTAGATCAACCGTGAAGCCATGCAGGCGCTCCAGAACGCGGAAAGGTGGGGGAAAACGCGGCTAGCGGCGGGCAACGCTCACTTGTGGCCGCCAGCGCAGACCGGCGAGGCCGGTGCCTGGCCCTGTACCGCCCACTCTTCGGGGGTGTAGGTGTGCAGCGCCAGGGCGTGGATCTCGCGCATCAGCTCGCCCATCGCCGCATAGGCCTTCTGATGGCGCTTGACCGCGCCGAGGCCAGCGAATTCCTCGCTGACGATCACCGCCTTGTAGTGCGTCTCGCTGCCGCGGCTGTGCATGTGGCTCTCGTCCTGCACTTCCAGATGCTGCGGCTTGAGCGCTTCCAGCGCCTCGATCACACGTGCTTGCTTGGACATGACGATTCCTCGTTCAGGGAGTGGATTGCAGTTTGGCGGCCATCTCGTCGGCCAGCGCGTTGACCTTCGGCGCGACCCTTTCGACCCGCGCCTGCGCTGCCTGGGCCGAACGCATGTTCAGCACCGGCAGCTGGTCGAGCATCTTGCGCCCGAGCGGCGAGTCGTAAAAGGCCACCAGTTGCCGCAGCTCCTCCTCGCTGAAAGCGTCGGTGTAGAGCTTGATCAGCTCCGGCTTGAGCTGCGCCCAGCCCACCGCGCCGTCGAGCAGCGCATTGGCGCGGGCCTGGTAGCTTTCCAGCACGGCCTGCTGCGCGCCGCGCCCGGCCGCACCGGCGCGCTCGGCGAACATCTGCTGCACCTGGGCATACACCGGCACGGTCATGCGGTCGGCGCGGGTCAGCTCGAGCAGACGCTCGGCCTGCGCCGCGGCGCCGTCCGCCGCCAGGGCTTCTAGACTGAACAGGACAGGCAACAGGGCAACGGCAACACGGCGAACGAATGGCATGAAAAAGTCCTTGGGACGAGCGGTCGCCCATTCTGCGCCCACGCCTGCGAGCGCTCAAGGAAGGCGCGACGAAGGCGTGGAACCGCCGAGCGGGCCGACCACCTAACCTGCACTACCGACTGGAGCACTGACATGAGCCGAACCGAAACCGACAGCCTGGGCCCCGTGGAGGTGCCCGAAGACGCTTACTGGGGTGCCCAGACGCAACGTTCGCTGATCAATTTCGCCATCGGCGACCAGCGCATGCCGCCGGAGGTGATCCATGGCCTGGCGCTGATCAAGAAGGCCGCCGCCCGGGTCAACCTGCGTCTCGGCGAGCTGCCCGACGACGTCGCCGGCCTGATCGAGCAGGCCGCCGACGAGATCCTCGCCGGCCAGCACGATGCACAGTTCCCGCTGGTGGTCTGGCAGACCGGCAGCGGCACGCAGAGCAACATGAACGTCAACGAGGTGATCGCCGGACGCGCCAACGAGATCGCCACCGGCAACCGCGGCGGCAAGAGCCCGGTGCACCCCAACGATCACGTCAACCGCGCGCAGAGTTCCAACGACTGCTTCCCCACCGCCATGCACATCGCCGCGGCGCGGGCAGTGCACCAGCAGCTGTTGCCGGCGATCGGCGAGCTGCGCGGCGGCCTGGCCGAGCAGTCGGCGCGGCACATGGATCTGGTCAAGACCGGCCGCACCCACCTGATGGACGCCACGCCGATCACCTTCGGCCAGGAGCTGTCGGCCTTCGTCGCCCAGCTGGACATCGCCGAGGAGGCCATTCGCCGCGCCTTGCCGGGGGTCTACGAACTGGCCCAGGGCGGCACCGCGGTGGGCACCGGGCTCAACGCGCCGGCGGGGTTCGCCGAAGCCATCGCCCAGGAGATCGCCACGCTGTCGGGCCTGCCGTTCGCCACGGCGCCCAACAAGTTCGCCGCGCTGGCCGGGCACGAGCCGCTGGTCAATCTTTCCGGCGCCCTCAAGACCCTCGCCGTGGCGCTGATGAAGCTGGCCAACGACCTGCGCCTGCTGGGCTCAGGCCCCCGCGCAGGCTTCGCCGAAGTGCGCCTGCCGGCCAACGAGCCGGGCAGTTCGATCATGCCGGGCAAGGTCAACCCGACCCAGTGCGAGGCGCTGTCGATGCTCGCCTGCCAGGTGCTGGGCAACGACACGGCGCTGACCTTCGCTGCCTGCCAGGGCCACCTGCAGCTCAACGTGTTCAAGCCGGTGATCATCCACAACCTGCTGCAGTCGATCCGCCTGCTGGCCGACGGCTGCCGGAACTTCAACGTGCATTGCGTCGCCGGGCTGGAACCCGATACCGCCCAGATGGCCGCGCACCTGGAGCGCGGGCTGATGCTGGTGACCGCGCTGAACCGCCACATCGGCTATGACAAGGCCGCGGAAATCGCCAAGAAGGCCTATGCCGAAGGCAGCACCCTGCGCGAGGCGGCCAGCGCGCTCGGCTACGTCACCGATGAACAGTTCAGCCAGTGGGTGCGCCCCGAGGACATGCTCGAACCGGGCAAGGCGGAGTAGCAGCGCCCGTAGGGTGACCAACGAGCGCAGGTCCTGGCCACCCGCCGCGCAGGAGACCGGCGGTGGACAACGCTGCGCGGTTGGCCACCCTGCATCGGCTGCAACGCCGTAGGGTGGTTCAACGGCGCCGCCTTGACCGCCATCGACCGGCACGGTGAAAAGCGCAGCGCAGCCGATCCAGCTACCGCTCGCTACGGGCGAACGCCGCCTCCAGCGCGTCATTGAGGGTGCGCAGCACCTTCACCCGGGCGAAGCGCTTGTCATTGGCCTCCACCAGCGTCCAGGGCGCGTTGTCGGTGCTGGTGCGGTCGACCATGTCATCCACCGCATCGACGTACTGGTCCCACTTTTCGCGGTTTCGCCAGTCTTCTTCGGTGATCTTGTAGCGTTTGAACGGGGTTTCCTCGCGTTTCTTGAAGCGCTTGTACTGCGTCTTCTTGTCGATCGCCAGCCAGAACTTGACCACCACGATGCCAAAGCGCGTCAGCTCTTCCTCGAAGGCGTTGATCTCGTCGTAGGCGCGCAGCCAGTCGCCCGGCGGGGCGAAGCCCTCCACCCGCTCGACCAGTACCCGGCCGTACCAGGAGCGATCGAAGATGGTGAAGCGCCCGCGCGCCGGCAGGTGCCGCCAGAAACGCCACAGATACGGCTGGGCGCGCTCTTCGTCACTCGGCGCACCAACCGGCACCACGCGGTACTGACGCGGGTCCAGCGCACCGGCCACGCGGCGGATCGCGCCGCCCTTGCCGGCCGCGTCGTTACCCTCGAACACCGCCAACAGCGCATGGCGCTGCATCTTCGGATCGCGCATCAGCCGCGCCAGGCGCGCCTGCTCGGCGATCAGCTGCTCCTGGTAGGCGTCCTTCTCCAGCGACTGCGACAGGTCGAGGCTGTCGAGCAGGCGGCGTTCGTCCAGCGCCGACGGCAGCAGCGCGCCATGCACTGTGTGGCGGCGCGGCGGCTCGCCCTGCAGCGCGTCCTGCAGGCCCTCGAGCAGAATCCGCCCGACCGTGAGGCTGCGATAGTGGTTGTCGGCGCCCTCCACCACATGCCACGGCGTGCGCTCGCAGCTCGAGCGCTGTACCACCCGCTTGCCGTGGGCGACGAAGGCGTCGTAGATCTTCGACTGATGCCAGTCCAGCGGGCTGATCCGCCAGCTGTGCAGCGGGTCGTCCTTGAGTTCGTCGAGGCGCGCCAGCATGCGCTCCTTGGACAGGTGAAACCAGAATTTGAGGATCAGCACGCCCTCATCGCTCAACTCCCGCTCCAGTGCGTTGGCGCTGTCGAGGGCCCGCTCCAGGCCATCGTCATCCAGCGCCCCGCTGACCCGCGCCTGCAGCATCTGGCTGTACCAGTTGCCGAAGAAGACGCCGATGCGCCCCTTGGGCGGCAGCTGGCGCCAGTAGCGCCAGAAGAACGGCCGCGCCTGTTCCTCGTCGGTGGGCGAATCGAAGGTGCTGACCTGGATCAGCCGCGGGTCCATCCACTCGTTGAGCAGCTTGACCGTCTCGCCCTTGCCGGCGCCCTCGATGCCGTTGATCAGCACCAGCACGGCACGGCGCCCGTCATCGCGCAGGCTGTACTGGGCGCTCAAGAGCGCCTCGCGCAGCGCCGGCAGGCGGGCGTCGTAAGTCTTCTTGTCGATGGCGTGGCCCAGCTCGGCGGACTCGAACATGCATTTCTCCTGTGCGCGACTCCCCAACCTTAGCACCGCTACAATGCCGCCGGTTCCAAGGAGACGCCGATGTCCGATTCCCCCTACGCCGAACTCGACTGGGACGAGCACGGCCAACCGCTGTCGCGCCAGTTCGGCGACGTGTATTTCTCGCGCAACGACGGTCTTGGCGAAACGCGCCACGTGTTTCTCCAAGGCAACGCGCTGGCCGAACGCTTTGCCGCCCTGCCCGCCGGCGGCCGGCTGACCATCGGCGAGACCGGCTTTGGCACCGGGATGAACTTTCTCTGCGCCTGGCAGCTGTTTACGCAAACCGCGCCGGCCGACGCCCGGTTGCATTTCGTCAGCGTCGAGAAGTACCCGCTGAGCAGCGCCGACCTGAAGAAAGCCCTGGCCCTGTGGCCGGGACTGGCGCCTTGGTCGGCCCAGTTGCTGGCACAGTACGTGGCGATCAACCCCGGCTTTCAGCGCCTGGTGTTCGACGGCGGGCGCGTGGTGCTGACCCTCCTGGTCGGCGACGTGCTGGAGCAGCTGCCGCCCCTCGAGGCGCGCATCGACGCCTGGTTTCTCGACGGCTTCGCGCCGGCGAAGAACCCCGCGATGTGGACCCCCGAGCTGTTCACCGAACTGGCGCGGCTGTCCGCCCCCGGCGCCACCCTCGGCACCTTCACCGCCGCGGGGTTCGTACGCCGCGGGCTGATCGCGGCCGGCTTTGCCATGCACCGGGTCCCCGGCTACGGGCACAAGCGCGAGATCATGCGCGGGCGCTTCGAGGGCCAGCCGGCGGCCGAGGCCGCGCCCTGGTACGCCCGTCCGCCGCGCCCACACGGCGACAGGCGCGCGGTGGTGATCGGCGCCGGCATCGCCGGTTGCGCCACTGCCGCCAGCCTGGCCGCCCGCGGCTGGCAGGTGCAGCTCGTCGAACGCCATGCCGAGGTGGCCCGCGAGGGCTCGGGCAACCCGCAGGGCGTGCTCTATCTCAAGCTGTCGGCGCATGGCACGCCGCTCTCGCAGCTGGTGGTGGCCGGTTTCGGCCATACCCGCCGGCTGCTGCCCAACCTGCGCCCCGGCGAAGACTGGGACGCCTGCGGCGTGCTGCAACTGGGCTTCGACGCCAAGGAGCAGGCGCGCCAGCAGCAGCTTGCCGAAGCATTCCCACCGAGCCTGCTCAGAGCGCTCACGCAAAGCGAGGCCGAAGCCGTAGCCGGTGTGAACCTCGGTAGTGGCGGGCTGCTGTTTCCCGACGCCGGCTGGCTGCATCCGCCGGCGCTGTGCCGCTGGCTGGCCAGCCAGCCGGGCATCGAACTGAAGACCCACAGCGAGGCGCTCGAAATCCAGCGCCACGACGGTCAGTGGCAGGTTCGCGCTGCCAGCGGCCTGCTGGCCCAGGCGCCGGTGCTGGTGCTGGCCAACGCCACCGACAGCCTGGCCTTCGCGCCGACCGCCTGGCTGCCGCTCAAGCGCATCCGCGGGCAGATCAGCCGCCTGCCGGCGACCCCCGCCAGCTCAGCGCTGCGCACCCTGCTCTGCGCCGAAGGCTATGTGGCCCCGGCGCGCCACGGCGAGCACACCCTCGGCGCCAGTTTCGACTTCAAGGCCTGCGACCTCGAGCCCAGCGCGGCCGAACACCGTTCCAACCTGGCGCTGCTCGAGGAGATTTCCGCGGATCTTGCCACGCGCCTGGACGCCGCCCATCTGGATCCGACGACGCTGCAAGGCCGCGCCGCCTATCGCTGCACCAGCCCCGACTACCTGCCGCTGGTCGGCCCGCTCGCCGAGGCCGAGGCGTTCCAGCAGGCCTACGCCGCGCTGCGCAAGGACGCCCGCCTGCGCCCGGATACCCCCTGCCCCTGGCTGGAGGGCCTGTACCTGAACCTCGGCCACGGCTCGCGCGGGCTGGTCACCGCGCCCCTGGCCGCCGAGCTTTTGGCTGCCTGGCTGGAGGACGAGCCGCTACCGTTGCCGCGCGCGGTGGCGGAGGCCTGCCACCCCAACCGCTTCCTGCTACGCCGCGTGGTGCGCGGCACGGCGTGATCGCCCGCTTGCGTTCGCTCAGCACCCACCAGATACTCCCCACCCTATATTCACCCCGCGAATACAAGGAGTTTCCGATGATGCTGCGTGCACTGCTGGCCCTCGCCGTCCTGCCCCTGGCTGCCCAGGCCGGCACCCCTGCCACCGATCAAGCCCTGAACCAGGAAGCCGCCAGTCTGATCCCGCCGTTCCAGCAGGAACTGCTGGCCACGGTGAAAGAAGCGGTCGCCACCGGCGGTCCGGCCAAGGCGGTGGAAGCCTGTCATCTGCTGGCCCCCGAAATCGCCGCCAAACACGGCGATGGGGTCTGGCAAGTGGGACGCACTTCGCTCAAGATCCGCAATCCGAACAACGCGCCGGACGCCTGGGAGCGCCAGGTGCTCGAGTCGTTCGCCGCGCGCGCCGCCGCCGGCGAGCCGCTGGCCGACCTCAAGCACGGCGAGCGGGTCGACGGCCGCTACCGCTACATGCAGGCGATCGGTGTGGGCGAGCCTTGCCTGGCCTGCCACGGCCAGTCGATCAAACCCGAGCTGGCCAGCGTGATCGACGCGCGCTACCCCGACGATCAGGCGCGCGGCTACCAGATGGGCGACCTGCGCGGCGCCTTTACCCTTTCCCGTGAGGTTGAGTGAATGAAAGTCCCGGTGGAGCAGGAACAGGCCATGGCGCAGCAACGCGATGCGATGCTCAAGCGTCTGGCCCGCGTGGAAGGCCAGATTCGTGGCATTCAGGCGATGATCCGCCGGGAAGAGGACTGCGAGGCGGTCGCCCAGCAGTTTTCCGCCGCCCGCAAGGCGCTCGATCGCGCCTACCAGGAGATGCTCGTGTGCCTGGTGGAAGAGGCGGTGCTCAATCCGGCCAGCGACAGCGAAGAAACCCTGGCCCGGGTACGCGCCATCTTCACCAAGTACACCTGACCCTCCCGCCGTTCACTCCAGCTCCCCGCACAGCTCGGCCGCCCGCAACAGCGCGGCGGCGATGCTGTGTTTTTCCCACTCGGCCAATGCGGCAAACCGCGCGCAGAATTCCGGCGGCAGCAACGGTGGCGCCTGCCTGAGCAACTCTCGCCCAGTGCCGCTGATCAACAGCCACTGGCGGCGACGGTCCTGCACATCACGCTGACGCTCGAGCAGGCCGCGTTCCTCCAGCCGGTCCAAAAGGCCGGACAGGGTCGCCGGCGTCAGGCTCACGCGCCGGCTCAGCGCGCTGGCGGTCAGCCGCCCCTCCTCCTGCAACACCTTGAGAATCATCAGCTGCACCGGGGTAAGCCCGCCAAAGCGTGCCAGTCGCTTGGCGTGCACTTCGGCGTCCTGCTGCAGGCGCCGCAACGCCTGGAACAGGGCGACCTGGAACTGCTCTGCCGCTGCGCTTTTCGTTTCATCTGAAATCATTTTTACAAGACAATCCTCAGCAAAAGCCGACGACACGGTTTGACATCAAACCATTAATTTGTTTTGGTGAATAGCCCGACTGGCTTGACGCAACCGCGACAGCCCCGGGCGACCGCCGGTGCCGCAAGTGCCCGACGGCGCTGAACCAGGCCTGTTGCGCGCCAGTCACAATCCCCAACGGAGAACCGGTAAGGATCATGTGCGGCATAGCTGGAGAGTATCGTTTCGATCATCAACCGGCCGCCCTGTCGGCGGTTGAACGCATCACCCACCACCTCAGCGCGCGCGGGCCCGATGCCTGCGGCTTCCATAGCCATGGCCCCCTGGCCTTCGGCCACCGGCGGCTGAAGATCATGGACCTGTGCGAGGCCTCCGGCCAGCCGATGGTCGACCCTGCGCTCGGCCTGTCCATGGTGTTCAACGGCGCCATCTACAACTACCCGGAACTGCGTGCCGAACTCGAAGGCATGGGCTATCGCTTCTTCTCCGAAGGCGATACCGAGGTGCTGCTCAAGGGCTTCCATGCCTGGGGCGAGGCGCTGCTGCCGCGACTGAACGGCATGTTCGTGTTCGCCATTCACAACCGCGACACCGGTGAGCTGTTCATCGCCCGCGACCGCCTGGGCGTCAAACCGCTGTATTTCTCGCTCACCGAGCGGCGCCTGCGCTTTGCCTCCACCCTGCCCGCGCTGCTCAAGGGCGGCGATATCGAACCGCAGCTCAACCCCGTGGCGCTCAACCACTACATGAGCTTCCACGCCGTGGTGCCGGCGCCCGATACGCTGATCGCCGGCATCGAAAAACTGCCGCCGGCCAGCTGGATGCGCTTCGACGCCCAGGGCAACTGCAGCCGCCAGACGTGGTGGCAGTTGCGGTTCGGTGCCGCCGCCGAAGAACAGTCCTACCGCTTCGAGGACTGGCAGCAGCGGGTGCTCGACACCCTGCGCGACGCCGTGGCGATCCGTCAGCGCGCGGCGGTGGATGTCGGGGTGCTGCTCTCGGGCGGCGTCGATTCGAGCCTGTTGGTCGGCCTGCTGCGCGAAGCCGGCGCGGCGGACAACCTGTTGACCTTCTCCATCGGCTTCGAGGATGCCGGCGGCGAGCGCGGCGACGAGTTCAAGTACTCGGATCTGATCGCCACGCATTACCAGACCCGCCACCACCAGCTGCGCATCGGCGAACACGAGATCCTCGAACAGCTGCCGGCCGCCTTCCGCGCCATGAGCGAGCCGATGGTCAGCCACGACTGCATCGCCTTCTACCTGCTCTCGCGCGAGGTCGCCCGGCACTGCAAGGTGGTGCAAAGCGGCCAGGGCGCCGACGAGCTGTTCGCCGGCTATCACTGGTACCCGAAGGTGGACGGCGCGCCCGATCCGGTGGCGGCCTACCTCACCGCCTTCCGTGACCGCAGCTACGAGGAATACGCCGCGCTGATGCAGGCGCAGTGGCTCAAGGGCGACTTTTCCGGCGACTTCGTGCGCCGGCATTTCGCCGAACCGGGCGCCGAGGCGGCGGTGGACAAGGCCCTGCGCCTCGACAGCACGGTGATGCTGGTGGACGACCCGGTCAAGCGGGTCGACAACATGACCATGGCCTGGAGCCTGGAGGCGCGCACGCCGTTTCTGGACTACCGGGTGGCCGAGCTGTCGGCGCGCATTCCGGCGCACTACAAGCTGCCAGACGGCGGCAAGTACGTGCTCAAGGAAGCCGCGCGCCGGGTCATCCCTGCCGAGGTGATCGACCGACCCAAGGGCTACTTTCCGGTACCGGGCTTAAAGCACCTCTCCGGCGCCACCCTCGACTGGGTGCGCGAGCTGTTGACCGACCCGAGCCAGGACCGCGGCCTCTACCAGCCGCAGGCGATCGAACATCTGCTGGCCGACCCGCAGGGTCAGCTGACGCCGTTGCGCGGCTCCAAGCTCTGGCAGCTGGCGGCGCTGAACCTGTGGCTGAGCGAACAGGGGCTGTAGTCCGGCGCGCCAGGCCCCCGCCGCGGCCTGCGGGAACCTCGGCCTGCCGAACTTGACTGAACAACACACCGCACAGGCCACCGCTCCAAGAGGATTTTCCATGCAGAAGTCGCAAGCCTATGGCCAACGCCTGTTGCGCGGCCAGACGCCCACCTACCAGCGCTTGCAGGCGCGTCTGGCCGAGGACGGCCGGCGCGAATCGTCCGGCCCGATCGCCGTGCATTGCGGCTGGGGACGCATCCTGATCGGCCACACCTACCCCGACGCCGCCTCGCTGTCCGCCGAGCTGCTCAACGAGGCGCCCGGCGAACGCGACATCGCGCTGTACGTCGCCGCGCCGCAGCAGGTCCTGGCTTATGCGCCGCAGCAGCTGTTTCTCGATCCCTCCGACACCTTTCGCCTGTGGTTCTCCGACTACCGTCCGGCCCATGAGATCTTTCGCGGCTTCGTCATCCGTCGGGTGCAGAGCGAGGCTGACTGGTCAGCGATCAACTGCCTGTACCAGGCGCGGCACATGCTGCCGGTCGACCCCAGCCACTGCACCCCGCGTGACGAGGGCGGCCCCGTGTACTGGCTGGCCGAGGACGAAACCTCCGGCCAGGTGCTCGGCGCGATGATGGGGCTGGATCACCGCAAGGCCTTCGATGATCCGGAGAACGGCTCGAGCCTGTGGTGCCTGGCGGTGTCGCCGAGCTGCCCGCGACCGGGGGTCGGCGAGGCGCTGGTGCGCCACCTGATCGAGCATTACATGGGCAAGGGCCGGGCCTACCTCGACCTCTCGGTGCTGCACGACAACCGCCAGGCCAAGGCGCTGTACGCCAAGCTGGGCTTTCGCGATCTGCAGACCTTCACCATCAAGCGCAAGAACACCATCAACCAGGCGCTGTTCCTCGGCCCCGGCCCGGAGGCGGACCTCAATCCCTACGCACGCATCATCGTCGACGAGGCGCGCAAGCGCGGCATCGAGGTGCAGGTGGACGACGCCGAGGCGGGCCTGTTCACCCTCACCCACGGCGGACGGCGCATCCGCTGCCGCGAGTCGCTGTCGGATCTGACCAGCGCGGTGAGCATGACCCTCTGTCAGGACAAGCAGCTGACCCACCGCTGCCTGGCCCGCGCCGCGCTCAACCTGCCCGCGCAGCAGCTGGCCGGCAGCCGCGAGGACAACGCCGCCTTCCTCGCCCAGCATCGGCGCGTGGTGGTCAAACCGGTGAACGGCGAACAGGGCCAGGGCGTCGCGGTGGACCTGACCGGCGAGGACGAGCTCGAGGCCGCCATCGAGCGCGCCCGCCAGTTCGACACCCGCGTGCTGCTCGAGAGCTACCACGCCGGGCTCGATCTGCGCATCGTGGTGATCGGCTACGCGGTGGTGGCCGCGGCGATCCGCCGGCCGGCCGAAGTGATCGGCGATGGCCGCACGCGCATCCGCGCGCTGATCGAAAAACAGAGCCGCCGCCGCGCAGCCGCCACCGGCGGCGAGAGCCGCATTCCGCTGGATGACGAGACTTGCCGCTGCCTCAGGGCCGCCGGATACGACCTGGACAGCGTGCTACCCGACGGCCAGCGCCTGCCGGTCCGGCGCACCGCCAACCTGCATACCGGCGGCACCCTGGAGGACGTCACCGCGAACCTGCATCCGACCCTGCAGGAGGCCGCGGTGCGCGCGGCGCGCGCGCTGGATATCCCGGTGGTCGGTCTCGATCTGCTGGTCAGCGCCGCCGATGCGCCCGATTACGTGTTCATCGAGGCCAACGAGCGGGTCGGTCTGGCCAACCACGAGCCGCAGCCGACCGCCGAGCGCTTCATCGATCTGCTGTTCCCACTCAGCCAGAACACCGCCTGAGCCCTCTTCCCCATCCATGGAAAGCCCGCGGCCCCGGGCTTTCGCTTCGCTGTAAGGAGCTTCCATGAGCACACAGCTTCCCGAACCCGACCTTCATTACCTGCAGCGCGTGCTGCTGGAGATGCTCGCCATCCCCAGCCCGACCGGCTTCACCGACACCATCGTGCGCTATGTCGCCGAGCGGCTCACCGAGCTCGGCATCCCCTACGAGCTGACCCGCCGCGGCACCATCCGCGGCACGCTCAAGGGCCGGCGCTACAGCCCCGATCGCGCGGTGTCGGCGCATCTGGACACCATCGGTGCGATCGTCCGCGAAATCCATGACAACGGCCGCCTGGGCCTGGCACCGGTGGGCTGCTGGTCCAGCCGCTTCGCCGAGGGCAGTCGGGTCAGCGTGTTCACCGACAGCGGCGTGATCCGTGGCAGCGTGCTGCCACTGCTGGCCTCCGGGCACGCCTTCAACACCGCGGTGGACGAGATGCCGGTGAGCTGGGACCACGTCGAGCTGAGACTGGACGCTCGCACCCATAGCCGGGCGGACACCGTGGCGCTCGGGATCAACGTGGGTGACTTCGTGGCCTTCGATCCCTTGCCCGAGTTCACCGAGGACGGCTTCATCAACGCCCGCCATCTGGATGACAAGGCCGGCGTCGCCGCCCTGCTCACCGCGCTCAAGGCGGTGGTGGAAAGCGGCCGCGAGCCGCCGATCGACTGCCATCCGATCTTCACCATCACCGAGGAAACCGGCTCGGGCGCGGCCGCCGCGCTGCCCTGGGACGTCAGCGAATTCGTCGGCATCGACATCGCCCCGGCGGCCAAGGGCCAGCAATCCACCGAGCACACCGTCAGCATCGCCCTGCAGGATTCCGGCGGCCCCTACGACTACCACCTCTCGCGCCACCTGCTGAAGATCGCCGGCGAGCACGACATCCCGGCCCGACGCGACCTGTTCCGCTACTACCACAGCGATGCGCAATCGGCGGTGACCGCCGGCCACGACATCCGCACCGCCCTGGTGGCGTTCGGCTGCGACGCCACCCACGGCTACGAGCGCACCCATATCGACAGCCTGACCGCGCTCAGCCGGCTGCTGTGCGCCTATCTGCTGAGCGCGCCCGTGTTCGCCGCCGACGCACAGAACGCCGACCGCGCCTCGCTCGAGCGCTTCAGTCACCAGCTCGAACACGACGCGCAGATGGAGCCGGACACCCGCGTGCCAGCCGTCGACACGCTGGTTGGCCGCACGCTCCCGCCGGACGAGCAGTGAGCGTCGGCCGCGCCGACGCGCGCGCCGCCCTTGCGGTTCGCCCGGCGGCGCGGCAGATTGGCGCCCCTTTCTTTCACGGTACGGCGCCATGCTGATTCCTCACCACCTGCTCGAAGCCGACACCCTGACTCGTCTGATCGAGGACTTCGTCACCCGCGACGGCACCGACAACGGCGACGACACCCCGCTGCAGACCCGCGTGCAGCGGGTCCAGGCGGCGCTCGCCAGCGGCCAGGCGGTGATCGTGTTCGATGAAGCCAGCCAGCAGTGCCAGCTGGCGTTGAAGCGCGACGTGCCACGGCAGTGGCTGGAGGCCGCCGAGCTGCTCTGAACGGCGCTCGGCAGGGCGGCGACCGGGCGGTCGCCGCGCGGGGGCATCAGGCCGCTTGCGCGGCCTGCGCTTCGCGGATGACCCGGGCCAGGCGACCGAGGCCTTCGGCCAGGCGCTCGGGCGCCACGTGGCTGAAATTCAGCCGTACATGGCCGAGGTTGCTCTCCGGGTCGACGAAGAACGGCTCGCCAGGCATGAACACCACGTCCGCCGCCAGCGCCGGTTTGAGCAGGGTGCGGGTGTCGATCGGCTGCTTCAGCGTCAGCCAGAAGAACAATCCGCCTTCGGGCACCTGCCAGTCGGCCAGCTCGGCGAAGTGCTCGAGCAAGGCCGCCTGCATGGCATCCCGGCGGATGCGGTAGAAGCGCCGCAGCTCGGCCATGTGCGCGTCGTACTGGGCGGTGCCCAGCCACTGCAGCGCCTGCCACTGGCCGATGCGGTTGGTGTGCAGGTCCGCCGACTGCTTCAGGCGCAGCAGGTAGGGGAACAGGTCCGGCGAGGCGATCAGATAGCCCACGCGCAGACCCGGCAGCAGGGTCTTGGAGACCGTGCCGGTGTAGATCCAGCTGGTGCGCTGCAGGCGGCTGACGATCGGGGTGGCCTGCTCGTCGTCGAACACCAGCTCGCGGTACGGCTCGTCTTCGAACAGCGGCACGTTGAACTCGTCCAAAAGCGCCGCCACCGCCTCGCGCTTGGCCTCGCTGTAGCGGGCGCCGGACGGGTTCTGGAAGGTCGGAATCAGGTAGGCGAAGGCCGGCTTGTGCTGCTCCAGGCACTGGCGCAGGGCATCGAGCTGCATGCCGTCGGCCTCCTGCGGCACCGCCAGGCAGTTGGCGCCGAACAGCTGGAACGACTGCAGCGCGGCCAGGTAGGTCGGCGCTTCCACCAGCACTTCGGTGCCCGGATCGATGAACAGCTTGGAGGCCAGGTCGATGGCCTGCTGCGACCCCGACAGCACCAGCACCTGGCTGGCCTCGCAGGGCACCCCGAGCAGACGCGCCTGGGCGGCGATCACCTCGCGCAGCGCCGGCTCCCCCTCGCTCATGCCGTACTGGCCGAGGCTGACCGGCATCTCGGACCAATCCACCTTGGGCAGCATCGGCTCGGCGGGCAGGCCACCGGCGAACGACATCACCTCGGGCTTTTGCGCGGCGGCGAGGATTTCACGGATGAGGGAGCTTTTCAGGCGGTCGATGCGTTCGGAGAAGGCCATGGGCACGGGTACCGGGAGGAAATAGTCAATATGCTTGACCAAACTACGCCGAGCGCGCCAAATACGTCAACATGACTGACCTAAAAAAATCCGCCATTCAGCGCCAGGCCATGGAGGCGTTCTTCTTCGGCTACCAGGCGTTCACCGCCAAGCCCGACGAGATGCTCGCCCGCCGCGGCCTGTCACGGGTGCATCACCGCATCCTGTTCTTCATCGCCAGCTATCCGGAGCTTTCGGTGACCGAGCTTCTGGCCATGCTCGGGGTCAGCAAGCAGGCGCTGAACATTCCCTTGCGTCAGCTGATCGAGATGGATCTCGTGCAGGCCGTGCCCGCTGAGCAGGACAAGCGCAAACGGCTGCTGTGCCTGACCGGCGATGGACGCAAGCTGGAGCAGGCCCTGCAGCGCGAACAGACCAGGCTGCTGGCACGCGCCTTCGAAGACGCCGGCGAAGAGGCGGTGGCCGGCTGGATGGCGGTCAACCGGGCGCTGGCCGGCGCCCGTCTGCCCGAGGCGAGCGTGCCGGCCGAGCCGGTTTCTCAGGCAGATCCTCAGCCGAGCTGAAGGTAGCCGTCCACGTCGAACCCGGCATCGCGCATCTGCGCCAGCTTGTAGCGCAGGGTGCGCGCGCTGATGCCGAGGCGGTCGGCGGCGTCCTTGCGCCGACCATTGGCGGCGCGCAGGGTGTCCATGATCAGCTGGAATTCACGGCGGCGCAGGTCTTCGCCCAGCGCCCCGCCCGCCTCCACCGGCAGGCTCTCGGGCGGCATGCTCGCCGCTACTGGCGGCAGTACCGCAGGCGCCGGGAGCGTGCGCCCGATCATCCCCAGCGGCATGGCCAGGCACAGGTCCTCGGCCTCGATCACCCCGCCCTGCTGCAGGATCAGCGCACGCTGGATGGCGTTGTCCAGCTCGCGCACGTTGCCCGGCCAGGCATGCGCCAGCAGTGCGCGGCGCGCCGATTCCGACAGTCTGGCCGTGCCCAGCTGCATCTTGCCGGCATGCCGGGCGAGCAGGCGCTCGGCCAGCGGCACGATGTCCGCCGGGCGCTCGCGCAGGGGCGGCCAGCCGAGCGGGAACACCGACAGGCGATAGAACAGGTCTTCACGAAAACGCCCCTCGGCCACCTCGCGCGCCAGGTCGCGATTGGTGGTAGCGACGATGCGGATATCCAGCGCAATCGGCTTGCGTCCGCCAACCCGCTCCACCTCGCGCTCCTGCAGCACGCGCAGCAGTTTGGCCTGCAGCCCCAGGGGCATCTCGGAAATCTCATCGAGCAACAGGGTGCCGCCGTCGGCCTGCTCGAACTTGCCGGGCTGCGAGGCGATGGCGCCAGTGAAGGCGCCCTTCTCATGGCCGAACAGGGTCGCCTCGAGCATGTTGTCGGGGATCGCCGCGCAGTTGATGGCGATGAACGCCTTGCCCGCACGCGGCGACTGCTGGTGGATGTAACGCGCCAGCACCTCCTTGCCGGTGCCGGATTCGCCGCAGATCAGCACCGTGGATTCGCTGCGCGCCACCCGCGCGGCCAGCGCCAGCAGCTCTCGGCTGGCCGGCTCGCAGGCCACCGGGCCTTCCTGCTCGGCCACCACGCCGCAGGCGTGCCGCGCCACCAGCTCCAGCAACAGGCGCGGCTCGAACGGCTTGAGCAGATAGTCCACCGCGCCCCGGCGCATGGCCTCCACGGCACGGTCGACCGCACCAAAGGCGGTCATCAGCAGCACCGGCACCTGCGGGTAGCGGCTGCGGATCTGCGCCAGCAGCGCGTGACCGTCCATCCCCGGCATGTTCACGTCGCTGATCACCAGGGCGAATGGCTCCTCGGCCAACGCCAGCAGCGCCGCCTCGGCACAGTCCACCGCGCGATGGGCGAAGCCGCCGATCTCCAGGGTGTCGGCCAGGGCTTCGCGCAGGGCGGCGTCGTCTTCCACCAGCAGAATCTTCATGGTTGCAGCTCCTGTACCGGCGTGCGCAACAGCGGCAGGCTCAGGCGTGCCCAGGTGCCCCGCCCCGGCCGCGAGGCGAGGCGCAGCTCGCCGTGATGGGCACGGGCGATGGCCTGCACCACTGCCAGGCCCAGCCCGGTGCCGGTGGCCTTGGTGGTGAAGAACGGCTCGCCAAGGCGCGCCAGCACGGCTGGGGCGATGCCCGGGCCATCGTCGCAGACACCGATGATCAGCCGCTCGCCACGGGCGTAGGCATGCACCTTCAGGCGCAGCGCCGCGCCGCCGGCCTGGCGGGCGTTGTCGATCAGATTGAGCAGGGCGCTGACCAGGGTGTCGCGGTTGCACACCAGCTCGCCCTGGTGGGCGTCGTTCTGCCAACGCACGCTGATGCCTTCCAGGTGCGGCTCGGCCGCCGTCTGCAGGGCGCGCAGCAGCTCGCGCGGACGGACCCGGTCAGTCAGCGGCAGCTCGCCGCGGGCGAAGATCAGCATGTCGCGCACCTGGCGGTCCAGCTCGTGCAGACGCTCCTTGAGCTTGCCGGCAAAGCGCTGCTGCTGGGCCGGCTCCAGCGACTGGTCGGCCAGATGGCCGGCATAGAGCAAGGCGGTGGAGAGCGGCGTGCGGATCTGGTGGGCCAGCGAGGCAACCATCCGCCCCAGCGACGACAGCCGCTCGTGACGGGCCAGCTGATCCTGCAGGCGGCGGGTTTCGGTCATGTCGGTCAGCAGCACCAGCTGACCCGGTTCGCCATCCAGCGAGCGGGTGGCCAGCGCCACGCGGCGGCCATCCTTCAGGGAAATCTCGTGACCATCATCCGGGCGCGGAGCGAAGCAGCGCTGGATCACCTCGCGCCAGTACAGGCCGATCAGCGGCTCACCGAGCAGATCGAGCGCCACTGGATTGGCCTCGCAGATCACCCCATGGCCGTCGAGCACGATCACCCCGCCGGGGAGCAGGTCGACCAGGCTGCGCATGCGGCGGGCCAGGCGCGCGTTCTCGTCGGCCTGCTGCAGGCGCTCGGCGCTGGCCTGATCCAGCTCGCTGCGCAGGCGGTGCACCTGCAGGTGCAGCAACGCCTGGGACTGGCCGAGCTGCTCGTTCATCTGGCGTAGCAGGGTGAGATCGGCGGGGGCACTGCTGTCATCCCGCGGGTCGAGTTGGAGAGATTCCAAGGCTGGGCTCGCACGTCAAAAAAACGGTCGTATAGCCAGCCTTCAGCAAGCTTCGTGCCCGGATGCGCGCCGACCCGAGCGGGTCGGCCGGGCCGACAGGTCACTCCGCGTCGAGATCGTCGTCGCGACGGTTCATGCCGTACTTGCGCATCTTCTCCACCAGGGTGGTACGACGGATACGCAGGCGTTCAGCGGCGCGCGCCACCACGCCCCCGGCATCGTCCAGCGCCTGCTGGATCAGCGCCTGTTCGAGGTTGCCGAGGTATTCCTTGAGGTCGAGACCTTCCTCGGGCAGCAGCGCATTGGCCTCGTGGCTGCTCATCGGCGCGGCGATCGCGGCGCGCTCCTCCATCTCTTCGTGCAGGCTGGCGGCGTAGCGCTCGTCCTCGTCATCGACATGGCGGAACTTCTTGGGCAGCTCCATCACGCCGATCACGCCATAGGGATGCATGATCGCCATGCGCTCGACCAGGTTGGCCAGCTCCCGCACGTTACCCGGCCAGTCGTGCCGGCAGAGCGACATGATCGCCGGGGAGTTGAAGCGAATCGAACCGCGTTTTTCCGACTCCATGCGCGAGATCAACTCGTTCATCAGCAGCGGAATGTCCTCGACGCGCTCGCGCAACGGCGGCATTTCGATCGGGAACACGTTGAGGCGGTAGTAAAGATCCTCGCGGAAGGTGCCTTCCTCGATCATCTTTTCCAGGTTCTTGTGGGTGGCGGCGATGATGCGCACATCGACGCTCTGCATCTTGTTGCTGCCGACGCGTTCGAACGAGCGCTCCTGCAGCACGCGCAACAGCTTGACCTGCATCGGCAGCGGCATGTCGCCGATCTCGTCGAGGAACAGCGTGCCGCCATGGGCCAGCTCGAAACGCCCGGCGCGCGAGGTGATCGCGCCAGTGAAGGCGCCCTTCTCATGGCCGAACAGCTCGCTTTCCAGAAGCTCTGCCGGAATCGCCCCGCAATTGACCGGCACGAACGGGCCGGAACGACGCCTGGAGTGGTAGTGCAGGTTGCGCGCTACCACTTCCTTGCCGGTACCGGACTCGCCGAGGATCAGCACGCTGGCCTCGGTGTCGGCCACCTGCTGCATCATCTGGCGAACGTGCTGGATCGGCCGGCTGGTGCCGACCAGGCTGCGGAACAGATCAGGCTCTCGCTGTACACCGCGCGCACGAGCCTGGTCGTAGACCTCGCGATAGACCTGCGCACGGTGCAACGAATCGAGCAGCTTGTTGTAGCTGGGCGGCATTTCCAGCGTGGCCAGGACCTTGCGGCGCAGATCCTCCGGCCAGTCATGCGCGGCCACGTCCGGCAGCAACAGCAAAGGCAGGTTCTCGTCCCACTTGTGCGCTTGGCGTACCAGCTCCAGGCAGCCACCCTGCTGGTTCACCTGCCCCAGCACGATGCTCGACAAGCTGTTGGGGGTGAGGCGGGACAGTGTCGCTTGCCAGTCCGTGCTGCTGCAGACCAGATGCTCCTCGCCGAGAAAATTCAGAATGACCGCCAGGTCGCGACAACGCTCGGCGTTGTCGTCAATCAACAGGATCTTATTTTCGCGCCACATCTGAAATTCGCATTCCTGTACCGGAGGAAAGCCTGAATCCGCGTCAAAAAGACGCCGGAGCTTGGCATCCATGCGCTTGGCCCGCTGTGCCGAACGCGAAAAAAACACGCGCGGCGAGCAAAAAACCAACCAAAACAGTGGGATGCTGGGACGACAGGGAAGCAATCGACCCAAGACGGCGCCTAGTTAAGACGAAAACCGTCCTGCAGTCAATTTTATGACGTGGTAAGCGGCAACAATCAGACGATCGTGCTAGGCGGGGACATACGAAGGGTTAACGGCCCTGAGTTGATCAGCCGAAAAGGCGGTAGACCTGGGCGCCCTGGCGGGACTGATTGAGCTGTATCAGCTCATTGGCCAGACGCTTCTGTGCGGCCTGGCAGTGTGCCACCAACTCGCCGTAAAGGTCGAGCAGATCTTCCAGTCGCGCGCGAATCTGGCTTTCGTCGCGCTCGGCCTCATGCAGGGCCTGCTCGACCACCTGACGGCAACGCAGATCAAGCTCGCCGATCGCCGACCAGTCCTCGCGCTGCAAGGCGTCGCGCAGGGCGCTGCCGGTTTCCACCAGTTGCTGCACGGAAGCGTTCATCGGGTCACTCCAGGGCCAGGGGGCCGGTTGGACTCAGGACAGCGGCCAAGAGGCCATGCTCATGACCTCTATATCGGCGTCGGCGCCGAGGACTTTAGTGGCGCCTGCAGCTGTATCAGCGGCTGCGCAGCCCCGGCGGCACGCTCGGCAGGGCCACCGGCTCCCACGGGCCATCGGGTGTCGGTGCACACTGCCAGCCACCCGCCTGCCGGTAATACAGGCGCTCGCGGTAGAACAGCTCACGTCCCTTTACCACATAGACGCCCAGCTGGTTATCCCAGTAGGCCGGCAGGTGCGGCGGCGGCGCATAGCGGGGATGGCTGGTCTGGGTCGCCGGACGCGGTGGCGCCGAGGGCTGCGGCGCCGGCGGCGGGCTGATCACCGGCCCGGGACGTGGCGCCGGCTGGCTCTGCGGCTGCGGTGCCCGGGGCGCCGGCGGCACCGGCTCGTAGGGCCGATCACGGTAGGGATTGACCGTACAGGCACTGAGCAGCGCGGCAAGCAGGCTCAGGGTGCAGGCCCGGGCGAGCAGTTGTTTGCCACGGGCCGCCGAAATAACGGGACTCATACGCATCCTCGCGCTGCCCGCACCTCGCTCATGAGGCGTCGGGCTGGTTGATGACCAGGGTCAGCGGCTGCTCGACCGGCAGTTCCAGCGGCTCGCCCTGCCCCTTCCATTCGCCCTGGCTGGCATTGCCGCTGCGGGAAATCCGCGCGGCAACGCGCACCTGACGGAAATTGGACAAGCGCAACTGTGGAGTCATCGCATCGGCATCGCCCAGGCTCACGGTAGCCGGCAGATCGGCGACGGTCAGGCGCTTGACCGCCAGCGGCATCGGCGGCCCGCTTTCGGCCCGCACGAAGACGAACACCGCGTCATCGGGGCGCACCTGCCCCTGCAGCTCCGACGCCAACTCGACCTGCACGGTCAGCCCGGCTGCGGCGACGGCGACAGCGGGCGACTGATCCGCGACGACCGGCTCGCCCTGTGCTTCAAGCTCGGCCAGCGCACGGTCGACGCCCCCCTGAATCGCCTGCCGCGACGGATCATCCGGCGGCAACAGCGCCACCAGACGCCCCCAGTAGGTGGCGGCGTCGCGGTAGCGGCCAGCCTCGAAGCCGGCGATGCCCAACAGGCCAAGGGTCGTTGGCTCGTTGGGGTCGCCCTCGAGGGCCTTGGCGGTGATCTGCCCAAGCTGTTCGGTCCATTGGCGGTTGCCGGCGAAATACAGCGATTGCGCCCACTGCCCCAGCAGCTCCGGCTGCGGCCCGGCCAGGTCCACCGCACGGGCGAACGCGCCAGCGGCCTTGGCCGGCTGCTGCTCGGTCATGTAGCTGCGCCCCAGCACGTACCAGGCCTCGACGTTGTCCGGCTGCATGGCCACCGCGCGCTCGAGGCGGTCGATCATCTGCTCGACACTCTGCGGCTGGCTGGCAAATTCGCGGGTCAGGGCGAGCTTGTCGCTCGAGCCCCACATTTGATAGAGCACCACCCCAACCAGCGGCAGCGCCAGCGCGACCACCAGCGGCAAGGCGCGGCCGAGCGAGCCAGCCCGACGCCGCTCGTCGGCCTCGGTGTCTTCGAGCAGCTCACGCGCGGCTTCAGCCTTGGCCACCTCCAGTTGCGCGGCCTCCAGCGTGCCGGCAGCGAACTGCGCGTCGAGCTCGGCAAGGCGCTCCTGGTAGAGCGCCACATTGAGCGCGGTACGGTCTTCTTCGGCCTGCTGTCGGCGGCCGCGTACCACCGGCAGCAGCAGGAAGGCCAGCGCCACCAGCAGCAGGGTTGCCGCGGCGATCCAGAAATCGATCATCGGTCTTGGTTATCCAGCAGGTTGGCGAGGCGCTGCCGTTCGGCCTCGGTCAGGGTTTTCGCGTCAGCGGTGGTGTCGACCCGGCGTTTGCGCCAGACGATCACCAGCAGCACGGCAAAGCTCAGGCCCAACAGGGCAAACGGACCGTACCAAAGGGCCAGGGTCTTGGCGTTCAGTGGCGGCTTGTAGCGCACGAACTCGCCATAGCGGGCGACCAGGTGCTCGACGATCTGCTCGTTGCTCTGCCCCGCCTCGAGCATGCGGTAGATCTCCTCGCGCAGGTCCATGGCGATCGGCGAGTTGGAGTCGGCGATGTTCTGGTTCTGGCACTTGGGGCAGCGCAGCTCTTCGGTGAGCGAGCGATAGCGCTCGCGTTCGGCGTCGTTGGCGAACTCGTAGGTATCGATGGCGGCGTTGGCAGTGAACGTCAGACCCAGCAACAGGGCGGCAAAGAGGCGCTTCATTCGTCCACCAGTTCCTGATAGAGCGGCGCGAGCTGTTCGCGCCAGACCCGCTCGTCGATCACACCGACGAACTTGTGACGGATCACGCCGGCCTTGTCGATCAAGAAGGTCTCCGGCGCGCCATACACGCCAAGATCCAGTCCGAAACGACCGTCGCTGTCACGGATGTTGAGCTGGTACGGATCATGGAATTCGCGCAGCCACTGTAGCGCGGCGGCGTTGTCGTCCTTGTAGTTGACCCCGTAGATCACCACGCCCTGCCCGGCCAGCTGGTTGAGCACCGGGTGCTCGGTCTTGCAGGCGACGCACCAAGTACCCCAGACGTTGACCAGCGCGGCGCGGCCCTTGAGGTCGTCCTGGCTGATCAGGCGGGTTTCGTCCTCCACCGAAGGCAGCGAGAACGCCGGCAGCGGCTTGCCGATCAGCGCCGAAGGCAGCTCGGACGGGTCCAGGTACAGGCCGCGGTAGAGGAACACGGCAATCGCCAGGAACACCGCCAGGGGCAGCAACAACAGGACTCGTCTCATCTCAGGCTCCTTGGTTGGCCAGCCCCAGGGCCTCGCGAACCCGGGTTTTGACTTTCACGCGGTAGCGGCGGTCGCAAGCGGCCAGCATCCCGCCAAAGCACATCATCAGGCCACCCAGCCAGATCCAGCGCACGAAGGCCTTGATGTGCACACGCACCGCCCAGGCGCCGTTCTCCAGCGGCTCGCCGAGCGCGACGTACAGATCGCGGGTGAAACCCGGATCGATCCCGGCCTCGGTCATCGGCATGCGCTGCACCAGGTACAGGCGCTTCTCCGGATGCAGCACCGCCACTTGCTTGCCGGCGCTGTTGAATACCCGCATGGTGCCCAGATCCGAGCTGTAGTTGGGGCCATCGAAATGCCGCGCGCCCTCGAAGACGAAGCGGTAGCCACCCAGTTCCAGGCTGTCGCCCGGCGCCATGCGAAGGTCACGCTCGACACTCTGTTGACTGGTCAGCACGATGCCCAGGGCGCACACCGCGATGCCGGCGTGCGCCAGCTGCATGCCCCAATAGCTCGGTGACAGGCCCAGCGCACCCTTGAGCAGCCCCTTGTGGCGCGTCTTGTCGAGCAGATCGCGCAGTCCCGCACCGAGCACCCAGATAGCCAGGAAGCTGACGGCCAGGATGGTCCAGTGGAAGTCACCGAAGGCGAAGCTGGCGACCAGCGACAACACCGCACTGGCGATCAGTACCGGCACCAGCATGCCGGCCAGCCAGCGGGTCGGCGTGTCCTTCCAGCGCACCAGCACACCCACCGCCAGCGCCAGCATGAGCACCGCCATCAGCGGCATGAACAGCGCGTTGAAGTACGGCGGGCCGACCGACAGCTTGGCTCCCGACAGCGCATCGAGCAGCAGCGGATAGAGCGTGCCGAGCAGAATCGTCGCGGTGGTCACCACCAGCACCAGGTTGTTCACCAACAGCAGGGTCTCGCGCGACCACAGGCCGAAGCCGACCTGGCTCTTGACCACCGGGGCGCGCAGTGCGAACAAGGTCAGCGAGCCGCCGACCACCAGCAGCAGGAAACCGAGGATGAACACGCCGCGCTCAGGGTCGGTGGCGAAGGCGTGCACCGAGGTGAGCACCCCGGAGCGGACCAGGAAGGTGCCGAGCAGGCTCAGGGAGAAGGCGGCGATGGCCAGCAGCACCGTCCAGCTCTTGAATACGCCGCGCTTCTCGGTCACGGCCAGCGAGTGGATCAGTGCGGTGCCGACCAGCCACGGCATGAACGAGGCGTTCTCCACCGGATCCCAGAACCACCAGCCACCCCAGCCCAGCTCGTAGTACGCCCACCAGGAGCCGAGCACGATACCGATGCCGAGAAACGCCCAGGCCACCAGCGTCCACGGCCGCGACCAGCGGGCCCAGGCCGCATCCAGACGCCCACCGAGCAATGCGGCGATGGCGAAGGCAAAGGCCACCGAGAAACCGACATAGCCCATGTAGAGCATCGGCGGGTGGACGATCAGGCCGAAGTCCTGCAGCAGCGGGTTGAGATCGCGGCCATCGGCCGGCGCCTGCGGCAGCAGGCGCTCGAACGGGTTCGAGGTGAGGATCAGAAACAGCAGGAAGCCCACGCTGATCAGCCCCATGATGCCGAGCACCCGGGCCAGCATTTCCTCGGGCAGCTGGCGGGAAAGCACCGCCACGGCGAAGGTCCAGCCGGCCAGAATCAGCCCCCACAGCAACAGGGAACCCTCATGGGCACCCCATACCGCGCTGAACTTGTAATACCAGGGCAGCGCGGTGTTGGAATTGTGCGCCACATAGGCGACGGAGAAGTCGTCCACCAGAAACGCGTGGGTCAGGCAGATGAAGGAGAACAGCAGGAAGGCGAACTGCCCCCAGGCGGCCGGCTGTGCCAGCCCCATCCACTGGCGGTCGCCCCGCCAGGCACCGACCAGCGGCAGGGTGCCCTGCACCACCGCCAGACACAGCGCCAGGATCAGCGCCAGATGGCCAAGCTCGGGGATCATTGCGTCACTCCCGGAGCCTTGCCGGCTTCGTAATGCTTCATCATGCCGCTCTGTTCCAGCGCCTGGGCGACTTCCGGCGGCATGTAATTCTCGTCATGCTTGGCCAGCACCTCGTCGGCCACCAACACGCCATCGGCGTTGACCCGCCCCAGAGCGACGATGCCCTGCCCCTCGCGGAACAGGTCGGGCAGGATGCCCTGGTACTGGATGGTCACGCTCTCCTTGCCGTCGGTGACGCGGAACGCCACGTTCAGCGCATCGGCATCACGCTTGACCGAGCCCTCTTCCACCAGCCCGCCGGCACGGATGCGCGTGCCTTCCGGCGCCTCGCCAGCGGCGATCTGGGTCGGGGTGTAGAACAGATTGATGTTCTGCTGCAGGGCGGACAGCGCCAGGGTAACGGCAATGCCGACCCCGGCGAGAATCGCCAGCACGATGAACAACCGCTTCTTCCGTACCGGATTCATTGACCTTCCTCCCGGCGCAGACGGCGCGCCTCTTCTTGCAGGTAACGACGCCGCGCCAGCCTGGGCAGCGCCACGTTGAGCAGCAACACGGCGGTGGTGATACCGAAGGCGCTCCAGACGTACAGGCCATGGGTGCCCATCGCCAGGAATTCGGCAAAGGATGAAAAACTCATGGGCGTTTCCCCACCAGCGACTTGATCTCGGCCTTCACCCAGCTGGCGCGGGCTTCACGCCGCAGCACTTCCAGACGCATGCGCATCAACAGCACCGCACCGAAGAAACAGTAGAAACCGATCACCAGGATCAGCAGCGGCAGCCACATCTCCATCGGCATCGCCGGCTTTTCGGTGATCTTGAAGGTGGCCGGCTGGTGCAGGGTGTTCCACCAGTCCACCGAGTATTTGATGATCGGGATGTTCACCACGCCGACGATGGCCAACACCGCACAGGCCTTGGCCGAGCTGTCACGATTGCTGATTGCCTGGCCGAGGGCAATGATGCCGAAGTACAGAAACAGCAGGATGAGCATCGACGTCAGTCGGGCATCCCACACCCACCAGGTCCCCCAGGTCGGCTTGCCCCAGATGGCGCCGGTCAACAGGGCGATGAAGGCCATCCAGGCGCCGATCGGCGCGGCCTGCTGCAGCGCCACATCGGCCAGCTTCATCTTCCAGATCAGGCTGACCGCACCGGCCACCGCAAGCATGATGTAGATCGACTGGGCCAGAAACGCGGCAGGCACATGGATATAGATGATGCGAAAGCTGTTGCCCTGCTGGTAGTCGGCCGGCGCGAAGGCCAGCCCCCAGACGATGCCCGTCACCATCAGGATCGCCGCCAGCCAGCCGAGCCAGGGCAACCAGCGACCGCTGATCTCATAGAACCACTTGGGGGAACCCAGCTTGTGAAACCATGTCCAGTTCATCAAAACCGCCTCGAAACGGCTGCGTTGCGCGCAGCTGCCTTGGGAACAGGCCCGGCCTGCTCGTCTACTGTGTGATCACTTCGCCGTGGCCTGCCAGCGGCTGGCTGCGCGAAGCCATTCATCGGCGTTCCTATGCCTGTGTTACTCAGCCACGCCGATGGTCAAGCCGGCCGCGATAGCGAAAGGCGTGAGGGTGACCGCCAGCGCGGTCAGGCTTGCCAGCCATAGCAGGTGGCCAGCAGCCGGCAGCCCCTGCAGCGCCGCCTGTAGCGCGCCGCTGCCCAGAATCAGCACCGGGATGTACAGCGGCAGGATCAGCAAGGCCAGCAGTAAGCCACCGCGCTTGAGCCCGACCGTGAGCGCCGCACCGACCGCCCCCAGCAGGCTCAGCACTGGCGTGCCGAGCAGCAGCGAGAGCAGCAGCACCGGCAAGGTATGCAGCGGCAGGCCCAGCATCAGGCCGAACAACGGGGCCAGCAGGACCAGCGCCAGTCCGGAAAACGCCCAGTGTGCCAGCACCTTGGCCAGAACCAGAAGCGCCAGGGGGTGCGGTGAAACGACCCACTGCTCCAGTGAGCCATCCTCGAAATCGCTGCGAAACAGGCCATCGAGCGAGAGCAGCACCGCGAGCAGCGCGGCGACCCACAAAAGCCCGGGCGAAATGGTCTGCAACAACCGGCTCTCCGGACCGACCGCCAGCGGAAACAAGGCGATGACGATGGCGAAGAACACCAGCGGGTTGGCCAGCTCCGCTGGCCGCCGGCAAAGCAGGCGCGCCTCGCGGCGCAGCAGAAGGAAAAAGACGCCATTCATGCTGCGCGCTGCCCCAGATCGAGTTCCCGATAGCCGGCTGGGCGCTGGCCGAGGTTATGGTGGGTGGTGAAGACCACCATGCCGCCACGTTCGCAGTGATCGGCCAGGTGCGCCTCCAGTTGGGCCACGCCATGCTTGTCCAGTGCAGTGAACGGTTCGTCGAGAATCCACAACGGCGGCGCCTCGAGATACAAGCGCGCCAGCGCCACGCGCCGCTGTTGACCAGCCGACAGGGTGTGGCACGGCACATCCTCGAAGCCCTTCAGACCCACCGCCGCCAGCGCGGCCCAGATCGCCTCGCGCGAAGCCGGCCGGTTCAGCGCGCAAAGCCAGGCGAGGTTCTCGTCAGCGGTCAGCAGCCCCTTGATTCCGGCGGCATGGCCGATCCACAGTAGATTGCGGGCCAGCTCCCCGCGCTGCTCACCGAGGCGAAGGCCATTGAGCAGCACCTCACCGGCGGTCGGCTGCATCAGCCCTGCCAGCAAGCGCAGCAGGCTGGTCTTGCCGCTGCCGTTGGGCCCGGCGACCTGCAGCATGTCGCCCGGACGCAGCTGGAAGTCGAGCTTCTCGAACAACAGGCGCCAGTCCCGCTCGCAAGCGAGCCCGACAGCTTCGAGAAAGGAGGTGGACACGCTACACGCCTCGACTGGCCGCTCAAGAGAAAGGTTCGCCGGCCGCTATAAAAAGGAGCGCGCGGCCGACGGAGCGCGATTATACATGCCTGGCCGACGCACCGAAGGGCAAGGCGCCGCGGGGTTGTAAGGGCTTTTTATCTGCGATGACCGAGATCAGGGGTAACACCCCGCTCAACAGCACCACCCTCGCCCGCGCCGCACCCGCGGCGGCCGCACTCGCACTGAAGTTGCTTCAGCCAGCCCAAGGCTTGCTCGCACCCGGGCAACAGGCGAGCGCCGAGGTCGTCGAGGTCCGCCCGGGCGCCAATGAGTTCCACATCGTCCTGCGCCTTTCCCTGCCGGGAGGCCGCGAGGCACAGCTCAGCGCGCGCAGCTCGGTACCGGTCAACCTGGGCGGCGGCTACGTGGTCAGCGTGCTCTCGGGCGATCGTCTGCTGGCCGCCCCCCAGGCCGGCGCACGGCCACCGCTGGAGCGTCTGGACCTGAGCCAGCTGCCGATCGGCACACAGATCCAGGCCCGGGTTGCCGGCAGCCAGGCGCCTACCGAGGCCGGCGGCAGCTTTCGCCTGCTGATCAGCCTGCTCGACGGCCCGCTGGCCGGCACCCGCCTGTTGCTCGACAGCGCCCGCGCGTTACCCACCGGTTCGCTGCTCACCGCGCAGGTGCAGGGCGAACAACTGCTGCGCTTCGTGCCGCTGGGCGGGCGCCTGGATCAGCTCGCCGTGCACCAGCAATTGAGCAGCCAGTTCGCCCGCCAGGGCTCGCTGGCCGGCCTGTTTGCCGCCTTGCAGGGCAGCGGCGACCTGCCCGACGGTGCCCAGCAGGCCGCCGCCCAGCTGCGCGCGCTGTTGCCCGGCTTCGATCAGTTGGGCGATCCACAGCGCCTGGCCCAGGCGCTGGCCAAGAGTGGGCTGTTCATGGAGGCGACACTGGCCGCGCAGGGCGGACACGCCAGCGCCGACGACCTCAAGGCCGGCCTGCTGCGCCTGGTCAGCCAGCTGCTGCCCAATCTGCCTGGCAGCACACCGCTGGCCAGCGCCCAGGCCAGTCTGGGCTTCGGCCAGGCGCTGCCGGCGTTCGCCCGGCAGATGCTCGGCAACCTCGGTCAGACATCACGGGCGCTGGACTTCCCGCTGCCCAATCGACTGCTGGCCGCACTGGACGGCGAGCCGGATCTGGAGACCTTGCTCAAACTGGCCGCTGCGGCCATCGCACGCCTGCAATCGCACCAGCTCTCCAGCCTGGCGCAGACCCAGACCACCGCCGATGGCCTGCAATTGACCACCTGGCAAACGGAGCTGCCGCTGCGCAACGGTCAGGACATCACCACCGTGCAGGCCTGGATCCAGCGCGAGGAAGACACCACAAGCGAGGCAGCCGAGCACCGCGAAACACTCTGGCGGCTGGAGCTGGCGTTCGATCTGGCGCCGCTGGGCCCGCTGCAGGTGCAGGCGCAACTGATCGGCCGTAGCCTGTCCAGCCAGCTGTGGGCGGAGCAGCGCGACACCGCCCGTCTGATCGATGCCGAGCTGCCCCAGTTGCGTGCACGCCTGGAACAGGCCGGCCTGGTAGTCGGCAGCCTTGACTGCCGCGAAGGCTTGCCCGCACCGGGGCCGCGCACGCGCCTGGAGCAGCGTTACGTGGACGAAACCGCATGAGCCACCAGAGCCCGCCTCGTCAGGCTATCGCGCTGAGCTATGACGGCGTCAACGCACCAACACTGAGTGCCAAGGGCGATGCCGAGCTCGCCGAAGCGATCCTCGCCATCGCCCGCGAGCACGAAGTACCGATCTACGAAAATGCCGAACTGGTCCGACTGCTGGCACAGCTGGAGCTGGGCGATGCCATTCCCCCGGCGCTGTATCACTGCATCGCCGAGATCATCGCCTTCGCCTGGTATCTGAAAGGTAAATGTCCGCCGGGCTTTACTGCCGCCGAGGCGGCCGGCAATAACGGTTGCGCCGCGCTGCCAAGGCTCAGCGCGCCCGAGCGCTGAGCGGCACAGGCGGGCTGGCCTGCGCCTTGCCCAGCGGCAGGTCGGCCAGTTGCCAGGCGAAGTAGCCTTCGCGGAAATAGAACACCTGCCGGTAACCCCAGCCTACCGCCCGCTCGACAGCACGTGGCGCGCTGGCACAAAGCTCGCTGTCGCAATAGATCACCAGGGGCAGTTCGCGCGGGATCGAAGGATCCTCCAACTCGCCGAATTCATGTGCCAGCGGTAAGTGCAGCGCCCCGGCGATATGTCCCCAGCGCCAGTGATCGTCGCTGCGCACGTCGATGAACAGCGCCCCGTGGTAGTGAAGGTGCAACGCCTGGACCAGCCCGACGGTGGTGGCACCGCGGACCTGTTCGGGCGCCTCGGCCGCCAGCAGCGGCGGGACGACCGCCAACGTGGCCAGCATGGCGTGTAGAACTCGCATGGCCTCTCTCCCCGGCAGGCGCCGCCCACAAGCAGGACCGGGGCGGTCGATACAGGTTCGAGAAGTGACGGGGGATGCGGTTCAGGCGTGAGGGACGAGCGGGTTGCCGTCAGTCGGAGCGCCGGCGCGATTGATGGAGGCGGTTCATCAGCTGCGCCTCGCCCTGGCTCAGACCGCAGGTACGGGTCAGGTCTTCGACACTGGCACCCATGCCCGCCAAGCGTGCGGCCTGGGAGAACGACAGACTGCCCGGGTCGCGCTGCTCCAGCTGCGCCAGCCGCTCAGGCAGCGGATCGAGCGTCTCCTTCAGAGCGACGATCTGCTCGCCCATCTGAATGGTGCCGCTCTGATACAGATTCAGTCGCCGGGCAAGCAGCTCGAGTCGCTCCCCCACCTGGGCTTCCTGCTGGGCAAGCCGCTGTACGAGCCGGCGTTGCTGCAGGAACAGCCAGATGCTGAAGCCGGCCAGCAGCACGCAGATGCCGGCCAACAGGGAGACGACCTCGAGCAGCATGGCTTCAGATGTTCTCGAGCTCGGACCACTCGTCCTCGCTCATCATTTTTTCCAGCTCGACCAGAATCAGCAGCTCGCCATTCTTGTTGCACACGCCCTGGATGAACTTGGCCGATTCGTCGTTGCCGACGTTGGGCGCGGTTTCGATCTCGGACTGGCGCAGGTACACCACCTCGGCCACTGAATCGACCAGGATACCGACCACCTGGCGGTCGGCCTCGATGATCACGATACGGGTGTTATCGGTCACCGGTGCCGGCGGCAGGCCGAAACGCTGGCGCGTATCGATCACCGTCACCACGTTGCCACGCAGGTTGATGATGCCCAGCACATAGCTCGGCGCTCCGGGCACCGGCGCGATTTCCGTGTAACGCAGCACTTCCTGAACCTGCATCACGTTGATGCCGTAGGTTTCGTTGTCCAGGCGGAAGGTCACCCACTGCAGGATGGGATCGTCGGAACCCTGTGCGGACATAGCTTTCATTGTGTCGACCTCAATAGGACTGCTGCGGCAGTCGATTCAGAACGGCGGGGCCGTTCGCCCCATTCATTGTTGTGTCAGCGCGACGACGCCTTTGCGTCGGCACGCTTGAGCGCACCACTGGTGATCATGCCCGCCAGGGCCTCGACATCCAGCAGCGCGCACATGTGCTCGATGACCGTACCGGCCAGCCAGGGACGCTGGGTCCGTTGACTGCGCCACTTCACCTCATCCGGCGTCAGGCGGATCGAGCGGCTGACCTGATGCACCGCCAGCCCCCAGTCATAGCCCTGGACCGAGATCACGTAACTGAGCCCCTGGCGGAAATCCTCGCGGTAGCGCTCGGGCATCAGCCAGCGGGCAGTATCGAGTACTTTCAAATTGCCAGCTTGGCACGGCAGCAGCCCGAGAAACCAGTCTGGCTGGCCAAATAATGGCGTCAACGCATCGGTTTCCAGCGGATAGATCGAGCCCAGGCTCACCAGCGGTACCGCCAGGGTCAACCCGGCCACGTCGAACAGCAGGCATTCGAACGGCGCCTCGGCCCACGCCGGCGGCCCTTCGACCGGGGCCGGCGGCGGCGTATTGCCCTCCTGCACGGCCGGCGGCGCCACGCTGGGCAACGCTACCGGCGCCGGCTCAGGCGCAGGCTCCGGCAGGCGCGGCGACACGGCGGGCGCCACCGGCAGCGGTTCCGGCGCCTCGCGCTGCGCATCACGGGCCAGCTCCTCCTGCACCGCGGCGGCGAACTCGTCGAGCGAGACGCTCGCCACCGGCGCGCTGTCGACGACCACGACCGGCGCTGCGACCGGCTCGACAGGCGCCGTCTCGGCCAGCAGCTCATCGGTCGCCTCGCGCAGCAGGTCATCCAGATAGGACTGCAGCGCCAGCTGCTGGCGCGTCGCAGAAAGAACTGGTGGATTCATGCGTGACACCCGCAGCAAACACCTTTAAATGCTATCGGCCGGCGCCGGAGCGGGTTTAGCCAGGACAATCCGTACCTGTTCATCAACGACCCTGCCCCGCAACCGGTTGTGCCAGCAGATGTTTGAGCAGCGCCCGATAGGCGATCACCGCGCGGGAGTTCTGGTCGAACTGCGACGGCGTGAGCCCGGCGCGACTGGCATCGCGCAGGCGGGTGTCGATCGGAATGAACGCCGGCCACAAATGCTCGGGGTACGTCGCCCGCAACAGCTTGAGCGCATTCATCGAGGCCTGGGTGCGGCGGTCGAACAAGGTCGGCACGATGGTGTAGGCCAGCGGCTGCTTACGCGAGCGGTTGATCATGCCCAGGGTGCTGACCATCCGCTCCAGCCCTTTCAAGGCGAGAAACTCGGTCTGCACCGGAATCACCAGCTGCTGGCTGGCAGCCAGGGCGTTGACCATCAGCACGCCCAGCAGCGGCGGGCTGTCGATGATGGCGTGGTCGTACTCGCCGAACAGTTGCGCCAGGCTCTTGGCGATCACCAGTCCCAGGCCGCTCTGGCCGGGCGACTGGCGCTCCAGGGTGGCGAGCACCGTGCTCGAGGGCAGCAGCACCATGTTCAGGTGACTGGTGGGCAGCAGCAGCTTGCGCGGCAGGCCCTCAGGCACAGTGCCCTGGTGCTGGAACAGCTCGAAGACGCTTTCCTCGAGGTTGTCCGGGTCATGGCCGAAATAGCTGGTCATCGACCCATGCGGATCGAGGTCGACGATGACCACGCGCTTGCCGGCATCGGCCAGAAGCCCTGCCAGCGCGATCGAGGTGGTGGTCTTGCCCACACCACCCTTCTGATTGGCTACCGCCCAGACTTTCATGAGTGCTCTCTTGTGCGCTCCGCCGCACCCTCAAGGTGTCGGGGATTTGACGGCGCCGCCAGCGGCCGACGACGTATTTGGCGAATCTGCAGGTTGTGTGCCAGTGGCCTGTGCCGCCGGGCGACCGAACCCGCCGGTCGGCCGGCGAATCTCCAGCTCACGGGCAATCGCCAACACCACGCGGCGATTGCGTGCGCGACCTTCGGCGGTGGCGTTGTCCGCCACCGGTTGATGCTCGCCATAGCCCACCGCGGCCAGACGCGCCGGATCGACGCCGTGATTGGTCAGCATGCGCACCACGCTGGCGGCGCGCGCCGACGACAGCTCCCAGTTGGTTGGGAAGGCCGCCGTGCTGATCGGCAGATTGTCGGTGAAACCCTGCACCTGGATCGGGTTGCGATAGGGCGCCAGAATCGCGGCCAGACGTTCGATCAGCTCGAAGGCTGCGTCATTCGGCGTGGCGTTACCGCTGGGGAACAGCAGGCTGGAGTTGAGTTCGATCTCCAGCCAGGTCTCGGTGCCGCGCAGGGTGATCTGGCCTTCCTCGATCAACTCGCTGAAGGCCGCCTCCATGCCCTTGGCTATCTGTTTGAGCGGCTCGCTTTCCGGCTGCATGCCGGTGGAGGCATCGGTCGCCCGCGGTACGTGCTCACCAATGGGGATCGGCCGCACGGAGCGGTCCGGCTGCGTGAAGATGCCTTCCAGCGACTCGGTGAAGACCTTGTACTTGCCCTCGTTCACCGAAGAAATCGAATACATCACCACGAAAAAGGCGAACAGCAGGGTGATGAAGTCGGCGTACGAGACCAGCCAACGCTCGTGGTTCTCGTGTTCCTCATGCTGGCGGCGGCGGGGCATCGGGCGCACTCAGTCCATGAAGCCTTGCAGCTTCAGTTCGATCGAGCGCGGGTTCTCACCTTCGGCGATCGACAGCAGGCCCTCGAGAATCATCTCCTTGTAACGGCTCTGCTGATGCACGATACCCTTGAGCTTGTTGCCGATCGGCAGGGCCAGCAGGTTGGCGAAGGCCACGCCGTAGATGGTGGCGACGAAGGCCACGGCAATCCCGCTGCCCAGCTGGCTGGGGTCGGCCAAGTTGCCCATCACGTGGATCAGGCCCATCACCGCGCCGATGATGCCGATCGTCGGCGAGTAGCCGCCCATCGCGTCGAACACCTTGGCCGCGCGCATGTCGCGCCCTTCCTGGGTGTCCACGTCCACTTCGAGGATGCCACGCAAGGCGTCGGGCTCGGCGCCGTCGACCAGCAGTTGCAGGCCCTTGCGGGCGAACGGGTCGCGCTCGGTTTCGGCGACCGGCTCCAGGCCCAGCAGGCCCTCCTTGCGCGCGGTCTGGCTCCAGCCGATCACCCGGCTGATGCCCGAGACCAGATCGATCTTCGGCGGGAAGATAATCCAGCGCAGCATCACCAACGCCCGGCGGAACACCGCGATCGGCGTCTGCAGCAGTACCGCACCCAGGGTGCCACCGAGCACGATCAGCGCAGCCGGACCGTTCAACAGGGCGGAAAGGTGACCACCCTCGAGAAAGTTGCCGCCGACAATGGCCAGAAACGCCAGGATCAGGCCAATGAGGCTGAGGACATCCATACGGCCGATTCCTTACTGGCACGCCTCGGTCAGGCGCGGACCGATGTCGTCGAGGCTGTAGACCGCATCGGCCAGATTGGCCTTCACCACCGCCATCGGCATGCCGTAGATCACGCAGCTGGCTTCATCCTGCGCCCACACCTGGCTGCCGGACTCCTTGAGCATGCGTGCGCCCTCGCGGCCATCGGCGCCCATCCCGGTCAGCACCACCGAAAGCACCTTGTCGCCGAAGGCCTTGGCCGCCGAACCGAAGGTGATGTCCACGCTGGGCTTGTAGTTCAGTCGCTCGTCGCCAGGCAGGATGCGCACGCTACCGCGTGCATCGATCATCATCTGCTTGCCACCGGGTGCTAGCAGCGCCACGCCCGGGCGCAGCAGATCGCCGTCTTCGGCTTCCTTGACCTGAATGCGACAGAGCTTGTCCAGGCGCTCGGCAAAGGCCTTGGTAAAGGCGGCCGGCATGTGCTGGATCAGCACGATGGGGGATGGAAAATGTGCCGGCAGCTGGGTCAACACGCGCTGCAGCGCTACCGGCCCCCCGGTGGAGGTGCCAATCGCCACCAGCTTGTAGTGCTTGCGCCGTGGTGCCGGTACGCTGCTGCCGGTTGCCGGACTCGCGGCCGGACGGGCGGCGCTGCCGGCGGCCGGCGGCACCGCGCCCACCCGTCGAGCGGTGGTCGCACTGGCGCCGGGCTGCGCGGCAGGCGCCGGGGCACTGGCGAAGCTGCTGAAGCGCCGATTGCTGCGGGCAATGCTCTTGATCTTGTCGCAGAGCAGCTGACGCACCTTGTCCGGATGGCGCGAAATGTCCTCGAAATTCTTCGGCAGGTAATCCACCGCGCCGGCATCCAGCGCATCCAGCGTCACCCTCGCGCCCTCGTGGGTGAGCGAGGAGAACATCAGCACCGGGGTCGGGCAACGCTGCATGATCTGGCGCACGGCGCTGATGCCGTCCATCAGCGGCATCTCGTAGTCCATGGTGATCACATCGGGCTTAAGCGCCAGCGCCTGCTCGACGCCTTCACGGCCGTTGCAGGCGGTGCCGACTACCTGGATCTCCGAATCGGACGCGAGAATCTCGCTCAGGCGGCGGCGAAAGAATCCCGAATCGTCCACCACCAGGACCTTGACTGACATGTACTGCTACTCCTTGGAGGGACGGCGCTGCGCGCCGTCCGTGCGTCAGATGCGCCGTGCGTAGCGCTTGAGCATGCTGGGAACGTCGAGGATCAGCGCGATGCGTCCGTCGCCGGTGATGGTCGCCCCGGCCATGCCCGGGGTGCCCTGCAGCATCTTGCCCAGCGGCTTGATGACTACCTCTTCCTGGCCCACCAGCTGGTCGACGACGAAGCCGATGCGCTGGTTGCCCACGGTGATGATCACCACATGGCCCTCGCGGTGGTCTTCGTGCATCGCACCGGGCACCAGCCAGCGTTTGAGGTAGAACAAGGGCAGCGCCTTTTCGCGCACTATCACCACTTCCTGGCCATCCACCACGTTGGTGCGCGACAGGTCGAGGTGGAAGATCTCGTTGACGTTGACCAGCGGGAAGGCAAAAGCCTGGTTGCCGAGCATGACCATCAGCGTCGGCATGATCGCCAGGGTCAGCGGAACCTTGATGACGATCTTCGAGCCCTGCCCCTTCTGCGAGAACACGTTGACCGTGCCGTTGAGCTGGGAAATCTTGGTCTTCACCACATCCATGCCGACGCCGCGGCCGGACACGTCGGAGATCTCGGTCTTGGTGGAAAAGCCCGGCGCGAAGATCAGGTTGTAGGCTTCCAGATCCGACAACCGCTCGGCGGCGTCCTTGTCCAGCAGCCCCTTCTCCACCGCCTTGGCGCGCAATACCGCCGCGTCCATGCCTTTGCCGTCGTCGGTGATCATCAGGAGGATGTGATCCCCCTCCTGCTCGGCCGACAGCACCACGTGACCGGCGCGCGGCTTGCCGGCAGCTTCGCGCTCGTCGGGCGACTCGATGCCGTGGTCCACCGCATTGCGCACCAGGTGCACCAGCGGATCGGCCAGCGCCTCGACCAGGTTCTTGTCCAGGTCGGTCTCCTCGCCCACCAGTTCGAGGTTCACCTCTTTCTTGAGGTTGCGCGCCAGGTCGCGGACCAGACGCGGGAAGCGGCCGAACACCTTCTTGATCGGCTGCATGCGGGTTTTCATCACCGCGGTCTGCAGGTCGGCGGTGACCACGTCGAGGTTGGAGACCGCCTTGGCCATGGCCTCGTCGCCACTGTTGGCGCCCAGCCGCACCAGCCGGTTACGCACCAGCACCAGCTCGCCGACCATGTTCATGATGTCATCCAGCCGCGCGGTATCGACCCGCACGGTGGTTTCGGCGTCGCTGGCCGCCGGCTTGTCCGCCGCCGGTGCCGCAGCCACGGCCCGCTTGGGCTCGCTGGCTGGCCTGGCCGCCGGCGCGGCAGCCTGTGCGACCGGCGCGGGTGCCACCGCCGGTGCCACGGCCTCGGCCTGGAACTTGCCCTTGCCGTGCAGCTGATCGAGCAGCGCCTCGAATTCGTTATCGGAAATCAGGTCGGGCTCGCCGCTGACCTTGGCCGGCGCGAGCGCTTCGACCGCGGGGGTCGCAGCATCCAGGCTGCTAACCGCACTGGCCGCCGCCGCGGCAGTGTCCGCCACCGGCTCAGCGGCCTCGGCAGTGAACTTGCCCTTGCCGTGCAGCTGATCGAGCAGCGCTTCGAATTCGTCGTCGGTGATCTCATCGGCGACGCCCTCGACCGGCGCGGCGGCCGGGCTGGCCGACGCGGCTGGAGCGGGCTCGGCGGCGACCGCCGGGGTGGCGGCGCCCTCGAAGCGGCCCTTGCCGTGCAGCTGATCGAGCAACGCCTCGAATTCGTCGTCGGTGATTTCGTCGGCCGGCGGCGTGTCCTCGGCGACCGGCGTGCTTGCCGGTGCCCCCTGGATCGCATCGAGCATCTGCTCGAACTCGAGATCGGTGATATCAGGGCCGCCGGATGCCGGCTCGGGCGCCGCGACCGGGGCGACAACGGCGGCAGCGGGCGCCACCACTGGCTCGGGAGCCGGAGGTTCGGCACCACCAGGCTGGGCCAGCCGGGCCAGCGCCTCGAGCAACTCGGGACTGGCTGCATCCGGCTGCTGGTGGTTGCGCACCTGGTCGAACATCGCGTTGACGGTATCGAGCGCCTGCAGCACCACGTCCATCAGCTCGGAATCGACCCGCCGTTCACCCTTGCGCAGGATGTCGAACACGTTTTCGGCGATGTGGCAGCACTCCACCAACTCGTTGAGCTGCAGAAAGCCCGCGCCGCCCTTGACGGTGTGAAAGCCGCGAAAGATCGCATTGAGCAGGGCCATGTCGTCGGGGCTGCTTTCCAGCTCCACCAACTGCTCGGACAGCCGCTCCAGAATCTCCCCCGCTTCTACCAGGAAGTCCTGGAGAATCTCTTCATCGCCGTCGAAGCTCATCTACGTCCCCTAAAAACCGGTAAACCTTAGAAACCAAGGCTTGAAAGCAGATCGTCGACGTCATCCTGACCGGAAACCACGTCTTCCCGTTTATCGGCATGGATCTGCGGACCTTCACCATTGGAAGGCTCTTTTTTCTTCATCTGTTCGGCGCGCAGCTCTTCCGGGTCATGGAAGATGCCCGCATAGCGATCGATCTTGCTGGCCATCAGCACCAGCTCGAGCAGGTTCGCCTCGACATCGGTGATCAGCTTGGTGACGCGCTTGATGACCTGGCCGGTGAGGTCCTGGAAATCCTGCGCCAGCATGATGTCACGCAGGCTGTCGGACAGTTTTTCGCTGTTGTCCACGCTGCGCGACAGAAACACGTCGATGCGCTTGGCCAGTTCGCGAAACTGCTCGGCGTTCAACTCGCGGCGCATGAAGCGCTGCCAGTCGGCCGACAGGGCCTGAGACTCGTAGCTGATGTAGTTGGCCAGCGGCGCGCACTCTTCCACCAGGTCCATGGTGCGGTTGGCAGCTCGCTCGGTCATCTCCACGACGTAGGAGAGACGATCGGTGGCGTCGGTGATCTGCGACTCGCTCTGCCCGCCCTCGCGGCGCGCGTCCAGCTCCAGCTTGACGATCGCGTTGTGCAGCTCGCGCGTCAGCTTGCCCACCTCGCGGTAAAGGCCGTGATCGCGCGCATGGTTGAGCCGGTGAATAGTTTCCACTGCCTCGTCGAAACGGCCCTTTTCCAGGCTATCGATGAGCTGTAGTGCATGAGTCTTGAGGGTGTCCTCGAGATTCTCGATGCCGTCTTCGTTCTGCGACATAGTGTCCTCTCGGCTGCTGGATCAGCCGTTTACCCGCTGGAAGATCTTGTCGATTTTTTCCTTGAGGACCTGCGCCGTGAACGGCTTGACCACATAGCCGTTTACCCCTGCCTGGGCGGCTTCGATGATCTGGTCGCGCTTGGCTTCTGCCGTCACCATCAGTACCGGCATGTTCTTCAGCCGCTCGTCGGCGCGCACGGCGCGCAGCAGATCGATACCGCTCATGCCCGGCATGTTCCAGTCGGTGACCAGAAAATCGAAGTTGCCCGACTGCAGCATCGGCAGCGCGGTGGTGCCGTCGTCGGCTTCGGCGGTATTGGTAAAGCCCAGATCACGCAACAGGTTCTTGATGATCCGCCTCATCGTCGAAAAGTCATCGACGATGAGGATTTTCATGTTCTTGTCCAAGTCGACCTCCAAATTCGAAAAGACTGGCGCCGCGCCTCAGCTGGCCCGCCACTCGCCAAGACGCGCGCGCAGGCGCGCCGCACACTGGCTGTGCAGCTGACTGACCCGCGACTCGCTGACTCCCAACACCTGACCGATCTCTTTCAGGTTCAATTCTTCGTCATAGTAAAGTGATATCACCAGTTTTTCCCGCTCTGGAAGACTGGCGATCGCCTCGGCGAGCGCCTGCTGGAAACGTTCGTCCTCCAGATCGCGGAACGGCTCGGGATGGGCACTATCGGCATCTTCGGCCAGATCACCGCCCTCGCCCGCCTGGAACAGCTCGTCGAAACTGAACAGTCGGCTACCCTGGGTGTCGCCGAGGATGGCGTAATAATCCTCGAGACTCATCTTAAGTTCGGCCGCGACCTCGTGATCTTTAGCATCGCGCCCGGTGCGCGCTTCCACCGCCCGGATCGCGTCGCTGACCAGGCGCGTGTTGCGATGCACCGAACGCGGCGCCCAGTCGCCCTTGCGCACCTCGTCGAGCATGGCGCCGCGAATGCGGATGCCGGCGTAGGTCTCGAAGCTGGCGCCCTTGCTGGCATCGTATTTACCGGCCGCCTCGAGCAAGCCGATCATCCCGGCCTGGGTCAGGTCATCGAGCTGGACGCTGGCCGGCAAGCGGGCCAGCAGGTGGTAGGCGATGCGCTTGACCAGCGGAGCATACTGCTCGACCAGCCGATACTGCGCGTCCTTCGCCGGCGTCTTGCTGTAATACATAGGCCGTCCCGCCGGGCTCATGCCGAATTGCCCAGCACCGGCGGACCGGGATGGACGAGACGCTCGATGAAGAACTCCAGATGCCCACGGGGGTTGGCCGGCAGCGGCCAGGCGTCGACCTTCTGCGCAATGCTCTTGAGCGCCAGGCTGCACTTGGAGCGCGGGTAGGCCTCATAGACCGCGCGCTGCTTCTGCACCGCCTTGCGCACCGATTCGTCATAGGGAATCGCCCCGACGTACTGCAGCGCCACATCGAGGAAGCGATCGGTGACCTTGGTCAGCTTGGCGAACAGGTTGCGCCCTTCCTGCGGGTTGTGCGCCATGTTGGCCAGCACGCGGAAGCGGTTCACCCCGTAGTCGCGGTTGAGCAACTTGATCAGCGCATAGGCATCGGTGATCGAGGTCGGCTCGTCGGTCACCACCAGCAGCACTTCCTGGGCCGCGCGCACGAAGCTGACCACCGCGTCGCCGATGCCCGCCGCGGTATCCACCACCAGCACGTCGATGTTCTCGCCGATCTCGCTGAACGCCTGGATCAGCCCGGCGTGCTGCAGTGAGGTGAGGTTGACCATGCACTGGGTCCCCGACGCCGCCGGGACGATCTGGATTCCCATCGGGCCAGGCAGCAGCACATCACGCAGCTCGCATTCGCCGGCAATCACATCCGCCAGGGTGCGCTTGGGCGTCAGGCCGAGCATGACGTCGACGTTGGCAAGCCCGAGGTCGGCATCCAGCAGCATGACCCGCCGACCGAGGTCGGCCAGCGCCAGTGCCAGATTGACCGACACATTGGTCTTGCCGACACCGCCCTTGCCGCCGGTCACTGCTATCACCTGTACGGGATGGTTTCCCATGTTCTTTCTTACCTTCTAAACCTGGCCCCGGTCGGGGCCGTCGATGCATGACTGCACCGTTGGAGAAACCGCGCGCTGCTCAACCTGCGCGGCGCGACGCCTCGTTGTACAAGCCGGCGAACAGATCGGCCATGGCCTCCTCGCTCGGCTCCTCAGCCATCTGCAGGCTGACCGCGCGACTGACCAGTTGATGGCTGCGCGGCAAATGCAAGTCGTCCGGAATCCCCGGACCATCTGCCAGATAGGCTACTGGCAGCTGCTGGCTTATGGCCAGTCCCAACAGCTCGCCGAGGCTGCCCGCCTCGTCGAGCTTGGTCATGATGCAGCCGGCCAGGCCGCAGTGCTTGTAGCTGTGCCAGGCCGCCTTGAGCACCTGACTCTGGCTGGTGGCGGCCAGCACCAGATAATTCTTCGAACGCAGTGCAGGGCTGGCCAGCGCCTCGAGCTGCTTTTTCAACACCGGATTGCTGGCCGGCAGGCCGGCGGTATCGACCAGCACGATACGCTTGCGCGACAGCGGCGCCAGCGCGCGCAGCAGGGACTGCTCCGGGTCCACCTGCAACACCGGCACATCGAGGATGCGCCCGAGGGTCTTGAGCTGCTCCTGAGCACCGATACGGTAGTTGTCCAGGGTAACCAGCGCCAGGTGCTCGGCACCGTGCTGCAGCACGTAGCGCGCCGCCAGCTTGGCCAAGGTAGTGGTCTTGCCGGCACCGGCCGGACCGACCAGGGCGATCACGCCGCCGGCATCCAGTGGCTCGCTGCGCGCGACTTTCACACTCTGCGCCAGATGCGCCAGCAACATGCGCCAGGCCTGCTTGGGATCGCTGATCTCGCCGACCTTGCCTAGCAGCTCGCGACAGATTTCCGCCGGCAGGCCAATCCGCTGCAGGCGCCGCCAAAGACCGGCCTGCTGCGGCTGACTGGTACGCAGATGGCTCCAGGCGAACGAGCCGAGCTGCATCTCGATGAGTTCGCGCAGGCCGGACAGCTCCGAGCGCACCACATCGAAGGCCTGCTGGGCACCGGCCATCTCGCCCGGCGTGCTCGCCGCCGCGCTCGCTGCCGGCGCCGGGACCGGCCGCTCGGCCGGCGTTTCGCCAAGAATCTGACGATTGCCGATCTTTACCGCCGGCGCGCTCAGCTCGGCGTGGGCCTCGGCGATCTTCGACTGCGTTTTGCGCAGCTCCGCCTCCAGCTCGGCGTTGGGCTGCTCCGGCGGCGCCTCGGCGAGCGGAAAATCGAGGGCGGCGGTCAGCTCGATGCCACCGGCGACACGGCGATTGCCGATGATCGTCGCATCCGGGCCGAGCGCCTCACGCACCAGTTTCATGGCCTGGCGCATATCCGCGGCAAAGAAACGTTTGACCTGCATGGCCTAACCCTCGATCACTTCTGGCCCACCGTCGCGACGATGGTCACCTGCTTGTTGTCCGGGATTTCCTGGTAGGCCAGCACGCTGATGTTCGGCACGGCCATCCGGGCGAAGCGGGCCATCATCGCCCTGATCGGCCCGGCGACCAGCAGGATTACCGGTTTGCCGAGCATTTCTTGACGCTGTGCCGCTTCCACCAGAGAGCTCTGCAATTTCTCGGCCATTCCGGGCTCGAGCAGGATGCCATCTTCCATTCCCTGCCCGGCTTTCTGCAGACTGGACAGCAGAATCTGCTCAAGACGGGGCTCAAGCGTGATCACCGGCATCTCCGGATCGAGGCCGATGATGTTCTGCACGATGGCTCGCGCCAGCGCCACTCGCACGGCGGCGACCAGCGCGGCGGGATCCTGACTGCGCGGCGCGGCGTTGGCGATGGCTTCGGCGATGGTGCGGATGTCACGCACCGGCACCTGCTCCTGCAACAGCGCCTGCAGCACCTTGAGCAGCGTGGAGAGCGAAACGATCCCCGGCACCAGCTCCTCGGCCAGCTTGGGCGAGGTCTTGGCCAGCAACTGCATCAGTTGCTGCACCTCCTCATGCCCCAGCAGCTCGTGAGCATGCTTGTGCAGGATCTGGTTGAGGTGGGTCGCGACCACGGTGGCGGCATCCACCACCGTATAGCCAAGCGACTGCGCCTGATCGCGCTGAGCGGGCTCGATCCATACCGCTTCGAGGCCGAAAGCGGGATCCTTGCCGGCGATGCCCTTGAGCGGGCCGAACACCTGGCCGGAATTGATCGCCATCTCACGGTCCGGATAGACCTCCGCCTCGGCCACGCTGACCCCCATCAGGGTCAGGCGGTAGGCATTGGGCAGCAGGTCGAGGTTGTCACGGATGTGTACCGACGGCATGAGAAAACCCAGATCCTGGGAAAGCTTCTTGCGCACGCCCTTGATCCGCGCCAGCAACTGGCCACCCTGGTTGCGATCGACCAGCGGAATCAGCCGGTAGCCGACCTCCAGCCCGACCATGTCCACCGGGGTCACATCGTCCCAGCCCAGCTCCTTGGTTTCCGCCGGGCGCTGCGCCGGCAGCATTTCCTGCTGCTTCTTCGCCTCGACCTCGGCCGCCACCTTGGCCTGCTGCTGACGCTTCCAGATCCACCAGGCGATGCCGCCCGCCACGGCGCCGAGACCGAGAAAGGACACATGCGGCATGCCCGGCACCAGACCGATGGCGATCAGGATCGCGGCAGCCACCGCCAGCGCCTTGGGCGAGGCGAACATCTGCCGGGTAACCTGCTGGCCCATGTCCTCGGCGGTGGTGACGCGGGTGACCATGATCGCCGCGGCGGTGGAGAGCAGCAGCGAGGGAATCTGCGCGACCAGGCCGTCGCCGATGGTGAGCAGCGCATAGACGCGCCCGGCGTCGGCAAAGCTCATCGAATGTTGCGCCATGCCGATGGCGACGCCGCCGATCAGGTTGATGAAGAGAATCAACAAGCCGGCAATGGCGTCGCCGCGCACGAACTTCGAGGCACCGTCCATCGAGCCGTAGAAATCGGCCTCCGAGGAAACCTCAGCGCGACGCTTCTTGGCTTCGGCCTGGTCGATCAGACCGGCGTTCAGATCGGCGTCAATGGCCATCTGCTTGCCGGGCATGGCATCGAGGGTGAAGCGCGCGCTCACCTCGGAAATCCGCCCGGCACCCTTGGTGACCACCACGAAGTTGATGATCATCAGGATCGCGAACACCACCACGCCGACCACGTAGTTGCCGCCGATCACCACGTTGCCGAAGGCCTCGATCACATGACCCGCGGCGCTGCCACCTTCATGGCCGTTGATCAGCACTACCCGGGTCGAGGCCACGTTGAGCGCCAGACGCAGCAGCGTGGCCACCAGCAGGATGGTGGGGAACACGGCGAAATCCAGCGGACGCATGGCGTACACGCAGACCAGCAGCACGACGATGGACAGGGCGATGTTGAAGGTGAACAGCACGTCCAGCAGAAACGGCGGCACCGGCAGCATCATCATGCCCAGCATCACCAGCAGTAGCAGCGGCACCCCCAGGTTGCCGCGGCCAACACCCGCCAGGCTGTTGCGCATATTGATCAGTTGCGAGCGATCCACCATCCCCCCAAGCCCATCCAAACTTTTGACAGACAAAAGAATTTCGCCAGCCCCTGCAAGAACGGGGCCGCTTGCCGGGAGGGCCTGCCAGCCGCTCGTCCCGCCAGCGTGACGAACCCGGCGACGGCACGATCAGTCTCAACTAGGTCTGGCACCCGCCAGCCCGAATTCCACCTACACAGGAGACGCCCATGAAGCGCTGGATCGTCGGCACCCTCGCCAGCTGCACCCTCCTCGCCGCCCAGGCCGAGAGCCTGCGGGTCACCGTGCACGAAGCCACCGCCCAGGGTACCGGCCAGGCGCTCGGCACGGTGTCCATCGAGCAGACCGAACACGGCCTGGTATTTCGTCCGGATCTGCGCGGACTGAACCCCGGCCACCACGGCTTTCATATCCACACCAACGCCAGCTGCCAAAGCGCGCAGAAAGACGGCAAGACCGTTCCGGCCGGCGCCGCTGGCGGCCACTGGGACCCCGAGGAAACCGGCCGCCACGGCGAGCCCTGGGGCGACGGACACAAGGGCGACCTGCCGGTGCTGCTGGTGGGCCAGGACGGTACCGCCACCACCCCGGTGCTCGCCCCGCGCTTGAAACAGCTCGACGAAATTCGCGGCCACGCCCTGATGATCCACGAAGGCGGCGACAACTATGCCGACGATCCCAAACCGCTCGGCGGTGGCGGCGATCGCATGGCCTGCGGGGTTATCGAATAGCCGCCGAAAACGCTGCTCGAGGCGAAGCCTGAGCACAAGGCGTCGGGGCCGGATCGCCCCGCATCAAGCGACCAGCGCGTCGTCGACCGCTGGCTTACTCGTCCCGGCGCAGATCCGGCGGGATCGGCAGGCTGCCCAGCGGGTCAGGGCGACGCCCCTTGCCGGCCTGGTACTGGCGCAGCTGGTAGACGTAGGCCAGCACCTGGGCCACGGCGAGATAGAGGCCGGCCGGGATCTCGGCCTCGAGCTCGGTGGAGTAGTACACCGCTCGCGCCAGCGCGGGCGATTCGAGCACCATCACCTGGTGCTCCTGGGCGATCTCGCGGATCTTCAGCGCCAGGAAGTCGCCGCCCTTGGCCACCAGCACCGGCGCGCCACCCTTGCTGCCGTCGTATTTCAAGGCCACGGCGAAGTGGGTCGGGTTGGTGATGACCACATCGGCCTGCGGCACCGCCTGCATCATGCGGCGCTCGGCCATCTCCCGCTGCAACTGACGGATGCGCGACTTGACCTCGGGCTTGCCCTCGGTGTCCTTGTACTCGTCCTTGACCTCCTGCTTGGTCATCATCAGCTTCTGCTTGTTGTTCCAGAGCTGAAACGGCACATCCACCGCCGCGATCAGAATCAACCCGCAGGCCATCCACAGGCTTGACCAGCCGACGATCTCCAGGCTGTGCAGAATGGCCGCCTCCAGCGGCTCCTTGGAGATCGACAGCAGGTCATCCTGATAGGCGGCCAGCACCGCCAGCCCCACCGCCAGCACTACCAGGAACTTGCCCAGCGCCTTGAGCAGCTCCACCAGAGCATTGGCCGAGAACATCCGCTTGAGTCCAGCCAGCGGATTCAGCCGGCCGAAGTTGGGCGCCATGGCCTTGCCGGAGAACAGCCAGCCGCCCAGCGACACCGGACCGACAATCGCAGCGATGGCCAGTGCCAGCAGCAGCGGCAGGATCGCCTTGAGCGCCGTCAGGCCGGCCAGCAGCAGCAGCTGGGCCATGGCATCGGGCGCCATCAGTGCCTCGCGGGAAAGTTCGAAGCTGCCGCGCATCACCTGCATCAGCGCCTGACCGAGCCCGCTACCGGTGACCAGCAGGCCGCCGATGCCACCCACCGTGACGGCCACCGTGCCCAGCTCCTTGGAGCGGGCGAGCTGGCCTTTCTCGCGCGATTCGCGCAGCCGTTTCTCTGTGGGTTCCTCGCTTTTGTCCGCGCCGTTTTCGTTCTCGGCCATCTGCCAAGTCCTCCTTCAGCGCGCGCGCGCCAGCTCGCGCAGCCATTGCAGCGCTTCACTGACGAACGTCTGGTATTGGGCGAGGATGTCGGCCATGGCGATCCAGACAATCGCCAGGCCGAGCACCAGGGTGAGCGGGAAACCGATGGTGAAGATGTTCAGCTGCGGCGCGGCGCGGGTCATCAGGCCGAAGGCCAGGTTGATCACCAGCAGCGCGGTGATCGCCGGCAGCACCAGCAACAGCCCCGCGCCGAACACCCAGCCCAGGCGCCCGGCCAGCGCCCAGTAGTGATCCAGCGACAGCCCGCCACCCACCGGCAGGGTGACGAAACTTTCAGCGAGCACCTCCAGCACCACCAGATGGCCGTTCATGGCCAAAAACAGCAGCACCACCAGCATGTTGAAGAACTGCGCCAGCACCGGCACCGACACGCCGTTGGCCGGGTCCATCATCGAGGCGAAGCCAAGGCCCATCTGCATGGCCAGCATCTGCCCGGACACGATGAACACGTGAAACAGCAGCTGCAGGGCGAACCCCAGCATCACGCCGATCAGAATCTGCTCGGCCACCAGCAGCAGCGCCGGCACGGTCAGCGCATCGACCACCGGCATCGCTGGCAGGTTGGGCACCAGCACGATGGCCAGGGCAACGGCGAGGAACAGGCGGATGCGCACCGGCACCAGCTGGGTACCGATGATCGGCATGCTCATCAACAGCGCCGCGATGCGAAACAGCGGCAGGACGAACTGGCCGACCCAGCCGCCGATCTGTGCATTGGTCAGCTCGAGCATGGCCGCGCTAGCCGATCAGCATCGGAATGCTGCGGACCAGGTTCTGGGTGAACTCCATCAACTGATTCACCAGCCAGGGCCCGGCCCAGATCAGCGTCAGCAGCATCACCAGCAGGCGCGGCAGGAAGCTCAGGGTCTGCTCGTTGATCTGCGTGGCGGCCTGGAACATCGCCACCACCAGACCCACCAGCAGGCTTGGCAACACCAGGATGGCGACGATCACCGTGGTCAGCCAGAGCCCTTCGCGGAACAGGTCGACGGCGACTTCTGGGGTCATCGCGCCCCTCCTTGCCCGGCATTCGGTCGCGCCGGCAGGGCCCGGCCCAATGGCGGGAAATGGCGCCGTCCCGCCGCGGCCGGCATGCGGGCCGAGCCGCTGTTCAACGCTTTTCCGGCAACGCAGATCGCTGTCATGAACCCGCCCTAGAAGGTGCCGAAACTGCCCGCCAGCGTGCCCATGATCAGCCCCCAGCCGTCCACCAGGACGAACAGCATGATCTTGAACGGCAGCGAGATGATAAGCGGCGACAGCATCATCATGCCCATGGCCATCAGCACGCTGGCTACCACCATGTCGATGATCAGAAACGGGATGAAGATCATGAAGCCGATCTGGAATGCGGTTTTCAGCTCGGAGGTGACGAACGCCGGTACCAGGATGGTCAACGGCGCGCTCTCGGGGCTGGCGATGTCGGTGCGCCGCGACAGCCGCACGAACAGTTCCAGGTCGCTTTCGCGGGTCTGCGCCAGCATGAACTCCTTGAGCGGCCCCTCGGCCCGGGCGATCGCCTCCTGGGCGACGATTTCCTCGTTCAGGTAGGGCTGCAGCGCCGACTGGTTAATCCGCTCGAACACCGGCGCCATGATGAACAGCGTCAGAAACAGCGCCAGGCCGATGAGGATCTGGTTCGATGGTGTCTGCTGCAGACCCAGCGCCTGACGCAGGATGGAGAAGACGATGATGATCCGGGTGAAGCTGGTCATCAGCATGACGAACGCCGGGATGAAGCTCAGCGCCGTCATGATCAGCAGGATCTGCAGGCTGACCGAATACTCCTGCTGACCCTCCGGGTTGGTGGTCACGGTGATCGCCTGGATCGACAGCGGATCGCCCGCGGCACCCTGCGCCAGGGCCAGCGGCGCAGCCAGCAGAAACGCCAGCGCCAGCATTAAACGCCCAAGATTCATCACGACTGGCCGCCCTTGTGATCCTTGCCCAACAGCTCCATCAGCCGCTGGGCGAACTCCGGCGCCGCCGCCTCGGCCTCGGGCATCGGCACCGGGTCCTTGAGCACGTGCAGCGGGGTGATCCGGCCGCCGGACAGCCCCAGCAGCACCTGCTCGCCGCCCACCTCGACCAGCGCCAGACGGTCGCGCGGGCCCAGGTGCTGCACGGCGACCAGGCGGATGATCTGTCCACGGCGCGGCCCCAGCTGCTGCATGCGGCGCAGGGCGAAACCGAGGCCGAAGATCAGGCCGATGACCAGGAGCAGGCCGAGCAGCAGCTTGACCAGCTGCCCGCCCATGTCCAGTGACTCGCCGGCCAAGGGCGCGGCAGCCGGCGCGAGCGCCGGCTCGGCGGCCAGTACCGGCGCGGCCAGCAGACAGAGCACAAGCGCAGCCTTCATGTCAGCGCAGCTTGCGAATGCGTTCGCTGGGGCTGATCACGTCGGTCAGGCGGATGCCGAACTTTTCGTTCACCACCACCACCTCGCCGTGGGCGATCAGCGTGCCGTTGACCAGCACGTCCAGCGGCTCGCCGGCCAGGCGGTCAAGCTCCACCACCGAGCCCTGGTTGAGCTGCAGAAGGTTGCGGATGCTGATCTCGGTGGCACCGACTTCCATGGAGATGGTCACCGGAATGTCGAGGATCACGTCCAGGTTCGGGCCATCCAGCCCCTGGCGCGGGTTATGCGCGTTGGGCGAGCTGGGGAAGTCTTCCATCGGCGCGCGCGGCGAAGGGCTCGAAACGCCCTGATTCATCAGCGCATCGATATCGTCCTGGCTGGCGTCGCCGGCCTCGGCCAGCGCCGCGGCCCACTCGTCCGCCAGCGCCTGTTCTTCGCTGGTCATCAACTCTTTCTCGTCTGCCATTGCTGTTCCTCGCTGAAGCTCACACCGCCGCCGGCGGCGTCAGCGCATGTGTTCGACCGGGCCAAGCACCTGCAGGGCCAGATTGCCCTTGTGCGCCCCGAGCTTGACCTTGAAGGCCGGCACGCCGTTGGCGCGCATGATCATGTCTTCGGGCATTTCCACCGGGATGACATCGCCCGGCTGCATGTTCAGGATGTCGCGAAGCTTGAGCTGACGGCGCACCACGGTGGCGGCCAGCGGCACCTTGACGTCGAGGATGTCCTCGCGCAGGGCCTTGATCCAGCGCTCGTCCTGGTCGTCGATGTCGGACTGGAAACCGGCATCGAGCATCTCGCGGATCGGCTCGATCATCGAATAGGGGATGGTCACGTGCATGTCGCCGCCACCGCCGTCCAGCTCAATGTGGAAGGTGGACACCACCACCACCTCGCTGGGGCTGACGATGTTGGCCAGCGCCGGGTTGACCTCGGAGTTCAAGTACTCGAAGTTCACGTCCATCACCGCGTGCCAGGCTTCCTTGAGGTCGACGAAGGCCTGGTCCAGCACCATGCGCACCACACGCAGTTCGGTGGGAGTGAACTCGCGCCCCTCGATCTTGGCGTGGCGCCCGTCGCCACCGAAGAAGTTGTCCACCAGCTTGAACACCAGCTTGGCATCGAGGATGAACAGCGCGGTGCCGCGCAGCGGCTTCATCTTCACCAGGTTCAGGCTGGTGGGCACGTACAGCGAATGGATGTACTCGCCGAACTTCATCACCTGCACGCCGCCCACCGCCACGTCCGCCGAGCGGCGCAACAGGTTGAACATGCTGATGCGGGTGTAGCGGGCAAAGCGCTCGTTGATCATCTCCAGGGTCGGCATGCGTCCGCGGACGATGCGATCCTGGGTGGTCAGGTCGTAGCTTCTGATACCGCCAGGCTGGGGATCGCTGTCGGTTTCCACCAGGCCGTCATCGACGCCATGCAAGAGCGCGTCGATTTCATCCTGGGAAAGCAGATCTTGAACGGCCATCTAGCAGCCTCTGGTCATTGCAGAACGAAGTTGGTGAAGAGCACCTGCTCGACCACCATCTTGCCGGTTTCCTTCAGCGCCAGCTGCTGGACGCTGGCGGTGGCCTGCTGGCGCAGCATTTCCTTGCCCACCGGCGTCATCAGTTGGGCGAAATCCTGGCTGGAGAACAGCATCACCAGATGGTTGCGCAGCACCGGCATGTGCACCTTGAGCGCATCGAGCGCGGCCTGATCACGGGTCATCAGCGCCACGCTGACCTGCATGTAGCGCTGGCGCCCCTCATGCTTGAAGTTGACCACGAAGGCCGGCGCCAGCACTTCATAGATCGCTGGCTGCGGGCCGACCGGCGCCGCCTTGGCAGGTTCGGCTTCGGCACTGGCGTCGCGATCCTTGTTCAGCAGGAACCAGGTCGCCCCCACCGACGCGCCCGCCACCAGCAACAGGGCGAGAACGCCAATGATGATCAGCTTGAGCTTGCCCTTGCCGCCTGTCTCGGCGCCAGCGGCCGCGTCTTTCTTTGCCATGCCAAAAATCCGTCGTGATTCGTGGTTTTTGCGAATTCCGCGAAGCCTGTAGCAACTCGCGGGCCAGAAACCACAGACGGCGATCAGCGAGCCGACGTCACGCCCGCGCGCCCGACAAACGCGACAAGGCCGGCCGCAACAGGGTCACGGCCGGCCTCGGTCCCGCTTGTCGATCAGGCGTAGAAGTCGACCAGTCCGCGCTGGCCGTTTTGCCGGTTGGCGGCGATCTCGCTGCTGCCGACGATGACCTCGTCGTCACCCGAGCGGTCACGCCCGCGGCCCTCGCCACGGCCCTGCTGCTCGCCACCCTGGCCTTGCCAGCCGCGCGCCAGCGACTGGTCAGAGACGTTCACGTCCGCCAGGTTGAGCCCCTGCTGGGTAAACATCTCGCGCAGACGCTGGGCCTGGCCTTCCAGCGCCTCGCGGACCCCGGCGTGCGGGCTGAGGAAGGTGACCTGGGCCTGGTCCTTGTTCATCTCGATCCGCACCTCCATCCGACCGAGTTCGGCAGGATCGAGCTGGATTTCCGCGCTCCGGAGATTCTGGCTGGACATCCACATCACTCGCTCGACCACTGCCTCGCTCATACCCTGGGTCTGCAGGGCCAGCGGCTGCCCCGGCACCAGCGCGGCCGGCCGCGCGCTGACTCCGGACTGCTGCGCCAGCGCCTGGGTCAGGCCATTGAGGCGCAAGGCGAAATTCTCCTTGGGCGCTTCGCGGGCGGAGTTGGCCGTAGCGCTCTCGCTCAGCACGGCCAGCAACCGTTCGGCCGGGTTGCCCTGGGACTGCTGCTGCGAGGAGTCGGCCAGCTCGCCCTCGCCGGCGGCGCTGTCGGCTGCCGACGCCGACTTGCCGGGCAGACTGGTCGCCAGCTGCAACTGGGGCTCACTGCGCAGGACCAACGGCTCCTCGGCCGCTGGCTCCGGGGTCGGCTGGTTCGCCAACAGGGCAACCGCCGGCAGCGCCAGTGCAACCGGCTCCTCGGCTGGCTGCTCGCCGGCCGACCGGGACTTGTCGCCACCCTCGACCAACGACTCGGCCTCCGCCACCGGCAGCGGCGGCTCGCCGAGCGGCAAGCCGAGCAACATCAGCGGATCGTCTTCGCCGCTCGACGCTTCGGCGTCCAGGGCAAGCGGCAAGTCCTTGCCGTCCGGCTCGTCAGTGGCTGCCGCTGCCGCAGGTGCCGCAGGCGCAGCAGGCTCATTGGCCGGCACGGCCGTGCGCGCGCCGGCCAGTCGTTCATGGCGCCGCGCATGCTCCGGCGCCTGGCCGCGATCGGCGGCACGCGCTTGCCCGTCGTTACAGTTGTCGCGCCGTGCCGGTTCGCTGGAGCGCTCGGCCGGCCTGGCCTGGCGCTCCTTGGCGTAGAGCTCGGAAAAGCGCGCGGCATCAGCCTCGCGAGCACTGCGCTCGGCAGCAGCCGGCGCGCTGCGGTTGGCCGCCAGGCCGGCGCCAGGGAGCAGGATGTCAGGTAGAACGGTCATGGGCGTGTTCCCACCAATCAACGAATGCCGTGTCGACGAAGCAAGTCGCGGGCCAGATCGCCGATTGCCGCTCAGCGCGAAGTTGGCGTGGCCTCCAGCAGCCCACGCACCAGCTCGAACTCCCGCACGATCGCCTCGATCAGCGCCGGCGCGCCGTCCAGCTGCCCCTCGCGGGCCAGCTGTTCGAGCTGATGACAGAGCGCCGCCAGCCGCGGCGCTGCCATGTTGCTGCTACTGCCCTTGAAGCTGTGAGCCGTGCGCCAGACCACCGCTGCATCGCCCTGCCGGGTGCCCTCGCTCAGCATTTGCATGCGCACCAAGGAATCGTTGACGAAGGTGGCGACCAACAGGCCGAATCCATCGAGCATGATGTCCTTGAGGGTTGCGAGCGCCGATTCGTCCAGGTGCTGTTCGGCCATGCCGTCTCTCCGGAGCTAACGGTCTTCGTGGTCGGACCAGTTGAACACGGCAGTCAGTCCTTTGCCAGCCGACAGCCACTCCAGCCGATCACTGAGTTTGCGCACCAAGCGCAGCCCGCGCCCGGACAACGAGGCCGGTGCATAGTTGCCGGCCAGCGCCTGCTGCACGTCGAAGCCGTCGCCACTGTCCTGCACGGTGAGGTGCAGCTCCCCGCCCCCCGGATGCGGGCGGAAATCGAGGCGGATGGTGACCGTCCCCCCTTGCAGGTTGCGCAGACGCTCCTCACGCAGCTGGTAGTAACGTGAAAAGCCCTCGGCATCGCGCTTGAGCGAGGAGTCCAGCGCCAGCACACCGTGCTCCAGCGCGTTGGCATAAAGCTCGGCGAGCACGGTGAAAATCGCACCGGCACGCGGCTGCAGGGGGCGCACCTTCAGCAGCAGCTGCAACAGAAGCGGCAGCGGGTTGAAGCTGCGCAAGGTGTCGCCGCGCAATTCGAGACTGGCGCACCAGTCTTCCGGGCCAGGCTGCTGATCGACGGCGGGAAAGCTCGTCATCGCCTGCAGCGATCCGGGCTCATCGAGGCGGATCTCTACCAGCGTCAGATCATCCTGGGCCTCGCCGCGAAACGTCTCCAGCGCCGCGCTGAGCCGCTCGAACAGCGTGGCGCGCTCGCCGCCGCCATCGAGCAGGTCGAGTAGGCGCGGCTCGCCGAACATTTCCCCGGCGGGATTGCGCGCCTCCAGCAAGCCATCGGAAAACAGCAACAGCCGATCGCCAGGGACCAGATGATAGCTTTCGAAGTGTTCCGAAAAACGCTCGGGCTCGAGCACGCCCAGCGGCAGGTGGTGCGACTTCAGCGCCTGACGGGAGCCATCGGCGCGCAGCAGATGAGCATCGGGCAGGCCACCGTTCCAGGCGCGCAGTACCTGATGCTGCACATCGATATCCAGAAGCACTGCGCAGCAGAACACCTCCACCGGCAGAATGCGGACCAGCTTGGCGTTGAGCTCGCAGAGAATTTCGCTGCAGGTGTAACCCTTGGCGGTCATCCCGTAGAAGGTTTCGGCCAACGGCATCGCCCCGACCGCTGCCGGCAGCCCGTGGCCGGTGAAGTCACCGAGCAGGACCAACAGATGCCCGGCCGGCGATTGCGCCGCCAGCAGCAGATCGCCATTGAACAGCGCCAGCGGCGATTGCTGGTAGCGGATGTTCGGCGTGTCGAGACAACCGGTGTGCGCCACCTTGTCGAAGATAGCCTTGGCCAGGCGCTGCTCCTGCAGCAGTTGGCGGTGCTGGCGGGCGATCAGATCGCGCTGCTCGAGCACGGTTGCCTGCAGCAGGCGCAGGCGATTCATCGCCAGGATCTTCGCTTCAAGGATGATCGGGTTGTAGGGTTTGGCGAGGAAGTCATCGCCGCCCGCCTCCAGACAGCTGACCAGCGCCTCGTTCTCCGTCATCGAGGTGAGAAAGATGATCGGCACCAGTTGATCGCCAGCCAGTTCCTTGATGTGCCGGGCCGCCGCGAGGCCGTCCATCACCGGCATCAAAAGATCCATCAGCACCAGCTGCGGACGCTCCTGGGCGAACAGCGCCACCGCCTGGTCACCATTGCTGGCGCTGAGCACCCGATGGCCCTGGCGGCCAAGCAGCGTGGAGAGGATCAGCGAATCGGTGGGATTGTCGTCGGCAACCAGGATGCACAGGCCCGGCATCAGGCGATCTCGAACAACTGGTCGAAGCTGGAGATGAGCAGGATCTTGCGCACGTCCGGATTGCAGTTCACCAAGCGGATCTGCCCGGCGTCGCCGCCGGCATGGTCGCGCAGCAGCAAGAGCATGCCCAGCGCCGAGCTGTCCATGTAGGTGGCGTTGCGAAAGTCGACCACATAGCGCTCTGGCTTGCCGGCCACCGCCTGGTAGGCGTTGCGAAAGTCCAGATGGGTGCTGTAGTCGAAGCGGCCCTCGACGGTGATGGTCAACTCTTGACCATCGGCCGAAGGCTGCGAAGAGATACTCATGAAACGCTCCCTGATCGATGCCACCTGTTGGTTGGCGCGCAATCGAAAAATAGTGGCCGAATGCCTGTCTTAACGCAGCCTAGCCGGGAAAATCGCGACAAGATTTAGCACCGCATTGTTGCCGCCGCAACCTCACTGGAGCTTCGTTCGTCCGGACAGACGCTGACAGAACTCGTCGAGCAGCTTTTGCTCACGGCGATCGGCCGCGACACGGGCCTCGCGCAGATGGCGCTCGACCAGACGACGCAGCCCTTCCAGCCGCGCGTTGCGCTGCTGCCAGTGCTCGCGCAACTTGCCGAGATTGTCCTGATGCCATGCGACACTTCGTCGCTGCTGGCTTATTGCCACCTCGAGCTGGGACAGAAAGCGCTGGTAATTCATCAGCCATTGGCCGGACACCCCGCGGCTGCCGGAATCGATCCACTGCTGCTGGTAGTCGGCGTAATAGCGTTCGAGTTCGACGAGCTTGGCTTCGGCCTGCTCGAGCTGCGCCTGGCCCTGACCTAGCTGCTTGGCGGCCTGGCGCTCGGCACGCTCGGCCATCTCGATCACCGGCGCCAGCCGCTCCGCCTTGCTGGGCATCGAGGGTTATCCCTGCCGCAGCTGGAACAGCGCGGCAAGGCGACCGGCGCTGGGTTCGAGGGTCTCGCTCTCATCGAGCCCCTGGCGCAGGTAGGTGATCATCTCGGCCTGACGGGCGATGGCCAGATCGGTATCCGGATCACCGCCGGGCACATAGGCCCCGACGCTGATCAGGTCGCGGCTCTGCTGCAAGCGCGACCACAGCTGCTTGAAGCGCTGCGCCGCGCGCAGGTGATCCGGGCTGACCACCTGCGGCATCACCCGGCTGATCGAGGCTTCGATGTCGATGGCCGGGTAATGGCCCTCCTCGGCCAGCCTGCGCGACAGCACGATGTGGCCGTCGAGCACACCGCGCGCGGCATCGGCGATCGGGTCCTGCTGATCATCGCCCTCGCTTAATACCGTGTAGAAGGCGGTGATCGAGCCGCCCCCCTGCTCGGCGTTGCCCGCCCGCTCGACCAGGCTCGGCAACTTGGCGAACACCGAGGGCGGATAGCCCTTGGTCGCCGGCGGCTCGCCAATGGCCAGGGCGATTTCACGCTGGGCCTGGGCGTAGCGGGTCAGCGAATCCATCAGCAACAGAACGTTCTGACCCTTGTCGCGAAAGTATTCGGCGATGCGCGTGCAGTACTGCGCCGCACGCAGACGCATCAACGGTGCCTCGTCGGCTGGCGAGGCCACCACCACCGAACGTTTCAGGCTCTCTTCGCCGAGGATGTGTTCGATGAACTCCTTCACCTCACGCCCCCGCTCGCCGATCAGCCCGACCACGATCACATCGGCCTTGGTAAAGCGCGTCATCATACCCAGCAGCACCGACTTACCGACGCCAGTGCCGGCGAACAGGCCCAGGCGCTGACCGCGACCGACGGTGAGCAAACCGTTGATACTGCGAATACCGACATCCAGCGGCTCGTCGATCGGATGGCGCTTGAGCGGGTTGATCACCGGCCCGTCCATCGGCACCCAGTCCTCGGCCTTCATCCCGCCCTTGCCGTCCAGCGCGCGGCCGGCACCGTCCAGTACCCGACCAAGCATCGAGCGCCCCATCGGCAGGCGACCGGTACTGTGCAGCGGCACCACCCGGGCGCCAGGCGCGATGCCCACCAGACTGCCCACCGGCATCAGGAACAGCTTGCCGGCGGAAAACCCCATGACCTCGGCTTCCACCTGGCTGGGGTGATAACTGTCGTCGTTGATCACCAGACAACGGCTGCCAACCGCTGCACGTAGCCCCTCGGCCTCCAGCGTCAGACCGACCATGCGCAGCAGGCGCCCTTCGAGCACCGGCTGCGCCGGCAGCTGGATCGCTTCGTGGTAGCTAGCCAGGCGCTGGGCGAAGCTGATCCGCTCAAGGCGCATGGTCGTGATCCAGATCGACGATCAGATCGGCCGGCGGCGGGTTGGTGGTGTTTTCCCGCCGCTGCGCAAACAGCTGGCCGATGGCCTGTTGCAGACGGGTTTCGATGCTGGCGTCGATGCGGCTGTGTTCGGTCTCGATGCGGCAGCCGCCGGGCAGCAGCCCGTCATCCTCGAGAATGCGCCAGCGTTCCTCATGCCGTTCGCGCAGCGTCTTGATCGCCTGGAAATCCTGCGGATTGACGTAGATGCAGATGTTTTCCGCCCCCATCGGCAGCAGCTTGAGCGCCTCGCGCAGCACCGGGGTGATCTGGCTGGAATCCAGCGTCAGCTCGCGGCGGATCACTTCCTGCGCCAAGTGGCTGACCAGGCTCAATAACGCCTCCTCCAGCGCGCGGTCCTGCTCGGCGATCGGCTCGAGCAGGTGCCCGAGCAGCTGCTCGAGGCTGGCCAGCCGAGGCTTGAGCGCCGCCTCGGCTTCCTGGCGTGCCTTGAGCTGGCCAGCATGGAAGCCATCCTTTTCGCCGGTGGCGAAACCCTCGTTGTAGGCATCCTGGCGGATGGCCTCGAGCTCCTCGAGCGTCAAAGGCTTGACGGCATCGACCTCTACGTCCTCGATCACCGGCTCGGGCTCGCTCGGCGCAGCCGCCGGCTCGTCGGGCAACGCCTCGACCGGCGGGTCGAAGCTTGGCAGGGCCCAGCGATCGAACGCGGTCAGCTGGCCGGCGCGAATCAGCTCGCTGGGGTTGTCCTTGGGCATGAGTTCAGATCATTTCGTCGCCGCCCTTGCCACCGAGGGCGATTTCCCCGGCTTCGGCCATACGGCGGGCGATGGTGAGGATTTCCTTCTGCGCGTTCTGCACGTCGCTGACGCGCACCGGTCCCTTGGACTCGAGATCGTCGCGCAGCAGCTCGGCCGCGCGCTTGGACATGTTCTTGAAGATCTTCTCCTTGATGCCGTCATCGGAGCCCTTGAGCGCCATGACCAGCACATCGGACGACACCTCGCGCAGCAGCGACTGGATACCGCGATCGTCGACATCGGCGAGGTTGTCGAAGACGAACATCAGGTCTTCGATCTGACTGGAAAGGTCGGCGTCCACCTCGCGGATGGAGTCCATCAGCGCCCCTTCGACCGAGCTGTCGAGGTAGTTCATGATGTCTGCCGCGCGCTTCACGCCACCCATGGTGGTGCGGCTGGTGTTGGAGTTTCCGGAGAACTGCTTCTCCAGGATCATGTTCAGTTCCTTGAGCGCCGCCGGCTGCACGGTGTTCAGCGAAGACACGCGCAGGATGATGTCCAGGCGCACCTTGTGATCGAAATGCGCCAGCACCTCGCCGGCCTGATCCGGGTCAAGGTAGGCCACCACGATGGCCTGGATCTGCGGGTGCTCGTAGCGGATCACGTCAGCCACGGCGCGCGGCTCCATCCACTTGAGGCTATCCAGACCGCTGGTGTTGCCGCCCAGGAGGATGCGATCGATCAGGCTGCCGGCTTTGTCCTCACCCAGGGCCTGGGTGAGCATCTTGCGGATGTAGCTGTCGGAGCCGACGCCCAGACTGGTCTGGTCGCCGACGATGTCGACAAACTCGCTCATCACCTTTTCCACCTGCTCGCGATGGATGTTGCGCATCTGCGCCATCGCGGTACCGACACGCTGCACTTCCTTGGGACCGAGGTGGCGCAGCACCTGGGCGGCGTCGGTTTCGCCGAGCGAGAGCAGAAGGATGGCGGCCTTGTCGACCTTGGTGAGCTTGAGGGCAGCCTTGTTGTCAGTCATCGGCATTGATCCACTCGCGAACTACCTGGGCAACCCGCCCAGGATCTTCGGCTACCAATCCCTTGATCGCATTCAGTTGTGCTTCGTAGCCCTCGCTCGGACTCGGCAGCATGATGCTCTGCGGCCCGCTCAGGCTGACCTTGTCGTTGGCGAGCCCGCCTTCGAGACCCATGTCGCCGAGCTCCACATCGCCTTCGCCGCGCTCGCCGGGCCCATGTTCGGGCTTGGCCGGCGTGACGATGCTCTTGAGCAGCGGGCGCAGGATGCCGAACACCAGCACCAGGATGAACAGTACGCCGAGCACCTGCTTGATGATGTCCCAGAACCAGGGCTGCGAATAGAACGGAATGTCGATGATCTCATCCGCCTGGTCGGCCACAAAGCGGGTGTTGATCACGCTGACGCTGTCACCCCGGCTGGCATCGTAGCCCACGGCGTCCTGCACCAGCCGGGTGAAACGCGCCAGCTCCTCGCTGCTCCAGGGCACGCGGACGGCCTGGCCGGTCTCGTCGATGCGCACCTGATCGTCCACCACCACAGCCACCGACAGCCGGCGCAGGCGGCCGAGCTGCTGGCGGGTGTAGCTCACCGAGCGGTCGAGCTCGTAGTTGCGCGTGGCCTGCTCGCGCTTGTCCGCCGGATACGGCGCCAGCATGGGCTGGCCGGTCGCCGGGTCGATCACCTGCTGGCCGTTGGCATCGACCAGCGGCTGACCGGCTGCCACCGCGCCCGCCGGCGCTGCACCGGCCTTCTCCGGTGCGCCCGCCGCCCCCGGCGGCTGGTTGCTGAGCGCGCCGGGAATGCCCTGCGGACCGGCGCTGCTGGTGCGTTGCTCGGACACGCTCTGCTCGCTGCGCAGCGCCGGCTGGTCGGGGTTGAAGGTTTCGGAGGTGGACTCGACCGCGCTGAAATCGACGTCGGCCGACACCTCGGCCTTGTAGCGCCCGCTGCCGAGCACCGGCTGCAGAATGTTATGCACGCGCTGGGTATAGACGGTTTCCAGCCGCCGGCTGAAGTCGAACTGCTTGCCCGCCATGGTCAGCTCGGACAGGTGCTGCTGATCGGACAGCAGGTTGCCCTTCTGATCGACGACGGTGACCTGCTCCTTGGACAGCTCGGGCACGCTGGTGGCGACCAGATTGACGATCGCCATCACCTGGCTGGCCTCCAGCGCGCGCCCCGGATACAGCTCGACGAGCACCGACGCGGTCGGTTTGCGCTCATCGCGCACGAACACCGAGCTTTTCGGAATGGCCAGGTGCACCCGCGCCGCCTTGACGTTGTTGAGGCTGGAGATGGTGCGCGCCAACTCCCCTTCCAGGCCGCGCCGGTAGCGCGTCGCCTCCATGAACTGGCTGGTGCCCAGGCCCTGATCCTTGTCGAGGATCTCGAAGCCGATATTGCTGTTGGTCGGGGCCACCCCGGCGGCGGCCAGCTTGAGCTTGGCCCGCCCGAGGTCACTGGCCTTGACCAGCAACGCGCCGGAATTGGGCTCGACGGTGTAGGGAATGTCCGCCGCGGCGAGGGCGTCCATCACCTGGCCAGCATCCATCCCGCCGAGGCTGGTGAGCAGCGGGCGGTAATCAGGCTGCTGCGACCAGAGCACCACGGCAAAGCCAATCGCCACGCTGGCCGCCAGCCCGACCAGCAGGCCGACCTGGCGCAAAACCGACATTTCCGCCAGGTTTTCGAGAAACGACAACCCCATCAGCGATTTCTTCGGCTCCGCAGAGCCGCCGCTGGGCACAGGCACGTTGGGGGTCAGCGCATCAGCCATGAGTCAACCCACCTCAAACCGGCATCTGCATGATGTCTTGATAGGCCTGGACCAGCTTGTTGCGCACCTGGGTGAGGGCCTGGAAGGAAACGCTGGCTTTCTGCGAGGCGATCATCACCTCGGTGAGGTCGACACCTCCGGTGCCCATCTCGAAGGCACTGGCCATCTTGCTGGCGGTCTGCTGGGTATCGTGGACCTTGTCGATGGCCTGGCCGAGCATGTCGGAAAAACTCGGACCCTGGACGGCCTGCGGTGCAGTTTCCTCCGGCTTGGCACGGGCCATGGCTTCCATTTGCATGGAACGCATTTCCAGCATCAAGCGATTGAATTGCACACCCTGGCTCATCATTACCTCCAACAGCCGCATTTTTTTGACGCTTGGCGTCATGCGAGGGGTTAGAGGCAAATAGGGTGCCAACACAGTGGCACCCTATCGCCGCCGGCGCGCCGATTTAACGGAGACTAGTCACAATTTGCGTCAGCGCGCCTGCCGGATCGGCCGCCTGACTGATCGGCCGGCCGATCACCAAGTAATCGGCGCCAGCCTGCATGGCCTCGCGCGGCGTGAGAATACGGCGCTGGTCGTCCTGTGCACTGCCAGCCGGGCGAATGCCCGGGGTCACCAGCTGCAGGGCCGGCTGGGCGGCCTTGAGCGCCGGCGCCTCCTGGGCCGAGCAGACCAGGCCATCGAGCCCAGCCTGGGCGGCCAGCCCGGCCAGACGCAACACCTGCTCCTGGGGCTCGAGGTCAAGCCCGAGGCCGGCCAGATCGTCCCGCTCCATGCTGGTCAGCACAGTGACGCCAATCAGCAACGGCTTCGCTCCACTGATTCGATCGAGGGTTTCACGGCAGGCGGCCATCATGCGCAACCCACCCGAGCAATGGACGTTGACCATCCACACGCCGAGCTCGGCGGCGGCCTTCACCGCCATCGCCGTGGTGTTGGGGATATCGTGGAATTTCAGGTCGAGGAAAACCTCGAAACCAAGCTGCTGCAGCGCCTCGACGATGGAGGGCCCACAGCGGGTGAACAGTTCCTTGCCCACCTTTACCCGTGTCAGCGCCGGATCCAGCTGCCCGGCCAGCGCCAGGGCCGCGTCGCGGGAAGGGAAATCGAGTGCAACGATGATCGGGGTCTGGCAGGCCATGGGATACCTCGGCTGATGAACGCCGCGCATTGTACGCAAAACCACCCGCCCTGCACGCGCCGCACCGGCTGACAGCCCGTCGACGCCGGCGTAAGGTAAAGGCCATTGTCTATGGAGGTCGCTATGCCCTGGTACATCTGGTTGATCATGCTGCTGGTGATCGGCTCGGTCGTCGGCAGCTTGCTCATGCTGCGCTCGACCGCGCGCAAGATCCCGCTGACCGAGGAGCAGAAACAACGCATCGCCGAGCGCAATGCCCGGCTCGATGAGGAAGAGCGTCGCGAGCGCAATCGCTAACGGCGAATTTCGATGCTGATTTCGGCGCCCTCGATTTCCTCCTGGCGCTCATCCGGAATCAGTCGCCCGCCCAGCTGAAAGCCCGGAGCGGGCAGCGGACGATCGAACAGTGGCGGCAGCAGTGCTCGCTCGCTGGCCGGAAGCTCGGGCCTGTCCGCGGCCTCCAGCCAGTCGTGAGGGAGACTCAGATCCAGCGGCGGCGCTGGCAATGGCGGTGGCTCGGGCGGCGGCGCGGCGGGCGGCTTGGACGATGATGCGGGCGGCTTGGACAGGCTCTCGCCCGACCGGGGCTGGGCGGTTTCCGCTTCCGGCTTTAGCGTCGTCGGCGGCGCGGGCTCGGGCTGAACCGACGGCACTGCCGGCGGCGGCGCGCTCAAGGGCGCTGCCTCGGGCAGCGGCACTCGCGCAGGAGCCTGCGGTGGCTCGCGCTCGCAGGCACTCAGCAGCACCAGCAGCACCAGCAGCGCTCGCGGTCGATACCTGACCAGAACGTTCCTCGAAGCGGCTGACACCCCGCTCAGCGTCGCGGCTCCAGCACGCCACGCTCATCGGAAAACAGCACTTCCACGCGGCGGTTCTGGGCACGTCCGCGGCTCGAGGCGTTTTCCGCGACTGGATGGGCCTCGCCATAGCCCTGCACTTCCATACGCTCGGGGGCAACGCCCAGATCCTGCAGCAGATCGGCAACTGCCTGGGCACGCGCCTGGGACAACGCCAGATTGGCCGCCGCCAGTCCGCGATTATCGGTATAGCCTTCGATGCGAATGCGCCGTTGGGGGTTGAGCTGCAGGAACTGCATGAGCTTGAGCAGGGTGCGATTGGCCGCGGTGCCCAGCTCGGCACTGCCGGTTTCGAACACCACGTCGCCGAGCGTCATCACCAGCCCGCGATCGGTCTCGCTGGCGGCCAGGGCGATCATCTGCTCCTCGAGGGTTCGCTCTTGCTGACGCGCACGCTGGCTGACTTCGTGCAACGCAAACTCCAGACGTTCCTGCGTGCGCTGCAGGCGCGCCACCTGCTGCTGGACATCGGCATGACGGGCATGCAGTACAGCAATCTGGGCATATCGCTGACTCAGATAGGCGTAGTGTTGCGCATCGTCACTGCCACCCCAGTAGCCGGCAAAACGCTCGGCTTGCAGCAAGGTTTCAGCACCGCGCTGCAGATCTCTGGGCGCGTAGACGGCGACCTGCGGGTCACGCTCGAGGTCGGCCAACGCGTTGCGAGCCGCATCCAGCGCCTGCTCGGTTTGCTGACTGGCGCAGCCGCAAAGACCCGCCATGAGGAGCACGGTCCACCCCTTGCGCATCACTGGCCACCTCTCAACTCACCGCGCAGACGCTCGATCCGTCGAGAGAGATGGGCCGCCTGCGCCTCGATCTTATCCTGCAGCGCCCGGGCTTCGGCCAGGCGCGCGTCCAGCTCGGCCTGCTCAGCGAGCATGCGCGCGCGCTTGTGATCGCCCTCGGCCAGCGCCTCGGCTGCCTCGTCACGCTTGCGCTCAGCCAGCATCAGCTCAGCCGAGACCTCGCTCGCCCCGACCGCACGCGCCTGCGCCAGCGCCTGATCGGTCAGGCGCAACTGCTCGTTCGGTGCTGGGTGGTTGGCGCAACCGGCCAACCAGGGCAGGCCGAGCACACATGAGAAAAACAATCGCTTCACGAAACTCAGTCCTGAATGGGGGCCTCGGGCGTGAGCTGGCGCTGCTGCTCCAGCCAGCGCTCGAGGTTTTCGGCAATCAGCTTTCGGGGGATTCCAGCGGCGCTCAGCTCGGTCATCCGAAGCGCCAGCTGGCCACGCAACCAGGGATCGTTGCAGGCCGAGTTGTGGCTGACGGCAAGGTGCATCCCCTTGCTCAGCACCGGCGGCTCGAGCACTTGCAGACTGTCGACGAGCCCCATGGACGCGGCACCAGCGATCGTCGCATAGCGCTCATGCAGCAGGTAGGCAACGCGACCGTCCGCCAGCGCCTGCAACCCCTCGCTCAGGTCGGCGGTGGTGGCGAGGTTCAGATTCGCCTTGGCGAAGGCGTCGAACTGGTCGCCCAGGCTGACGCCTTCGAGCCGCATGCCCGGCTGGCCAGCCAGGTCCTCGCGACTGCTGTAAGCGATGCTCTGCTCGTCGCGCACCCAGGGAAGCACCTGTAGCGAGGCGATCGGCGGATGCACGAAGTCCATCGTGTTGAGGTGCTCGCTCAGTAGCGCGGCGTCCAGCAGCAGGTCGGCGCGCCCGGCGACCACTTCGGCGCGCGCCTGGGCGGCTGTGCCGAACGGCAGCAGCTCGAGCTTCACGCCGATGGATTCGGCGATCTGACGGGCCAGGTCGGCGCTGGCGCCCACCAGGCGCTCGGGCTGCTCGGGATCGCGCCAGAGGAAAGGCGGGTTATCCACCGCTCCCGTGGCGATCAGCCGCTCGCACTTACCTGCCGCGGAGGCCGCCAGGGGCAACATGAACCCGGCGGCCAGCACGATCGATCCCAGCAAAGAAGCGACGCGCATGGAGGCTCCTGGGTGATGAAAAAACGCACTCATGTTAGCACCGACGGCGTTTCCTCAACGCACCAAAAAGCCCGCTCGCGCGGGCTTGAGGAAGGCGCGAGGCGCACCGGCCAACAGCAATCAGAGCTGACGCTCGAGCTCCGGCACGATCTCGAACAGATCGCCCACCAGGCCGTAATCGGCGACCTGGAAGATCGGCGCCTCTTCGTCCTTGTTGATCGCCACAATCACCTTGGAGCTGCTCATCCCAGCCAGGTGCTGGATGGCGCCGGAGATGCCCACGGCGATGTACAGATCCGGGGCGACGATCTTGCCGGTCTGCCCCACCTGCAGGTCGTTCGGCACAAAGCCGGCATCGACCGCGGCGCGGGAGGCGCCTACCGCCGCGCCGAGCTTGTCGGCCAGCTTGTAAAGCATCTGGAAATTCTCGCCGTTGAGCAGGCCACGGCCACCGGAAATAACGATCTTCGCCGAACTCAGTTCCGGGCGATCGGATTTGGCCAGCTCCTCGCTGACAAACGCTGAAACGCCGGCATCGCCCTGGCCGGCGAGCGCTTCGATGGCTGCGGCGCCACCTTCGGCGGCGACCGGATCGAAGCCGGTGGCACGCACGGTGATCACCTTGATCGGGGCGCTGGACTGCACCGTGGCAATCGCGTTGCCGGCATAGATCGGCCGGGTGAAGGTATCGGCACCTTCCACGGACAGGATGTCGGAAATCTGGTCGACATCCAGCAGCGCCGCTACGCGCGGCAGGTAGTTCTTGCCGTTGGTGGTGGCCGGCGCCAGCACATGGGAGTAGCCCTTGGCCAGACCGGCGACCAGCGGGGCGAGGTTTTCCGGCAGCTGGTGGGCGTAGGCTGCGTCATCGGCGAGCAGCACCTTGGCCACTCCTTCGATCTTGGCAGCGGCATCGGCCACTGCGGCACAACCGGCACCAGCGACCAGCAGGTGGACGTCGCCACCGATCTGCTTGGCAGCTGCCACGGTGTTCAGGGTAGCGGCGCCCAGCACCGCGTTGTTGTGTTCTGCGATTACCAGGATTGCCATTTAGATTACCTTCGCCTCGTTCTTCAGCTTGTCCACCAGCTCGGCCACCGAGCTCACCTTGATGCCGGCCTTGCGTGCAGCCGGCGTCTCGACCTTGAGGGTCTTGACGGTGGAGGTGATGGACACGCCCAGCGCATCGGGGGTGACGGTTTCCAGAGGCTTTTTCTTGGCCTTCATGATATTGGGCAGCGAGGCGTAACGCGGCTCGTTCAAGCGCAGATCGGTGGTGACGATCGCCGGCAGGTTCAACGCGACCGTTTGCAGTCCGCCGTCGATCTCCCGGGTGACGTTCACCTTGCCGTCGGCCACTTCGACCTTCGAGGCGAAGGTGCCCTGCCCGTAGCCGGTCAGCGCCGCGAGCATCTGGCCGGTCTGGTTGTTGTCGCTGTCGATCGCCTGCTTGCCGAGGATGACCAACTGCGGCTGCTCCTTGTCGACCACAGCCTTGAGCAGCTTGGCCACGGCGAGCGAACCGAGCTCGTCATTGTGTTCGACCAGGATGGCGCGGTCGGCGCCCAGGGCCAGGGCGGTACGCAGCTGCTCCTGGGCAGCGGTCGCACCGATGGTCACCACCACGATCTCGCTGGCCACGCCCTTTTCCTTCAGGCGCACCGCCTCTTCCACGGCGATCTCGCAGAAGGGGTTCATCGACATCTTGACGTTGGCCAGGTCCACGCCGGAGTTGTCCGGCTTGACCCGGACCTTGACGTTGTAGTCGACCACGCGTTTGACAGCTACAAGAACCTTCATGGATTCCTCGTCTTTCATTGAATAGGTTGCGTCGGCGCCCGGACGGGCGACCTCGACTGGCCGCTGGATGGGAAGGCTCGACGTGAACCGGCCGTATCTTGACCGCAGCCCTGCGGAGGGTCAACAAACAAGCCGCGTTGCCCACCCGGCCAGGCTGTCGCCGGCCTGCCGCGTCGCCGCCCGGCGAGCCGCGCAAGGCTGGATCAAACGCGGCAGGCATATATAATGCGCGGTTTCGCGGCAGAACCATGGATGATTCCGCCCTTTATACAGAGCCAGTAGGAGAGCCTCCCCTATGGAACGCGAATACATGGAATTCGACGTGGTCATCGTCGGCGCCGGCCCGGCGGGCCTGTCGGCGGCCTGTCGGCTGAAGCAGAAGGCCGCACTGGCCGGTCAGGACATCAGTGTCTGTGTCGTCGAGAAAGGTTCCGAGGTAGGTGCGCACATTCTCTCCGGCGCGGTTTTCGAGCCGCGCGCGCTGGAGGAGCTGTTCCCCGACTGGAAAGCCCTCGGCGCGCCACTGAATACGCCTGTCACGCACGACGACATCTACCTGCTCAAGGACGCGCTGAACGCGCGCAAGCTGCCAGGCGCCATCGTGCCCAAGACCATGCACAACCAGGGCAACTACATCATCTCCCTGGGTAATCTGTGCCGCTGGCTGGCCCAGCAGGCAGAGAACCTCGGCGTGGAGATCTATCCGGGCTTCGCCGCCCAGGAAGCGCTGATCGACGAAGACGGCGTGGTGCGCGGCATCGTCACCGGCGACATGGGCATCGACCGCGAAGGTCAACCCAAACCTGGCATGTACACCCCGGGCATGGAGCTGCGCGCCAAGTACACGCTGTTCGCCGAAGGCAGCCGCGGGCATATCGGCAAGCAGCTGATCCAGCGCTTTCAGCTCGCCGCCGGCGCCGACCCGCAGCACTACGCCATCGGCATCAAGGAGCTGTGGGACATCGACCCGGCCAAGCATCAGCCGGGCCTGGTGGTGCATACCGCCGGCTGGCCGCTGGACGATGACAACACCGGCGGCTCCTTCCTTTATCACCTGGAGAACAACCAGGTGGTGGTCGGCCTGATCGTCGACCTGTCCTACCAGAACCCGTATCTGTCGCCGTTCGACGAATTCCAACGCTACAAGCACCACCCGGTGATCAAGCAGTACCTCGAAGGCGGCAAGCGCGTAGCCTACGGCGCGCGTGCCATCACCAAGGGCGGCCTGAACTGCCTGCCGAAGATGGCCGTCAAGGGCGCGATTCTGATCGGCTGCGACGCCGGCACCCTGAATTTTGCCAAGATCAAGGGCAGCCACACGGCGATGAAGTCCGGCATGCTGGCCGCCGAAACCATCGCCGACGCCCTGATCGCCGGGCGCGACGGCGGCGAAGAGCTCAGCGCCTACGAACAAGCCTTCAAGCAAAGCTGGCTGTACGAGGAGTTGTACGCCAGCCGCAACTTCGGCCCCGCCATCCACAAGTGGGGGGCGATAAAGGGCGGCGCGTTCAACTTCATCGACCAGAACCTGTTCGGCGGCAAGATCCCCTTCACGCTGCACGACACCAAGCCCGATCACGCCTGCCTGAAGCGTGCCGCCGAGTCGAAGAAGATCGACTACCCCAGGCCCGACGGGGTGATCAGCTTCGACAAGCTGTCCTCGGTATTCCTCTCCAATACCAACCACGAGGAAGACCAGCCGGTCCATCTGAAGCTGGCCGATGCGTCGATCCCGCTCGAAAAGAACCTGCCGCTCTACGACGAACCGGCGCAGCGCTACTGCCCGGCCGGGGTGTACGAAGTGGTCAGCAATGACGATGGCAGCAAGCGCTTCCAGATCAATGCGCAGAACTGCGTGCACTGCAAGACCTGCGACATCAAGGACCCGGCGCAGAACATCACCTGGGTACCGCCGGAAGGCACCGGCGGGCCGAACTACCCCAACATGTAAGCAAGAACGAAGAAAGGCTCCCGCGGGAGCCTTCTTCGTTTCAGCCCTCCAGGGCAAAGAACTGGCCGTCGCTCCACACCCCGCACACCGCCCCTTGGCTCACCGCCAGCGCGGCCAGGCGGTAGAACACATTGCGATGGATCAGCGCCTCCAGCCCGGCACGCACTTCAAGGTAAGGACGCGGCTCGCCATCGGCCGCAATCGCCACGCGCAGGGGATGCCCCGGCCCGGCACTGATGCGCTCGCCCTGCCCGGTCAGAAAGGTCAGGCGTTGTGCCTTGCCCTCGCGCTCCACCTCCACGTCGATCGCAACGAACGGCGCATCCTCGACCTGGATGCCGACCTTCTCCACCGGGGTCACCAGGTAGTAGCGCTCGCCCTCGCGGCGCAACACACTGGCGAACAGGCATATCAGCGACTCACGCCGGATCGGCTCGCCCTGGTAGTACCACTGTCCGTCGCGGGCGATGCGCAGGTCCAGCTCACCGCAATACGGCGGGGACCAGTGCTCCGGCGGTGTGGCGCCAGCAGATGCGGCCAACTGCGCCAGCAACTGCTCCGGACGCCCCTCGTTCATCGTCGCCTCCTCAGCGGCTCAGGCCGAGTAGCCGCTGCGCATAGTCCCGGAACGGGCGCTGCAACAGGTCCTCGGGCCGGGCGTCATAGATGGAGATGAGACCGCCACGGGCACTGATACGTGCCGTGTCGACCAGATAGCGGGTGCTCACTTCCAGCAGCATCAACTGCACCACGCCACGATCCACGCCCAGTCGATCGACCGCGCGCTGCTCATCCCACTCCTCGTAGCTGCCGATGCGATCATCGGCGGCGGCGAAGCGGGTATACAGCAGGTAATGCGCGCCAGCGTCTCGGGCCTGCTCCAGCGCCTCAGCCAGACCAAGCGGAACAGGCGCTCGGCGCACCAGCGGGAAATATTCGACAAACCCCTTGAAGGCTTCTTCGGCCACCACATTCGGGCGCGGATAGGCGTTGCCCGGCGGCACGAAATGGCCTTGCGCGATGAAAATGCTGGAATCGGCCTGCAGGCGCCAACCACTCGCCCGCTGCATGCGGCTATGGTCAAGCACCCCGGCATCGCGCAGGTGGTAACCGGTCGCCTCGGCCATGTCACTCACCTTCATGCAGCCACCGAGCGCTGCCAGCAGCAGTCCTACAATCACTATTCGCATCACGCGCCACTCCAGGTGCCGGAAACTCGGCGGAATATGCCGCAAGAGCAGTTTTTGGGCCATCTTGGCCAAGCCTGTCTATCATCCCGGCAATTGCTCTGCCGGAGTGTGCCATGACCAATATCGCCGATGAGTTTGCCCAACAGCCGGGCCTTCGCTATCTCAATCACGCCGCCGTCGCCCCCTGGCCTGCGCGCGCGAGCAGAGCTGTGGCTCGCTTTGCCGAGGAAAACATGCGCCAGGGCGCGCGCGACTATCCGCACTGGCTGAAGGTGGAGCGCCAGCTGCGCGAACGCCTGCAGCGCCTGCTCAACGCGCCGAGCAGCGATGACATCGCGCTGGTCAAGAACACCTCCGAAGCGCTGTCCTTCGTCGCCTTCGGCCTCGACTGGCGCGAGGGCGACGAAGTGGTGATCAGCGACGAAGAATTCCCATCCAACCGCTTGGTCTGGGAAGCGTTGGCGCCCAAGGGCGTATCGGTACGTGAAGTCAGCCTCGCCGGGGCCGACCCTGAAGCCGATCTGCTGGCCGCCTGCGGCGCGCGCACGCGCCTGCTGGCGATCAGCGCCGTGCAATACGCCAGTGGTCTGCGCCTGGATCTCGAACGCCTGGGGCATGAATGCGAGCGACGGGGCGTACTGCTGTGCATCGACGCCATCCAGCAACTGGGCGCCCTGCCCTTCGATGCCAGCGCCAATCGCTGTGCCTTCGCCATGGCCGACGGTCACAAGTGGATGCTCGGCCCGGAGGGACTGGGTGTCTTCTATTGCCGCGCCGACCTGCGCGAACGGCTCACGCTGCACGAGTTCGGCTGGCACATGGTGGAGCATGCCGGCGACTATGACCGGCGCGACTGGCAACCGGCGAGTAGCGCGCGACGCTTCGAATGCGGCAGCCCGAACCTGCTCGGCGCCATGGCACTGGAGGCGAGTCTGTCACTGCTCGAAGAAATCGGCATGAACAGCGTCGAGCGTCTGCTGTCCGAGCGCGTGGACTGGCTGCACGAAGGCATGCAGCGTATCACCGGGCTCACTCTGCTCAGCCCGGTGAGGCGCGAGCGCCGCTCGGGCATCGTCACCTTTCGCCTTGCGGGATGGGACAACCAGGCGCTGTTCGACCGACTGAAGGAGGCACAGGTGATCTGCGCCCAGCGCGGCGGCGGCATACGCTTTTCGCCGCACTTTTACACTTCGCCTCAGGTGATCGAAGACACCCTGGCCCTGCTGACCCAGCTGCGACCGGGTTGAGCCTTACAGGCGTGCGAGGGGAAACAGCCGACGAAAGTTGGCGCTGGTCTGTTCGGCGAACGCCTCGAAGGGCTCGCCGCGCAGCTGGGCGAGAAACTCGGCCACCTCGCGCACGTATTGCGGGAGATTGGCCTTGCCGCGATAGGGAATCGGCGCAAGGTACGGTGAGTCGGTTTCCACCAGCAGCCGATCGGCCGGCACCTGGCGGGCCACCTCGCGCAGCGCCTCGGCATTGCGGAAGGTGACGATGCCCGAAAAGGAGATGTAGAAGCCCAGGTCGAGCGCCGCCTTGGCCATCTCCCAGTCTTCGGTGAAGCAATGCATTACCCCGGCCTGGGGCAGTGCCGCCTCGCGCAGCAGCGCCAGGGTGTCGGCCCGCGCTTCGCGGGTATGCACGATCACCGGCTTGCCGGTCTGCCGGGCCGCCTCGAGATGCAGTCGAAAAGCCGCCTGCTGACGACCGGCCGACTTTGGCTCGTAGTGATAATCCAGCCCGGTCTCGCCGATCGCCACTACATGCGGATGGGCCAGCTCACTCAGCAGCCAATCCAGGGCCGGCTCGGCACCCGGCTCCAGATCAAGCGGGTGCACGCCGACCGAGCAGTCGACGTCCTCGTAACGTTCGGTGAGCGCCTTCACCGCCGAGGCGTTGGCCGCGTTGATACCGATGCAGAGAAAATGCTGCACGCCACGCTCGCGTGCGGCCTGCAGCGCTGCGTCGAGCGAACCGTGATGAAGGGTGAGATCGAGACGATCGAGGTGACAGTGCGAATCGACCAGCATGGAGAGCAACCAGGGCAGCGAAAAACGCCATTCTAGCCGGTTGCGCCCGAAAGGAGCTTGCCAATCACATGGTATGGGTCGGACGGTCGGACTTCAGCGAGCCGGCGAGATAGGTTTCGATCTTGTTGCGCGCCATGCTGTCGGCGTCGTTGAACTGCACGCCGATGCCGGCCGCACGGTTGCCCTGCGCACCCTTGGGAGTGATCCACACCACTTTGCCGGCGACCGGGATCTTTTCCGACTCATCCATGAGGTTCAGCAACATGAAGACCTCATCGCCCAGCCGGTAAGTCTTGTTGGTTGGAATGAACAGCCCACCGTTTTTCACGAACGGCATATAGGCGGCGTACAGGACGGACTTGTCCTTGATCGTCAGCGAGAGAATTCCGTTTCGCGGACCCAGATTAGACGGCAGGTTCATGTGTCCTTCCAGCAAACTGATGTGGACCGATTCTAGCCCGGCCCAGGCAGGCTTGCCCACTGTACCAATAGGGCCTCTAGCAGCAAAACGCGATTGAGGTTGGCCTTTCCGACGACTTTCGCCCGCTGCTCGAGCAGCCACTGCTGCGATTGCAGCACGCTTGCCGAAGGCGCCTTCTGGGCAAGGTACTGCACGACTTTTGCCATATCGGTGGCACCAAGCCCGCGCTCATCCTGGGTCAGCTGATAACGCAGGATGAGCAGACTCCACTGACAGAACCAGTCAAACAGCAGCAACAGCGGCAGTGCGCCCCAGCTCTCGGCAAGCTGACTGGGCGTCTGCTGCTGTTTGAGCAGGCGCTTAATGCCTTCGACCACCTGGGCGCGCATCTCCAGCACGCCCGCCTCGTGCAATTGCCGAGCAACCAGCGGCGAGCCGCCAGCGAGCTCAAGCAACTCCTCACACTGGGAGGCATCCAGCGCAGGCAACGCCTGCCCCAACCAGGTACTGCTCATCTCGCGGCCCGGCACAGCGCAGCGAAACTGCACGCAGCGGCTTTTGATGGTGGGCAGCAGGCGACTGGGCTGATGACTGATGAGTAACAGGTGAGTGCTCGCCGAAGGCTCCTCGAGGCTTTTGAGCAACGCGTTGGCCGCGTTCAGGTTCATGGCTTCGGCCGGCTCGAGCAACACCACCTTGCGCCCACCCAGCTGCGGCGTCTGGGTCACGAAATGAACCAGCTCACGCACCTGATCGACGCGAATCGCCTTATCCGCCTCTTCAGGCTCGAGCACGAAGTGATCGGGATGCGTTCCGGCCGCCAGCAGCATGCAGCTCTTGCACCGACCACAGGGGGCGGCAGATTCAGGCTGCTGGCACAACAACAAGGCCATGAAACGCTCGGCAAACGCGCGCTTGCCGATTCCCGCCGGACCATACAGCAGGTAGGCGTGCGCATGCTGCGGACGCATCGATAGCTGCGCCCAGCTGCTTGTCTGCCACGGGAACAGTTCAGTCACCCAGGCGCTCCAGCAATGCGGGCACCAGGGCGTCCAGCTGGCGCTGCACCGCGGGCAGTGCCTGAGCCGCATCGATCAGTCGATAGCGCTCGGGGGCGGCGGCCAGCCGGGCCAGATAGCAAGCCCGTACCGCCTCGAAAAACGCGCGGCCTTCGGTCTCGAAGCGGTCGAGTCGCCCGCGATTGGCTGCGCGCGCCAGCCCGACCTCAACCGGGAGATCGAACAGCAAGGTGAAGTCGGGGCGCAGATCGCCCTGCACGAACTGTTCGAGCAGCGCGATACGGGCAACGTCCACGCCACGCCCACCGCCCTGGTAGGCATAGGTGGCATCAGTGAAGCGATCGCACAGCACCACCGCCCCACGTGCCAGGGCCGGACGGATGACCTGCGCCAGATGCTGGGCGCGCGCCGCGAACATCAGCAGCAACTCGGTATCGCTCGCCATCGGCTCGTCACCGGGCGCCAGCAGAAGCTCGCGAATCTTCTCTGCCAGCGGCGTACCGCCCGGCTCGCGTGTCAGCACTACCTCAATGTCTCGGCTACGCAGCTGCTCGGCGAGGTACTCGCGATTGGTGCTTTTGCCGGCCCCTTCGGGACCTTCCAGCGTGACGAACAGACCAGTCATGGGCTCACCTCCGCATCGTTCGACGGCGCGGGAGCCGGTGCGGGGCTGGAGCGGTAATCCGCCCGCCGATTGAGCTGATAGCGCCGCACGGCCTGATTGTGCTGGTTGAGGTCATCGCTGAACACATGACTGCCATCACCGCGTGCGACGAAAAACAGGCTGGTGCCGGCAGCCGGATGCAGCGCCGCATGAATGGCTTCGCGGCCGACCATGGCGATCGGCGTGGGCGGCAACCCGGCGTTGGTGTAGGTGTTGTACGGCGTCGGCTGCCGCAAATGGGCGCGAGTGATGCGTCCGGCGTAGGCCTCGCCCAGGCCGTAGATCACGGTCGGATCGGTCTGCAGGAGCATGCCGCGCTGCAAGCGCCGCACGAACACCCCGGCGATCTCCGCCCGCTCGTGCGGTACGCCGGTCTCTTTCTCGATGATCGACGCCATGATCAACGCCTGATAGGCATCCTGATAGGGCAGTCCTTCTTCGCGCCTGGCCCACTCCTCGTTGAGCACCCGATCGAGTCGCTCGTAGGCCTGGCGCAACAGGTCACGATCGCTGGTGCCACGGGTGAACAGGTAGGTGTCGGGGAAGAACCGCCCCTCCGGATGCTGACCGGCATAGCCGAGCTCGCTCATCACCTGCTCATCGGTAAGCCCCTGCAGGGTCTGGTTCAAGCGGGCATCCCTGGCCAGCGCCGCGCGTACCTGGCGGAAATTCCAGCCTTCGACCAAGGTGAGGCTGTACTGAACGACCTTGCCATCCAGCCATGCGGCCAGCAGATCGCGAACGCGCATGCCCGGCTCGAGCCGATACTCGCCGCTATGGAGAGTGCGGTCGGCAAGATTCAACCGCCAATAGAGGCGCAACCAGAAGGCACCCTGCAGGCGTCCCTCGGCCTCGAGCCGGCGGAACAGCCCTCCGGGCGTATCGCCAGGCTGCACGTCCAGCAGCAAGACTTCGCTGACATCGAGCGTCTGGTTCAGCGCCGCCTGCTGACGCCAGGCGACGCCCGTCAGGCCGAACATTCCGAGTGCCAGCACTGCCAGCACAACCATCACGATCTTTCGAATCATCGACTACCTACCAGATCCGCCAGCAGACTCTGCAGTGTAAGGGTGACATTCCCTACCGGCCAGGCGTGCTCGCGGAATGCGACCACCGGCCAAATGCCGTAGAGGCTGTTGCACATGAACAGCTCATCCGCACCGATGAGCTCGTGATATTCGACGTCGCGCACCCGCACCGCCAAACCGGCCTGCCGGGCACGATCCAGCAGTTCGGCGCGCATAACGCCCGCGACACCGCAGCGCGTCAAAGCCGGCGTTATCAGCACCTGCCCCTTGATCAGGAACAGGTTGCTGAACACCCCTTCGACCGGTCGGCCGGAGGTATCGCACATCAAACCTTCGGCAAATGCCGGGTCGGCCCACTCCGCGCGCGCCAACACCTGCTCCAACCGATTCAGATGCTTTAGACCCGCCAGCCGTGGTTGCTCGGCAAGGCGCGTGGCACAGGGGAACAGGCGAATACCAGAGCCGGCATGACTGGCAGGATATTGCGGCGTCGGTGATGCCTGCAGCAGGCGAACCGGCAAGGTCGGAGATGGTAAAGCGTAGCCACGCTGACCGACGCCGCGGGTGAAGATCAGTTTGCAGACGCCATCGCCCAACTGCGCGCAAAAGGCTTCAAGCTCCGTGCGCAGGAGCGGCTCGTCCAGCGGCAACAGCAGTTGTTCGCACCCCCGGCGAAGGCGTTCGAGATGACGCTCGAGCAAGGGCGCGCGCCCTGCCGAGACGCGTATCGTCTCGAACAATCCATCGCCATAGGCGAGGCCGCGATCAGCCGCAGCCACCCCAGGCGCGGGGTGGCCGTTCAGCCAGGGCTCGCTCACCCGACGAAGCGACGGAACAGCAGGGAACCGTTGGTTCCGCCGAAGCCGAACGAGTTGGACAAGGCCACCTCGATGCTCATGGGCTTGGCCTGGTGTGGCACGAAATCCAGGTCACACCCATCATCCGGATCGTCCAGGTTGATGGTCGGTGGCGCCACCTGATCGCGGATCGCCAGGATGCTGAAGATTGCCTCCACCGCCCCGGCCGCCCCGAGCAGGTGCCCGGTCATCGACTTGGTCGAGCTTACCGATAGCTCGTAAGCATGCTCGCCGAACACCTTCTTCACCGCCGCCGCTTCGGCCTTGTCGCCGGCCGGCGTGGAAGTGCCGTGAGCATTGATGTACTGGACCTGCGACGGATCGATGCCGGCATCTCGCAGGGCATTGACCATACAACGTGCCGCACCGGCACCGTCTTCCGGCGGAGCGGTCATGTGGAAGGCATCCCCGCTCATGCCAAAGCCGATCAGCTCGGCCAGGATGTTCGCACCGCGCGCCTTGGCATGCTCCAGTTCTTCGAGCACCAGAGCGCCCGCCCCGTCGGATAGCACGAAGCCATCGCGACCGCGATCCCACGGACGACTTGCCGCGGTCGGATCGTCATTGCGCGTCGACAGCGCACGTGCTGCCGCGAAACCACCGATGCCCAGGCCGCAAGCCGCCATCTCCGAGCCACCGGCCACCATCACGTCAGCTTCGCCATAGGCGATATTGCGCGCGGCCATGCCGATGCAATGAGTGCCCGTGGTGCAGGCGGTCGCAATGGCATAGTTGGGGCCTTGCAGACCGAGGTGGATGGAGAAGAAACCCGACACCATGTTGATGATCGAGCCAGGCACGAAAAACGGCGAAATGCGTCGCGGCCCCTGCTCCAGCAACGAAGCGCAGTTGTTCTGGATATTGGTCAGCCCACCGATACCCGAGCCCATCGCCACGCCGATACGCTCGCGATTGGCATCGGTGATTTCGAGGCCGGAGCTCCGCACAGCCTGGAAACAGGCCGCCAGTCCGTACTGGATGAACAGGTCGAGCTTGCGGGCCTCCTTGGCAGGCAGATACTGCTCCACCTCGAATCCCTTGACCGAACCGCCGAAACGGGTGGAGTAGGCAGAAAGGTCCATGTGCTCGATCGGGCCGATGCCACTGCGGCCCGCCAGGATCCCCTGCCAGCTGCTCGGCACATCGTTGCCCAGTGGCGATACCATGCCCATCCCGGTGACCACGACGCGTCTACGCGACACAGCGATTCTCCTTTATGACGTCAGTAACGCGAGCCCGCCCAGATAAAACGCTGGCCAGGCCGGAATAAACCGTTATTTATGGAAAAGCCGCACTGCCTTCGATCAGGCAGTGCGGCTTTTCAGATCCGAAGCGGATTACAACAGCTACGCGCTTACTGAGCGTTAGCGTTGATGTAATCGATAGCTTCCTGAACGGTAGTGATCTTCTCAGCCTGCTCGTCCGGAATCTCGGTCTCGAATTCTTCTTCCAGAGCCATGACCAGCTCGACGGTATCAAGAGAGTCGGCACCCAGGTCTTCGACGAAGGAAGCGCTGTTGGTTACTTCCTCTTCTTTGACGCCAAGCTGCTCCGCGACGATTTTCTTGACGCGTTCTTCGATGGTGCTCATAACCTTGTTTAAACTCCTGTTGATAAATCCAGCGAGGCTGGTTGCGCGGTAGTGTATAGAAAGCTTTTTCCGCTTTTCAAGCCAAAAGGCGCCCACTGGCGCACGCCTTCCCGCCAATGGTCCACCGCTGCATGAGGCGGCGGCGACCAGCTGAAGGCCAAGCGAAACGGAGCCCGCGCCCCATTACATGTACATGCCGCCGTTGACCGGAATGGTCGCGCCGGTGATATACGACGCATCGTCAGACGCCAGAAACGCCACGACCTTGGCGATTTCCTGAGCCTCGCCCAGACGCCCCAGCGGAATCTGCTGCTGCAGCGCCTGGCGCTGGGCCTCGGGCAGCTCACGAGTCATATCCGTGTCGATGAAGCCCGGAGTCACCGCGTTCACCGTGATGCCGCGCGAGCCGACTTCTCGCGCCAGTGCACGACCGAAACCTTCAAGACCGGCCTTGGCCGCTGCGTAGTTCACCTGACCGGCATTGCCCATGGCACCTACGACCGAGCCGATGTTGATGATCCGCCCCCAGCGCGCCTTGGTCATTCCCCGCAGCACGCCCTTGGTCAGACGGAACAGACTGGTCAGGTTGGTGTTGATGACGTCATGCCACTCGTCGTCCTTCATGCGCATCATCAGATTGTCGCGGGTGATCCCGGCGTTGTTCACCAGAATCGCCGGCTGCCCCAGATGCTGCTGAATATGCTCGAGAGTACGGGCCACCGACTCGTCATCACCGACATTCAGTACCAGACCGGCACCCTCGATGCCGTTGTTCTTCAACGTTTCGGCGATGCTCTCGGCACCGGCGGCACTGGTGGCGGTACCGATGACAATGGCACCGCGACGCCCCAGCTCAAGCGCGATCGCCTGACCGATACCGCGCGTTGCGCCGGTAACCAGGGCAACCTTTCCTTCCAGACTCATGAATTTTCTCCTTGCTCAGGCCAGCGCTTCACGCGCGCCAGTGAATGCTTCGGGGGTATCAAGGTTGTAGGCATTGAGCCCCTTGACACAACGCTTGTTGAGACCGGAGAGCACTTTGCCCGGCCCGCACTCGACCACATCGGTAACGCCCTGCCCAGCCAGCGCCACCATCGACTCGACCCAGCGCACCGGACTGTACAACTGCGCCAGCAGGTCACGCTGAAGGGTTTCCAGATCAGCCACGACTGCAGCGCTCACGTTCTGCACCAGCGGAATCGAGGGCGCCTGCCAGGCAATGGCCCGGACCGCGTCGGCAAAGCGCTCAGCCGCCGGGCGCATCAGGTCACAGTGCGAAGGCACACTCACTGGCAGTGGCATCGCCCGCTTGGCACCACGCGCCTTGCATGCCTCGATGGCCCGCTCCACAGCAGCCGCCGCCCCGGCGATCACCACCTGACCCGGCGCATTGAAGTTGACCGCACTGACCACCTGCCCCTGCGCCGCCTCAGCGCAGGCGGCCAGCACATCAGCATCATCCAGCCCGAGAATGGCCGCCATGCCGCCTTCGCCTGCCGGCACCGCCTCCTGCATCAACTGCCCCCGGCGCTCGACGAGCTTCACCGCATCCACCAGCGACAGACAATCCGCAGCGACCAGCGCCGAGTATTCGCCGAGGCTATGCCCGGCAACATATGCAGGCCGACGTCCGCCCTGCTCCAGCCACAGGCGCCAGAGAGCAATCGACGCGGTGAGAATCGCCGGTTGAGTCTTGTCGGTCTGATTGAGCGACGTCTCCGGTCCCTGCTGCGTCAAGGCCCACAGATCATAACCGAGCGCTTCGGAGGCTTCGGCAAAGGTCTTGCCGATCAGCGGCTGTTGAGCGCCGATCTCGGCAAGCATTCCCAACGACTGGGAGCCCTGGCCGGGAAAGACGAAAGCAACGGATGCGGACATGTCACGAATCTCTTGTTGTATCGAATGAATGAAAACCGCAATGAATACATCGCTGCGGACTGGTTCTTGGATGCACGCCTGTCTGCCAGGGTCACATGGGTCAAGGTAGCGGGTGCAGTCGCTCACTCAAGCGCCGCGGCAAATCTTCCTCAATACCCCGCAGGGTATTGCGAATGGCCGCACTGAAGCCGTCGCGCCCGGCACTGCCGTGGCTCTTCACCACAAGCCCCTGCAGCCCCAGAAACGCGGCGCCATTGTACTGCGAGGGCATCAGCTCGGCGCGCAAATCACGCAGCAGCGGCAAAGCCAGCGCCCCCACCAGACGGGAATACCAGGAGCGCCGAAACACCCGCTCGCCGCGACGCATGACCATCCGAGCCATACCTTCGCTGGACTTGAGCAATACATTGCCGACGAAGCCGTCGCACACCGCGACATCCGCCTCCCCTTGGAACAAGCCATCGCCTTCGACAAAGCCGGTGTAATTGAGATCGCTCGACTGCAGCAGCGCCGCGGCCTGCTTGACCACCTGATTACCCTTGATCTCCTCGGCGCCGACGTTGAGCAGCGCGACACGCGGGCGTACGACACCCACCGACTCGGCGGCCAGCGACCCCATGACCGCGAACTGATAAAGGTTTATCGCACTACAGTCGACGTTGGCCCCCAGATCCAGAAGCAGGCACGGACCACGCTCGGTGGGGATAGCCACTGCCATGGCCGGACGATCGATACCAGGCAAGGTCTTGAGCACATGCCGCGCAAGCGCCATTAACGCACCGGTATTGCCAGCACTGACGCACGCATGAGCCGCACCATCACGGACCAGCCCCAGGGCCACCCGCATGGAGCTATCAGGCTTGCCGCGCAACGCCTGGGACGGCGACTCGCTCATACCGACCACCTGCGACGCCGCCACGACATGCACGCGCGCACGGTCAGCTCGCGCATGACTAGCGATAGCTTGTTCGATCTGATCAGGGCAGCCGACTAGGGCCAGGCGTAACGAAGGGAATTCAAGCAGGCAGTCGAGACTGGCGGGAACAATGCAGTGGGGACCGTAGTCCCCACCCATTGCATCGACTGCGATGATCGGAGCAGACAAGGATTACTCGTCGGAGCCCTTGTCGATCACCTTACGACCGCGATAGAAGCCGTCCGGAGAAACGTGGTGACGCAGGTGAACTTCACCGGTGCTCTTCTCGACGGACAGAGCGCTCGCCTCGAGCGCGTCGTGGGAACGGCGCATGTCACGGGCGGAACGAGATTTTTTGTTCTGCTGAACAGCCATTGGATCAACTCCTAAACGTTTGGGTCACGCTTTAACTGCGCCAGTACGCTGAACGGGTTGGACCGCTTCACCTCGTCCTCACTCGGCCCGGGCTCGTCGGGGCCAGGCGCCTGGCAATCCTTGAGGTCATGGAGTGGAACAATGGGTAGAGCGAGCATCAACTCGTCCTCCATCAGCGCCAGAAGATCCAAAGGATCCTCCCCCACTTCCAGCACGTCGTAGCCCTTGGGCAGATGCTGGGTACTCGCGCCCTCGTTCACAACGGCATACATGCATTCGCTATGAATCGGCAGCTCGACCACATCCAGACACCGCTGGCAGACCATCTTGACCGTTACATCCAGCTCGCTGCGAAACGTAACGGTTCGCTGCTCGTCGCGCTCGAAGACGAAGCGCCCACTTACGGCGCCCTGATCATCGACGAGAGATTCGCTCAATCGCGCGAACCTGGACAATGGCAGTTCACCCTCAAGGGTGGCGCCACGGTCAGCCAATTTGCGCGGATCGACGTGCGGAGGTATCGGTCCTTTCAACATAAGCGCGGCATTCTAGGGATGCACCCTGAGCGTGTCAAAGGGAATTCAAGGACGTTCATCGCCGCAGACGAGACAACGTAGAATCCCGGCCAGCTATATAAAAGGAAAGAAAAACATGCGCCCACTCCTCCTAGCCTCCAGTTCGCCGTACCGCCGAGAGCTGCTACAGCGCCTTGGACTTCCCTTCGAGCACCGCTCGCCCGCGATCGATGAATCGCCGCATGCCAACGAACCACCCGAAGCACTGGCCAAACGCTTGGCGAGCGAAAAGGCCCGCGCCCTCGCCAAGCAATATGCCGATCACCTGATCATCGGCTCGGACCAGGTAGCCGTACTGGACACCGTCATTCTGGGGAAGCCGCACAATTTTGAGCGAGCCAAAGCCCAGCTAATGGAAGCCAGCGGCAAACGCGTGGATTTCCTGACCGCCCTGGCGCTACTCAATGCCAGCACCGGCCGGCTGCAGGTGGACTGCATCAAATACAGCGTACACTTTCGCACGCTCGACGAGGCCACCATCACCCGCTATCTGCAGGCGGAGCAGCCATACGATTGCGCCGGCAGCTTCAAGGCGGAGCGCTTGGGCATCAGCCTGTTCCGACGCATGGAAGGCGATGACCCCACCAGCCTCATCGGACTGCCACTGATCCGACTGGTGGACATGTTGCACGCCGAAGGCCTGACCCTACCCTGACCAGACTCAGCGCAGCGAAGGCCCCAGAAGCCCAAGGCCCAGCGACACATGCTCCGCCGCTCCCGCGCCCAGCTGACGGGCAAAGCGATCGAAGGGCGAAGGTTTGACCGTGTAGTCGACCAATTCCGGAACCCCAATCAGCTCTCGCGCCACGTAGCTTGCGCTACCAAGTCCATCAATCAAGCCAAGCTCGAGCGCCTGCTCGCCCGACCACACCAACCCGGAGAACAGTTCCGCCTGCATATCGGCGCGCAGCCGCTCGCCGCGCCCCACCTTCACGCTCTCGATGAACTGCCGATGGGTGACCTTAAGCACCTCACGCCAGAACTCGGTTTGCTGGGGATTTTCCGGCTGGAACGGATCGAGAAACGCCTTGTGCTCGCCCGAGGTATATACGCGCCGCTCGACGCCAAGTTTGTCCATGGCCCCGACGAAGCCAAAGGTGGCCGCTGTCACACCGATCGATCCCACCAGACTGGCCTTGTCCGCATAGATTTCATCAGCCGCACTGGCGATGTAATAGGCACCCGACGCACCGAGGTCGGCGATGACCGCATAGACCTTGATCTTAGGGTGCTCAGCGCGCAGGCGGCGTATTTCGTCATAGACGTAGCCGGACTGAACCGGACTGCCGCCTGGACTGTTGATGCGCAACACCACGCCGCGGGTATTGGGATCCTCGAAAGCCGCCCGCAGACCACGCACCAGATTGTCCGCACTCGCCTCTTCACGATCGGCAATGGTGCCGCGCACCTCGATCAGCGCAGTGTGCTGAGCATGCTTTTTAGCCTGATCAAGCTTGAGCGAAGGCGACAGCATCAGCAGCGCGAAAAACAGATAAAGAAAGGTCAGCGACTTGAAAAAGATGCCCCAGCGACGCGCACGGCGCTGCTCCTGGACGCCCGCCAGCAAGGTTTTCTCAAGCAACCGCCAGCTCTTTGCATCCTCGCCACCCAACTCACTTTCGGGCGCCTTCCATCCATCCGTCATGCAACCCCCTTGATCACTGCAGCAACCAATCAACCAACTCGGCAAAGTGCCCGACCATATGCGTCGGCGCCACCCCAGCCAGCACGGCGCCAGGCTGCGCACCATAACTCACCGCCACCGCATCCATTCGGGCTCGCACAGCCATGCGCAGATCGAACAAGGAATCCCCGACCATCACCGCCCGCGCCGGCTCGACCCGGCAATAAGCGAGAATTTCGTTAAGCATTAACGGATCAGGCTTGCTCGCGGTCTCGTCAGCGCAGCGGGTGATATCGAATAACGCATGACAAGCATGACCATCCATCACCCGCTGCAAGCCGCGCCGCGACTTGCCGGTCGCCACCGCGAGTCGACACCCCGCAGCGCGAAGACGCTCCAGCCCTTCGAGAACCCCGGGATAAAACGCCGAAGGCTCCGCCTCGAGTGCCAGATAATGCTCGGCATACACTCGCTGGAACTCAACGACCCGCGACTCTTCGTCAAGGTCAGGGTAGAGCACGCCAACGACCTGCGGCATGGCGAGACCGATGATGCCGCGGATCTCTTGCTCCGAACGCTGAGCCAACCCACAACTCTCTGCCGCGCGCCGGATCGAGGTCACGATACGCCCGATCGAATCGACCAGCGTCCCGTCCCAGTCAAAAATCAGCAGCTCATACCGCGCCACCCAGCGCCTCCAATGTCTGCCGCCACATTTCATCCACTGGAGCCTCGAGAACGAGCTCCCCCCCCTCCGGCAGCGGAATACGCAACGCGTGCGCATGCAAAAACAGCCGCTTACCGCCGAGCTCTCGGATTTCCCGGGAAAACTCGTCATCGCCGTATTTAGCATCACCGGCAATAGGATGCCCCGCGTGGCGCGCATGCACTCGAATCTGATGGGTCCGCCCGGTGACCGGACTGGCCTCTACCAGGGTGGCGAAGTCACCAAAGCGCCGCACCACTCGAAACAGGGTCAGCGCCTCCTTACCTTCGGCGTCCACCTCTACCATCCGCTCACCCGAGCGCAGCGTGTTCTTCAGAAGCGGCGCACTGACCTGCTTGCGACTGCTGTCCCAGCGCCCCCTGACCAGAGCAAGATAGCGCTTGTCGACGCCATCACCACGCAGCGCCTGATGCAGGTGGCGCAACATGCTGCGCTTTTTAGCCACCATCAGCAGACCGGACGTATCACGATCCAGCCGATGGACGAGCTCAAGCTCCTTCGCCTGCGGGCGCAGCTGACGCAACGCCTCGATGACCCCGAAGCTCAGCCCGCTACCACCATGTACCGCGATGCCGGCCGGCTTGTTCAGCACGATCAGCGCCTTGCCCTCATGAACAATCGCCGCCTCGAGGCGCTCCAGCACCCCGAGCGCCACCACGGGCGGCTCATCCGGCTCGGACACCCGCAACGGCGGCACCCGCACGATATCGCCGGCCTGCAGCTTGTATTCAGGCTTGACGCGCCCCTTATTGACCCGCACCTCACCCTTGCGCAGGATGCGGTAGATGAGGGTTTTCGGGACACCCTTGAGCTGGTTGCGAAGGAAATTGTCGATGCGCTGGCCGGCAAGCTCCGGCGCCACCTCGAGCATTTGCACGCCGGAGGTCTGGGAGGGGGTAATGGTCATCGAGTGATCATACCAACTTCGCGTAATTGAAGCACTTAGACGTTGCTGCTATAGTCCGAGAGCCGTCAAAAGCGGCTTGGATCCGCAGGCTCTCGACTGATACGCCGACGCCGATCCAACGCAAAAATGCTCAAGGGCATTAAGGCCGCCCACAAGGGTCCTGCACCGAACCGGAAAAAGGTCCCCGTAACCAGCCTTGCTAGACATGCTGCGAACCCCGCTGGGGCACTCGCAAAATAGCCAACCGCTCCCGGATTCAGCGAGCGGCACCCGATTTTCTATGGATTGAGTGTTGGGTGGAGATGCATAGCCTTCCGTCTGCGTAGCACCGGCTTATACAGACGTTTGTCCCGTCCGCGACGGAAGGTTGATTCCTCCTCCTGATTCAGTGCTTCTGTCGTACATACAGCAAGCAGGAGACGTAGTCGCGGCCCGGCAAGACCGAACGCCGCTGGACACAGCCTGGTATAGACAAGGCTGATACGCACCGGACACCGACCGCGAGAGTCGTGGGTGCCGATTGCCGTTTCCGGAAGCCCGGAAACCAGATTGGTACTACATGAAAAGAATGCTGATCAACGCAACTCAGCCCGAAGAGTTGCGTGTCGCCCTCGTAGATGGGCAGCGCCTGTATGACCTGGACATCGAGTCCGGTTCGCGCGAACAGAAGAAGGCCAACATCTACAAAGGCCGTATTACGCGCATCGAGCCGAGCCTCGAAGCCGCCTTCGTCGATTTTGGCGCCGAACGCCACGGTTTCCTGCCCCTCAAGGAAATCTCCCGCGAATACTTCTCCAAGGCGCCCGAAGGTCGCGTCAACATCAAGGAAGTGCTCAAGGAAGGCCAGGAAGTCATCGTCCAGGTCGAAAAGGAAGAGCGCGGCAACAAGGGCGCAGCACTGACCACCTTCATCAGCCTCGCCGGCCGTTATCTGGTACTGATGCCAAATAACCCGCGCGCCGGCGGCATTTCGCGGCGCATCGAAGGCGAAGAGCGCAATGAACTGCGCGAAGCCCTCAATGGCCTCGACGTTCCCACCGACATGGGTCTGATCGTGCGCACTGCCGGCCTTGGCCGCAGCAGCGAAGAACTGCAATGGGACCTGGACTACCTGCTGCAGCTGTGGAGTGCGATCAAGGAAGCCTCCGCTGACCGCGCTGCGCCATTTCTGATCTACCAGGAATCGAACGTCATCATCCGCGCGATTCGCGACTACCTGCGCCAAGACATCGGCGAAGTGCTGGTCGACAGCGTCGAGGCCCAGGAGGAAGCGCTGTCGTTCATCCGCCAGGTCATGCCGCAGTACGCCAGCAAGATCAAGCTGTACGAAGACAGCGTTCCGCTGTTCAACCGCTTCCAGATCGAAAGCCAGATCGAAACGGCCTTCCAGCGCGAAGTGAAGCTGCCCTCCGGCGGCTCCATCGTGATCGACCCGACCGAAGCGCTGGTATCGATCGACATCAACTCGGCGCGCGCCACCAAAGGCGGCGATATCGAAGAAACTGCCCTGCAGACCAACCTGGAAGCGGCCGAGGAAATCGCCCGCCAGTTGCGCCTGCGTGACATCGGCGGCCTGATCGTCATCGACTTCATTGACATGACCCCGGCGAAGAACCAGCGCGCCGTGGAGGACCGCATGCGCGAAGCGCTGGAGGCTGACCGCGCTCGCGTGCAGATCGGTCGCATTTCGCGCTTCGGCCTGCTCGAAATGTCCCGCCAGCGCCTGCGCCCCTCGCTGGGCGAGACCAGTGGCATCGTCTGCCCGCGTTGCAACGGTCAGGGCATCATCCGCGATGTCGAGTCGCTGTCGCTGGCAATCCTGCGCCTGATCGAAGAAGAAGCGCTGAAGGATCGCACCGCCGAGGTCCGCGCCCGCGTGCCGTTCCAGGTCGCCGCCTTCCTGCTCAACGAAAAGCGCAACGCGATCACCAAGATCGAACTGCGCACCCGTGCGCGCATCTTCATCCTGCCAGACGATCACCTGGAAACGCCGCACTTCGAAGTCCAGCGCCTGCGGGATGACAACCCCGATCTGCTCGCCGGCCACCACAGCTATGAAATGGCTCCCGGCGAAGTCGAAGAAGTTCAGCCGGTCAGCGCGACCCGCACACTGGTCCGTCAGGAGGCAGCGGTCAAGACTGTTCCGCCGCGCGCCGCGGCACCGGTTCCGGTAGAGGCGAGCGAGCCGGCTCCGGCGCCCGCTCCGGTCGCTCAACCGGGTCTGTTCAAGGGCCTGGTCAAGTCGCTGGTCAGTCTTTTCGCCGGCAGCAAGGAAGAAGAAAAGCCTGCCGACGCGCAAAAGCCTGCGACCAGCAATCGCTCGCCGCGCAACGACGAGCGCCGCAGCGGTCGTCAGCAGAATCGCCGCCGTGATCACCGTGAACGCGACCGTTCGCGTGATGACGAGCGCAAGCCCCGAGAAGAACGCCAGGCGCGCGAAGAGCGCGCCCCGCGCCCGCCGCGCGAAGAGCGCAAGCCGCGCGAGGCAGCCGCCGAGGCAGTGGAAAGCCAGCCGCGCCGCGAGCGCCCGCCGCGCGAAGAGCGCAAGCGCGAACTGCGCCCGGCACTCGAGGTAGCCGAGGCGAGCACCGCGCAGGCCGCTGTCGCTGCCGAAGCTAACGAAGCGGCCGCCTCCGCTCCCGTGGCCGAAGAGCGCACCGAGCGCAAACCGCGCCCGCCGCGCGAAGAACGCAAGCCGCGTGCGGAAGTGGAACCTGAAGCGCCAGTCGAAGAAGCCCTGCAGGAAGGCGAAGAAACCTCTGCCGACGACACCGACAATGGGGATGAGGAGCGCCCACGCCGCCGCTCGCGCGGCCAGCGTCGTCGCAGCAATCGCCGTGAGCGTCAGCGCGACGTGAATGGACAAGGCGATGCGCCGGCCGAGCAGGACGATACTGGCGAGCAGGAGCGCCCGGTCAAACCCGAGCCGCTGGTCGTCGCCGCCACCGCTGCCGTTGCCGCAACCGGTATTGCCGACTCGAACGAGCCGGGCTTGGCGCCCAGCGAGGTTGAAGAGCCCGCGATCGCGCCGGTAGCCGTCGCCAGCGAAGCGCTGCAAGAGCCGCAAGTGCAGCCCGAGCAACCTGCAGCGCAGGAGCCGGTCGCCGTCGAGGTAACGCTCGAGCACAGCGCAGAAGCCGACACGCAACCGGTCGCTCCGGTCGCCCCGCTTACCAGCGAAGTGCAAGAGCAGATCGAACCGCAAGAACATCAAGCAAGCGCAGCGACTGAAGCGGTTGCCGAGCCCGAGCAGCCTTCCACCAGCGCCAGCAGCACAGGCCGGGCTGCCAACGACCCGCGTGAGCGTCGTCGCCGCCAGCGCGAGGAGGAGCGTCTTGCCCGTGAAGCGGCTGCCGCGGCTGCGGCAGTACCTGCCGAAGAGCCAGCGCAGCCCGCTGTAGCGGCCGACCTGGCTCCCGCCAGCCCGGAAATCGTGGTTAGCGCGCCGGTCGTGGAGCCGCTGGAACAAGCGGCGCCAGAAACGCCTGTGCAGGTCGAACCGCTGACTCCGCTGGAGGCCGAAGCCGAGGTTGCGGTAGAGCCGACCGATAGCCAGAAACCGCAAGCAATGGCGCCCGCCGACAGCAGCAATGCAGGTGCGGAGCATCTGCCAGAGGTGAGTGAAGAGCCCGAGCAGCCAGGCAAGCGCGACGCCTGATCGGTCAGGGACAGAAAAAGGGATGCCTCGGCATCCCTTTTTCGTTTTCACTCGGATTCAACCTGACCCGCTTCTGCGATAGCCTGATGATATCGCCCTGACCGGCGCCAATCCGCATGAGATCGCCAGATGAACGTATCCCTGCTTGGCCGCTATGCCGTATTTGTCGGCTGCGCGGCATGCACCCTCTTGTCCCTGTTCTGGCTTGAAGAGCTGTGGCCGCTGACCCTGGTCAGCGCGGCCCTGACGGCGCTCGGCATCGTGGACATGCGCCAGCCCCGTCAGGCCATTCGCCGCAACTATCCGGTCGTCGGCAACATCCGCTATCTGGTCGAATCGATTCGTCCGGAAATCCGCCAGTACCTGCTCGAAGGGGACAGTGAACAACTGCCCTTCTCCCGAGCGCAACGTTCCCTGGTCTACGCACGCTCCAAAAATCAGAATGCCGACAAGCCATTCGGCACTCTGCTCGACGTGTATAACAGCGGCTACGAGTTTATGGGCCACGCGATCAAGCCTGCGCCTGTGCGCGACCCCGAAGAATTCAGGGTCACCATCGGCGGCCCGCAGTGCACCCAGCCTTACTCCGCCTCGATCTTCAATATTTCTGCAATGAGCTTCGGATCGCTTAGCGCCAATGCGATCCGCGCGCTGAACAAGGGTGCTCGACTCGGCGCGTTCGCACACGACACCGGCGAAGGCAGCATCAGCACCTATCACCGCGAACACGGTGGCGATCTGATCTGGGAGCTGGGCAGTGGCTATTTCGGCTGCCGCGACAGCGAGGGCAATTTCGATCCGGCGCGCTTCGCCCAACAGGCGAGCTCGCCGCAGGTGAAGATGATCGAAGTCAAACTGAGCCAGGGTGCCAAGCCTGGCCATGGCGGTATCCTGCCCAAGCACAAGATCACCGCGGAAATCGCCGCGACCCGCGGCATTCCGACCGACCGCGACTGCGTGTCGCCGGCTTCGCACAGCAGCTTCTCCACCCCGCTCGAGCTGCTGGCTTTCCTGGCTCGTCTGCGCGAGCTAAGCGGCGGCAAGCCGGTGGGCTTCAAACTCTGTATCGGTCACCCCTGGGAGTTCATGGCCATCGCCAAGGCCATGCTCAAGTCAGGCATCTACCCCGACTTCGTGGTCGTCGATGGCAAGGAAGGCGGCACAGGCGCGGCACCGCTGGAGTTCACCAACCACATCGGCCTGCCTCTGCGCGAGGGACTGCTGTTCGTGCACAACACGCTGGTGGGTATCGGCCTGCGCCAACACATCAAGATCGGCGCTAGCGGCAAGATCGTCAGCGCATTCGATATCGCCAGCGTCCTGGCTACCGGGGCCGACTGGGCCAACTCCGCGCGCGGCTTCATGTTCGCCATCGGCTGCATCCAGTCCCAGAGCTGCCATACCAACCGCTGCCCCACCGGCGTGGCAACGCAGGATCCGCTGCGCCAACGCGCGCTGGTAGTCCCTGACAAGGCCGAGCGGGTGTACAACTATCACCGCAACACCCTGCACGCGCTGGCGGAGATGCTGGCGGCGGCGGGGCTCTCCTCGCCTGCGCAGCTGGGCGCCCACCATCTGGCGCGACGGGTGTCGGGAACCGAGATCAAGCTGCTGTCTCAGCTGCACACTTTTCTTGAACCAGGCTCCCTGCTAAGCGGCACGGCACCCGGCGATCTCTACCCCGCGCTGTGGGAAATGGCGCAGGCCGAAAGCTTCGAGCCGCTCGCGCAGGCGACCAGCGCAGAAAGCGCACCTAGCTGGGAAGCCCTGGCAAATGTCGGCGCTCAGACAGAAACCGAGCCGGTGACCAGCTGAGCCTTACGCCGGCTCAGAGCGCAACCGGCTCTATCTCAAGCTCGACGGCAAAACGCGCCTGGATGTCCGCCTGGATCTTGCGCGCCAACTGAAGCAGCTGCTCGCCGCTCGCCTGGCCGTAGTTGACCAACACCAGCGCCTGCAAGCTGTGCACACCGGCGTCACCTTCACGCACACCTTTCCAACCGGCCTTCTCGATCAACCAGCCAGCGGCGAGCTTCACCCTGCCATCCGCCTGCGGGTAGCCGATCAGATCCGGATACTCGAGGCGCAGGCGCTCGGCGGCCTCGGCCGAAACCACCGGGTTCTTGAAGAAGCTGCCGGCGTTGCCCAGCACCTTGGGATCAGGGAGCTTTTCCTGACGAATTGCGCAAACCGCGCGACTCACATCCTGCGGCCCGGGAGCGCTGATACCCCGTTCCTGCAGGCGTTGACGCAACGGGCCGTAATCGAGCTTAAGCCGGGCTGTGCGGCTCAGTGCGAAACGGACCCGTAGAATCAGCCAGCGCCCAGCTTCGCGCTTGAACCGGCTCTCGCGGTAGCCGAACTCGCATTCGGCGGGCGAAAAGTCACGGGTTTCCCCGCTGCGCATATCAATCGCAGTGAGGCCAGCGAAGACATCCTTGATTTCCACGCCGTACGCGCCGATGTTCTGAATCGGGGCCGCGCCGACGGTACCGGGGATCAAGCTGAGGTTTTCCAGGCCGCAGAGCCCCATGGCAAGGGTCTGACGCACAAAGGGATGCCAGCACTCACCCGCCTCGGCCTCAACGACCACCTGTACGCCGTCGTCGCCGAGCACACGGACTCCACGGGTGCACATGCGCAGGATCAGCGCATCGACGTCGCGGGTCAGCAGCAGGTTGCTGCCCCCACCGAGCACCAGCACCGGCCAGCCGCTGCCGCGGGCCAACTCCAGCGCATCGCGCACCTGCTGCTCATCCTGCGCCTCGATCAGCCGACGGCCGATGACCGAAACACCAAAGGTGTTGAAAGGTCGCAGGTCAACATATTCGGACAGATTCAGCGACACGCCGCCCTCCGCACTTCGGCGAGCAAACCATCACAGGCACGCTCGATCAGGTCGAGCACCTGCTCGAAACCCTGCTCCCCCCCATAATACGGATCCGGCACTTCATCGATCTCAAGCCCGTAACGAGCAAGCAACAGATCGAGCTGCGCCCGGCATTCGCGCGGCCTCAAGCTGAGAAGATACGCCAGATTGCTTCGATCCATCGCCAGAATCAGGTCGAAGCGCTGAAAGTCTTCCACGCGAAACTGTCGAGCCCGCAGCGTACCGAGCTCATAGCCACGAGTGCGCGCTGCCCGGCAGGTGCGGCTATCAGGCGCCTTGCCTTCATGCCAGCCGGCTGTACCGGCAGAATCAACGAGGCAATGCTCGACTCCCGCCTGCTGCAAGCGAAGGCGAAACACGCCTTCAGCGGTCGGGGAGCGACAGATATTGCCGAGACAGACGAACAGAATGTTCACGAATGCCCCAGCAGACGCCGGACGCGCTCAAGGTCCTCCGGCGTGTCGACCCCAGCTGGCGGCGGCTCCACCGCGTCGGCGACGTGAATTCGCTGACCGTGCCAGAGCGCACGCAGCTGCTCGAGGGATTCGGTGTTTTCCAGCCAGCACGGCCCGCAGGCCACGAAATCCGCCAGAAAGCCTGCGCGGTAAGCGTAGATGCCAATGTGACGGCGGTACGGGACGCCTTCGGGCAAGGTCTCCCGATCGACTGCAAACGCATCTCGCGCCCAGGGCAACGGGGCGCGACTGAAGGTCAGGGCCAGGCCCTGCTCATCACTGAGCACTTTCACCACGTTAGGGTTGAACAGCGATTGCGCATCCTGCAGCGGCTCAGCCAAGGTCGCCATGGCCGCCTCCGGATGGCGAGCCAGATTAACCGCCACCTGATCGATCACCGCCGGCGGAATCAGTGGCTCATCACCCTGGACATTGACCACGATGGCATCCGCGGCCAACCCCAGCCGCTCAGACACCTCGGCCAGCCGATCGGTACCGGAGTTGTGCTCGGCGGCCGTCATCACCACCTCAGCCCCAAAGCCAGCGCACGCCTGGTAGATCCGCTCATCGTCGGTGGCCACCACCACCCGCGCCGCAGCGCTACGGCAGGCCTGCTCCCAGACGTGCTGGACCATCGGTTTGCCGGCAATCTCCTGCAGCGGCTTGCCCGGCAGGCGACTGGAGGCATAGCGAGACGGAATGACGACAATGAACGAGGGCGTCATTTATCGAGCCGCTCGTCCACGTCCAAGGTGCGCGCCTCGCTCTCGAGCATCACCGGGATGCCGTCACGCACGGGAAACGCGAGGGCGTCGGCCTTGCAGATCAGCTCGGATTTGTCGGCCGTAAGTTTCAGCGGCCCCTTGCACAAAGGGCAGGCGAGAATATCGAGCAGTTTGGTATCCATGCGGCAATCCTGGGAAAGACCGCCAGGCCAGCGCCGGCGGTTAGCGATTGGGTAGCAGGCGGTTCAGTTGCTGGTCGAGCCAGGCCACGAAGGCAGCCGAAGGCTCGGCCTGGACACGCAGGTAGAACCAGCCGGACGAGGCGAAGGACCGGCATTTGACCGCATCCTTCTCGGTCATGACCAGCGGCAGCTCGGGAACGAAACGAAGGTCTTCCGGAGCGTAACGGGCATGATCGGCGAACGGATGCGGAACCGGTCGCCAGTTTAGCCCTTCGAGCGTGGTGAAGAAACGTCCGGGATTACCGATCCCCGCCACCGCATGCACCGTCTGGCCATCCGGCAGATGGCTGAGCGGCAGCGCCTGCTCGTCGCACAGGCGCACCAGCGCCAGCGGACGCAGCGAAAAACCGTAGCCCTGTGCCGAATCCTTCGACTGGCCGTTGAACAGCACAGCATCGACACTCTGCAGCCGCTCTACCGGTTCACGCAGCGGGCCAGCAGGCAGGCAGCGCCCATTACCCAGCCCGCGCGCGGCATCTACAAGCACCAGCTCCAGATCGCGCGCCAGACGATAATGCTGCAGGCCATCGTCGCTGAGCAGGATATCGATAGGTTCGGCCTGCAGCAGCGCCTGCGCGGCCCTGGCACGTTCGGGATCGATCATCAGCGCCACCCCGGTGCGCTCGACGATCAGCAGTGGCTCGTCACCGACCTCACTTGCCGATTGCCCCGGCCGCACCCGCCAGGGCAGGCTCGGCGGCTTGGCGCCATAGCCGCGACTGATCACCCCCACGCGCAGCCCGCGAGCGCGCAGGTGCTCGATCAACCACAGGATCAGAGGCGTCTTGCCAGTCCCGCCGACGGTGATGTTACCTACCACGATCAGCGGAACAGGCGCCCGGTAAACCGGCGTACCGCCGTCAAGAAAGCGCTGCCGGCGTCGGCCGATTACATGGCGATACAACCGCTCCAGGGGCGCCAGCACCCGCAGCAGGGGATGGCCCTGATACCAGGCACGCTGCACCCATTGGCCGACTCGGCTCAAGGCCTCGCCTCAGTCGCCTCTACCGTAGTGATACGCAGCTGCGAGAACCCGAGCTTGCCGGCCGCATCCATGGCCATCACCACCGCCTGGTGCGGAGTACGTGCATCGGCGCTGATGATCACCGGAAGCGTCGCATCGCCTTCGGACTCGCGGGTCAGTGCGCCCATCAGCGTGGTCAGGTCATTGGCGACCAGCGCATTGCCGTTGAGCGAGAACTTGCCTTCCGCGTCGATGAGAATCTCGAGCTGGCGTTGTTCGGCGCTTTCTGGCGGATTGCCGCTGGCCGCTTCCGGCAGGTCGACACGCAGCTGAGTCTCGCGGGTGAAGGTTGTGGTCACCACGAAGAACAACAGCAGGATAAACACGACGTCGATCAGCGGGGCGAGACTGATCTCGACGTTTTCCCGAGGTTTGCGCCGGAATTTCACGCCGGCTCCTCGTCCAGCTCGACCTCGCGATCGCCCTGGGTCATTTCCACCAGCTTGATCGCTTCCTGCTCCATCCCCACCACCAGCTCATCCACCCGGCGCTGCAGGTACCGGTGGAAGAACAGCGCCGGAATACCCACCATCAGGCCCGCGGCGGTGGTGATCAATGCCTTGGCAATGCCGCCGGCCAAAAGCGGCGCATTGGCCATGCCCGAGCCCATGAACGAGCTGAAGATCTCGATCATGCCCAGCACGGTACCCAGCAATCCGAGCAGGGGCGCGGTGGCGGCGATGGTGCCGAGTGCGTTGAGGTAGCGCTCGAAGCCGTGGATGATCCGGGCCGCCGTCTCCTCAATGCTTTCCTTCATGATTTCGCGGCCATGCTTGGCATTGGCCAGGCCGGCAGCGAACAGCTCGCCAAGCGGGGAGTCAGCGCGAAGTTCTTTCAAAAACGCACTGTTGATCTTGCGGCCCTTGAGCCGCTTCCAAACCTGACCCAGCAGTTGCGGGGGCGCCACGCGATTGGGCCGCAGCGTCCACAGGCGCTCGGCAGTGATGCCGATGGCGGCGATGGAGCACAGAATGATCGGCAGCATGATCCAGCCGCCCGCCTTCACCAGTTCCCACACGAGTCGACCCCCCCCTGAAAAGTCGCAAACTCTAGCATAGAGAGGCTCGCCTGCTGCCGCGCGCGTTCTCAATTTCGTCGCCAGAAGCGCCGCGCCCCACGCTGGCCAAACGCCGGCTGGAACGTGCCCAGCACCAATCGCACCGCGCCCAGCTCGGCGGTGTCATGCACCCCCATGCCACGGGTTTGAACCCGGCGCAGCACGTCCGGATGGGGATGGCCAAAGGTGTTGTGGCGACCGCGCGACACCAGCGCGTGCTGCGCCTTGACCCCATCGAGCAGGATGGCCGACGACGAAGTGCGACTACCATGATGCGGCAGCAACAACCACTCGGCCTCGACCGGCCAACGGCTGGCCAGCAGGCGCCGCTCCACCTGCGCGTCGATATCCCCGGTGAGCAACAGCCGCTCGCCGCCCGCCTCGACCCGCAGCACGCAGGACGCCTGGTTGCCATCGCGCGGACTGGCGTCGCGCCACAGCGCGAATTCCACGCCGTCCCACTGCCATTGTTCGCCACGCTGACACGGCTCGCTCGCCAGATCGCGCAGCGGTTCGCCGCTAATGACCCATCGCGGCCTTAACGCCCGGTTGACCGCGATTGCGCCACCGGCGTGATCCTGGTCGGCATGACTGAGCAACAAGCCGTCGAGCCGCGTCACTCCCAGCCCACGCAGGGTCGGCACCACAACCCGCTCGCCGAGATCGAAATCGCCGAAGCGAGGGCCAGCGTCATAGAGCAAGGCATGATTTTGCGTGCGCACCAGAACCGCCATTCCCTGGCCCACATCGAGCATCCAGACCTCCGCATGACCGTGGTCGAGCGCGGTGACCGGCGGGAAGAACAACGGTAGCAGCATCACCAGACCGAGCGCGCGCGCCGGCAATCCGGCCGGCATCACCAGCAGCAGCGCACCCGCCGCCACCAGCAGCCAGGCCCAGACCGGCAATGCCGCCGGCATCCAGGCATCCTGGCCCGTGGCGATCCAGCCAAGCAGATCGAACAGCAGATCCAGCGAAAGACCGGCGAGCCACAAAAGCCCCTCACCGAGCCCAGGTACCGGCAGCAGCAAGGTGCCAAGCAGCGCCAGGGGAACACTGGCCAGCCCGACCCAGGGCACCGCAATCAAATTGGCCAGCGGCCCACTGATGCTCACGGGCAAGGCCAGCGCCAGCAGCAGCGGTAGCAGCCCAAGCGTCACCGCCAGCTGCGCGCGCACCAGCGTGACCCCGGCGCTCCAGCGCCCCAGACGGCCGGCGAATGCCAGTGCCAGCAGCACGACGGCGCCGAACGACAGCCAGAATCCTGCCTGCAGGCTGGCCAGCGGATCGAGCAACAGCACGCCATCGAAAGCCAGCAGAATCGGTAGCCGGACACCCAGATGACGGAACCACATGCGCCACAGCAGCACCAGCGCGACCATCAGGCAAGCGCGGATGACCGGCACGTCGAAGCCTGCCAGCGCGCCATAGGCCAGCGCGCCAACCAACGCTGTTAATGAAGCCGCGGGCAACCAGGGCAAGCGCGCCGGCCACCAGCCGCGACGCGCCAAGGCCCAGATCAGGAAGAACAGCCAACCGGCCAGCATGCTCACGTGCTGGCCGGAAATCACCAACAGATGAACTGTGCCGGTATCGCGCAGGATGCGCCAATCGGCCTCGGACAGGCCGGAGTCGTCGCCAACCACCAGCGCTGCCACAGCACCTTCGCGACCATGTGCCCGAACCGCAAGAAGGCGATGACGCACCTCGTCGCGCCACCCTGCTGGCCCGGCAGGCGCCACGCGCTCACCCGCTTTCACCGTGCCGGTGGCCGCGATTCGCCTGGCCAGCAGCCACGCCTCGTAATCAAAGCCATGTGGATTGACCAGCCCGCTGGGCTGTTTCAGGCGCGCCGCCAGTCGCCAGCGCTCACCCGCCTTGAGTTCAGGCCCGCCGTACCAGGCCAGCCGTAAGCGAGCAGGCACGCCGGCATGCCGCGATCGGACATCGCGCAGTTCAAAGCGCACCACACCAGCACCGTGCTCGGGCAGTCCGATGACGCGCCCCTCCAGCCAGAAGGTGCGACCGTCGTCATCAGCGCTCAGCCGGTCGTCGAGTACAGCCTGGGTGGACAGGCACGCCCAGAGCAGACCAAAGCCGAATGCTGCTAAGACATACCGACGCAAGGCGAGCATGAGCAGGACGACCACACCCAGCCCGAACAGCACCTCGCTCGGCGGCAGTTGCGGCAAAAATCGCATCGACACCAGGCCCGCGCCCAGTGCCGCCAATTGCATGAGCATCCGTGACTGCTCCTGGAATCCATTCCATTGGCGACGGACAAAAAAATACCCAGACGAATTGTCATAAAGTCCACCTGCCGCACCGGCGTGCACGAGGTGCATAATCGGTCATCTGAGCTTTCGCCGAGTTTTCTATGCCGCGTCGCTTCTTCAAACGCTACATGCCCCATCCTGAGCGCATCAAGTCTTCGCGCTCACTGCGGTTTCTTGGCGATCTGATCCACGATCCCAACCTGTGGCATCTCAACCGCCACTCGGTATCCCGCGCCATGGCCATCGGCCTGTTCTGGGCGATGATCCCGATGCCGATGCAGATGCTGGTGGCGGCAGCCTGCGCGATTCCGGCCCGGGCCAACCTGCCGATCGGGGTCGGCCTGGTGTGGCTGACCAACCCCTTCACCATGCCGGTGATCTTCTACTTCAACTATCGAATCGGTGCCTGGCTGATGGGAACGCCGGCATTCAGCATGCCCGAGCACTGGAGCCTGGCCTCGGTAAGCCACCTTTTACAGACCGAATGGCAGCCGCTGTATCTCGGCTCACTGGTGGCGGGCCTTGTGTTTGCTGCCCTCGGCTTTGGCCTGACGCTGCTCTACTGGCGCTGGTGGGTCGGGCGCAACTGGCGCAACCGCCAGCAAAGCAGAAGCGGACGCTGAGCACTGCTGCGGATGCAGGCTTTCTGCTATCATCCGCCACCTTTTTGACGGCTAGGATGCCTTCGTTCCGTGACTCAGGACTTCATTGAAAGCGCCGCGTTCTTCGTCGGACTGGCGCTGCTCATCAGCTGCTGGCGGGAATGTCGCAGCGCCGGCGAGCATAGCGCCCGCCACCTCGGCCTCAGGCACCTTTTCACCCTCGGCGGGATTGCGCTGGCGCTGACCCTGGCGGTATGGACGCCCCCGGTCACCGTGGCGCACAGCGGCCTGCTCGCCCTGCTGCTGGTCGTCGCCCTCGGCCTGGGACTGGACTCGGTGCGCCTGGGCCGCAAGGCCAGTGAAGCGCAGCACATCAATGCCGCGCATCTGCGGGCGCTGACCGCGGCGAGTCCCGACCTGCTGATGGTGCTCGACGAGGACGGCCGCTACCTGGAGATCGTCGCCCCCGACGAGCAGTTGCTGGTTGCACCGGCGGACGCCTTGCTGGGGCAGACCATCCATCAAGTTCTGGCAGCCGAGGACGCCGCGCGCATCCAGGCGCTGATTGACCGCACCCTCGGCACCGAACATACCGAAAGCATCCAATACAGCCTGCCGACGCCGACCGGGCTGCGGATGTTCGAAGGCCACGCCCGCCGCATCGACGCCCGTATTGGCGGTAAACGAGCCGTTTCCTTCCTCGCCCGGGAAATCACCGAAAGGGTCAACTCCGAGCTTGAGCGACGCATCGCCGCCATCGCCTTCGACTCGCAGCAGGGCATGCTCATCACCGACGCGACGACGCGCATTGTGCGGGTCAACCAGGCATTCACCAACATCACCGGTTTCGCCGAGGCCGACGTCCTTGGCAAACCGACCAGCCTGTTACGTTCGGGCCGGCATGATGCCGCCTTTTATGAAGCGATGTGGCAGCAACTGACGTCCGAAGGCCGCTGGCAGGGGGAGGTCTGGAATCGTCGCAAGAACGGCGACGTGTTCCCGGAGTGGCTGTCGATCAATGCGGTACGCGATGGTGAAGGCAGCATCACCCACTACGTCGCCACCCTCACCGATATCACCGAACGCAAGGCCGCCGAGAACCAGCTTCATCACCTGGCCTTCCATGACGCGCTCACCGGACTGCCCAACCGCCGGCTGATGTTCGACCGCCTGCGCCAGTCAATGGTGGCCACGGCCCGCGCCCGCCACTTCGGCGCGATGATGCTGTTCGATCTGGATGCCTTCAAGGACATCAACGACCTGCATGGCCACCCCATTGGCGACCGGCTGCTCTGTCAGATCGCCCAGCGCCTGGTGGATCAACTGCGCGCCTGTGACACGGTCGCCCGGGTGGGCGGCGATGAGTTTGCCCTGGTGCTGGAAGGGTTCAAGGGCGAGGAGGAAGAAGCGGCCACGATGATCGAGCACTTCGGCGAGCGCGTGCTGTCATGGCTGCAAGAGCCGTTTCTCATCGACGGCCTGACCCTCCGAAGCACAGCAAGCATGGGCGTGGTGATGTTCAGCGACGCCCGACAGGAACCTGCCGAACTCGTGCGGCGGGCGGACATCGCGCTTTACGAGGCCAAGCAGGCTGGGCGCAACACCCTGCGCTTCTTCGATCCCCGCATGCAGGAGGCGGTCAACGCGCGCCTGGTGCTAGAAGACGAGCTACGGCGAGGGCTGGAACGGCGCGAGTTCGTCATTCATCTGCAACCGCAGGTCGATGCCGATCACAGGCTGCTGGGCGCCGAAGCCCTGGTACGCTGGCAGCACCCGCGGCGCGGATTGCTGGCGCCCGGCGCGTTCATCCACGTTGCCGAGCACTGCGGGCTGATTCCGCAACTCGACCTGCAGGTTCTAGAAATGGCCTGCCAGCAGCTGGCGCGCTGGGCCGGCGAGCCGGCCATGGCCTCGCTTACCCTTGCCGTGAACCTCAGCGCTCCGCTGCTTTACCACGCCGGTTTTGTCGAGCACCTGGCGCAACTGCTGGAAGACACCGGGGCGGACCCGGCGAAGCTGAAGCTGGAGCTGACCGAATCGCTGTTGCTCGACGACATCGCCAAGGCCTCCACACGAATGCAGGCGCTGAAGGCGCGCGGCCTGCGTTTTTCCCTCGACGATTTCGGTACCGGCTATTCGTCGCTGGCCTATCTCCACCAGCTACCGATGGATCAGCTGAAGATCGACCGCAGTTTCGTCCAGGCCATCGACGAAAACGGCAGCCTGGCCATCATTCGCGCCATCTGTGCGCTCGCCCGCGGGCTGGAAATCGAAGTGCTCGCCGAAGGCGTCGAGACCGACCGGCAGCGGCAACTGCTGATCGACAATGGCTGCCTGCACTTTCAGGGCTACCTGTTCGGCCGACCGATGAGCGAAGCGGCGTTTGCCGAGTTCGCCCAGGCCGGCAGCGCGGTCAGCGAACCGGCCTGAGCGGTGCCCGCCGCTCAGTCGAGCAGCTTGAAACTGTCGGCATCCTGATAGGCCGGAAAGCGCTGGCGATACTGAGCCAGCTCGGCCCCCTTGAGCGTGGCGAAGAACACCCCGTCCGCCGCGCCGGCTTCCAGCAGCGGCTCGCCGTGAAAGTCCAGCACCTGACTGTCACCACTGTAGGGATAGCCCTTGCCGTCTTCGCCGACCCGGTTCACCGCGGCGACATAGCAAAGATTTTCGATCGCCCGCGCCGGCAGCAACCGGTTCCAGGCGCTGCGGCGCGCCGCCGGCCAGCTGGCAATGTAGATCAGCAGGTCGGTGTTGTGCGGATCGCGGCTCCACACCGGAAAGCGCAGGTCGTAGCAGATCAGCGGACGGATGTGCCAGCCCTTGAGCTCCACCAGCAGGCGCTCGTTACCCGCCGCGTAGTGCTTGTGCTCGCCGGCCATGCGGAACAGGTGGCGCTTGTCGTAATGCGCCATGGTGCCATCCGGACGCGCCCAGTACAGGCGGTTTCTATAGCTGCCATCGCGGGCATGCACGATCAGGCTGCCGGTGACCACGGCGTTCAGCCGGCGGGCCTGTTCGAGCAACCAGCGCCGGCTCGGGCCGTCGTCATCTTCGGCCAGCGCTGCAGCCTCCATGGAGTAACCGGTGGTGAACATCTCCGGCAGGATGACCAGATCGGCACCCTCGGCCTGATCGAGCAGGCCGGCGAAGCGGGCATGGTTGGCCGGCGCGTCCTGCCACACCATGCTGGTCTGCACGAGCGCCAGACGCAGGTCCGGCAAGGCTGTCAAATCGCGCATCGTTTATCTCCCTGTAGGGCTAGTCCCTGCTTGTCGCGGAATACGGTTGCACGCTGGCCTCGTTAGATCCGGCACAGACGCTCGAGAGCAAGGTCCAGCGTTTGCTCGCGCTTGGCAAAGCAGAAACGTACCAGACGCAGACCCGCCGGTGGCCTTTGATAGAACACCGAGATCGGAATACAGGCCACGCCATGCTCGCGGGTAAGCCACTGAGCCATCTGAACGTCATCCAGATCCGGACGGATCGCCGAGTAGTCGGCCAGCTGGAAGTAGGTGCCTGCCGCGGGCGTGAAGCTGAAGCGCGACTTTGCCAGCCCCTGGCAGAAGAAGTCGCGCTTGGCCTGATAGAAGGCTGGCAGCTCATTGAGGTGCGCCGGCTCGGCGGCCATGTAATCGGCCAGCGCCCACTGCAGCGGCGTCACCCCGGCGAAACTCACGTACTGGTGTACCTTGCGCAATTCGGCCGACAGTGCCGGCGGGGCCACCACGTAACCGGTCTTCCAGCCGGTGACGTGATACGTCTTGCCGAATGAGCTGACCACCAGCGCCCGCGCGTACAGCTCGTCATGACGCAGCACCGAGGCATGCTCGCGGCCGTCGTAGATCAGGTGCTCATAGACTTCGTCGCTCAAAAGCTGGATCTGGGGCCAGGGGCGCAGCAGTTCGGCGAGCCGGTGCAGATCCGCACGGGTCAGCGACGCGCCGCTGGGGTTGTGCGGGCTATTGATGATGACCATCCGGGTGCGCGCACTGAGCGTGGCGGCCAGGCGGTCGAAATCGATGGCGAACTCGGGCTGGCTCAGCGGCAGATGCACAGGCGTGCCACCAGCCAGCAGCACCGAGGGCTCGTAGCTGTCATAGCACGGATCGAAGATCACCACCTCGTCGCCGCGCCCCACCAGCGCCTGGATGGCGCAGAAGATCGCCTGCGTCGCCCCCGGCGTGATGGTCACTTCGAGGTCGGCACTCAGCGTCCGCCCGTAGAACCTGCGCACCTTGTCGGCCACCTGCTCGCGCAGGGCAGGCAGGCCGGTCATCGGGGCATACTGGTTGTGCCCGGCCTGCACATGCCGCTCGACGGCCGATAGCAGCGCCGCGGGCCCGTCGAAATCCGGAAAGCCCTGAGACAGGTTGATCGCACCAGTATCAGCCGCCAGCTGGGACATGGTGGTGAAGATAGTGGTGCCCACAGCGGGCAACTTGGACTGCATCATCACACTCTCGCTGAAACTCAAAGCCTGCGACAGAACGACGGCACACCTGCCAAGTGCGCCGTGGGCAGGTCAGGGCTTACTTCTTCTTGTCCTTGCGCTTCTTCTCGGCCTTCTTGTGATGGCTCATCAGGCGGCGCTTCTTGTTCACCTGGCGCTCGGTGAGCTTGTTCTTGCGACCTTCGAAGGGATTCTCCCCCCCCTTGAACTCGATGCGAATCGGCGTGCCGACCAGCTTGAGCACCCGGCGGTAGGTATTTTCCAGATAGCGGGTGTAGGCGCGCGGAACATCCTCGACCTGGTTGCCATGAATCACGATCAGCGGCGGGTTGGCACCACCGAGGTGCGCATAGCGCAGCTTGATCCGGCGGCCGTTGACCAATGGCGGCTGATGCTCCTGCACCGCATCGGCGAGGATCTGCGTAAGGCGGTTGGTCGGCCAGCGGGTCACCGCCGAGGCGAATGCAGCCTGTACCGACTTGTACAGATGCCCGACCCCGGTACCGTGCAATGCGGAGATGAAGTGGATGTCGGCGAAGTTGACGAAGAACAGCCGGCGCTCCAGCTCAGTCTTGACGTAATCGCGCTGCGACGGCTCCATGCCGTCCCACTTGTTCAGCGCAATCACCAGCGCACGGCCGGTTTCCAGAACGAAACCCAGCAGGTTGAGATCGTGCTCGACCACCCCCTCGCGGGCGTCCATCACGAAGACGACCACGTTGGCGTCCTGGATCGCCTGCAGCGTCTTGACCACCGAGAACTTTTCCACCGCCTCGAAGATCTTGCCGCGGCGGCGCACACCGGCGGTATCGATCAGCGTGTACTTCTCCTCGCCACGCTCGAAGGGGATGTAGATGCTGTCGCGGGTGGTACCGGCCTGGTCGAAGACGATCACCCGCTCTTCGCCGAGCATGCGGTTGACCAGCGTCGACTTGCCCACGTTAGGGCGGCCGATGATGGCGATCTTGATGCCGTCCTTCTCGCTAGGCCCCGGCACGCGGCGCGGTTCCTCGCCTTCGGCAAGCGGTGCCTCGTCGGCTTCGTCCTCAGCGGCGTTGTCGCGGGGAAACGCGCCCAGCGCCGCCTCGAGCATGGCCTGAATGCCGCGGCCGTGAGCGGCAGCGATCGGCAACGCTTCGCCGATACCCAGCGGCGAGAACTCGGCACGGGCAATTTCCGGGTCGACGGTATCGACCTTGTTGGCCACCAGGAAGGTGCGCTTGTTCCGCTTGCGCAGGTGCTCGGCGATCATCTGGTCGGCGGCGGTCATCCCCGCGCGCGAGTCGACCATGAACAGGACGGCATCGGCCTCTTCGATCGCCTGCAGCGACTGCTCGGCCATCTTGGCGTCGATGCCTTCTTCGTCACCGGAGATACCGCCGGTATCCACGACAATGTATGTGCGCCCCTGCCATTTGGCCTCGCCGTACTTGCGATCGCGTGTGAGTCCGGCGTATTCGGCCACGATCGCATCGCGGGTCTTGGTCAGGCGGTTGAACAGTGTGGACTTGCCCACATTGGGGCGGCCCACCAGGGCAATAACGGGAACCATGCGGCTCTCCAGAACGTTCTGTCAGAAAACACGAAGGCCGCTGCCAGTAGGCAGCGGCCGGATTCAAGCTCGAAAGCCTTGTCGAAGCGGGCCGGTCACTCTTCCCGCTTGATGGTCAGCGCTACCAGCTTGCCGTCGTTGCCGAAGGCGTACAGCCAGTCACCCTCCACCACCGGGCGCACTCGCACGCCGGAGCTGTCGATGCGCTCGCGCGCGACCATGCGACCATCGACCTGGCTCATGAAGTGCAGATAACCCTCACGATCGCCCACCACCACATAGCTGGAAATCACCGCTGGCGCGGATAGCCCGCGACGCAGCAGGTCAGGGTTGCTCCACAGCACGCGGGTCGAACGCTCGTCGATCCCCTGCACTTCATCGCTCGCCTGGCTCAGGTAGACGCTGCCATAGCCCTGGGCAACACCCGTATGGCTGGAGGCCTCGCGCTGCCAGAGCACGCGACCGCTCGACGGGTCGAGCGCCGCTACTCGGCCCTGGTAGGTAACCACATACAGCGTGCCACCGGAGAGCAGCAGGTCACCGTCGATATCCACCACGCGCTCGAGCTCCGAGCGGCCCTGCGGAATGGTGACGCGCTGCTCCCACACCGGCAGCCCGCGCTGGGTATCCAGCGCCACGACCCAGCCGGTGGACAGCCCGGCGATGGCCAGCTGATTGGTCAGCAGCGGCGCACTGGTGCCGCGCAGGGTGAGAACCGCCGGGGTGCTTTCATACGCCCAGCGACGAGTGCCGGTGTCCATGTCCAGCGCGATCAGGCGGTCGTCCTGGGTCTGCGCCACTACCACGTCGCCGTTAATGGCGGGCGCCGCAAGCACTTCACTGCCCACCCGGCTACGCCAGCGGACGCTGCCATCGGTCACATCCAGCGCGATGACTTCGCCCTCGAGCGTGCCCAGCAGCACCAGGCCATAACCGGCACCGACGCCACCGGACACCGGCACCTTCAGCTTCACCGTCCAGTTGACCTTGCCGCTGCTGCGTTCCAGCGACGTCACCCGGCCCTCGACATCGGCCGCATAAATCTGCTCGCCATATACCGCCGGCGTCAGCCGGTTGTAGGTATCGCCCTGGCCGGCGCCGACATCACGGCTCCACTGCGTCTGCAGGCGGATTTCCGGCTTGAAATCGGGCAACGGGGCCGGCTTTGGCTCCTTGCTGTTGCTGCTGCAACCGGCGGTCAGAACCGCCAGCGCCAGCCATGCGGCAATCTTGCTACGCATCATCAGGCGTCCCCTTGAGCCAGATCGTCGATTTTCACCTGCAACGCACCCACCGCCGCATCCGGCGCAAGCGCTTGCTTGGCGCGCAGGTAGGCGGCGTGCGCTTCCTCGCGCTGGCCCAGTTGCAGCAACAGGTCACCCTTGAGTTCCTCACGGCTGGCCAGGAACGCGGCCGGGCCCTTGCCCTGCAGCAGCTCGATCCCCTGTTGCGGCTTGTCTTGCGCCCCCAGCACCTGGGCCAGACGCTGACGCGCCAGCTCGCCGAGGGTCTCGTTGGCCGGCGACGCCAGCACATTGCGCAGCTCCCCCGCTGCCTCCTCGAGACGCCCCTCGTCGACCGCCACCTTGGCCAGGAACAACTGGCCATACTGCGCATAGGGCTTGCCGCCAAAGTTCTTCTTCAGATCGTTAGCCAGGCGTGCAACCTTGGCGGTATCAACCGCACCAGTGGCGAATACCTCCGTCAGCAGCTCCTGATAGAGCGCCGAGGCCTGCTGCGCCTGGTTGTCCCGATACTTCTGCCAGGCCTGCCAGCCAACGACCAGCGCCAGCGCGATGACCACGCCAAGCAGCAAGGGCAGCCCGTTGCGCTGCCACCATTCCTTGATCTGGGCCAGTTGTTCTTCTTCGCTTACCGCGCTCACCCTGATGCTCCTCAACCGTGAAATTCGTGCGTTCTACCGTCAGGCAGATTCGATGCGCTCGGCGAGCCAGCTCGCCAGATCGTCCCAGCACACGCTCTGCTGCTCGCCGTCCTCGCGCAGCGGCTTGCACCCTACCACCCGCGAGGTCAGCTCGTCGTCCCCGAGAATCAGTGCATAGCGCGCGCCGCTCTTGTCAGCCTTCTTGAACTGGCTCTTGAAGCTGCCAGCGCCGGCGTTGAGCCATACGCGAAGCTGGGGCAGCCGATCGCGCAGCCCTTCGACCAACGTGAGCGCTGCCAGCTCGGCCGCCTCGCCGAAGGCGCAAACGTACACGTGCGGTGTGGCAGCAAGACTGTCAGGCACCAGGCCGAGCGTCTCGAGCAACAACACCAGGCGCTCGACCCCCATCGCAAAACCCACGCCCGGTGTCGGCTTGCCGCCGAACTGGCTGACCAGCCCGTCGTAGCGCCCGCCTGCGCAGACCGTGCCCTGGGCGCCGAGCTTGTCGGTGACCCACTCGAATACCGTGCGCCCGTAGTAATCCAGGCCGCGCACCAGCTTGGGGTTGATCTGATAGGCGATGCCGGCGGCATCCAGGCGGGCACGCAGTCCGTCGAAATGCCGGCGCGACTCCTCATCGAGATAGTCGAGCAGGGTTGGCGCATCCGCCAGCAAGGCCTGGGTCTGGGCGTTCTTGCTGTCGAGGATGCGCAGCGGGTTGGTGGTCAGCCGACGTTGACTGTCTTCATCGAGCAGGTCGAAACGCGCCTGCAGATAGTCGACCAGCGCATTGCGATAGGCCGCCCGCGCCTCGCTGGAGCCCAGGCTGTTGAGCTGCAGACTGACCGCATCGGCCATGCCCAGCAGCTTCCACAGGCGCGCGGTGAGCACGATCAGCTCGGCATCGATGTCCGGCCCTGGCTGGTTGAACACTTCGACGCCAATCTGATGAAACTGGCGGTAGCGTCCCTTTTGCGGCTTTTCATAGCGAAACATCGGGCCGGCGTACCACAGTTTCTGCACCTGGCCGCCACCGGACAGGCCATGCTCGAGCACTGCGCGCACGCAACCTGCGGTGCCCTCGGGGCGCAGGGTCAACGATTCCTCGTTGCGATCGAGGAAGGTATACATCTCCTTGTCGACCACGTCGGTACCTTCGCCAATGCCGCGGGCGAACAGCTCGGTGAACTCGAGGATCGGCAGGCGGATCTCGCTGTAGCCGTAGCTATCGAGCAGCTTGGCGAAGGTGCCCTCGAGGTAGCGCCAGACGGGCGTCTGTCCGGGCAGGATGTCGTTCATGCCACGGATGGCTTGCAGGGTCTTGCTCATGCGTATCCTTAACGGTCGCGCAGAATCAGCGCGGCTTCGGCTTCGGCCTTCTCGGCCGCCTTGCGGCGGATCAGTTGCTCAAGCTGGTCGACGAGGTCATCGTTACCCAGCTTCGTTGCAGGCTTGCCGTCGATATAGACGAGGTTGTTCGGGGTGCCGCCGGTCAGCCCGATATGGGCCTCCTTGGCTTCGCCGGGGCCATTGACCACGCAACCGATCACCGCCACGTCCAGCGGCACCAAGAGATCGTCGAGCCGGGTTTCCAGCTCGTTCATGGTCTTGACCACGTCGAAATTCTGCCGCGAGCAACTCGGGCAGGCGATGAAGTTGATGCCACGCGAACGTAGCCGCAGCGACTTCAAAATATCGAAGCCGACCTTGATCTCCTCCACCGGATCGGCCGCCAGCGACACCCGAATGGTGTCGCCGATGCCTTCGGCGAGCAGCATCCCGAGGCCCACCGCGGATTTGACAGTGCCCGAGCGCAGCCCGCCAGCCTCGGTGATGCCCAGGTGCAACGGTTGCTCGATCTGGCTGGCCAGCAGGCGATAAGCGCCAACGGCCATGAACACGTCTGACGCCTTGACGCTCACCTTGAAGTCCGGAAAGTTCAGTCGATCGAGATGTTCAACATGGCGCAAGGCCGACTCCACCAACGCTTCGGGTGTGGGTTCGCCGTATTTCTTTTGCAGGTCCTTTTCCAGCGAACCGGCGTTGACGCCGATACGGATCGGAATGCCCTTGTCGCGGGCCGCCTCGACCACCGCGCGCACCCGGTCTTCGCGGCCGATATTGCCCGGATTGATGCGCAGGCAGTCAACGCCCAGCTCAGCGACCCGCAGGGCTATCTGGTAGTCGAAATGGATATCGGCGACCAGCGGCACCTGAACCTGCTGCTTGATCCTGCCGAACGCCTCGGCCGCCTCCATCGACGGCACCGAGACACGCACGATATCGGCACCGGCGGCCTCCAGCCGACGGATCTGGCCGACGGTGGCCTCGACGTCGCAGGTCTCGGTATTGGTCATGCTCTGCACGCTGATCGGCGCATCGCCGCCGACCAACACGTTACCCACGCGAATCTGGCGGGAACGGCGACGCTTGATGGGTGATTCCGAATGCATGCTCACTGCCCCAGCTGGAAGCGAGCCGTTTCGCCGCGCCGGTAGGGGGCGATATCGACGGGCTCGCCGTTGAAGATGACATCCACGCCACGGCTGTAACCGAGCACCACGCTCAGCGGCGCCTTGCCCTGCACGGTACGCGTCGAGCCGGCCGGCATCAGGGTGTTGAGCAACACCTTGCCGTCGGCATCGGTCACCCGCGTCCAGCATTCGGCGTCGAAACGCAACTCCAGGCTGGCAGCACCGGCCATCGCCGGCGCCGCGACGGACTGCGCGGCGGCTGGGGCCGGGGCAGTCGGTTCGCTGGCAACCCCGGCAGGCGTGCTCGGGGCGGCGGGACTCGGCGCGGCTGTCGGAGCCGCCTCGACAGCCGGCGAAGCCGGGGCAGGCGCACTCTCGACCGGTACCGGCACTTGCGTAGCGAGCGTAGCGTCGGCTGACAACGCAGGCTCGGTCGCATCCGCGACAGCCTCGCCCTCCCCTGGGACCGGGGTATCCAGCGGCTCATCGGGCTGGTTGTCCAGCACGGCCAGGTCTTCCGGCTCGTCGAAGCTGTGCACCTGCGTGGTGCCGTCGGCGCCGTCCACCTCGATGCGCCCGAGCGTTCCGGTCATCTGCCCGAGCTCGGCCAGATTGGCGCGATCCTGCCACAGGTAGAAGGCGACGCCCGCCAGCCCCAGCAGCACGAGGAAGCTGATCAGCCGCAGCCCGATCGAGGCCAGGCGCACCGGCTCCTCGATCCGACTGAGCGTATGAACGTGGCTGCCAGTGGCGTCGGTGCCGGTGAAACGGTCGAACTCGACCACCAGTCGCTCCGGGTCCAACCCGAGCAGCTTTGCGTACGAGCGAATGTAGCCGCGGGTGAAGGTGTGCCCGGGCAACGCGCCGAAATCGCCGTTCTCGAGACGATCAAGGGTGCGTTCAGGCAAATTGAGCTGGCGCGCGGCCATCGCCAGGGAGAGCTCTTTGGCCTCCCGTGCCTGGCGCAGGGTATGCCCAGGATGACTTAGCGATTCGGCCGGGCCGTTCGATTCGGTGGCCATGATTACTGCTCTGCCAGGTAGGTCTTGTACTCGGCGGACGCCGGATATACCCGCTTGAGCTGCGCAGCCAGACTGGCGGCTTGCTCGCGGTTATCGAACACTCTCGCCAGTCGGATGCCCAGCAGCAGGCTGCGCGCGCTCTGCGGCGCGGTGGCCGCGAAGCTGTCGTAATAGCGACGCGCAAGGACAAACTCCTGATCGTCGTAATGCAGCACGGCGAGTTCGAGCAGCGCCGCCGGGCGCCGCCCATCGAGACGCACCGCCCGATTGAAATACTGCTTGGCCTCATCCCGGCGCCCCAGCTGGATCGCAGTCAGGCCTAGGTTCTCGAAAACCCGAGCTCGCTCGGGGTACATGGTGTCTTCCGAGGCCTTCAGAAAGCGCTGGAACGCCTCGTCATAGCGTTTTTGCTCGAACAGGAAACTGCCGTAGTTGTTGAACGCCCGCGCCTCGCCGGATGCCAGCGACTGGCGGAAGTGCTCGTCGGCGAGCTTGTGCTCCATCTCGGCCTGAAACACCAGCGCCAGCGCGGCGTGCGCATTGGTACTGCGCGGATCAAGCTCCAGCGCCTTGCGCAGCGGAATTTTGGCGCGCGAAGGTGAGCCCTGCTGCAGGTACCCAATGCCCAGCTGGACATAGGCGTCGTGCGCTTCCTGGCGACCCTTTTGCGTTTTCAGCGGGTCCACATTGCCGCTGGATACACAGCCGGCGAGCAAGAACAGCGCCGGCAGAATGAATCGCAGTTTCATGCTACTCCCTCAGGACCGATTGGCGGCGGGGGCCGGAGCCGACTCGGCCGCCAGCTGGCGCACGGCGATGTACCGCTCGCTTCGGCGAGTGCGATCCAGCACGTTGCCGACCAGCTGGCCACAAGCAGCGTCGATGTCGTCGCCGCGGGTGGTACGGATTGTCACGTTGTAGCCGGCCTGCTGCAGGATTTCCTGGAAGCGCCGCACCGCATTGTTGCTCGGACGCTCATAACCGGCGTGCGGGAACGGGTTGAACGGGATCAGGTTGATCTTGCACGGCACATCGGCCAGCAGCTCGGCCATCTGCGTGGCGTGCTCGGGCTGATCGTTCACGCCCTTGAGCAGGGTGTACTCGATGGTGAGCACCCGCTCCTTGCCCAGCCGGCCGATATAGCGCTTGCAGGCGTCGAGCACCATTGCCAGCGGATACTTGCGGTTGAGCGGAATCAGCTGGCTACGCAGCTCGTCGTTCGGCGCGTGCAGCGACAGCGCCAGTGACACGTCGATGCGCTCGGCAAGCTCGTCGATCATCGGTGCCACGCCGGAGGTGGACAGGGTCACCTTGCGCTTGGAAATGCCGTAGCCCAGATCATCCATCATGATCTCCATGGCCGAAACGACATTCTCGAAGTTCAGCAGCGGCTCGCCCATGCCCATCATCACCACGTTGGTGATGGCGCGGTCGATCTTCGCCGGGACGGTGCCGAACGACTTGTTGGCGATCCACACCTGGCCGATCACCTCGGCGCTAGTCAGGTCGCTATTGAAGCCTTGCTTGCCCGTCGAGCAGAAACTGCAGTCGAGGGCACAGCCCGCCTGGGACGACACGCACAGGGTGCCGCGCCCGTTCTGCGGAATGAAGACGGTTTCCACGCAGCTACCCGAAGCCACGCGCACCACCCATTTTCGGGTGCCGTCTTTGGAAATATTTTCGCTGACCACTTCCGGGCCGCGAATCTCGGCACAGGCCTTGAGCTTGTCGCGCAAGGCCTTGCCGACATTGGTCATGGCGTCGAAATCATCGACGCCAAAGTGGTGAATCCATTTCATCACCTGACCGGCACGGAAGCGCTTTTCCCCGATGGACTCGAAGAACTGCTCCAGCTGCGGCTGGGTCATGCCCAGCAGATTTACCTTACCGGTCGATTCAGTCATGGATTCAGCCTCGCTGTATTAGCGAATGCGGTCGCACAGTTCGGTTTCAGCGAACCAGTAGGAGATTTCGCGTGCAGCAGAGGCAGCGGAATCGGAACCGTGAACAGCGTTCTCGTCGATGGAAACGGCGAAATCGGCGCGAATGGTGCCGGCGTCGGCTTTCTTCGGGTCGGTGGCACCCATCAGTTCGCGGTTCTTGGCGATGGCGTTTTCACCTTCCAGCACCTGGACAACCACCGGACCGGAGGTCATGAAGGACACCAGATCCTTGAAGAAGGGGCGCTCTTTGTGCTCGGCGTAGAAGCCACCAGCCTCGCGCGCGGACAGCTGAACCATCTTGGAAGCGACGACGCGCAGGCCGGCCTTCTCGAAACGGGTCAGGATTTCACCGATGACGTTCTTGGCAACGGCGTCCGGCTTGATGATGGAAAGGGTGCGTTCGACAGCCATGAAAAGCTCCAAAGCTAGAGGGGTTGGGACATAAACGAAAAACCCGCGGAGTATACGCAGGTTCGGGCGAAATTCGTAGCCGCGCCAGCCGCCTGGCAGGCCGGCGCGAGGGGCGCGACAGAGGCCGTCAGTCGGCCTCCTCGAGCCAGGCGGACTGGATCGCCTCGAGCACCTTCTCGCCACCGCGCCGGGGGTCATCGGCAAAATCGGGCAACGCCAGCACCCACTGGTGCAGCTCTACGAAGTTCACATAGCGCGGATCCACCTCCGGGCGGGCCTCGGCCAGCTCGAGGGCAATCTCACGCACATCGGTCCATTTCAAGCTCATGCACAAGCCCTCAGTGCCCTTCCGATACCTGATTGATCGTGTAACGCGGAATTTCCACCACCAGATCGCTGTCGGCGACCACCGCCTGGCAGCTCAGGCGCGAAGTCGGCTCCAGCCCCCAGGCTTTGTCCAGCATGTCATCCTCGAGCTCATCCGACGGCTCTAGCGAGGCGAAGCCTTCGCGAATCACCACGTGGCAGGTGGTGCAGGCGCAGGACTTCTCACAGGCATGCTCGATGTCGATGCCGTTGCGCAGGGCCGCATCCAGCACGGTTTCACCGGAGGCTGCCTCGATCACCGCACCCTCGGGGCAGTGCTCGGCGTTCGGCAGAAATACGATCTGTGGCATGAGTCAGTCCTCGATGTCGTTGAGCCGGCGACCCGCCAGCGCAGCCTTGACCGACGCGTTCATGCGTCGCGCGGCAAAGGCATCGGTAATCTCGCTCAGGCGCTTGGTCTGGCGCTCGATGGCCTCGGCATCCGCTCCGCCAACAGCTTCGCGCAGCACGCCTAGCTGAGCATCGATCGCTGCACGCTCCTCGGCATCGAGCAGCCGCTCGCCGTCGGCCTGCAGCGCCGCCTCGACAGCCTCGATCAGGCGCTGCGCTTCGACCTGACGCTCGCGCAGCGCACGGGCCAGCTTGTCGGCTTCGGCGCCAGCGAAGGAATCCTTGAGCATCCGCGCAATCTCGCCATCGGTCAGCCCATAGGACGGTCTGACCTGGATGCTGGCTTCGACGCCCGAGCCCAGCTCACGCGCCGCCACATTCAGCAGGCCGTCCGCGTCGATCTGGAAGGTGACGCGGATCTTCGCCGCGCCAGCCACCATCGACGGAATGCCACGCAACTCGAAGCGCGCCAGCGAACGGCAGTCGGCGACCAGCTCGCGCTCACCCTGCAGCACATGGATCATCATGGCCGTCTGGCCATCCCGGTAGGTGGTGAAATCCTGCGCGCGGGCCACCGGAATGGTGGTGTTGCGCGGCACGATCTTCTCCATCAGCCCACCCATGGTTTCCAGCCCGAGCGACAGCGGAATCACGTCCAACAGCAGCAGCTCTTCGCCGTCCTGGCCGTTGCCAGCCAGGGTATTGGCCTGAATCGCCGCGCCGATGGCGACCACCTTATCGGGGTCAATGTCGGTCAATGGCTCGCGCTGGAACAGGCTGGCCACCACCTCGCGGACACGCGGCACACGGGTCGAACCGCCTACCATCACCACCGAGCCGATTTCCTCAAGCTCGAGGCCCGAGTCGCGCACGGCGCGCCGGCAGGCCTTGAGGCTGCGCGCGACAAGCGGCTCGATCAGTCGCTCGAAGTCTTCGCGGGTGAGCACACCGCGCCAATCGCCGTAGACGATCTCGACTGCGGCACTCGCACTCAGAGCCTCCTTCGCGTCACAGGCCGCCTTGAGCAGCTTGCGCTGCTCGGCCGGCGACAGGTCGACGGACAGCCCGGCTTGCGCCACCAGCCAGTCCGCAATCGCATGATCAAAGTCATCGCCGCCCAGCGCGCTATCGCCCCCGGTGGCCAGCACTTCGAAGACGCCGCGACTGAGGCGCAGTATGGAAATGTCAAAAGTGCCGCCACCCAGGTCATAGACCGCGACCACGCCCTCGGCCTGGCGATCCAGGCCATAGGCCACCGCAGCGGCGGTCGGCTCGTTGAGCAGACGCAGCACGTTCAGCCCGGCCAAGCGGGCCGCATCCTTGGTCGCCTGGCGCTGGGCGTCATCGAAGTACGCCGGCACGGTAATGACGGCCCCGACCAGCTCGCCACCGAGCGTCTGCTCGGCGCGCTGGCGCAGCACGCGCAGGATGTCAGCGGAAACCTCAACCGGGCTCTTGGCGCCCTGGGCGGTTTCGATAAACGGCATTTGCGATTGGCCAGCGACGAACCGGTACGGCATCTGCTGACCCACCTGACGAACATCATCAACGCCACGCCCCATCAGGCGCTTCACCGACAGGATGGTGTTGAGCGGATCGATCCGTGCCGCCTCCTTCGCCTCGCGCCCGACCACCACGCGATCGGCGAGATAGCGCACCGCCGACGGCAGGATCACTTCCCCCGTCTCGTCCGGTAACGGATCGATCGTCCCGCTGCGCAGGGTCGCCACGAGAGAATTGGTGGTTCCGAGATCGATCCCCACCGCGAGGCGGCGCTGATGCGGCTGGGGACTGAGGCCGGGTTCGGCAATCTGCAATAAGGCCATAGGGTGGCGTTCTTCTTCTCGGCACCGCTGGGTGCGTGTTAATCGTCGAGACGTTCTTCAAGCTGCCGCACTTCCTGAGACAGCTTGTCCAGGAACTGCATTCGGCGAACCAGGCGCTCGGCATCCGCCAGGCGAGCCTGATCGTCCCAGAGCGCGGCAAAGCTTTCGTTCATCGATTGCTGCGCCGAACGCAGGCGCTGCTTGAATGAGCCGACACCGGCAAGATCGCGCTCTTGCTGCAGCTCTTCGAGCTCTTCGCGCCACTGCATCTGCTGCAGCAGGAAATCCGGATCCTGCACGGTGATTTCGAGCGGCACGTCATGTCCGCGCAAGGCCAGCAGGTGGCGGGCGCGGCGTGTCGGATTCTTCAGCGTCTGATAGGCATCGTTGAGCAGAGCGGACCGCTCCAGCGCCTGGCGCTGCTCCCGCTCGGAAGCGCTAGCGAAACGGTCGGGGTGAACCTGGCGCACCTGCTCGCGGTAGCGAACGTTGAGCTGCTCCAGGTCCACTTCGAAGCTGGGCTTTAGATCGAACAACGCGAAGAAACAGGGTCCGCTGGACACATCGCGCCTCAGACGTTGAAGCTCTCGCCACAGCCGCATTCGCCCGTGACGTTCGGATTATTGAACTTGAAACCTTCGTTCAGCCCTTCGCGCACGAAATCGAGCTCGGTGCCGTCGATGTAGACGAGACTCTTGGGATCAGTGATGACCTTTACGCCATCATGCTCGAAGACCAGATCGTCTTCTTTCAGCTCGTCGACGAACTCCAGCACGTAGGCGAGCCCCGAGCATCCGGAAGTGCGCACACCGAGGCGCACCCCAACTCCCTTGCCCCGCCCGTCAAGCGAGCGGCGAACGTGCCGCGCCGCGGCATCGGTCATGGTGATCGCCATCAAAACGCCCTCAGAGCTTGCCTTTCTTTTCGCGGTAATCGCGCACCGCTGCCTTGATCGCATCCTCGGCCAGCACCGAGCAGTGGATCTTGACCGGCGGCAACGCCAGCTCTTCAGCCAGCTGAGTGTTCTTGATCGCCTCGGCCTCTTCCAGAGTCTTGCCCTTCATCCACTCGGTGGCCAGAGAGCTGGAGGCAATGGCAGAGCCGCAGCCATAGGTCTTGAACTTGGCATCCTCGATGACACCCTGCTCGTTGACCTTGATCTGCAGGCGCATGACGTCGCCGCAGGCCGGTGCGCCGACCATGCCGGTGCCGACATCCGGGTCGCTGTCGTCGAACTTGCCGACGTTGCGCGGGTTTTCGTAGTGATCGATGACCTTGTCGCTGTAAGCCATGATGGGCTCCTTTCGAATCTCGCTAACGGCGCCGACTGATCAGTGGGCCTGCCACTGGACCTGGGAAATATCCACACCGTCCTTGTACATGTCCCACAAAGGGGACAGTTCGCGCAGCTTGTTCACCGCCTCGCAGACCTTGGCCGCCGCGTAATCCACGTCCTCTTCGGTGGTGAAGCGACCGAACGAGAAACGGATGGAGCTGTGCGCCAGCTCATCGTTACGCCCCAGCGCGCGCAGCACGTAGGACGGCTCGAGGGACGCCGAGGTACACGCCGAACCAGAGGATACCGCCAGGTCCTTGAGCGCCATGATCAGCGACTCACCCTCGACGAAGTTGAAGCTCAGGTTCAGGTTGTGCGGCACGCGCTGGGTCAGGCTGCCATTGACGTAGAGCTCTTCCAGATGCTCGACCTGCTTGTAGAAGCGATCACGCAAGGCGCGCACGCGCTCGGTCTCGCTGGCCATCTCTTCCTTGGCCAGACGGAACGCCTCGCCCATACCGACGATCTGGTGCACGGCCAGCGTGCCTGAGCGCATGCCGCGCTCATGACCACCGCCGTGCATTTGCGCTTCGAGGCGCACCCGCGGCTTGCGACGCACATACAGGGCACCGACACCCTTGGGTCCGTAGCTCTTGTGCGCCGAGAACGACATCAGGTCGACCTTCATCTTGTCGAGGTCGATCGCGACCTTGCCAGTCGATTGCGCGGCATCGACGTGGAACAGCACGCCCCGCGCCCGTGTCAGCTCACCGATGGCCGCGATGTCGTTGATCGTGCCGATCTCGTTGTTCACGTGCATCACCGACACCAGGATGGTGTCGTCACGCAATGCGCCTTCCACCATGGCCGGCGTGATCAGTCCGTCTTCGCCAGGCTCCAGGTAGGTCACCTCGAAACCCTCGCGCTCGAGCTGACGGCAGGTATCCAGGACGGCCTTGTGCTCGATCTTGGTGGTGATGATGTGCTTGCCCTTGCCACTGTAAAAGTGCGCAACGCCCTTGATCGCCAGGTTGTCGGACTCGGTGGCCCCGGAGGTCCAGACGATTTCCCGCGGATCTGCATTGATCAGGTCGGCGACCTGGCGACGAGCAGTTTCCACCGCTTCTTCGGCACGCCAGCCGAACACGTGGGAGCGCGAGGCCGGGTTGCCGAAATTACCCTCCATGGTGAGGCACTCGATCATCTTGTCAGCGACGCGCGGGTCCACCGGCGTGGTGGCGGAATAGTCGAGGTAAATCGGCAGTTTCATCGATATCTCCTGTCAGGCGTCCGCGCTCATTTGACGGCGGTCGTCTCGATCTTTTCGGAGGACCCCGCCTGGCAGCTGCCGCGGCGGATATCCTGGAGCAAAGCCAGCTCCTGAACGTCACTTCGCTTGACCAGATCGGCCAGGCTGATGCCGCTCAGAAACTCATGAATTCGCTGGCTCAGGTCGCACCACAGATGATGGGTCAGGCATGTGCCACCCGAATGACAATCGCCGAGCCCCTGGCAGCGCGTAGCGTCGACCGACTCGTTGACCGCGTCGATGACCTGAGCGACCTGAATCGACTCCATCTCTCGCGAGAGCTGATAACCGCCGCCCGGCCCACGCACGCTAGTGACCAGGCTGCCACGACGCAGCTTGGCGAAAAGCTGCTCCAGATAGGACAGGGAGATACCCTGACGCTCGGAAATATCGGCCAGGGACACCGGACCGTCCTGCGCATGCAGCGCAAGGTCCAGCATTGCAGTGACGGCGTAACGGCCTTTTGTGGTCAGTCGCATCGGCGAGCACCAAAGCGGTTAGGATTTGGCGCGATTATGCGATACCCGAGTAATTAGATCAACTATAAGACCCTTGGAATTACTCAGCTATCTGCAACCGGGCAGGATCAACGGACCGGCCGCAGCCGACGGGCGGCGATGATAACAGCTAATCGCCAGCTGGCAATCACGGCTGGCGCTGCTGTTCCTTGACTCCGGCGAAGTCCTCTTCGCGCAATTCGGGCAGCTCCTTGGCACAGTAGTCACTACCCAGGGCGGTCAGCGCCTTGCACATGCCGTCCATGCGCTGCTCCATCGCCTGTACGTGATCGAGCAGCTGACCAATCGCCCGCGCCACCGGATCCGGCATGTCCTGGGACACGCCGTAGGCATCGAAGCCGATCTTTTCGGCCATCGCCTGACGCCGCGCCTCCTGAGTCGCCTCCGCGTCATCCCCGGCACGGGTAATGACGCGACCGGGAATGCCGACCACCGTCGCCCCTGGCGGCACCGCCTTGGTCACCACCGCATTCGAGCCGACCTTGGCACCGGCTCCGACGGTAAACGGCCCGAGAATCTTTGCGCCGGCTCCGACGATCACGCCACTCTCCAAAGTCGGATGGCGCTTGCCCTTGTTCCAGCTGGTTCCACCAAGCGTCACGCCATGGTAGAGCGTCACGTCATCACCGATTTCGGCAGTCTCACCGATCACCACGCCCATGCCATGATCGATGAAAAAGCGCCGCCCGATGCGCGCCCCCGGATGTATCTCGACGCCCGTCAGCCAGCGGGCAATATGAGAAATCAAGCGTGCAACCAGCTTCCAGTCCCGCTCCCACAGGCCATGAGCGATACGGTGAATCCAGATGGCATGCAGCCCCGGATAGCAGGTGAGCACCTCGAAGGCATTGCGCGCGGCCGGATCGCGATGAAACACGCCACGAATGTCTTCACGCATCCGCTCGAACATCAGTCATCCCCCCGCTTGTCTGCCGCATCCCGGGCCACCTTCTGGGTTTCGGTGAGAATGCCACGCAAAATGTTCATCTCCAGCTTGCTGATGCCACTTCGACCGTAGAGCTTGCGCAAGCGCGCCATCAGATGACGCGGCTTCTGCGGGTCGAGAAAGCCGATGTCGATCAACGTCTGCTCGAGGTGAGCGTAGTACAGCTCCAGCTCATCCATTGTTGCGGGCTGGGCATTGAGCATCGCAGTGGTTTCGAGCTTTTCCATCTTGCGCGGCATGCCCTCGGCGGCCAGCCAACTCATGCGCACCTCATAGGCCAGCACCTGGACAGCCGCCGCCAGGTTCAGCGAGCCAAATTGAGGATCGGAGGGGATGTGCACGTGAAACTGGCAGCGCTGCAGCTCCTCGTTGGTCAGTCCGGCATATTCGCGCCCGAAGACGATCGCCACCTCCCCCTCGCCGGCCGCGTGCTCCACCGAACGCTGACCGCATTCGCGCGGGTCAAGCAGCGGCCAGGGGATCCGCCGATCGCGAGCACTGGTCCCGAGCACCAGGCTGCAGCCTACCAATGCCTCCTCCAGCGTCTCCACGACCGTTGCGTTGTCGAGAATATCGGTCGCACCGGAGGCCCGAGCGACCGCCACCGAACTGGGAAACTCCTCGGGCTGCACCAGATATAGCCGGGACAGTCCCATGGTCTTGATGGCGCGCGCTGCGCCGCCGATATTGCCAGGGTGGCTGGTTCCCACCAGAACGACGCGAATGTTCTGAAGCAAAGCAAAATTCTCAACCAATCAGGACAGGCGGCAAGCTTACCCAACCACTGAGACCAATGCCACGCGACAACCCGCACGCTGGCGGACAGTGGCTGCGCGCCGACATTCTGATAGACTTACCGGCTTTCTTTAAATGCCCGAGTAATTGAAGCATGCAGCCCATGTTGAATATCGCTCTGCGCGCTGCGCGCAGTGCCGGTGAACTGATCGCGCGCTCGGTCGAGCGCCTGGACGCCATCTCGGTCAACGAAAAGGACGCCAAGGATTACGTCACCGAGATCGACCGTGCTGCGGAGCAGACCATCATCGCGGCGCTGCGCAAGGCCTACCCCAACCACGGCATCCTGGCCGAGGAAAGCGGCTTGCAACCAGGCTCGGGCGACGGTGCCGATTACCTCTGGGTAATCGATCCGCTCGATGGCACCACCAACTTCATCCGCGGCGTCCCGCATTACGCAGTCAGCATTGCCTGCAAATATCGCGGCCGCCTGGAACACGCCGTGGTGCTTGATCCGATTCGCCAGGAAGAGTTCACCGCCAGCCGCGGCCGTGGTGCTGCACTCAACGGCAAGCGCATCCGCGTCAGCGCGCGCAAGAGCCTCGAGGGCGCATTGCTCGGCACCGGCTTCCCGTTCCGCGAAGGCCAGCTGGACAACCTCGACAACTACCTGAACATGTTTCGCAGCCTGGTCGGCCAGACGTCCGGCATCCGCCGCTGCGGCGCCGCCAGCCTGGACCTGGCCTACGTGGCAGCCGGCCGCTATGACGCCTTCTGGGAGTTCGGCCTATCGGAGTGGGACATGGCAGCTGGCGCGCTGCTGATTCAGGAAGCGGGCGGCCTGGTAAGCGACTTCGCCGGCGGGCACGAATTCCTGGAGAAAGGCCACATCGTGGCCGGCAATACCAAGTGCTTCAAGGCGGTACTGACCACCATCCAGCCGTTCCTGAGCGCTTCGCTCAAACGCTGAACCGCCGCCCCGCATAAACAGAAACGCCCCTGTTCAGGGGCGTTTTTTTTGCATCTCAGACGAGGAAACCGTCAGGGACGGTCGTCCACCTCCTCCACCACGGGCGGGATGAGATCCTCGCGCGTGAGTTTCAGACCAATCAGCGTGATGTTCGCCACGTACAGCGAGGACGTGGTACCGGCGATGACGCCGATGAACAGCGCCAGCGAGAACCCCCACAGGCTTTCACCACCGAACACCAGCAGCGCACCCACCGCAAGCAGGGTGGAGATCGAAGTCGCCAACGTGCGCAGCAGTGTCTGCGTGGCCGAGATATTGATGTTCTCGATCAGCTCGACCTTGCGTAGCAGGCGGAAGTTTTCCCGGATCCGGTCGAACACCACGATGGTGTCGTTCAGCGAGTAACCGATCACCGCCAGCAGCGCTGCCAGCACGGTCAGATCGAAGCTGATCTGGAAGAACGAGAACACCCCGAGCACCAGGATCACGTCGTGGAACAGCGACAGCACGGCGCCCGCGCTGAACTTCCACTGAAAGCGGAACGCAACGTAGATCAGGATGCCAAGCAGGGCGACCAGCAAACCCATGCCGCCCTGGTCACGCAACTCCTCGCCCACCGCCGGGCCGACAAACTCCACACGCCGTACGGTGAGCTGCTCCCCGGAGGCACGCAGCACCTCGGCGATCTGTTCACCCAGCTTGGGATCGTCACCCGCCATGCGCACCACCACGTCGGTGGCCGCACCGAAACTCTGGACGACCGCCGAACCATAACCGGCCGCGCCCAGCTGGCCGCGCACGACCTCCAGGTTGACCGGCTGCTGGTAGTTCAGCTCGACCATGGTGCCGCCGGTGAAGTCGAGGCCGAAGTTCAAGCCCTTGACCGCCAGACTCACCAGAGACAGGAACACCAGGACCAGGGTAAACACCACCGCAGCGCGGCGGATACCCATGAAATTGATAACGCGATTCATCGTGCCCACCCTCAAATCCACAACTTCTTGATGTCACGACCGCCGAATAGCAGGTTCACCATCCCACGGGTGACCACGATCGCAGTGAACAGGGAGGTCAGAATGCCGATCGACAGGGTCACGGCGAAGCCCTTTACCGGCCCAGTGCCGAGAGCAAACAGAATGCCGCCGACCAACAGCGTGGTCAGGTTGCCGTCGAGAATCGCCGAGAAGGCCTTGTCGAAACCTTCATGGATCGCCCGCTGGATCGACGCGCCATTGGCAATTTCCTCGCGGATTCGCGAGAAGATCAGCACGTTCGCATCGACCGCCATACCCATGGTCAACACGATGCCGGCGATACCAGGCAAGGTCAGCGTGGCGCCGAGCAGAGACATCACCGCCACCAGGCAGACCATGTTGAACATCAGGGCCACGGTGGCCAGAACACCAAACACCTTGTAGATGACCACGATGAACACGGCGACCATCAAGAAGCCCCAGATCGACGCCTTCACCCCCAGCGCAATGTTTTCCGCGCCCAGGCTCGGACCGATGGTGCGCTCTTCGGCAAAGTACATCGGCGCCGCCAGGCCACCGGCGCGCAGCAGCAAGGCGAGTTCAGACGACTCGCCCTGACCATCGAGCCCGGTGATACGGAAACGGTTACCCAGCGGAGACTGGATGGTGGCAAGACTGATGACGCTGCGCTGCTCCTCGAACGCCGGAACCGCCACCTCACGTTCTTCACCATCGACCACGCGACGCTCATAGCGGGTGACCGGTTTCTGCTCGATGAAGATCACCGCCATGCTGCGCCCGACATTGGTCCGCGTGGCACGCGTCATCAGCTCGCCACCATGGCTGTCCAGGCTGATGTTGACCTGCGGTCGACCGTTTTCGTCGAAACTCGCCTGCGCATCGGTAACCTGGTCGCCGGTGATGATCACGCTGCGCTCCAGCGCCACCGGCGGCCGGCCTTCCTGGCGGAAGTCGAACATCTCGGTGGACCCGCCCGGCGCATCCATCTCCGCCGCCAGGCGGAACTCCAGGTTGGCCGTCTTGCCAAGAATCCGCTTGGCCTCAGCGGTGTCCTGCACGCCCGGCAGCTCCACCACGATACGGTTGGCGCCCTGGCGCTGAACCAGCGGCTCGGCAACACCGAGCTCGTTAACCCGGTTACGAACCGTCGTGAGGTTCTGCTTGATCGAGTATTCGCGGATTTCCGCCAGCCGCGCATCGGTGAACGCCAAACGCAATACCTGCAGCTCGTTGCGCGCCTGCTCGCTAAGCACGAAGTCGGTGTAATTCTGACGGATCAGCGAACGCGCCTGGGCCAGGGACTCACTGTCGGTAAAGCCGATCTGGATAGCACCCGCCTGCTCCGGCAGGCTGCGATAACGCACGCGCTCCTTGCGCAGCAACGCCTTTACCTCGCCTTCAAGCACGTTCAGACGAGTCTGCGCAGCCTTGTCCATATCCACTTCGAGCAGAAAATGCACACCGCCGGACAGGTCGAGGCCGAGCTTCATCGGGCTTGCACCGAGACGGCGCAGCCAGTCCGGCGTCGTCGGCGCCAGGTTCAGTGCGACCACGTAATCGTTGCCCAGCGCTCGCCGCACGATGTCCTTCGCCGGCAACTGATCATCCTGCTCTTGCAGGCGCAGCAAGCCGCCGCGCCCCTGCTCGCCCACCGAGAACGCCTTGACGGTAATACCGGCGCTTTCGAGCGCGGCGGCCGCACGCTGCAGATCCTGCTCGTTGATCGACTGAGCCGCGCTGGAGCCGGTCACCTGGATCGCCGGATCGTCGGGATAGAGATTGGGCGCTGAATAAACGGTGGCGATGGCCAGGACCGCCAGAATCAGCAGATATTTCCAGAGGGGGAATTTATTGAGCATGACGCCGCCCGCTTATGACACGGGGCGCCTTGCGCGCCCCGTTTGGTGAGAAATGAAAGCGACTCAGATCGCTTTCAGAGTGCCCTTGGGCAGCGCAGCGGCGACCGCCACTTTCTGGAACTTCAGCTCGACGGTGTCGGACACTTCCAGCACCACGAAGTCATCGGCAACCTTGACCACCTTGCCAACGATGCCGCCGGAGGTGACCACTTCGTCACCCTTCTGCAGGCCGCTGACCAGGTTCTTGTGCTCCTTCGCGCGCTTGGCCTGCGGACGCCATACCAGCAGGTAGAAGATCACCACGAAGCCGACAAGCATCAGCAGGCTCATCATGTCCGCGCCCTGGGCCGGCGCAGCAGCACCTTCCTGGGCGTGGGCAGCAGAAATCAGAAAGCTCATTTACCACTCCTGTTGTACGGATCGTTTGTTGAAGGGTCAGTCCAGCGGCGGTGTCGGCAGGCCGCGTCTGGCATAGAAGTCGTCGACAAAGGCGGCCAATTTACCCTGTTGAATGGCGGCGCGTAAACCGGCCATCAGCCGCTGGTAATGCCGCAGGTTGTGGATTGTATTCAACATAGAGCCGAGCATTTCCCCGCATTTGTCCAAATGGTGGAGATAGGCGCGGGAGAAATGTTTGCAGGTGTAACAGTCGCAGTTCGGGTCAAGCGGCCCATCGTCATGCCGGTGCACCGCGTTGCGGATTTTGATAACGCCGGTGTCGGTAAACAGATGGCCGTTGCGCGCGTTTCGGGTCGGCATCACGCAGTCGAACATGTCCACGCCTCGACGCACGCCCTCCACCAGATCTTCCGGCTTGCCCACACCCATCAGGTAGCGCGGCTTGTCGGCAGGCATCTGCACCGGCAGGAAGTCCAGCACGCGAATCATCTCTTCCTTCGGCTCGCCTACCGACAAGCCCCCGATGGCCAAGCCGTCGAAGCCGATCTCGCACAACCCCTCCAGCGAGCGCATGCGCAGCGACTCGTGCATTCCACCCTGCACGATGCCAAACAGCGCCGCCGGGTTGTCGCCATGCGCGATCTTCGAGCGCTTGGCCCAGCGCAGCGACAACTCCATCGAGCGGCGCGCCGTGTCCTCGTCAGCCGGGTACGGCGTGCACTCGTCGAAAATCATCACCACATCGGAGCCCAGCTCGCGCTGAACCTGCATCGACTCCTCCGGCCCCATGAACACCTTGCTGCCGTCGACCGGCGAGGCGAAGTACACCCCCTCCTCCTTGATCTTGCGCAGCGCCCCCAGGCTAAACACCTGAAAACCGCCGGAGTCGGTGAGAATCGGACCCTGCCACTGCATGAAGTCATGCAGGTCGCCATGCCGGCGGATCACCTCGGTACCGGGGCGCAACCAGAGATGAAAGGTATTGCCGAGGATGATCTGGGCACCGATCGCCTCGATATCACGCGGCAGCATGCCCTTGACCGTGCCGTAGGTTCCGACCGGCATGAAGGCCGGCGTCTCCACCACGCCCCGCGGAAACGTCAGCCGCCCCCGTCGCGCACGCCCATCGGTGGCCAGCAACTCGAACGACATGTGGCAAACCCGACTCATGACGGCATCTCCGGACCACGCGCTGCAGGGTTGCGGGTGATGAACATCGCATCGCCATAACTGAAGAAGCGATAGCCCTGCGCGACGGCTTCAGCGTAGGCAGCCATGGTTTCCCGATAGCCGGCGAAGGCCGCCACCAGCATGATCAGCGTCGACTCAGGCAGGTGGAAGTTGGTGACCAGCGCATCCACGACGTGGAACGGCCGGCCAGGATACAGAAAAATGTCCGTTTCCCCGCTGAAAGCCTTGAGTTCGCCATCACGCGCGGCGCTTTCCAGCGAGCGCACACTGGTGGTACCCACCGCGATGACCCGCCCACCACGCGCGCGGCAGGCCGCGATCGCGTCCACCACCTCCGGCCCGACTCGCAACCACTCCCGGTGCATCTGATGCTCTTCGAGATTATCGACCCGCACAGGCTGAAAGGTGCCAGCCCCGACGTGCAGCGTGACGAACGCAGTCTCCACGCCCTTGGCACGAATCGCCTCCAGCAGCGCCTCGTCGAAATGCAGGCCAGCAGTCGGCGCGGCGACCGCCCCGGCATGGCGCGCATAAACGGTCTGGTAACGCTCGCGGTCCGCCTCGTCGTCGGGCCGATCTATATAAGGAGGTAACGGCATATGTCCGACGCGATCGAGCAATGGCAGCACATCCTCATCGAACAGCAGTTCGAACAGCTCACCCTGGCGAGCCACCATACTTGCCGCCCCGCCACCCTCGATCAGCACCCGACTGCCGGGCTTGGGCGACTTGCTGGCGCGAACGTGCGCCAGCACCCGGCGCTCGTCGACAATCCGCTCGACCAGCACCTCGAGGCGGCCGCCGGTATCCTTCTGGCCAAACAGGCGCGCCGGAATCACCCGGGTATCGTTGAACACCATCAGGTCGCCGGGACGCAAATACTCGAGCAGGTCGGCGAACTGTCGGTGGGCGATCTGCCCGCTCTCGCCTTCGAGCACCAGTAGCCGGCTGGCTCGACGCTCGGCCAGCGGGTGACGCGCGATCAGCGATTCCGGCAGTTCGAAGGAAAAATCGGCAACACGCATGGCAGCTTCCGAAACATCACAGATGAAAAGGGCGGGAAGCTTAGCCGAAACCCGGCAGCCAGCCAATTGACCGCCCCCACGCACATCCCTATACTTCGCCGCCGTTGTGCCTCGGTGGCGGAATCGGTAGACGCGGCGGATTCAAAATCCGTTTCTGGCGACAGAGTGAGAGTTCGAGTCTCTCCCGGGGCACCAATCTTCTGAACCTCAGTGTTCTCTCCTGCTGGAGCCGGCCTTGCCGGCGTACCGAACCAGCGCTGGCAGCCATGCTGGCACCCCTCTCGAAAGCGCGAAAAACATTGCCCCGACAGGGTTGGCTTTTCCTTTTGAGTTAGCGTAGAGTGCTCCCACTGTTTGCATGGGTCGCTGTTGAATCGTGACCTGGTGCGGTAGATCTTCAGATCCGCTTCATCGCTCGACTTCTCTTACCTGCTGCAACAGTCCCCAGCCCTAACCTGTGGGCTGTCATTCAATACATAGTTTCAAGGTAATCAGATATGTCGAATCGTCAGAGCGGCACTGTTAAGTGGTTTAACGACGAGAAGGGCTACGGCTTCATCACTCCCGAAAGCGGCCCGGATCTGTTCGTTCACTTCCGTGCAATCGAAGGCAATGGCTTCAAGAGCCTGAAAGAAGGCCAGAAGGTCACCTTCGTCGCCGTGCAAGGCCAAAAAGGCATGCAGGCGGACCAGGTTCAGATCCTGGGCTAAGCCTCCGCTTTGAAGAGCCCCTGATGGAAACATCAGGGGCTTTTTATTGCTCGCGATAAAGTAGAATGCGCCGCGCCTTATCCACGAGAAGCGACGATGCGCAAACACCCTCTCCATCCGCAAGGCCAATTCCCCGCTGCGGGACTCCCTCGCCGCCTGGCCGCCATGTTCTATGACTTTCTGCTGTCCGTGGCGCTGCTGATGGTGGTTACCCTCGTTTATCAGCAAGTCGTGTTGCGCCTGATCTACGGCAGCGAGCACCTGCAGGCACTGGCCGAGCAGGGCCGACTCGACGTCGATCCAATCCTCTCTTCGGTACTCTTGATCAGCCTGTTTGGCTTTTTCGCCAAGTTCTGGACGCACAACGGCCAGACGCTGGGCATGCAGGTTTGGGGCGTGCGCATTCAGAACAGCGACGGCACGGCCATCGACCTGTGGCAGTCCCTGCTGCGCTTTCTGCTGGCGATCGCATCCTGGCTGTGCTTTGGCCTGGGTTACTGGTGGGCCCTGTGGGACAAGCAAAAGCGCACCTGGCACGACATCTATTCGGAGAGCGTGGTGGTGCAGCTACCCAAAGGCGTGCACAAGAAATAGCGGTACGCGGCCGCAGGACCGGCCGCGCCACTCACTCAGCGGCGCGAATCATCCAGCCCGACGCAACAGCCACAAGCCGATCAGCGCACTGATACCCGCCGGCACCACCACGGCCAGCAGCGGCGAGAAGCCGAACACCTGACTGGCCGGCCCAAGCAGATCCTGGGCGATCCGAAAGACGAACCCCACGACCACACCGGTGAAGATGCGCTGCCCCAGGGTCACCGAGCGAAGCGGGCCAAAGATGAAGGATACCGCCATCAGCACCAGCGACAGCGTCACCAGTGGCTGCAGGGCCTTGGTCCAGAACGCCAGCCAATAGCGGGCATTGTTGAGCCCCTGTTCGCCCAGGTAATGAATGTATCGCCATAGCCCACTGATCGAGAGCGACTCCGGCTCAAGCACCACCGTGCTTAGCAACTGCGGGGACAGTTCAACGTCCCAGCGTGACTCGGCAGCCTGCTCGAGCTCGGTGCGATCGCCGCGAAAATGCGTGGTGCTGATGCTACGCAACAACCAGTGATCCCCCTGGTATTCCGCCCGCCGCGCGAAACTCGCCGACAGCATCTGACGCTCATCATCAAAGCGGTAGCGCGTCACCCCGAGCAGCACACCATTGGGCTGGACGGCGTTGACGTGCACGAACTCATCGCCCTGCCGATGCCACAAGCCGCTCTTGCTGCTTTGCGCTTCGCCGCGACCAAGAGCCATCGAGCGCCGGGCCTGGGCGATATCCTCGGTCCAGGGAGCCAGGTACTCGCCGATCAGAATGCCGACCAGCATCAGCGCCAGAGCCGGCTTGATAACTGCCCAGACGATCCGGCCCAACGACATGCCGGCAGCGCGCATGATGGTCAGCTCGGAGCTGCTGGCCAGCGTTCCCAGGCCAATGAGACAGCCGATCAGCGCCGCCATCGGCAACATTTCATAAAGACGGCGCGGCCCGGTCAGCAGCACGTAGACCAGCGCATCGAGCGTACCGTAGCCACCTTCGATGTCGCCCAGCTCGTCGATGAACGCGAACAGCAACGCCAGCCCGACGATGACCCCGGACACAGCAATGACCGCCATCAGGACATGCCAGCCGATATAGCGATCAAGCCTGGACATGACGACCTCCCGCAGCAGAACGGCGCGCCGCCAGGCGCAGACGCAACGGCTCCCAGTACAGCAGGCCAAGACCGATCGCCAGGAACAAGCCGTGCACCCACCACAGTCCGAGCGCCGGCGGCAGCCGGCCCTTGTCCAAGGCACTACGCGCCGCGATCAGCAGCGACAGATAGGCCATGTACAGCAAAATCGCCGGCAACAGCTTGAGATAACGCCCCTGGCGCGGGTTCACCCGAGCCAGCGGCACTGCCATCACGGTGACCACAAATACCAGCAGCGGCAGCGAAAGACGCCATTGCAGTTCGGTGCGATGACGCGGCTTGTCGCTGGACCACAGCTCCTTGCTGGGCACCGCCTCCAGATCGTTGAGCTCAACCGCCACCTCAGGCCGCGGCAACAGCACCCCGTAGGTGTCGTAGCGAATCACCCGGTAGTCGGCCTGACCCGGACGGCCGTCGTAGCGGTAGCCGTTCTCCAGGATCAGGTAGCGACTGCCGTCAGGCTGGATTTCCTGGCGGCCGCTCTCTGCAACCAGCACCGTGAGACCGCGCTTGCCGGCCGTGGTGCTGCTGGTTTCGGAGATGAAGATTCCGGCCAGCTCGGTGCGGTCGTCGGAGAGCTCGCGGGTATAGGTGACCCGGGTACCGTCGCGCAGCTTCTGGAAGCGACCAGGAACCAGGGTATCGAACTCGGTCAGGCTGTCCTGCTCGTTCAGGATCCGCTCCACCTCAGCGAGCCCCTGAGGCGCGGCCACCAGGCTCAGCCAACCGACCAGCGCCGCCACCAGCGCCGCCGGCCCGAGGGTGTAGACCAGCAGGCGGTTCTGGCTCATGCCGGTGGCCGACAGCACGGTCATCTCGCTATCGAGATACAAGCGCCCATAGGCCAGCAGCACCCCGAGGAACAGCCCCAGCGGAAGAATCAGCTGCAGGAATCCGGGCATGCGAAAGCCCATGATCAGAAACAGCACGCCGGGGTCGAGCAGGCCCTGGGCAGCTTGTGCCAGGTACTTGATGAAGCGACCGCTCATGATGATGACCAGCAGCACCGCGCTGACCGCGGTCACCGTGACCAGTAGCTCACGAGACAGATAACGGAAGACGATCAAACCGGACACTCCAGGGTTGTCAGGCTCCGGCGGCTATGCTCAAACTAGCCGTCAGCTTTGCCGCGCAGGCAGATCGCCGCCGGAAAAATAGCGGGCATTATCCAGAAATCCCGCCGCCTTGTCTTGAGGATCCCGCCCGATGCAATTCACCGTAAAAGCCGCCGACCCCGCGACCCTGAAAATCGCCACCCTGGTCCTGCCCGTGACCGAGGGTCCGTCGCTTGGCGCCCTGGGCCAGGCCGTTGACGCAGCCTGCGGCGGCGCCCTTACCAGCATCCTCAAGCGGGGCGACCTGCAGGGCAAGACCGCGCAGACCCTGCTGTTGCACGGACTGCCCAACCTGAAGGCAGAGCGCGTGCTGCTGGTCGGCACCGGCAAGGCCGAGGATCTGGACAGTCGGGCCTGGCGCAAGGTGGCCGGCGCGATCAACGGCGTGCTCAAGGGTCTTGGCGGCAAGGACGCGGCACTGGCCTTCCAGGACATTCAGGTCAAAGACCGCGATGCCTACGCCAGCGCCCGCCTGATGGTCGAAGTGCTCGCCGATGGCCAATACCGCTTCGAACAGTTCAAGAGCAAGAAAGGCGATCCGCGCGCTCTGCAGAAGATCGTGCTGCTGGGCAGCGAAGCCCAACAGGACGAACTTGACCGCGCCACCGTGCATGCTAGCGCGATTGCCGCCGGCATGGCCTACGCCCGTGACCTGGGCAACCTGCCGCCGAACATCTGCCATCCATCCTTCATGGCCGACGAGGCGAAGAAGCTCGCCAAGGGGCAGAAGAACCTCAAGGTCGAGGTACTCGATGAAAACCAGCTGCGCGAATTGGGCGCCGGCGCGTTCCTCGCGGTAGGACAGGGCAGCGCGCAGCCGCCGCGCCTGATCGTGCTGAACTACAACGGCGGCAAGAAGTCGGACAAACCCGTCGCGCTTGTCGGCAAGGGCATCACCTTCGACACCGGCGGCATCAGCCTCAAGCCCGGGCTGAACATGGACGAGATGAAATACGACATGTGCGGCGCGGCCAGCGTGCTTGGGGTCTTCCGCACCCTGGTCGAGCTGCAGCTGCCGATCAATGTGGTCGGCCTGCTGGCCTGCGCGGAAAACATGCCAAGCGGTCATGCCACCCGTCCTGGCGATATCGTTACCACCATGAGCGGCCAGACCGTCGAGATCCTCAACACCGATGCCGAAGGCCGTCTGGTGCTGTGTGACACCCTCACCTACGCCGAACGCTTCAAGCCCAGCGCCGTCGTCGACGTCGCCACCCTGACCGGCGCCTGCATCGTAGCCCTCGGCAGCCAGACCAGCGGCCTGATGGGCAACAACGACGAACTCGTCCAGCAGCTGCTCAAGGCCGGCCAGGCGGCAGACGACCGTGCCTGGCAACTGCCGCTGTTCGAGGACTACCAGGAACAGCTCGACAGCCCGTTCGCCGACATGGCCAACATCGGCGGGCCGAAGGCCGGCACCATCACCGCGGCATGCTTTCTTTCGCGCTTCGCCAAGCAGTACCCCTGGGCGCACCTGGACATCGCCGGCACCGCCTGGATCAGCGGCGGCAAGGAAAAAGGCGCCACCGGCCGACCGGTGCCCCTGCTGACCCAGTTCCTGCTCGACCGCCTGCAGTGACGCCCCACCATTTGCCCGGTGCGGTCAGCGCCGGTCTCTCCAGCTGAAGCCTGCCATGCCCCGCATCGAGTTCTACGTGTTGCCAGACAGCGACCCCTACGGTCGCCTGCTGGCCGCCTGTCGGCTGGCCGCCAAAGCCTGGCAGCATGACCTGCCGACGTTCATCCGCTGCGCCGACGACGCGCAGCAGTCGGCAATAGACGAGCTGCTCTGGCGGTTTCGGCCCGAGCGCTTCCTGCCCCACGCGCTGGCCAGCGACGCCGAAACGGCGCCGATCCAGCTGGGCCTGGACGACACCAAACCCCCTGCCAGCACCGCCCAGGGCGTGCTGATCAACCTGTGCTCCACGCCATCACTGCATCTGCAGCACTTCGCCCGGGTAATCGAGATCGTCAATCAGGAGCCGCAGCAACTGGCCACCAGTCGGGACAATTTCCGCCGCTATCGCCAGCAAGGCTATGATCCGCAGCGCGTCGAACTGTAAAACGCCCCACCGATGACCCCCACCGCCGACCAGCCCCAGCAATTGCTCGACGACCTGCAAGCGATCCAGGAGCTTCTGGAATCGCCGGCAATCCCCGTAGCGACACCCCCGCTGCCGGATGACGTGCCCCTGCTGTGCGACGTGGTGCTGCCCGCGGCCGAACCGAGCGCGGAAGCGGCAGCACGGCCGTTTCTCGACGCCACACGCCCGGGCGCGACGCTCACACCCGAGGTGCGCGCCCAGGCGAGTCTGATCGTGCAGCAGGTGATCGACGAATTCATGCCCCGGATCGAGGCGGAGGTCCGCCTGCGCCTCGAAGCGAGCCTGGACGCCCTGCGTCGCCCGCCGCACGACTGACCCACCCTGCCTGCCGCGCCGGCAGGGCGCGTTTGCCTTTATACTTCGCCCCTTTCGATCAGCCGTCTCTTAAGGTTCTCGCCGCATGGACAAAACCTATCAGCCACATGCCATCGAATCCCGCTGGTACCAGGAATGGGAATCGAAGAACTACTTCGCCCCGCAAGGCTCCGGCGAGCCCTACACCATCATGATCCCGCCGCCGAACGTCACCGGCAGCCTGCACATGGGCCATGGCTTCAACAATGCGATCATGGACGCGCTGATCCGCTGGCGCCGCATGCAGGGCCGCAACACCCTGTGGCAGCCGGGCACCGACCATGCCGGCATCGCCACCCAGATGGTGGTAGAACGCCAGCTGTCCGCCCACGGCGTGAGCCGGCACGATCTCGGCCGCGACAAGTTCCTCGACAAGGTCTGGGAGTGGAAAGAACAGTCCGGCGGCACCATCACCCGGCAGATCCGTCGCCTGGGCTCCTCGGTGGATTGGTCGCGCGAGCGCTTTACCATGGACGAAGGGCTGTCCGAAGCGGTCAAGGAAGCCTTCGTCCGCCTGCATGAGGACGGACTGATCTACCGCGGCAAGCGCCTGGTCAACTGGGACACCAAGCTGCACACCGCCATTTCCGACCTGGAAGTGGAAAACCACGACGAGAAGGGCTACCTCTGGAACCTGCGCTACCCGTTGGCCGATGGTGCCCGCACCGCCGAGGGGCTGGACTATCTGGTGGTCGCCACCACCCGCCCGGAAACCATGCTCGGTGATGCGGCCGTGGCCGTGCACCCGGAAGACGAGCGCTACAAGGACCTGATCGGCCGTCACGTGCTGCTGCCGATCGCCAACCGCCTGATCCCGATCATCGCCGACGACTACGTCGACCGCGAGTTCGGCACCGGCTGCGTGAAGATCACCCCGGCGCATGACTTCAACGACTACGAAGTCGGCAAGCGCCACAACCTGCCGCTGATCAACATCTTCGACCGCGATGCGCGCATCCTGGCCCAGGCGCAGGTGTTCAACCTCGACGGCACGCTGAACGATCATGTCGAGGCCAGACTGCCCGACGGCTACGCGCACATGGATCGCTTCGACGCGCGCAAGGCCATCGTCGCCGAGTTCGACGGCATGGGGCTTCTGGAGAAGATCGACGACCACGCGCTGAAGGTTCCGCGCGGCGACCGCTCCGGCACCATCATCGAGCCCTGGCTGACCGACCAGTGGTACGTTTCCACCAAGCCGCTGGCCGAGAAAGCCATCGCCGCCGTGGAGAGCGGCCAGATCCAGTTCGTGCCCAAGCAGTACGAGAACATGTATTTCTCCTGGATGCGTGACATCCAGGACTGGTGCATCAGCCGCCAGCTCTGGTGGGGCCATCGCATCCCGGCCTGGTACGACGAGGCGGGCAACGTCTACGTCGGCCGTGATGAAGCCGAGGTACGCACCAAGTACGGTATCGCCAACAACGTCGACCTGCGCCAGGACGAAGACGTGCTGGACACCTGGTTCAGCTCGGGCCTGTGGACCTTCTCCACCCTGGGCTGGCCGGAGCAGACCGACTTCCTCAAGACCTTCCACCCCACCGACGTGCTGGTGACCGGTTTCGACATCATCTTCTTCTGGGTCGCCCGGATGATCATGATGAGCCTGCACCTGACTGGGCAGATTCCGTTCAAGACGGTCTACGTCCATGGCCTGGTGCGCGATGCGCAGGGCCAGAAGATGTCCAAGTCCAAGGGCAACGTGCTCGACCCGCTGGACATCGTCGACGGCATCACCCTCGACGAGCTGCTCGCCAAGCGCACCAGCGGCATGATGCAGCCCAAGCTGGCCGAGAAGATCGCCAAGCAGACCAAGGCCGAATTCCCCGAGGGCATCGCCAGCTACGGCACCGACGCCCTGCGTTTCACCTTCTGCTCGCTGGCTTCCACCGGCCGCGACATCAAGTTCGACATGGGCCGGGTCGAGGGCTACCGCAACTTCTGCAACAAGCTGTGGAACGCGGCGAACTTCGTGTTCGAGAACACCGAGGGCAAGGACACCGGGGTCAACGACGAGCCCGTCGAGCTGTCGTCGGTGGACCGCTGGATCATCTCGGCGCTGCAGCGCACCGAAGCGGAAGTCACCCGCCAGCTGGAAGCCTTCCGTTTCGACCTCGCTGCCCAGGCCCTCTACGAGTTCATCTGGGACGAGTACTGCGCCTGGTACCTGGAACTGGTCAAACCCGTGCTGTGGGACGAGAGTGCATCCGCCGAACGCCAGCGTGGCACCCGCCGCACCCTGGCGCGCGTGCTGGAAACCGCCCTGCGCCTGGCGCACCCCTTCATGCCGTTCATCAGTGAGGAAATCTGGCAGCGCGTGGCACCGTTGGCCGGCAAGCGCGGCGCGACCCTGATGCTGCAACCCTGGCCGGAGTTCGACCCGTCGCGCTTCGACGAGCAGGCCGAAGGCGACATCGAGTGGGTCAAGGCACTGATGCTCGGCGTGCGGCAGATCCGCGGCGAGATGAACATCTCCATGGCCAGGAAGATCGACCTGGTGCTGCGCAACGCCGACACCACCGATCGCCGTCGCCTGGCCGAGAACGAGCCGATGCTGAAGAAGCTCGCCAAGCTGGAAAGCATTACCGTGCTGCCGGCCGATCAGGAAGCGCCGCTGGCCGCCACCGCCCTGGTGGGCGAGATGGAAGTGCTGGTGCCGATGGCCGGGCTGATCGACAAGGATGCCGAACTGGCGCGGCTGGACAAGGAAATCGCCAAGCTCGATGGCGAGGTCAAGCGCGTCGGCGGCAAGCTGTCCAACGAAGGCTTCGTCGCCAAGGCGCCCGCCGAGGTGATCGACAAGGAGCGCGCCAAGCTCGCCGAAGCCGAGCAGGCACTGGCCAAGCTGGCTGAACAACGCGCCCGTATCGCCAGCCTGTAACCCCCCTCGCGTGGCGGCGTCCGCCGCCACGCCTCCGGTAACGCTCCGGTAGCAGTGCGCAAGCACTAGACAACCGGCACCAAAAGCCCCCGCCACGCCTCTGAATAGCGCTGTCGCGGCCCCGCCGCGTCCGTCATAATTCGTAACTTTTTGAACGGACGGTCTTTCCCATGTATGCACTCATGGCGCTCGTTTTCGTGCTCGGTTATCTGTCGATCGCGCTCGAACACCCCCTGCGCATCGACAAGGCAGCCTCGGCCCTGCTCACCGCCGCCCTGACCTGGAGCCTGCTGGTACTGGGCATCGAGCACATCCCTTCGCTGGCGGCGCATGGCGCCGAGAGCCGCGAATTCGTGGTCGAAGAGCTGCGCCACCACCTGGGCGAGATCGCCGAAATCCTGTTCTTCCTGCTCGGCGCGATGACCATCGTCGAGCTGATCGACTCGCACGAAGGCTTCAAGGTCATCACCGACCGCATCCAGACACGCAGGCGCCTCTATCTGCTGTGGATCATCGGTTTCCTGACGTTCTTCCTCTCTGCCGCGCTGGACAACCTGACCACCACCATCGTCATGGTTTCGCTGCTGCGCAAGCTGATCCGCGGACGCCCCGAACGCTGGCTGTTCGTCGGCGTGGTGGTGATCTCGGCCAATGCCGGCGGCGCCTGGTCGCCGATCGGTGACGTGACCACCACCATGCTGTGGATCGGTCAGCAGATCACCGCGACCGGCGTGGTCACCAGCCTGTTCATCCCCAGCCTGGTCTGCCTGCTGGTACCGCTGGCCATCCTCAGCTTCACCATGAAGGGCGAGGCGCCGCGTCCGCGCCGCGTGGCCAGCGATGACCACGGCAGCCCGACCACCCCATTCGAGCGCAACCTGGTGCTGTCGCTGGGGCTGGCCGCGCTGGTGTTCGTGCCGGTGTTCAAGACCGTTACCCACCTGCCGCCGTACATGGGCATCCTGTTCGGTCTCGGCGTGCTGTGGGTGGTCACCGAGATCATCCACCGCAACAAGAACGACGAAGACAAGCACCCGCTCTCGGTGGTCGGCGTGCTGCGCAAGGTCGATTCGGCCAGCGTGCTGTTCTTCCTCGGCATTCTGTTGGCGGTGTCCGCCCTGTCGACCGCCGGCCACCTGACCGAGGTTGCCACCCTGCTGCGCGAATCGCTCGGCAACATCTACGCGATCAACTACGTCATCGGCCTGCTTTCGGCGGTAGTGGACAACGTCCCGCTGGTGGCCGGCGCCATGCAGATGTATCCGCTGGCAACCGAAGCCATGCTCGCCACCGCCCCCGCCGCCGATAGCGGTTGGCTGCAACAGTTCATGGTCGATGGCGTGTTCTGGGAGCTCCTGGCGTTCTGCGCCGGCACTGGCGGTAGCAGCCTGATCATCGGCTCGGCGGCTGGCGTGGCGGCGATGGGCATGGAGCGCATCAGCTTCATGTGGTATGTCCGGCGCATTACCCTGCTGGCATTCCTCGGCTATTCAGCCGGCGCCGCGACCTACATCGGCCTGCACTTTCTGGGATAAGCCATGATGGACATCAGCAAGACGCGCAGCAGCTTCTACCGTCGCCTGTACGTGGCCTGGCTGATCGACAGCGGCACCGCCAGCAGCGTCCCGGCGCTGATGGCGGCCACCGGCATGCCACGCCGCACGGCCCAGGACACCCTCGCCGCGCTGGCCGAGCTGGACATCGACTGCCAGTTCGAGCAGGCCGACGGCGAGCGCCACAACGAGGGACGCTACCGGATCCGCGACTGGGGCGCGATCGACCGCGCCTGGGTCGAGCGCCACCTCGAACGCCTGCAACAGGCGCTGGGCTATCCGGCGCCGCGCTGAGCGCCCTGCCCTTCCCGGCGAGACGGGCTTGGCGGACAATGCCGCGCCCGTCCGCCACCCCGTCCGACCATGCCAGCACCTCGAAAACCCCAGCCGCCCGCCGCCGACACCAGCCCGGCACTGCATCCGCGCAATCGTCATCAGGGGCGCTACGATTTTGACGCGTTGATCGCCCAGTGCCCGGAACTGGCGCGCTTCGTGGTGCTCAATCCCTACGGCAAGCGCAGCATCGATTTCGCCGATCCGGCCGCCGTGAAGGCGTTCAACCGCGCGCTGCTCTACGCCTACTACTCGATTGCCCAGTGGGACATTCCGCCCGGCTACCTGTGCCCGCCGATCCCGGGACGGGCCGACTACCTGCACCACCTGGCCGATCTGCTGGCCACCGACAACGGCAAGACGATTCTACGCGGCGACCAGGTACGGCTGTTGGATGTCGGCACCGGCGCCAACGTCATCTATCCGCTGCTCGGCCACCATGAGTACGGCTGGCACTTCGTCGCCTGCGACATCGACCCCACCGCCCTCGCCTCGGCGCAGGCGATCGTCGCTGGCAACGCGCTGGACGCGGCGATTGAGCTGCGCCGCCAGGCGCAGCCCAGCGCCGTGTTCGAGGGGGTGATCGCCCCGGGCGAGCGCTTTGCAGCCACCCTGTGCAATCCGCCATTCCACGCCGGGCCCGACGAGGCGCTCAGCGGCAGCCGGCGTAAATGGAAGAACCTGGGCAAGCTCGACCCGTCACGCAAGCTGCCGACGCTCAATTTCGGCGGCCAGTCCAACGAGCTGTGGTGCGAAGGCGGCGAGCGGGCCTTCATCGCCCGACTGGCGGAGGAAAGCCGGGCGTTCGCCACTCAGGTCTGCTGGTTCAGCACGCTGCTGTCCAAGGCCGGCAACGTGCCGCTGCTGCAAGGCCAGCTGAGCAAGCTGGGCGCGGTGAGCGTGAAGGTGGTGGAAATGGGCCAGGGCCAGAAACGCAGTCGCTTCGTCGCCTGGTCCTACCTGCAGAAGGCCGAACGCAGGGCCTGGTGGACCTGAGCCTACGCCCGGAGGCGGCTCAGCAGGCGATATCCCACAGCTGTCGGTCCTGCAGCGCGCGCGTCTGGATGTAACGCGGCGCTCCGCTGATCTCTTCCAGCTCGGTCAGCCCGGCCAGCTCGCCCACCACGCGATAGCGCTTGCCATCTTTCTTGTGGGTCAGGGGATAGAGCTGGGCAATCTGTTGCGCGAGTTCGGTCAGAGTGGTCATCGGTGAGGCTCCATACACTGCGTGTGGCGGCTTTTTACCGCGCTTCGGTTACGGTTCTGCGACAGCTCGCAACGCCAGCTCGTGTTCCGTGGGCGTCTGGCTGAACCTCTTTGAGCCGAACCGCAGTGATTGATTCCCCCGCTCGTCGCCTGCCGGACGAAGAGACTCAGCAGGTGCCAACCCCCAGCTGCAGCAGCGACAGCCCGCCCTGCGCCCAGCCCCACCAGGCGAGCGCCAGCAGTCCGAGCAGCGCCAGCAGCGCCGCCAGCAGCGCCCAGCGGTGCTTCACGCCGCCTCCTGCGCGGCCAGCCGCGCCACCGGCCGTTCACGGATTGGCCAGTTGAGCAGTGCGGCGACCAGGCTCAGCGCGATACAGATCTGCCACACCAACGCGTAGCTACCGGTACGGTCGTACAGCCAGCCGCCCAGCCAGCCGCCGAAGAACGAACCGATCTGATGGAACAGAAAGACAATGCCGCCGAGCATCGCCAGATTGCGCACGCCGAACAGGGTGGCCACGGTGCCGTTGGTCAGTGGCACGGTCGATAGCCACAGCAGACCCATGGCGATGCCGAAGGCATAGGCGGTGAACTCGGTGACCGGGGCCAGAAAGAACGCCGTGATCGCCACCCCACGCAGCAGATACAGACCGACCAGCAGCCTGGGCTTGGCATAGCAGCCGCCCAGCCAACCGGCGCTGTAGGTGCCGACAATGTTGAACAGCCCGACCAGCGCCAGCACGGTGGTGCCGACACCCGCCGCCAGTCCCTGATCGACCAGATAGGCCGGCAAATGCACGCCGATGAACACCACCTGAAAGCCGCAGACGAAAAACCCCAGCGCCAGCAGCCAGTAGTGCCCATGGGCGGCGGCTTCGCGCAACGCCTCGCCAAGGCTCTGCGCCGGCCCGCCGGCCGCGGACGGCGCCTCGCTGCGCAGCATGCGCGCCAGCGGCAGGATCAGCGCGATCAGCACCGCCAGCGCCAGCAGCGCGCCGGACCAGCCGAGCCAGGCGATCAGCCCGAGGCTGCCCGGCAGCATGACGAACTGGCCGAACGAGCCCGCCGCCGCGGCGATGCCCATCGCCTGGCTGCGCTTGTCCGCCGGCGCGACACGCCCCACCGCCCCCAGGATCACCGAGAACGAGGTGCCGGACAGGCCGATGCCGATCAGCAGGCCGGCGCTCAGCGACAGGCTGGCCGGCGAGTCGGAAAAGGCCATCAGCCCCAGCCCCACGGCATACAGCACACCGCCGATCAGGCTCACCTTGGCCACGCCGATACGATCGGCCAACGCGCCGGTGAAGGGCTGCACCAGCCCCCAGATCAGGTTCTGCAGGGCGATGGCGAAGGCGAACACCTCGCGGCCCCAGCCGAACTCGGCGCTCATCGGCGGCAAGAACAGGCCGAACGCATGGCGGATGCCCAGCGACAGGGCCAGGATCAGCGAACTGCCAAGCAGCATCCAGCCGCAGTGACGCCACAGCGAAGACATGACACGCATCCATCGGCAAAAGGTTCAGCAGTTTACTCGGATATAACGCCACCCCGGCAACGGGCTTAAGGCCGCTCGCCGCACTCGGGTACACTGGCGCCTTTGTCCTTCGCCCGCACGAGCGCGCCATGCCTATCCGCCATTGCATCGTCCACCTGATCGAGAAGAAACCCGACGGCTCGCCCGCCGTGCTGCACGCCCGTGATACCGAACTGGCCGAATCCCAGGCGATCGAGAACCTGCTCGCCGACCTGAACGACGCCTACAACGCCAAGCAGGGCAAGGCCTGGGGCTTCTTCCACGCGGAGTCCGGCGCCTATCCGTTCAGCGGCTGGCTGGGCCAGTACCTCGACGGCCAGCAGGACTTCGCCGGCTTCACCCGCCAGGCGGTGGGGCAGCTCAAGACGCTGATGGAAGAGTCCAACCTCTCCACCGGCGGCCATGTGCTGTTCGCCCACTACCAACAGGGCATGACCGACTACCTGGCCATCGCCCTGCTGCACCACAGCGAGGGCGTGGCGGTGACCGACCAGCTCGACCTCGCCCCGGCCAAGCACCTGGACCTCGGTCAGCTGCACCTGGCCGCGCGCATCAACCTCTCCGAATGGCGCAACAACAAGCAGTCCAAGCAGTACATCTCGTTCATCAAGGGCAAGAACGGCAAGAAGGTCTCGGAGTACTTCCGCGACTTCATCGGCTGCCAGGAGGGCGTCGACGCGCCGAGCGAGACCCGTACCCTGCTCAAGGCGTTCAGCGATTACGTGGAAAGCGAGGACCTGTCCGAAGAACAGGCCCGTGAGAAGACCAGCACGCTGGTCGATTACGCCAGCACCCAGGCACGCCTGGGCGAACCGATCGCCCTGGAAGACCTCTCCGGGCTGATCGACGAGGACAAGCCGCGCGCCTTCTACGAGCACATCCGCAACAAGGATTACGGCCTGTCGCCGGAAATCCCGCCGGACAAGCGCACGCTCAACCAGTTCCGTCGCTTCACCGGGCGTGCCGAGGGCTTGTCGATCAGCTTCGAGGCGCACCTGCTGGGCAGCAAGGTGGAGTTCGACGAGGCCCAGGGCGTGCTGATCATCCGCCAGCTGCCCACCCAGCTGGTCGATCAGCTCAAGCGCCGCAAGGACTGAGCCCGCGCACGACTAACTCGCGCGGCGCGGTGGCGGCTCAGTCGATCTGCCGGCGAAACGGCGGCAGTGCATTGAGAATCGCCTTGCCGTAGCGCTGCGTCACCACGCGGCGATCGAGCAGGGTGATGGTGCCGCGATCCTGCTCGGTGCGCAGCAGCCGTCCGCAGGCCTGGATCAGGCGCAGCGAGGCATCCGGTACGGCGATCTCCATGAACGGGTTGCCGCCGCGCGCCTCGATCCACTCGGCCAGCGCCGCTTCCACCGGGTCATCCGGCACCGCGAAGGGAATCTTGGCGATCACCACGTGCTCGCAGTAGGCGCCGGGCAGGTCCACCCCTTCGGCGAAGCTGGCCAGGCCGAACAGCACGCTGGGCTCGCCGTCATCCACCCGCGCCTTGTGCTTGTTCAGCGTCTCCTGCTTGGACAGGTTGCCCTGGATCAGCACGCGCTTGCGCCAGTCCCGTTCGAGGCCGTCGAACACATCCTGCATCTGCCGGCGCGAGGAAAACAGCACCAGCGTGCCACGCGCCCCTTCCACGAGCTTCGGCAACTCACGGACGATGGCGGCGGTGTGCGCCGCCGCGTCACGCGGATCGGCCTTCAGATCCGGCACCTGCAAAAGCCCCGCCTCGGCGTAGTGGAACGGGCTCGGCACCACCGCGGTCACCGCCTGACGCGGCAGACCGGCACGCATGCGAAAGCGGTCGAAGCTCGACAGCGCGGTCAGTGTGGCCGAGGTGACCAGCGCACCGTAGGCGACATTCCACAGGTTGCGGCGCAGGGTCTCGGCCGCCAGGATCGGGCTGGCGTTGACCTCGATATCGAACAGCGCCCCGCTCTCGGCCAGGGTCAGCCAGCGGGCCATCGGCGCACTCTCTTGCGGATCTTCCAGGGTGAAGGCGGTCCACAGGTCCCAGTTGCCCTGGGCGCGCATCTGCAGGCTGCCGAACAGCGGATACCACTCCTCGGCCTGGTGGCTGGCGACGCCCACGCTGCCCTCGCCGTCCATCGCCTGCTTGAGCATCTCGGTGAGCCGGGTGAACAGGTCGGTCAGCCGCGAGAAGCCCTTCTTCAGCTCGATGCCCAGCTCGCGCAGATGCTCGGGCACGATGCCACCGACGAAGCGGTGGCGCGGCCGCTCGCGGCCTTCCATGTCCTCGCCGGCCTTGAAATCGGCCAGCTGCTCGCAGGCGCCGAACATGAACTGCTGCTGGCTGCGCAGTTCGCGGGCCAGCTCCGGCACCTGTTCGACCAGCCGGCCCAGCTCGCCGGGCAAGGGGTGCTGAGCCAGCAGCTTGGTGAGGTTTTTGTCGATCTGCGCCAGCCAGTCGGCGGTGGAGCGCAGGCGGGTGAAGTGGGCGAAGTGGCCGATGGCCTTGTCCGGCAGGTGGTGGCCTTCATCGAACACGTAGAGGGTGTCGCGCGGGTCGGGCAGCACCGCGCCGCCGCCGAGGGCCAGATCGGCCAGCACCATGTCGTGGTTGGTGACGATCACGTCGACCTTGGTCATGCCCTCGCGCGCCTTGTAGAAGCTGCACTGCTGGAAATTCGGGCAATGCCGGCCGGTGCACTGGCTGTGGTCGGTGGTCAGCCGCGACCAGTCGGCGTCCTCGATGGCGGTGGGCCAGGCGTCGCGGTCACCGTCCCAGCGGTTGCCGGCCAGACGTTCGATCATGCTGCCGAAGAGTTTGAGGCTGCTTTCGTCCACATCGATGCGAAAGCCTTCTTCCTCGAACAGCTGCGCGGTGGCGCTCTGCGCCTGGCCTTCCTGCATCAGCAGATCCAGCTTGGACAGGCACAGGTAGCGCCCGCGGCCCTTGGCCAGGGCGAAGCTGAACGACAGCCCGCTGTTGCGCATGAGATCGGGCAGGTCCTTGTTGACGATCTGCTCCTGCAGCGCGACGGTCGCGGTGGCGATCACCAGGCGCTTGCCGGCGGCCTTGGCGATGGGAATGGCGGCCAGGCTGTAGGCCACCGTCTTGCCGGTGCCGGTGCCGGCCTCGACCGCCACCACCGCCGGCTCGCCGCTACGCCGGCCTTCCTCGTCGGTCTCGATGGCGCCGAGCCCCTTGGCCACTTCGGCGATCATCAGCCGCTGGCCGTAGCGCGGCTTGAGCCCCTTGGCCTCGAGGAAACGGCTGTAGGCGCCCTGGATGCTGGATTTGAGTTCGCTGCTGAGCATAGGCGCCTGGCTGGATAAATCTTCAGTAGTCACAAAGGCCGGCTATCATAGCGCGTGCCTTTCCGATCAGCAGTGGAGATTCGTCCGTGACCGTCTATGCCGTGCTCTACACCCTGCATGTCCTGGCTGCCGTCCTCTGGGTCGGCGGCATGTTCTTCGCCTGGGCCATCCTCCGCCCGGCGGCGGTAGCGCAGTTGCAGGCGCCGGAACGGCTCAAGCTCTGGCAGGACGTGTTCCGCCGCTTCTTCGTCTGGGTCTGGATCGCGGTGATCGTCCTGCCGGTGGCCGGGTTCGGCATCTGGCACATGCGTTTCAACGGTTTTGCCGGCGCACCGGCCTATGTGCACGCGATGGCCGGTCTGTACGTGGTGATGCTGGCGGTATTCCTGCGCGTGCTGCTGGTACTGCTGCCGCGCCTGGAGAAGGCCATCGCTGCTGAACAATGGCAGGAGGGCGGCGCAGTGCTCGGCAAGATTCGCCACGCCTTTGGCGGCAACCTGATGGTGGGCCTGCTGGTGATCGCCCTGGCCGCCGCGCGTCCGCTGTTCTGATACGCCAGGCGGCGCCGGGCAAGCCGGCGCCGCAATGGGTCAGCGGTCGATGATCACTTCGACTCGCCGGTTGAGCTGACGGCCGCGCTCAGTCTCGTTGCTGGCCACCGGCTGACTCTCACCCACCCCGCGCACATCGCCGATCATCTGCCGGGAAATGCCGTTGGCCACCAGATAGTCGGCCACCGCTCGGGCGCGCTGCATGGACAGCCGCTGGTTGTAGGCATCGGCGCCGACGCTGTCGGTGTGCCCGACGACAGTCAGGCGCACATCGGCCCGCTCGCGGCGCAGGCGACTGATCACCTCATCCAGGCTCTGCCGGTCACGCGGCTGCAGCTCGGCCGAGTCGAAGGCGAACAGCAGATCATTCACCACAATGGTTTCCTGGCGCGGCTGGGCCACCGGCGCGGCCACCGGCACCTCTTCGACCACCGCCGCCGCCACGCTCAACGGGCAACCCTGCGCATCCACCTGCACGCCGCGGGCGGTGTTAGGACACTTGTCGCGATCGTCCGGCACGCCGTCGCCATCACTGTCGCGCTGGCCCTGTGCCCAGCAATAGGCCGCGGCGATCCCGCCACCGAGCAGGGCGCCCCAGCCGGCGTAGGTGCTGCTTTCGATGGTGCCGAGCGCCGCGCCAGTGACACCGCCGATGGCGGCACAGGTCGGCCAGTCTTCCTTCTGTACCGTGGCACAGCCGGAAACCAGCGCACCGATCAGGACAATGGGTACTGCTGTTCTCAAGGTCTTCATAGAGAGCCTCCTGTGGGGCGAACAGCCAGAACCGAATACCGTACCGCTCGCGGCTCCGGTCGGATCAGAGCCAGTGGCCTCGCGACCGCCTCCGCGCTAGTCTTCGCATCCCTTACCGGAGGATCCCCGCGTGTCCGATCGCCGCACTCCCCAGCAAGCCCTGGCGGCCCTGCTGGAACACTACGCCCCGGCCCGCCTGCTCACGGTCGGCCGCACCATCCAGCCGGCCGTGGACGCATACTGCGCGGCGCACCCCTGCCAGCTCGATCGCACGGACCAGGCGCCGCTGCCGCAAGCGCTGGCTGCGCAACGCTACGACCTGGCGATCGTCGCGGACTGCCTGGAACACCTGCCGCGGCGCGAAGGGCTGGAGCTGCTGGGCTGCATCCGCAACCTGAACGCCAGCCGACTGGTGGTGCTGGTGGATCTGGACGCCTCCGGTTGGCCGCTCACCGACTTCTATGCCCTGGCCCTGCAGGCCAGCGAACGCTTTCAGCGCGACGGTCAGACCTTGACCCTGTTCACCTACGACTTGCTCGATTACAAGCAGGTTCCTGACTGGCTGAACGCCAAGTTCTGGGCCAATCCCCATCTGTTTGGCAAATATTGGTGGTAAGCGATGTCGGCCTCTTCCATCCCCTGTCCCTGCGGCAACGCGCAAACCCTGGCGCAGTGCTGCGGCCGCTTCCATGACGGACTGCCAGCGCCCAGCGCCGAAAGCCTGATGCGTTCGCGCTACAGCGCTTACGTGCTGGGACTGACCGACTACCTGTGCGCCACCACCCTGCCGGCGCAGCAGGCGGCACTGGATATCGAGGGCATGCGCGCCTGGAGCCTGGGCAGCACCTGGCTGGGGCTGGAGGTCGAAAGCCACGAACTGCTCGGCGGCCAACCCGAACACGCCTTCGTCACCTTCACCGCGCGCTGGCATGACGAGCGTGGCGAGCATCAGCATCGGGAGCGCTCGGCCTTCGTGCAGCGTGGGGGCCGCTGGTACTTCATCGACCCGACGGTCAAGCTCGCCGCCGGACGCAACGATCCCTGCCCCTGCGGTAGCGGGCAGAAATTCAAGAAGTGTTGCGCGGCGTACTTCGGATAAGCCGACAAGGCGCAGGAGGCTCGGCGCATTCGCCGCTAACGGCCCTGAACGCGACGACGGTGGACTAACGAAGCGTATGCGACACGTCCGCCCCGAACCGCCTGCTCGCTGTTTCTTCCAGCTTCCCGCGCGCTTGTCGGTTCCTGACCTTACTTCTCCACAAACGCGCGTTCGATCAAATAATCCCCCGGTTCGCCCATGCGCGGCGAGACGGACAGGCCGAAGCTGTCCAGCACCTCGCTGGTTTCATCGAGCATGCTGGGGCTGCCGCAGATCATCGCCCGGTCGTCCTGCGGGTTGATTGGCGGCAGGCCGATGTCGTCGAACAACTTGCCGCTGCGCATCAGGTCGGTCAGGCGGCCCTGGTTGCGAAACGGCTCGCGGGTCACGGTCGGGTAGTAGATCAGCTTGTCGGCCAGCGCCTCGCCGAAATACTCGTTCTCGGGCAGGTGCTGGGTGATGAATTCCTGATAGGCCACCTCGCTGGCATAGCGCACGCCATGCACCAGGATGACCTTGTCGAAGCGCTCGTAGACTTCCGGGTCCTGGATCAGCGACATGAATGGCGCCAGCCCCGTGCCGGTGCTCAACAGATACAGGTGCTTGCCGGGCTTCAAATCGCTCAGGATCAGCGTGCCGGTGGGCTTGCGGCTGACCATCAGCGAGTCGCCCTCCTTCAGGTGCTGCAGGCGCGAGGTGAGCGGCCCGTTGGGTACCTTGATGCTGAAGAATTCGAGGTGCTCTTCATAGTTCGGGCTGGCAATGCTGTAGGCGCGCATGAGCGGCTTGCCGTCGGCTTCCAGACCGATCATCACGAACTGCCCGTTCTCGAAGCGCAGCCCCGGATTGCGGGTGGTCTTGAAGCTGAACAGCGTGTCGTTCCAGTGGTGGACGCTGAGCACACGCTCGACGTACAGATTGCTCATGCGGATACCTCGTCAGTTCGTGCCGGCCGGTGCAGCAGATGGCCACAGTCTACAAGTGACAGTCATATCGGCTAAGCAGATAATCAAGATATCGCTTATCAGGAATATCGATATGCACTTTACCCTCCGGCAATTGCAGGTGTTCGTCGCCGTGGCCCGCCAGGAAAGCGTATCCCGCGCCGCCGAGACGCTGGCGCTGTCGCAGTCGGCCACCAGCACGGCACTGGCGGAGCTGGAACGCCAATCCGGCTGCCAACTGTTCGACCGCGCGGGAAAACGCTTGTGCCTGAACGCACTGGGCCATCAGCTGCTGCCTGAAGCTGTGGCGCTGCTCGACCAGGCGCGCGCCATCGAAGCCCTGCTGCAAGGGCGCTCGGGCTTCGGCTCGCTGTCGGTGGGTGCCACGCTGACGGTCGGCAATTACCTGGCGACCCTGCTGATCGCCACCTTCATGCAGCGCCATCCGGAGTGCCGGGTGCGCCTGCAGGTACACAACACCGCGCAGATCGTCCAGCAGGTCGCCCAGCACGAGCTGGACCTGGGGCTGATCGAGGGCGACTGCCAGCACCCGGAAATCGAATTGCAGCCCTGGGTGGAAGACGAACTGGCGGTGTTCTGCTCACCGCAGCACCCGCTGGCCAGCAAAGGCACGGCGAGCCTGGCGGAGCTGGCCGACCAGGCGTGGATTCTGCGGGAAAAGGGTTCGGGTACCCGGCTCACCTTTGACCAGGCGATCCGCCACTATCCGGGCAAGCTGAACATTCGCCTCGAGCTCGAACACACCGAGGCAATCAAACGGGCGGTGGAGTCGGGGCTTGGCATCGGCTGCATTTCACGCCTGGCGCTACGCGATGCCTTCCGCCGCGGCAGCCTGGTGCCGATCGCGACGCCGGAGCTGGATCTGGTCCGCCACTTCTTTTTCATCTGGCATGCGCGCAAATACCAGAGCGCGGCGATGCGCGAATTCATCGAGCAATGCCGCGCGCTGACGGCCAGCGTCCGACGCAGCCACGAGATCACGCTGCCGTCGGTGACCTGACGAATCAGGCGGTGGGCAAAGATTCCATCTGCTGCAGCAATAGCGCCGCCTGGGTGCGCGTGCGCACACCGAGCTTGCGGAAGATGGCGGTGACGTGGGCTTTGATGGTGGCTTCGGAGACGTTCAGCTCGTAGGCGATCTGCTTGTTCAGCAAGCCGTCGCAGACCATGGTGAGCACGCGGAACTGCTGCGGCGTGAGACTCGACAGCCCGGCGGTCGCCGCCTTTACCTCGTCGCTGACCTGGCTGGGCTCGAGCATCTGGCTCGGCCAGTACAGGTCGCCATCGAGTACGGCACGCACCGCTTCCTGGATGGTTTCCAGCGAACTGGATTTGGGGATGAAGCCGCTGGCGCCGAACTCGCGGGCGCGGGCCACGATCGAGGGCTCTTCCTGCGCGGAGATCATCACCACCGGGATATGCGGGTATTGGCCGCGCAACAGCACCAGGCCTGAGAAGCCATAGGCGCCGGGCATGTTCAGGTCGAGCAGTACCAGATCCCAGTCGCTGCTGGCGGTGAGGCAGTTTTCCAACTCGGCGATACTGGCCGCCTCGACCAGCTTCACTTCCGGACCGAGCCCCAAGGTCAGGGCCTGTTGCAGAGCGCTTCTAAACAGCGGGTGGTCATCAGCAATCAGGATTTCATAAGCGGCCATGGCAGATCCCTTTTATTTCATCGGTACTGTATCGGCCTGCTGTGCAGTCCTTTACAACCGCCGAGCGGATGGCTTGCTGCCGGCACCCGTCGATGCCAACACACCTCAACAAAAGCGGCGCAAGCATGCCGACCATGGAAACAGTGGTCAAGCAGATTGCTTTGGGTCAAAGTTCGCCGCTTTTGCCAGAGCCATCCATACATGACGAACCCCATTTTGCGCGCCGATCTCTTGATGCTTATCACAGCGGCGATCTGGGGTTTTGCGTTCGCGGCTCAGCGCTTGGGCATGGACCACATCGGCCCGTTTTTATTCACTGGCCTGCGCTTTAGCCTGGGAGCCCTGGCGCTCTTGCCGCTGCTCTGGCTTCGCAGTCGGCGCCAGCACCGGCCAATCGTGCCGACCTCCGCGCTGCGCGGTGGCGTGCTGCTCGGCCTGGTGCTGTCGCTGGGCATCAACCTGCAACAGGTCGGCCTGCTGTTCACCAGCGTGACCCACGCCGGCTTCATCACCGGACTGTACGTGATCATGGTGCCCCTGCTGGGCCTTCTGATCGGCCAGCGGACGCCCGCCGGCACCTGGCTCGGCGCACTGCTGGCGGTCGTCGGCATGGCGCTGCTGAGCCTCGATGGCGAACTGCGGATCGTCTCCGGCGACTGCCTGCAGCTGCTCGGCGCGGTGGTCTGGGGCGTACACGTGCTGCTGATCGGCGCACTGGTCCGTCACCACGATCCCCTGCCGCTGGCGTTCCTGCAGTTCGCCACCTGCGCCGTGATCAGCCTCGTCCTGGCGCTCGCCCTGGAGCAGCCAAGCGCGCAGGCGATCGTCGATGCCGCGCCGGCCCTGCTTTACGCCGGGGTGATCGCGGTGGCGGTCGGCTACACCCTGCAGATGGTTGCCCAGCGCGATGCGCTGGCCTCGCATGCGGCGGTGATCCTCTCGCTCGAAGCGGTATTCGCCGCCGCGGCTGGCGCCCTGCTGCTGGACGAAAGCCTGACGCTGCGGGGCTATGCGGGCTGCGCACTGATGCTTGCCGGCATGCTGGCGGCGCAGCTATGGGTACGCCCACAGGAGCGCAGCCTGGCATCAGGCACCCGATAGGAAAGGCAAGGCGGGAAAGGCTCGGTGCCAAAACAAAAAGGGCCACTCCGAAGAGTGGCCCCTCACAGCCCAGAGCGGGCAAAAATGGCGTCCCCTAGGGGACTCGAACCCCTGTTACCGCCGTGAAAGGGCGGTGTCCTAGGCCACTAGACGAAGGGGACGAAACCTTCGATGAGCAAGGTCAGCATGTGCTGCTGACCTGCCGTGGAAATTGGTGGAGCTAGACGGGATCGAACCGTCGACCTCTTGCATGCCATGCAAGCGCTCTCCCAGCTGAGCTATAGCCCCGAATTTAGCGTCTTCCGACGTGCGCACCGCGTAAGCGATGCTGCTGGAATAGTGGCGTCCCCTAGGGGACTCGAACCCCTGTTACCGCCGTGAAAGGGCGGTGTCCTAGGCCACTAGACGAAGGGGACGCAAAAGCCCTTCTCAGGCAACCGATCCAAGGATCGGCGTGGCGTTCGAGATTGGTGGAGCTAGACGGGATCGAACCGTCGACCTCTTGCATGCCATGCAAGCGCTCTCCCAGCTGAGCTATAGCCCCGTCTCGAGGACGGGGCGCATATTAGGGGCGGTTCCCTACCCTGTCAACAGGATTCTTTTCCACCACCCGTAAATTTTTTAGCAGCGGAACAAGGACTTAGCAGCGCCCCCGGTCAGCCGAGCAGCGCCAGCTGCTTTTCCCACTCCTTGGCTTCCTTCTTCGAGGCACCGCCGAGCAGCTCCAGCGCCTGACGCAGACGGAAACGCGACAGATCCGGCCCGAGGATTTCCATCGCATCGAGCACCGACACCGAGCTGGCCTGCCCGGTGATCGCGGCGAACATCAAGGGCATCGCATCGCGCAGCTTGAAGCCCAGGTGCTCGCTGACGCGCTGGATGATCGCGGTGATGTTTTCCTTGTTCCAGTGGCGCAGCGCCTCCAGCTTCCACAGGATCAGCTGCATCAGCTGGCGCACCTGCACCTCGTCGAGCTTCTTGTGGGCGAACAGCGCAGGATCAGGGTTCACCGCGCCGGCGAAGAAGAACCCGGCCAGCGGCGCGATCTGGCTGAAGGTTTCCACGCGCCCCTGCACGTGCGGGGCGATCTGCATCAGATACTGCGGATTGAGCGCCCAGGCCTGCACCCGCGCGGCGAAGTCTTCCACCGGCAGTTCGCGCAGCCATTGACCGTTCAGCCAGGACAGCTTCTCCATGTCGAAGATCGGCCCGCCGAGGGACACCCGGGTGATGTCGAAGTGCTCGATCATCTGCTCGAGGGTGAACTTCTCGCGCTCGTCCGGCATCGACCAGCCCATGCGGCCGAGGTAGTTGAGCATCGCCTCGGGCAGAAAGCCCATGCGCTGGTAGAAGGTGATCGAGGTGGGGTTCTTGCGCTTGGACAGCTTGCTCTTGTCCGGATTGCGCAACAGCGGCATGTAGCAGTTCACCGGCGCCTGCCAGCCGAAGTATTCGTAGAGCTTGAGCAGCTTGGGCGCCGACGGCAGCCACTCCTCGCCGCGCAGCACGTGGGTGATGCCCATCAGGTGGTCGTCGACCACGTTGGCGAGGAAGTAGGTAGGCAGGCCGTCAGCCTTCATCAGCACCTGCATGTCGATGCGATCCCAGCCGATCTCCACCTCGCCGCGCAGCATGTCCTTGACCACGCAGACGCCCTCGCTCGGCACCTTCATGCGCACCACGTGCGACTCGCCGGCAGCGATGCGTGCCTGGGCCTCGGCCGGCGCGATGTGCATGCAGTGGCCGTCGTAGCGCGGCGTTTCCTTGTTCGCCATCTGCTCGGCACGCACGGCATCGAGCCGCTCGGCGCTGCAGAAGCAGGGGAAGGCATGGCCCTTGGCGACCAGCTCGTCGGAGTACTTCTTGTAGATCTCGCCGCGCTCGCTCTGCCGATACGGGCCGTGCGGACCGCCGACATCCGGACCCTCGTCCCACTCGATGCCCAGCCAGCGCAGCGCGTCAAAGATCTGCTGCTCCGACTCGCGGGTCGAGCGCAGCTGATCGGTGTCCTCGATGCGCAGGATGAACTGACCGCCGTGCTGACGGGCGAAACACAGGTTGAACAGCGCGATGTAGGCGGTGCCGACGTGGGGATCGCCAGTGGGCGACGGCGCGATGCGGGTGCGGACGGTGGTCATGGAGGCTCTCGAACAGACAGCGATTGAGAAAGGGCGGGATGTTAGCAGCCAGCCCCCAAGCCGTGTAGGCGCCGGCGGCCGCCCCGCAAGGAAGCTGAAATAACCCAGGAGGCTGACCACCGCTCGAACGAGCAGGACGAAACACCCGATGCTGCTCGTTCAGCCTCCCCGGCTCGCGTGGCGCTCAGACTTGCAGCAGGCGCTCGCGCAGCGCCTGGATTTCGTTGCGCACCTGGGCGGCGGCCTCGAATTCCAGGTCCTTGGCCAGCTCGAGCATCTTTTCCTCCAGCTGGCGGATGCGCTTGGTGATCTCGCTCGGCGAGCGCAGCTCGTATTTCGCCGCCTCCTCGGCCGCCCTGGCCTGGGCCTTGCGCTTACCGCTGCGCGCGCCCGGCACCACGGCGCCTTCGAGGATGTCGCGCACGTCCTTCTTCACACCCTTGGGCACGATGCCGTGGGCTTCGTTGAAGGCGATCTGCTTGGCGCGGCGACGCTCGGTTTCGTCGATGGCGCGCTGCATCGAGCCGGTGATGTTGTCGGCGTAGAGAATGGCCTTGCCTTCGAGGTTGCGCGCGGCGCGGCCGATGGTCTGGATCAGCGAGCGCTCCGAACGCAGGAAGCCTTCCTTGTCCGCGTCAAGGATCGCCACCAGCGACACCTCAGGCATGTCCAGGCCTTCGCGCAGCAGGTTGATGCCCACCAGCACGTCGAAGGCGCCGGTGCGCAGGTCGCGGATGATCTCGACCCGCTCCACCGTATCGATGTCCGAGTGCAGGTAGCGCACCCGCACATCGTGGTCGCCCAGGTAGTCGGTCAGGTCCTCGGCCATGCGCTTGGTCAGGGTGGTGACCAGCACGCGCTGGTCGGCGGCGACGCGCTTGCGGATTTCCGAGAGCAAATCGTCCACCTGGGTGGTCGCCGGGCGCACCTCGATTTGCGGATCGACCAGTCCGGTGGGGCGCACCACCTGCTCGATCACCCGCCCGGCGTGCTCGGCCTCGTACGGCCCGGGCGTCGCCGAGACGAAGATGGTCTGCGGACTGATCGCCTCCCATTCCTCGAAACGCATAGGCCGGTTATCCAGTGCCGAAGGCAGACGAAAGCCATATTCGACCAGGGTTTCCTTGCGTGAGCGGTCGCCCTTGTACATGGCGCCGATCTGCGGAACGGTGACGTGGGATTCGTCGATCACCAGCAGTGCATTGGCCGGCAGGTAGTCGTACAGGGTCGGCGGCGGCAGCCCCGGTTCGCGCCCGGAGAGGTAGCGACTGTAGTTCTCGATGCCGTTGCAGTAGCCAAGCTCAAGCATCATTTCCAGGTCGAAGCGGGTGCGCTGCTCCAGGCGCTGGGCCTCCACCAGCTTGCCCTGCCCACGCAGGAATTCCAGCCGCTGCACCAGCTCGACCTTGATCTGCTCGATGGCGTCGAGAATGGTTTCGCGCGGCGTCACGTAATGGCTCTTGGGGTAGAAGGTGAAGCGCGGCAGCTTGCGAATCACCTCGCCGGTGAGCGGATCGAACGCGGCGATGTTTTCCACCTCGTCGTCGAACAGCTCCACCCGGATGGCTTCCAGATCCGATTCGGCCGGGAAGATATCGATGACATCGCCGCGCACGCGGAAGGTGGCGCGAGCAAAGTCCATGTCGTTGCGCGTGTACTGCAGCTCGGCCAGCCGGCGCAGCAGCTCGCGCTGATCCATGCGATCGCCGCGATCGAGGTGCAGCACCATCTTCAGGTAGCTGGACGGATCGCCGAGACCGTAGATGCAGGACACGGTGGCGACGATGATCGCGTCCGGCCGCTCCATCAGCGCCTTGGTCGCCGACAGGCGCATCTGCTCGATATGGTCGTTGATCGAGGCATCCTTCTCGATGAAGGTGTCCGACGACGGCACGTAGGCTTCCGGCTGGTAGTAGTCGTAGTAGGAAACGAAGTACTCCACCGCGTTATCGGGGAAGAACGCCTTGAACTCGCCATACAGCTGCGCGGCAAGGGTCTTGTTCGGTGCCAGCACCAGCGTCGGACGCTGCACCTGGGCGATGACATTGGCGATGCTGAAAGTCTTGCCCGAGCCGGTCACCCCGAGCAGCGTCTGGTGGGATAGGCCGGCCTCCAAACCTTCCACCATCTGGCGGATGGCCTCGGGCTGATCGCCGGCCGGCTTGAAGCGGGTTACCAGCTGAAATGCAGACATGTACCTCTCTCCCGACGGCCCGGCATGACCCAGCGGCGTCTCGTTCTTCTCTCGACCGCCGCCTCCGGCAAACGTTGAAATGCCCAGGCGACAGCTCGTCAAAAATCTGCGGAGCGACCCCCCTGCGCTCTCGCAGGCCCCAGGCTTGCCCGCTATAATACCGGCCCATTTGCACATCGCCCTAGTGCCGGTCCGCGCCGGGGCTGATTCCCTTCCCCTCCTTCTTCCTGTCGAGCCACATCATGAGTTTGTTCTCTGCTGTTGAAATGGCGCCCCGCGATCCGATCCTGGGCCTTACCGAAGCCTTCAACGCCGATACCCGGTCGAACAAGGTCAATCTCGGTGTCGGCGTCTATTACAACGAAGAAGGTCGCATTCCGCTGATGCGCGCCGTGGCCGAGGCGGAGAAGACCCGCCTGGCCGCCAAGGCCCCGCGCGGCTACCTGCCGATCGAAGGGATCGCCGCCTACGACGCCGCCGTGCAGACCCTGCTGTTCGGCGCCGACTCCCCGCTGATCGCCGAAGGCCGCGTGGTCACCACCCAGGCCCTGGGCGGTACCGGCGCACTGAAGATTGGCGCCGACTTCCTCAAGCGTCTGCTGCCCGACTCGGTCGTCGCCATCAGCAACCCCAGCTGGGAAAACCACCGCGGCATCTTCGAATCCGCCGGCTTCCCGGTGCAGAACTACCGCTACTATGACCCGGCCAGCCACGGCATCGACCGCGACGGCCTGCTCGAAGACCTGGCCAACCTGCCGCCGCGCTCCATCGTCGTGCTGCATGCCTGCTGCCATAACCCGACCGGCGTCGATCTCGACCTCGGCACCTGGAAGGCCATCATCGAGGTGCTCAAGGCGCGCGGCCATGTACCGTTCGTCGACATCGCCTACCAGGGCTTCGGAGATGGCATCCAGGAAGATGCCGCCGCAGCGCGCCTGTTCGCCGAGTCGGGCATGTGCTTCTTCGTCTCCAGCTCGTTCTCCAAGTCGTTCTCGCTGTATGGCGAGCGCGTCGGCGCCCTGTCGGTGATCACCGAAAGCCGCGACGAATCGGCCCGCGTGCTCTCCCAGGTCAAGCGCGTGATCCGCACCAACTATTCCAACCCGCCGACCCATGGCGCCACCATCGTCGCCAGCGTGCTCAACAGCCCGGAACTGCGCGCCATGTGGGAAGCCGAACTCGGCGAAATGCGTCGCCGCATCCAGCTCATGCGTCAGGCGCTGGTCAGCCAGCTGGCCGCCAAGGGCGCCCGTCAGGACTTCAGCTTCGTTGGCGAACAGCGCGGCATGTTCTCCTACTCGGGCCTGAGCGTGGAGCAGGTCGAGCGCCTGCGCGTCGATCACGGCATCTACGCCATCAGCACCGGCCGCATCTGCGCCGCTGCACTGAACGACCACAACCTTGGCGCCGTGACCGACGCCATCGTCGCCGTGCTGTAACCGAAGAGGGGTTGACTTCTACTTAATAAACAGTAGGATACGCCCCGCTGTTCCGCGATAGCTCAGTCGGTAGAGCAAATGACTGTTAATCATTGGGTCCCTGGTTCGAGTCCAGGTCGCGGAGCCAAAATCGAAAGCCTCGGGTGAAAACCCGGGGCTTTTTTTATTGCGCGTGGAAAAGCAACGCACCGACCTCCTGACCCAGCGACCCCCATGAATGAGGGCAGGGGAACGCGCTGCAGGGCGAAGCCGCCCTTGCCCTTCTTGCGGCTCATCCCCTGCGGGCGCGGGGAACGCTGCCCGATCACCCTCGGCACCACCGCGCTCACCGGTTCATCCCCGCGGGCGCGGGGAACGCCAAATCATTGAGCATATCGCCCTGACTGCATGCGGTTCATCCCCGCGGGCGCGGGGAACGCGTGCCGTTGAACGTATCAACAGCAGGCGTTCCACGGTTCATCCCCGCGGGCGCGGGGAACGCGTCCCTCTGTTTCGGCGTGGCCCTAAAGCAGGCGGTTCATCCCCGCGCCTGCGGGGAACGCAGCCTGAGCCTCTGCAAGCGCCTGAGCGGGGCCGGGGCATCCCCGCGCCTGCGGGGAACGCGCGCTGTTGTGGGCCTGCTGGACCTGGATAGGCGGTTCATCCCCGCGCCTGCGGGGAACGCCGATTCAATGCAGGCTGCGACCAGGACGGCAACGGTTCATCCCCGCGCCTGCGGGGAACGCCGGCCGCTGCGATGCCGGGCGCCAGTCCTCCGCGGTTCATCCCCGCGCCTGCGGGGAACGCGCCAGTGGAGGCGTTGAAGTAGATCGGCGCGCCGGTTCATCCCCGCGCCTGCGGGGAACGCTCTTAGCCTATCTCGCTGTTTTACATGGCTCCAGCGCGGCCATGCGGAGCCACCGGTTTATTCGGCGGTCTACCGTTAGCGTTCGCCATGCGATGCGGGCGTTAGCGAAGCGGCGTGATCTTGTCGAGATGTGGTAGCGAGCGGCCTTTGCGTATACTCCACGGTATGTCTGCTCAAAAAATGTTCCGCGCGCGCTGGGCCAGATGGTTGGCGGCGGCCGGACTGCTCATGATGCTCGGCAGCTGTGCTCAGGAGAGCTCCAGCGCGCTGGAACGAATCCGCGAGGAAGGCGTGTTGCGCGTGGTGACGCGTAACAGTCCGTCGACCTACTTCCAGGATCGCAACGGTGCGACGGGCTTCGAGTACGAGCTGGCGCAGCTTTTTGCTGATGAGTTGGGGGTCGAGCTGCAGATCGAGACCGCCAACGATATCGAAGACATCTATGTTCGCCTCAACCGTCCGGGTGGGCCGGCGCTGGCTGCGGCGGGCTTGACGCTCAACGGCGCGCGGGCCGATCAGGTGCGCTTTAGCGTGCCCTATCTCGAATCCACCACCCAGGTCATCTACCACCGCAATCAGCGCCGGCCCACCCGCCCGGAGGACCTGCTCGACAAGCGCATTCTGGTGCTCAAGGGCAGCAGCCATGCCGAGCAACTGGCACAGCTCAAGACAGAGCTGCCGGGGCTGACCTTCGAGGAATCCAGCGAGGTGGAGGTGGTCGATCTGCTGCGCATGGTGGACGAGGGGCAGATCGACGCCACGCTGGTCGAATCCAACGAGCTGGCGATGAACCAGTTCTATTTCTCCAACGTGCGCGCCGCCTTCGATCTGGGCGAGCAGAACCAGCTGGCCTGGGTGCTGCCGCCGGGCGAGGACACCAGTTTGCTGGAGGCGGCCAACGCCTTCCTCGCCCGCGCCCGCCAGGATGGCACGCTGGAGCGGCTGCATGAGCGCTATTACGGGCATGTCGACGTGCTCGGCTACGTCGGCGCCTATGCTTTCGCCCAGCATCTGCAGCAGCGCCTGCCGCGCTATGAAAAGGTCTTCCGCGAAACCGGCCGCAAGCATGGGGTGGACTGGCGGCTGCTGGCGGCGATCGGTTACCAGGAGTCGCGCTGGGAGCCCGAGGCCACCTCCAAGACCGGCGTACGCGGGCTGATGATGCTGACGCTGCGCACGGCCAAGGCGATGGGGGTGAACGATCGACTCGATCCGGTGCAGAGCATCCGGGGCGGCGGCAAGTATTTCGTCACGGTGTACGAGAGCCTGCCGGCGAGCATCGTCGAGCCGGACCGCACCTGGTTTGCGCTGGCGGCCTACAACATCGGCGGCGGCCATCTGGAAGATGCACGCAAGCTGACCGCGGCCGAGGGCCTGGACCCGAACAAGTGGCTGGATGTGAAGAAGATCCTGCCGCGCCTGTCGCAGAAGCAGTGGTACACCAAGACCCGGCATGGCTATGCGCGCGGCGGCGAGCCGGTGCATTTTGTCGCCAACATCCGCCGCTACCACGACATCCTCACCTGGGTGACCCAGCCGCAGATGGAAGGCACACGACTGGTGCAGGGCGAGATGCACTCCCCCGGCATCAACCCCGGCGAGCAGCAGGCCAGCCTGCCGCCGCTCTGACCTGTGCCCTCAGGGCACCTCGCAGCGTACCCGGCGCACCGCGTCCAGCCAGCCCTCATAGAGCTGCGCACGCCGCTCTTTTGCCATGCTCGGTTCGAAGCGGCGCTCGCGGTGCCAGAGTTCGGTGATCTCGTCCAGTCCGCCGTAAATTCCGGCCTGCAGTCCGGCCAGATAGGCGGCGCCCAGCGCAGTGGTCTCGATGATCGCCGGGCGTTCGACCGGAACGCCTAGCATGTCCGCCAGAAAACGCAGCACCCAGTTGTTCACCGCCATGCCGCCGTCCACCCGCAACGCGCTCGGCGGCTGGCTGCCGTCCAGGGTCATGGCTTCGAGCAGATCGCGGGTCTGGTAGCAGACCGACTGCAGACCGGCGCTGACGATTTCCTTGATGCCGGTGTCGCGGGTCAGGCCGAGGATCGCCCCGCGCGCCAGCGGGTCCCAGTACGGCGCGCCGAGACCGGTGAAAGCCGGCACCAGGTAGACCCCACCGGCCTCGCCGGCGGCTTCGGCCAGCGCTTCGGTTTCCGAGGCATGGGCGATCAGCTTGATGCCGTCGCGCAGCCATTGCACGGCGGCGCCGGCGACGAAGATGCTGCCCTCGAGCGAATAGGTCGGTTTGCCCTCAAGCCGATAGGCCACCGTGGTGAGCAACCGGTGCTTCGAGCGCAGTGCCAGCTCGCCGGTGTTCTGGATCATGAAACAGCCGGTGCCGTAGGTGCTCTTGAGCATCCCGGGGGCGAAACACACCTGCCCGACCAGCGCGGCCTGCTGGTCGCCGGCCATGGCGCGGATCGGAATCGGCACGCCGAACAGCCCCGGCTCGGTCTGGCCGAACTCGGCGGCGCTGTCGAGCACCTCCGGCAGCAGGCTGCGTGGAATGTCGAAGATCGCCAGCAGCTCATCGTCCCAGCACTGCTGGTGGATGTTGAACAGCAGGGTACGCGAGGCGTTGGTGGCATCGGTGCGATGCACGCGCCCGCCGGTCAGGCGCCAGAGCAGGAAGGTGTCCACGGTGCCGAAACGCAGCTCGCCGCGCGTGGCCCGCTCGCGGGCGCCGGGCACGTGCTCGAGAATCCAGTGCACCTTGCTGGCCGAGAAATAAGGGTCGATCAACAGGCCACTGCGGGCGCTGACCTGCACTTCCAGCCCCTGCACCTTGAGGCCCGCGCAGTAGTTGGCGGTGCGCCGGTCCTGCCAGACGATGGCCGGGTAGACCGGCTGGCCGGTCAGCGCATCCCACACCAGGGTGGTCTCGCGCTGATTGGTGATGCCGATGGCGGCCACCTGCGCCGGATGCACCCCGGCGATGCGCAAGGCCTCGTGGCAGACCGTCACGACGCTGCTCCACAGCTCCTCGGGGTCGTGCTCGACCCAGCCGTCCCTGAGGAAATACTGGCGAAACTCCTGTTGCGCGGTGGCGACCGGCTGGCCGCCCTGCGTGAACACGATGGCGCGGCTGCTGGTGGTGCCCTGGTCGATGGCAAGCAGGTAGTGGGCCATGAGTCCTCCTAGCGTCCGATGACAGCGAAACTCGCCTGACAATGCGCGGCCAGCGTCTGCGCCGGCAACTCGACCTCCAGCCCACGACGCCCGGCACTGACGAAGATGCTCGGGTACGCCAGCGCCGACTGGTCGATGAAGGTGCGCAGGCGCTTTTTCTGACCCAGCGGGCTGATCCCGCCGAGCAGATAGCCGGTGGCCCGCTGGGCGGCCGCCGGGTCGGCCATGTCGGTTTTCTTGACCCCGGCCGCCTGCGCCAGTGCCTTCAGATCCAGACTGCCGGCGACCGGCACCACCGCCACCAGCAGTTCGTGCTTCTCCGTACAGGCGAGCAGCGTCTTGAACACCCTGGCCGGGTCCAGCCCCAGCTTTTCCGCGGCCTCCAGCCCATAGGAGGGCGCCTTCGGGTCGTGGCTGTAACTGTGTACCTGATGCTCGGCTCGGGCCTTTTTCAGCAAATCGATGGCAGGAGTCATGGTGCGCTATGTTCGTTCCCGTTTGTCTGTACCTTAGCAGGCGTGCCGCTGGCCTACGCGACGCATGACGCGACGGGCGTACACTGAACACGTACGGCGGCCGTTACCGAAACGACCGCACCGCCCCACCTGTAATGGACGCCCGATGACCTCAGCCAACCCCAGCCCCGCACCGCCTGCCGCCACGCCCTACGACCTGGCGATTATCGGGGGCGGCATCAACGGCGTCGGCGTGGCCGCCGATGCCGCCGGGCGCGGGCTGTCGGTGTTTCTCTGCGAACAGGATGACCTCGCCCAGCACACCTCCTCGGCCAGCAGCAAGCTGATCCATGGCGGCCTGCGCTACCTCGAGCATTTCGAGTTTCGCCTGGTGCGCGAGGCGCTGGCCGAGCGCGAGGTACTGCTGGCCAAGGCGCCGCACATCGTCACCCCGCTACGCTTCGTGCTGCCGCACCGCCCGCACCTGCGCGCCGCCTGGACCATCCGCGCTGGCCTGTTCCTCTACGATCACCTGGGCACACGCAAGCGCCTGCCGGCCTCGCACGGTATCCGTTTCGGTGCCGACAGCCCGCTGAAGGCCGACATCACCCGAGGCTTCGAGTATTCCGACTGCTGGGTGGACGACGCCCGCCTGGTGGTGCTCAACGCCATGGCCGCCCGCGAACGCGGCGCGCAGATCCAGCCGCGCACCCGCTGCCTGGCGGCTCGGCGCGATGGCGCATGCTGGCAGCTGGAGTTGCAGCGCGCCGACGGCAGCCGCTACAGCGTGCAGGCCCGCGCACTGGTCAATGCCGCCGGCCCCTGGGTGGCCAGCTTCGTGCGCGAGTCGCTCGGCCAGCGCAGCGCTCACGAGGTGCGGCTGATCCAAGGCAGCCACCTGATCGTGCCGCGCCTGTATGACGATACCCACGCCTTCATCCTGCAGAACGAGGATCGGCGCATCGTCTTCGTCATGCCCTACCTCGACGACTTCACCCTGATCGGCACCACCGACCGCGAATACCGCGGCGACCCGGCGCAGGCGCGGATCAGCGAGGAGGAGATCGACTACCTCCTGGCGGTGACCAACGCCCACTTTCGCCGCCAGCTCGCGCGCAGCGAGGTAATCGCCAGCTACACCGGCGTGCGCCCGCTGTGCGACGACCAGCAGCACGATCCCTCGGCCATCACCCGCGACTACACCCTGGCGCTGGATCGGGCAGCGCCAGGACAGGCGCCGCTGCTGTCGGTCTACGGCGGCAAGCTGACCACCTACCGCAAGCTCGCCGAAGCGGCCCTCGAGCAACTCGCGCCGTGGTTCCCGACGATGGGGCCGCGCTGGACTGCCCACGCGCCGCTGCCCGGTGGCGAGGCGCTGGAAGACCGCGCGCAACTGGCCGCGCAACTGGGTCAAGCCTATCCGTGGCTGGCAACAGGCATCGCCCGGCGCTGGGCGGCCAGCTATGGCACACGCAGCTGGCGCCTGCTCGAGGGCGCCGACAGCGCCGCGGCGCTCGGCGAGGATTTCGGTGGCGGGCTCTGTGCACGCGAAGTCGACTACCTGCGCCGCGAGGAATGGGCCCAGAGCGCCGAGGACATCCTCTGGCGGCGCAGCAAGCTCGGCCTGACCCTCCCAGCCGCCGGCCGCGCCGCGCTGCTGCATTATCTGGAGCGCCGCGCCAGCCAACCGCAGGCCATGGCTCAACCGGGATAGCCGCCCGACGAGGTGCAGCCGCCGCACGGAGCGAACAACGCCGCCCACAGCTCTCTAGGAAAGGTTCCTGTGGCGGCGACGCTCATGCACGAGAACAACGACCCGAAAAACCTCCACGAGCTGTTGCAGCGCCTGCGCAGCGCGGCCGGCGACCACAGTTCGGTGAGCCTGGACAGCATGCTCCAGGCGACCGGGCGCAGCAGCTATGGCGCGGTACTGCTGGTGCCCGGCCTGCTGGTGCTTTCGCCGCTATCGGGCGTGCCGGGCCTGCCCAGCGTGTGTGCGGTGATGGTGGCGCTGATCACCCTCCAGCTGCTGATCGGCCGGCGCTGCTTCTGGCTGCCGCAATGGCTGCTGCGGCGCAGCGCCTCGCGCAGCAAGTACGACAAGGCCCTGGGCTTTCTCGAACGCCTGACCCGCTACATCGACCGCCTGCTGCGCCCGCGCCTGACCTACCTCACCCGCGGCGTCGCCGTGCCGGCCAATGCGCTGTTGTGCCTGGCGGTGGCGATGACCATGCCGCCGCTGGAGCTGATCCCGTTCGGCAACTCGCTCGCCGGCGCCACCCTGAGCGTGGTCGGCCTCGGCCTGATCGCCCATGACGGGGTAATGATCCTGATCGCGCTGGCCTTCTTCAGCGCCCTGTTGTTCATGCTCGGCCGGGTGCTGCTGTAGCGGCTCGACAAACCGCGAGGGACCGCGGCAAACTCCCGTCTAAGTGAACAAGGCTCATCTTCATCATCTATACCCCCCGGAGCATGGAATGCTGGAACTACGCCACCTGAAGACGCTTCATGCACTCAGGGAAACCGACAGCCTGGTCGAAGCCGCCGAACGCCTGCACCTGACCCAGTCGGCGCTATCGCACCAGTTCAAGGAGCTCGAAGACCGCCTCGGCCTGCAGCTGTTCATGCGCAAGACCAAGCCGGTGCGCTTCACCAGTGCCGGCCTGCGCCTGCTGCAACTGGCCGACGTGGTGCTGCCGCAGCTGCGCCATGCCGAACGCGACCTGGCGCGCCTGGCCGGCGGTACTGCCGGCCGCCTGCACATGGCCATCGAATGCCACAGCTGCTTCCAGTGGCTGATGCCGACCATCGACCAGTTCCGCGACGCCTGGCCGGAGGTGGAGCTGGACCTGGCCTCGGGCTTCTCCTTCGCCCCGCTGCCGGCGCTGGCGCGCGGCGACCTCGACCTGGTGGTCACCTCCGACCCGATCGAGCTGAGCGGCATCACCTACGTCCCCTTGTTCACCTACGAGGCATTGCTGGCGGTGGCCAACCAGCACCCCCTGGCCGCGCGGCCGTTCGTGCGCGCCGAGGATCTGGCCAGCGAAACCCTGATCACCTACCCGGTCGAGCGCGACCGTCTGGACGTATTCACCCGTTTTCTCGAACCGGCCGACATCGAACCGGCGGCAGTGCGCACCTGTGAGCTGACGGTGATGATGATGCAGCTGGTGGCCTCCGGGCGCGGCGTGTGCTGCCTGCCGAACTGGGCGTTGCATGAATACAGCTCGCGCGGCTACGTCACCGCACGGCGCCTCGGCGACAAGGGCCTGTTCGCCACCCTGTACGCCGGCATCCGTGCCGACATGCTGGATGCACCGTTCATGCGCGACTTTCTGCTCACCGCCAAGGACACCTCGTTTGCCACCCTCGAAGGCGTCAGCGCCGCCGCCAAGGCCCGCTAACTAGCGGCGACGCTTGCCGCAGGCGACGCGACCGGCGGAAAGCAGCAGCCCCAACGCGCCGACTGCCACCGCCCCGCCGACCAGCCAGCCGGTCTGGTGCACCCGCTGGCGCCAGCCGCCATCCACCCGCCGCTGGCCGAGCGCCGGATGGAACAGGTTGCCCGACGAGGTCGGCGTGCGCTTGGCCCGCCGCAACGCCGCGCCTACCGCCAGCCCATAGAGCGGCTCGAACAGCGGCATGGCGAAATGCTCCAGGCGCATCAGCGTCGCTAGCGGTCCCACAGGCACCACCCGCCGCGGCTCAAGCGCGACGCTGAGCATCGCCTCGGCGACCTGCTGCGGATCGCTCATCAGCGGCGGCGGCTTCAACGAGCGCCCGGTGTAGTTGCCGCCGTCACGAAAACCGGGCGTATCGACGATCGCCGGGTACACCTCGCAGACGTGAATGTCGTGCCAGCTCACCAGCTCGGCGCGCAGCGCCCGGCAAAAGCCGACCAGGCCGAACTTGGCCGCCGAATACGACACCGCATAGGGCTGGGCCAGCCAGCTGCCCACCGACAGGGTGTTGATCAGGATGCCGCGCGACTGCTGCTTGAAGTACGGCAGCACCGCATGAGCGCCGCGCAGGTAGCCGATCAGGTCGGTCTGGATCACCCGCTCGTGGGCATCGACCGGGGTGTCATCGAACGCTCCCACCGCGCCGACCCCGGCGTTGTTGATCCAGATGTCGATGCGCCCGCCGCCGAACTCGGCGGCAGCGCGTGCCAGCGCCTCGACCGAATCGCTCTGCGTCACATCGGTGGGCACCACCAGGGTCTCGCCCCCCAGCGCCAGGCACTCGCTGGCCGCCTCCTGCAACGCCTCGGCATCACGCGCAGCGAGCACCACCCGGGCGCCGTGGCGGCAGAAGGCCTGGGCAGCGGCGCGGCCGATGCCGCTGGAAGCGCCGGTGATCACCACCACCGCGCCCTGCAGTCTGGTCGGGTTCATCTGTCGCTCCTCCAGGTGTTTACCTGCTGACACAGGCCCGCGCCGATCATTCGCCGTGCGCCGCCACCACCGATCGGCAAACGCCCGGCACGATTGCCAAGCGCGGCGACAACTGGATAAATAGCCAGCCCTTGAGCCGACCTATCGCCATGCGCCCGACCCTCGCCAACCCGTTCTACTACCTGGACAACTTCCAGCAGGTGCTGGACTGGGTCGGCCTGCACCACGGCGATCTGCTGGACGCCACCGAGCGTGCCTTCCTCGACCGCTTCCAAGCGCTGCCGCAGGCTGCCCGCGCCCTGCTGGTGCGCCTGGTGATGCGCAAGGGCGTGCACTTTCGCGCCAGCAAACTGCGCTATGCCGAGATCGGCTGCCCGCTGGCCGCCGCCGCGCCGCTGGTCGCCGAGGGCTGGATCGATCCAGCGCCGGCACTCGACCTCGACGCGCTGTGCCGCCTGCTGACCCGCGCCGAGCTTTTGGCCGCCTTCGCCCTGCCGGCCAGCCTGCGCAAGGGCGAGCTGCGGGATCAGCTGCAGCCGCGAGCCGGCGAGCCGCGCCCGCTGGCCGACTGGTGCCCGGCGCTGGCCGAGCAGGTGTTCGAACTCAAGCTCGAGGCGCTGTGCCAGCGCCTGCGCCTGCTGTTCTTCGGCAACCTCCGGCAGGACTGGAGCGAGTTCGTCCTCGCCGATCTGGGGATCTACCGCTATGAACAGGTGGCGTTCTCCCCGGCCTCGCGCGCCTTCAGCAGCCGCGCCGAGCTGGACGCCTACCTGGCGCTGCACCAGTGCCGCGAGCGCCTGGAGGCCGGCGAGCCGGCCGCTGCGCTGCTCAGCGCCATTCCCGCCGAGCCGTTCGCCAGCCCCTGGCTGGAAAGCCGGCGCGGCAAGCTGCTGTTGAAGGTCGGCCTGCAGCTGGAGCGCGACGGCGAACTGGCGCTGGCCGCGCAGGTGCATGCCGGCAACCGCTATCCCGGCGCCCGGGCGCGGCAGATCCGCGTGCTGGAGCGCCTGGGGCGGACGGCCGAGGCGCTGGTTCTTGGCGAAACCGCCCAGGCGGGGCCGGAAAGCGAATCCGAGGCGCAGCAGCTCGAGCGCATGCTGCCGCGCCTGCGCCGCGCCGCCGGCCTGCCACGGTTGCCGCGCACCGCCCCGGCGCCGCTGGACGAGCTGCAGCTGGTCCTGCCCCGCCCGCCGCAGGGCGGCCGCGTCGAATGGGCGGTGGCCGAGCACCTGGCCGGCACCGACGCGCCGGTGCATTACGTGGAGAACACCCTGATCACCGGACTGTTCGGCCTGCTCTGCTGGGAGGCGCTCTTCGCCCCGCTGCCCGGTGCGTTCTGCCATCCCTACCATGCCGCGCCGGCCGACCTTGCCCGCGCCGACTTCGTCAGCCGCCGCGCCGCGCTGTTCGCTGCCTGCCTGGCACGTCTGGACGACGGCAGCTACGCCGAGCGGATTCGCCAGACCTGGGCGGAAAAACACGGCCTGCTGTCGCCCTTCGTGGTCTGGCCGGCGCTGGACGAGGCGCTGCTCGAACGCGCCCTCGCCTGCCTGCCAGCGGCGCACCTGAAGCGGTTGTTCCAGCGCCTGCTGGCCGACCTGCCGAACAACCGCGCGGGGCTGCCGGATCTGATCCAGTTCTGGCCGGCCGAAGGCCGCTACCGGCTGATCGAGGTAAAGGGCCCGGGCGACCGCCTGCAGGACAACCAGATCCGCTGGCTCGACTACGCCGTGCGCCACGGCCTGCCGGTGAGCGTCTGCTACGTGCGCTGGGCGGAGCCATGAGCTACCGCATTTCGGTGCGCGCGCTGTGCGAATTCACCGCCAAGGCCGGCGATCTGGACCTGCGCTTCACCCCTTCGCCGAGCGCCGAACAGGGGATCGCCGGGCACGCCGTGGTCACCGCCCGGCGCGGCGCGGGCTACGAGCGCGAGGTGGCGCTGGAAGGGGTCTTCGGCGCGCTGACCGTGCGCGGCCGGGCCGACGGCTACGACCCGGCGGGCAACCGCCTGGAGGAGATCAAGACCTACCGCGGCGAGCTTTCGCGCCAGCCGGCCAACCACCGCGCGCTGCACTGGGCACAGGCAAAGCTGTATGGCTGGTTGCTCTGCCAGAGCCGCGGGTTGCCTGAGATCGAGCTGGCGCTGGTCTACTTCGACATCGGCAGCCAGCGCGAGACGGTGCTCTGCGAGCGGCATGAGGCGGCGGCGCTGAAGGCCTTTTTCGAGGAGCAGTGCGGCCGCTTTCTCGCCTGGGCCGAACAGGAGCTGGCCCACCGCGCCGCGCGCGACGCGGCGCTGAGCGCCCTGACCTTTCCCTTCGCCGAGTTTCGCGCCGGCCAGCGCCCGCTGGCCGAGGCCGTCTACAAGGCCGCCTGCACCGGCACCCACCTGATGGCCCAGGCGCCCACCGGCATCGGCAAGACGCTCGCCACCCTGTTTCCACTGCTCAAGGCGATGCCCGGGCAACGGCTGGACAAGGCGTTCTACCTCGCCGCCAAGACCTCCGGCCGCCAGCTGGCGCTGGATGCGCTGGCGCGGTTGAACACCGGGCCGCTGCGGCTACTGGAGCTGACCGCCCGCGAGAAGAGCTGCGAGCACCCGGACAAGGCCTGTCATGGCGAGTCCTGCCCGTTGGCGCGCGGCTTCTACGACCGCCTGCCGGCCGCCCGTGAGGCGGCCGTGCGCCGGGGCGATCTCAGCCAGCCGGCGCTGCGCGAAGTGGCGCTGGCCCATGCCGTCTGCCCGTACTTTCTCGCCCAGGAACTGGCGCGCTGGGCCGACGTGGTGATCGGTGACTACAACTACTACTTCGACGCCAGCGCCCTGCTGCATGGTCTGACCCAGGCCCACGACTGGCGCGTCGGCGTGCTGGTGGACGAGGCGCACAACCTGCTCGACCGCGCCCGCGGCATGTACAGCGCCGAACTGGATCAGCAGCGCTTTTCCGTCGCCCGCGGCAACGCCCCGGCCGCGCTGAAAAAGGCGCTGGAGCGGCTGCTGCGCCCGTGGAATGCCCTCAACCGCCTGCAACACGAGGCCTATCAGGTGGACGCCGCGCTGCCCGAGGCGCTGATCGGGGCGCTCAACCAGTTCGTCGGCGCGGTGAACGACTACCTGACCGACGAGCCCGCCGGACTCAGCGCCGAACTGCAAAACCTGTGGTTCGACGCCATGGCCTTCACCCGCCTGGCCGAGGTCTTCGGCGAGCACTCGCTGTTCGACCGCACCCTGCTGGCGGCGCGGGAAAGCGGCCGCTCGGCGGGCCGTTCACGGCTGTGTCTGCGCAACCTGGTGCCGGCACCGTTTCTCGCCCCGCGCTTTGCCAGTGCGCAGAGCTGCGTGCTGTTTTCCGCCACCCTGAGCCCGCGGCGCTTCTACGCCGACACCCTGGGCCTGCCGGCGCATGCCTGGCTGGAGGTGGACTCGCCGTTCGCCACCGAGCAGCTCGCGGTACGCATCGCCCGGCACATCTCCACCCGCTACGCCGACCGGCGCGCCTCGCTCGCGGCGATCGTCGAGCTGATGGCGAACCAGTACGCGGCCCGGCCGGGCAACTACCTGGCGTTCTTCAGCAGCTTCGAATACCTGGAAGAGGTGGCCGCCGCGCTGGCCAGCGCGCACGCCGAGATTCCCTGCTGGCGGCAGATTCGCGGGATGGAGGAAAGCGCACGGCAGGCGTTTCTCGAACGCTTCGTGGACGGTGGCCGCGGCATCGGTTTCGCCGTGCTCGGCGGCGCGTTCGGCGAGGGGGTGGACCTGCCCGGGGAACGGCTGATCGGCGCGTTCGTCGCCACCCTGGGGTTGCCCCAGGTGAACCCGGTGAACGAACAGCTGCGAAAGCGGATGCAGGCGCTGTTCGGCGCGGGGTACGACTACGCCTACCTGTACCCCGGCCTGCAGAAGGTGGTGCAGGCCGCCGGCCGGGTGATCCGCACCCGCGAGGATCGCGGGGTGGTGCACCTGATCGACGACCGTTTCGCCCAGCCACGCATCCGTGCGCTGCTGCCCGCCTGGTGGCGGGTGGGCTGAGCTGGCGTGGATCAGTAGGTCAGGCGCACGCCGAGGGTGAGGTTGCGCCCCGGCAGCAGCACGTCGTCCTTGATGAACGAGGTGTGCTCGCGGGCCTTCTGATTCAGCAGGTTGTCGCCCTTGAGGTAGACCAGGTAGTCGCCCTCGCCCAGCGCGCCGCGGTAGTTGAGCCCGGCGGCCAGCATGTTGTAGCCGGCGGTTTCGCTTTCATGCTCGGCCAGGCGGTCCTGGCGCATGGCGCGGTACAGCTCCAGGCGGCCATCCAGCGCGGCGCTCAGCTGCTGGTTCAGCCGCACGCCGAGGCGGTCGGCCGGCATGCGCGGCAGGTCGCCGCCGTCCTTGAGGCGGCCCCGCACGCGGTCGCCGAACAGGCTGACGGTGGACACATCGCTCAGCGCGAAGCCCAGTTCGCCCTCCAGCCCGTGCAGGACGGCGTCGGCCTGGCGGTACTCGATCTCGCGGTAGCCCTCGCCCAGGTCGTGGCCGGTGTCGGCGGCGTGAATGTAGTCCTTCACTTCATTGCGGTAGGCACTGAGGCTGTAGGTGATCGGGCCCTGGAACCGGCGCAGGGTCAGCTCCAGGTTGTGCGAGGTCTCCTCGTCCAGCCCGGGGTTGCCCAGCTCGACGGTGCGGGTGGCGGCATGCGGGCCGTTGGCGTAGAGCTCCTCGGCGGTGGGCAGGCGCTGCGAGCGGGAGAACGACAGGCCCAGCGAATGGCCGGGGGTGAAAGTCCACACCGTGCCCAGCGAGAACGAGGTGCCGCGGTGGTCGGTGCTCGGCTGGCCGTCGGCCTCCACGTCCTGCCACTCGTGACGCAGGCCGGCCTCATAGCGCCAGGCGCCGGCAGTGTATTCCTCGAGCAGGAACACGCCGTGGTTGCGCGTCAGCGACGGCGGCACATAGGCCTCCTCGCCCAGGGCCTGGAAATCCCGACGCAGGCTCTGCACGCCCATCACCCCGCGCCAGCCGGCGAGGGGGGCGTGGGTCAGTTCGAGGCGGACATCGGTGGCGTCGTTATCGAAACGGGTGCCGACCTCGCCTTCTTCGATTTCCAGATGCTGGTAATTGTTGTGGCCCACGCGCAGCCGTGCACGCTCGAAGCCCGGCAGCGGGTCGCTCAGCTCACCGCGCAGGTCCCAGCGCTTCTGGCGCATGTCGACGTAAGGCACGCCATGCTCGTCCTGCTCGTCGTCATGGTCGTCGTGCTCGCCGCAGTGCCACTCGTCGTCGTCCAGATGGCAGTCAGCATGGGCGTGGCCGAGCAGGCCGTACTGGCGGTTCTGCTCGCCGTAGGCCAGGCCCAGATAGCCACGCTCGCCAATGAAGCTGCCGCCGAGGTTGAAGCTGTCGTCGTCGCGCCAGGAGCCGTCCTGGCGACTGACCGAACCGGGGATGCGATAGGCCTCGCCGTCGCGCTTGGTGCCTTCGACGCGCACGGCGAAGTTACCCGCCCCGGCGGTCAGCCCGAAAACGCCGGCTCCCTCGTTGTCGACCGTGCTGCCGCGCAGTTCGGCCTCCAGCTCGACGCCACGCTCGGGCACGTAGGTCGGCACCCGGCGGTCGATCACATTGACCACCCCGCCGATCGCCCCGCCGCCGTAGAGCAGCGTGGCCGGGCCCTTGAGCACTTCGATGCGCTCGGCGAGCAACGGCTCGACGGTCAGCGCGTGGTCCGGGCTGATGCTGGCGGCGTCCAGCGTGCTCACCCCGTCGCTGAGCACCTTCACCCGCGCCCCGCTCTGCCCGCGGATCACCGGCTGGCCCACCCCGGCGCCGAAACTGGCCGAACGCACGCCCGGCAGATGGTTCAGGCTCTCGCCGAGCGTGGCGCCACGACGGCTGACCAGCTCATCGCCTTCCAGCACCTCGACCGGGGTGGTCATCTGCTCGCGCTGACTGTCCAGACCACTGGCGCGGATCACCGTGGTATCCAGATCCAGCGGCTGCGCGGCGAGAACCGCCGGCGACAGCAAGGACAGCGCAAGGGCCAGGGGAGAGGGGGTGAACTTCATGTGATTGCAACTCCTGAAAAACGAAAACGCAGGCCGGCGCCTGCCGACACTCATCGGCCAAAGCCTGAAGCCAATCGTTATAACATAACACTTTCGGATCCAAAGGACGCAGTCAGCGTTCCAGAAGCTTGCGCAACCGCTCGATCAGCTCGTCCAGCGCGAAGGGCTTGGTGATCAGATCCATGCGCGCATCCAGCACCGCCCCGGCAAGTGCCGCCCGCTCGGCATAGCCGGTCATGAACAGCACCGGCAGTTCCGGGCGCACCCGGCGCGCCTGGTCGACCATCTGCCGACCGTTGAAGCCCGGCAGGCCGATGTCGGTGACTAGCACATCCAGCGGCTCGGCGCTTTGCAGGATGGCCAGCCCGCTGGGGCCGTCCACCGCCTCCAGCGTGCTATAGCCGAGCTCCTCGAGCTGCTCGATCAGCACTGCTCGCAGCACGGCCTGATCCTCCACCACCAGCACTCGTCCATGCGCGCGCTCGGCCGGCTGCGGCTGCTTCTCGGCCGTCGGCGCCAGCGGCGGCACGCCCTGGTAGCGCGGCAGGTACAGACGCACCGTGGTGCCCCGGCCGGGCGCACTGTCGATCACCACGCAGCCTTCGGACTGATGGGTGAAGCCGTAGATCATCGCCAGCCCCAGGCCCGTGCCCTGCCCCAGCGGCTTGGTGGTGAAGAACGGCTCGAAGGCATGCGCCAGCACCTCGGGGGTCATGCCGCTGCCGCTGTCGCGCACGGTGAAGCAGACGTAGTCGCCCGGCTGGATCTCGTGCTTGGCCGTGCCCCAGGCCTGGTCGAGGCTGGCGTTGCGCGTGGCGATCGACAGCTCGCCGCCGCCGGGCATGGCATCGCGCGCGTTGATCACCAGGTTCAGCAGCGCGCTCTCCAGCTGGTTGGGGTCGCAGCGGGTGAGCCACAGGTCCTCGGCCAGATCCAGCCGCAGGCGGATCTGCTCGCCGAGGGTGCGGCACAGCAGATCCAGCATCGAGCGCACCAGCACGTTTCCCGCCACCGGTTTGGGCACCAGCGACTGACGCCTGGAAAAGGCCAGCAGTCGATGGGTCAGCGCGGCGGCGCGCTCGGCCGAGGCCATGGCGCTGGAAACGAAGCGTTCGGCATCGCCGAGCCGGCCCTGGCCGAGTCGCACCCGCAGCAGCTCCAGCGAGCCGGTGATGCCCTGCAGCAGGTTGTTGAAGTCATGCGCGATGCCGCCGGTGAGCTGGCCGACCGCCTCCATCTTCTGCGCCTGGCGCAGCGCGTCTTCGGCTTGGCGCAGGCGTTCGGCGGCGACGTTGCCGGCGGTGATGTCGCGGCCGATGGCGTGGACCAGCCCGCCTTCGGGCACCGCGGTCCAGGAGACGTCGCGGTAGCTGCCGTCACGGTGGCGCACCCGGACCTCGAAATGCAGGGTGCGGTAGCCCTGGCTGAGCCGGCCCAGCTCGGCGAGGGTGCGCGGGCGGTCGTCCGGATGCACCAGCTCCAGCACCGTGGCGCGCATCAGCTCGTCCAGCGAGTAATCGAGCAACGCCTCCCAGGCCGGGTTGAGCGCCTGGATACGGCCATCGAAGTGGGCAATCAGCATCAGATCGGTGGAATAGGTCCAGATTCGCTCGCGCTCGCTGCGCAGCGCCGTTTCCATGCGCTTGCGCTCGTCGATGTCGGTGTTGCTGCCCAGCCAGGCGGTGATCCGGCCCTGCTCGTCACGCACCGGCAGCGCGCGGATCAGGAACCAGCGGTACACGCCGTCATGCCGGCGCAGCTGCACTTCGATCTCGTACAGCGCGCCGGTGTGACGGGCGTGCGCCCAGGCCTGCAGCAGACGCTCGATGTCCTGCGGGTGCACCACCTCCACCCAGCCGAATGGCAGCGCCTGCTCGGGCGTAAGGCCGGTGTAGGCGTACCAGCGCTCGTTGAAGAAACTCAGCGAGCCATCCGGGTTGCCGAACCAGACCAGTGACGGCCCCAGATTGGCCAGCTGCTGGAAGCGCTGCTCGCTGGCCAGCAGCGCACGGTCGGCCGGCACCTGCTCGCTGCACACGCCCAGAACACCGACGACCACGCCGTGCTCGTCACGCACCGGGGTGAGCGCCAGCCGGTGACAGCTCGGCTCGCCACGATGCAGCGAATGCAGCGAATGCAGCGCGGCGCTGCGCCCGGCGTAGGCTTCGTTGAGCGCCGCGCCGATGGGCTCCCAGGCCGCCGGCCAGACCTCGCCGACCGGGCGTCCCAACGCATCGGCGTAGCGCTCGCCGAGCAGCCTGGCAAAGGCCTGGTTGAACAGCAGGCTGCGAGCCGCCCCCCATACCAGGCACATCGGCTGCTCGGCGGCCAGCAGCAGCCCGGTCACCGTGCGCAGGGCAGGCGGCCAACGGGCGCACGGCCCCAGCGCCGCCCACCTCGAGCTCATTTCGCCGATCCTGCGCCCCATCTCTCCGCCAGCGGAAAGAAAGCCCGGCAAGTCGTCGGTGCCCTGCTGCACCACGCGCGCCTCCTGTGAGTTCTGCGCCTAGGCGTTAGGCGGTCTGACCGCAGCGCGGTTCCTCGGCGCGCAGCAAGCGCAGCGGTAAATTTGTTTCTCGGGAGCGAAATGGCTTGTCGGTGGTCACATCCAAAGATGCTCTTCAGGAGGAGGACGACCATGAGCTTGCAGATCGACAAGGCGACCGGCACCTGCACCATTACCAAGAATGGCCAGGTCTTTCGCAGTGCCTTGATGGACGCGCGCATCATCACCGACCCTGCGACCCGCATGTCCGAGCTACAGATCGACGGCGCGAGTCTGCATATCAGCGAAGCCCAGGCGGAGGAGCTGCTCGTCCATGGTGCCCGCGACGACCGCTCGAACCTGATCGTCGACGACTGAAAGCGCTGCCGGTCGGGCAAATCTGACAGCCCGTCGCCGCCGCGCTGGAACGGGGCTCCCGAAGTTCCCGTTCGTCTGTCTTCGTCTCCCCGCCAGCCGCGGCAACCGCTAAGCTTTGTGACATAGATATCAACCAGCCAGGGCCGGTAAACATGGGCGCCGTATGGCAATCTGACAAGAAGCGGACCGCTGGCTCCAAGCGAGTCCGCTCTCCTTCTGCTGCACCTTCTCCGGCTAATCGCAAATCCGCTGGCAAACGCCGGCTGATCAAATTTCTCGCCTTCTCGGTAGCCGCCGCGGGTGCGGGCCTGCTTGCCTGGCAGGAACTGCAAGGCTCGCACCTGCAGTCGAAATGGCTCAGCCGCTACGCTGCGACGCTGAACTACGACCTGCAGCCGGGAGCCAGCGACAGCATCCTGTTCCCGGACAAGGGCCCGTTCGACGAGCGCTTCGGTTACGCGCGCCTGCCGGACTTTCTCGCCCGGCTCAGCCAGCGCAACTTCGCGGTGTTGCAGCAGGTGCGTTTTTCGCCGGAGCTGCAGGACTACGCCAGTCGCGGGCTGTTCATCCCCTACCCGGAGAAGCCCCAGGCCGGGCTCAGCGTGGACGACTGCCGCGGCCTGCCGCTGTACGCCACCAGCTACCCGCACCAGTTCTACCCCGAGTTCAGCGACGTACCGCCGGTGATCGCCCAGTCGCTGCTGTTCATCGAGGACCGCGGACTGCTCAATACCGAGCATCCGCGGGTCAACCCCGCGGTGGACTGGCCGCGCTTCACCCTCGCGGCGATCAGCCAGGTCGAAAAGTACCTGGGCTTGCCCGGTCAGGCCTCCGGTGGCAGCACCCTGGCGACCCAGGTCGAGAAATACCGCCACTCGCCGGAAGGGCGCACCGGCAACGCCTCGGAAAAGCTGCGGCAGATGGCCTCGGCCAGCGTGCGCGCCTACCGCGAGGGGCCGGAAACCCTGGCCACCCGCCAGCGCATCGTGCGTGACTACCTCAACAGCGTGCCGCTCTCGGCCGTTCCCGGGCACGGCGAGGTGCACGGCATCGCCGACGGCCTGCGGGTCTGGTTCGGCGCCGACTTCGAACAGATCAACCGCCTGCTCGATCCAGCGCGCAACGCTGAGACGCCGCTCGAGGCGCGCGGCCTGGCGCTGCGCCAGGTGCTGTCGTTGCTGATCGCTCAGCGCCGCCCCTCCTACTACCTCGACGAGGGCCGCAAGGAGCTGGCCAGCCTGACCGACAGTCACCTGCGCCTGCTGGCCCAGGGCGGGGTGATCGATCGCGAACTGCGCGACGCCGCCCTGGCCCAGACCCTGCAATTTCGTGATCTGCGCAGCAACCCGGTGGTACGCAGCGTGGAAACCACCAAGGGCGTGAGCGTCGCGCGGATGCGCCTGGCGCAACTGCTCAACGTGCCGCTCTATGACCTGGACCGCCTCGACCTGTCGGCCACCACCACCCTGCAGGGCGACCTGCAGGACCAGATCAGCGACTACCTGACGCGCCTGGCCGACCCGACCTTCGCCGGCGAGGTGGGCCTGTTCGGCGAGCGCATGCTGTCGCCGGAGAAGACCGCCGAGGTGCGCTACAGCTTCACCCTGTTCGAGCGCGGGCCGGACGGCTTCCAGGTGCGGGTGCAGACCGACAACACCAACCAGCCGTTCGACATCAACGAGGGCAGCAAGCTCGAGCTCGGCTCCACCGCCAAGCTGCGCGTGCTGACCACCTACCTCGAGGTCATCGCCGAGCTGCACGAGCGCTATGGGCTGCTGTCGCCGGCCGAGCTGCGCAAGGTACAGGCCAACGACAACCTCACCCGCTGGGCGCTCGGCTACCTGGCCAGCCAGCAGGACCGCAGCCTGGCGCCGATGCTCGAAGCGGCGCTGGACCGGCGCTACTCGGCCAGCCCCGGCGAGAGCTTCTTCACAGGCTCGGGCATGCACCGCTTCGGCAACTTCCGCAAGGAGGACGACAACCGTCTGCCGACCATGCGCGAAGCCCTGCAGGAGTCGATCAACCTGCCGTTCGTGCGGCTGATGCGTGACCTGGTGCAATACAGCACCTACCAGACGACCAACAGCGCCGAACTGCTCAGCGACGACAAGAACCCCAATCGTCAGGAGTACCTGGTGCGCTTCGCCGACCGCGAAGGCACCGTGTTCCTGCAGCGTTTCTGGAAGAAGTACCGCGGCAAGACCGACGAGGAGCGCATCGACGTGTTCCTCGATGGCCTGCGGCCGACGCCGGTGCGTCTGGCGGCGGTGCACCGCTATCTGCGCCCGGACGCCGACCTGGACACCTTCGGCCGCTTCATCAAGAGCCGCCTGCCCGACGCCGATGTCAGCGACAAGCAGCTGGCCGCGATGTACGAGCGCTACAAACCCGGTGCCTACAGCCTGCCGGATCAGGGCTACATCGCCCGCGTGCACCCGCTGGACCTGTGGCTGCTGGGCTATCTGCTCGAGCACCCGCAGGCCGGGCTCAGCGAAGTGGTCCAGGCCAGCCGCGACGAGCGCCAGGAGGTCTACGGCTGGCTGTTCCGCAGCCGGCACAAGAGCGCCCGCGACAGCCGCATCCGCATCATGCTGGAGGTGGAAGCCTTCACCGACATCCACCGCCGCTGGCAGCGCCTGGGCTATCCGTTCGAGCACCTGGTGCCGTCGCTGGCCACCTCGCTGGGCAGCTCCGGCGACCGTCCGGCGGCGCTGGCCGAGCTGATGGGCATCATCCTCAACGACGGGGTGCGCCTGCCCAGCGTGCGCATCGACAGCCTGCAGTTCGCCAAGGCGACGCCCTACGAGACGCACCTGGCGGTCAACCCGGGCGTCGGCCAGCGGGTGCTGCCCTCGGAGGTGGCCACGGCGCTGCGCAACGCGCTCGGCCAGGTGGTGGAAAACGGCACCGCGCGGCGCCTCAAGGGCAGCTTCCTGCTGGCCGACGGCACGCCCATGCAGGTCGGCGGCAAGACCGGCACCGGCGACAACCGCATCCAGTCCTCCAGCACCAGCCGCGGCACGGCGATGAACCGCACCGCGACCTTCGTGTTCTACCTGGGCCCCAACCACTTCGGCACCCTCACCGCCTACGTGCCGGGGCGCAAGGCCGACACCTTCCGCTTCACCTCGGCCCTGCCGGTGCAGGCGCTCAAGGGCATGGCCCCGCTGCTGCAGGCGCACCTGCAGGCCGAAGGCGGACTCTGCGCGCCGCAGGCTCCGAGCAGCCCCACCCTCACCGCCACCCGCCACTGACCGCAGCGCCGGCCACCCCCGCCCGGGGTGTGGCCGGTGCGGCGCCTTGAAATCCGTTCGCCACCGACCCATCTACACGGCAAGCCGTTGCCAAAGGTGTGACATGAGCGAACAGGAATCCACGCCCGAAGTGGTCGAAGCCGACACCGCGCCGGACACCGGCAGCCTGGTGCTGCCGGATCAGACCCGCCCGGACAAGCTGTACATCATCCCCATCCACAGCCGCCCGTTCTTCCCCGCGCAGGTGCTGCCGGTGATCGTCGACGAGGATCCGTGGGCGGAAACCCTCGAGCGCGTGGCCAAGACGCCGCACCAGCGCGTCGCGCTGTTCTACGTGGACAACCCCGGTGACGATCCGAGCGTGTTCGATCCCGACGCGCTGCCGGCGCACGGCACCATGGTGCGCATCCACCATGCCAGCCGCGAGGGCGGCAAGCTGCAGTTCGTCGCCCAGGGCATGGCGCGGGTGCGCATCCGCGGCTGGCTGCGCCGTCGCCCGCCGTACCTGGTGGAGGTCGACTACCCGCAGGCCGAGGACGACCCGCGCGACGAGGTGAAGGCCTACGGCATGGCGCTGATCAACGCGATCAAGGAGCTCTTGCCGCTCAACCCGCTGTACTCCGAGGAGCTGAAGAACTACCTCAACCGCTTCAGCCCGCACGACCCTTCGCCGTTGGCCGACTTCGCCGCCGCGCTGACCACCGCGCCGGGTGCCGAGCTCCAGGAGGTACTCGACTGCGTGCCGATCTTGAAGCGCATGGAAAAGGTGCTGCCGCTGTTGCGCAAGGAGGTGGAGGTCGCGCGCCTGCAGAAGGAGCTGTCGGCCGAGGTCAACCGCAAGATCGGCGAGCGCCAGCGCGAGTTCTTCCTCAAGGAGCAGCTCAAGATCATCCAGCGCGAGCTGGGCATCACCAAAGACGACAAGAGCGCCGACGCCGACGAGTTCCGCGCCCGGCTGGCGGGCAAGCACGTACCGCCGGCGGCGCAGAAACGCATCGACGAGGAACTCAACAAGCTGTCGATCCTCGAAACCGGCTCGCCGGAATACGCCGTCACCCGCAACTACCTGGACTGGGCGACCAGCATCCCCTGGGGCGTGATGGGCAAGGACAAACTCGAGCTCAAGCGCGCACGCAAGGTGCTGGACAAGCACCACGCCGGCCTCGAGGACATCAAGAGCCGCATCGTCGAGTTTCTCGCCGTGGGCGCCTTCAAGGGCGAGATCGCCGGCTCGATCATCCTCCTGGTCGGCCCGCCTGGTGTGGGCAAGACCAGCATCGGCAAATCCATCGCCGAATCCCTCGGCCGGCCGTTCTATCGCTTCTCGGTCGGCGGCATGCGCGACGAGGCGGAGATCAAGGGCCACCGGCGCACCTACATCGGCGCCCTGCCCGGCAAGCTGGTGCAGGCGCTCAAGGAAGTCGAGGTGATGAACCCGGTGATCATGCTCGACGAGATCGACAAGCTCGGCCAGAGCTTCCAGGGCGACCCGGCCTCGGCGCTGCTGGAAACCCTCGATCCGGAGCAGAACGTCGAGTTTCTCGACCATTACCTGGACCTGCGCCTGGACCTGTCCAAGGTGCTGTTCGTCTGCACCGCCAACACGCTGGACTCGATCCCCGGCCCCTTGCTCGACCGCATGGAGGTGATCCGCCTCTCCGGCTACATCACCGAGGAGAAGCAGGCGATCGCCAAGCGCCACCTGTGGCCCAAGCAGCTGGCCAAAGCCGGCGTGCCCAAGGATCGGCTGTCGATCAGCGACAGCGCGCTCAAGGCGCTGATCGACGGCTATGCCCGCGAGGCCGGGGTGCGCCAGCTGGAAAAACAGCTCGGCAAGCTGGTGCGCAAGACGGTGGTCCGGCTGCTGGAAGAGCCCGAGGCCAGCGTGCGCATCGGCCAGAAGGATCTCGAAGGGTATCTGGGCAGCCCGCTGTTCCGCCCCGAGCAGGTGCTCTCCGGCGTCGGCGTGATCACGGGCCTCGCCTGGACCAGCCTGGGCGGCGCCACCCTGCCGATCGAAGCGACGCGCATCCACACCCTGAACCGCGGCTTCAAGCTCACCGGCAAGCTCGGCGAGGTGATGAAGGAATCGGCCGAGATCGCCTACAGCTATGTCAGCTCGCACCTCAAGGACTTCAAGGCCGACCCGACGTTCTTCGACGAGGCCTTCGTCCACCTGCACGTGCCCGAAGGCGCCACGCCCAAGGACGGCCCCAGCGCCGGCATCACCATGGCCAGCGCGCTGCTGTCGCTGGCCCGCGACCAGGCGCCGAAGAAGGGCGTGGCGATGACCGGTGAGCTGACCCTGACCGGCCAGGTGCTGCCGATCGGCGGGGTGCGCGAGAAAGTGATCGCCGCACGCCGGCAGAAGATCCACGAGCTGATCCTGCCCGAAGCCAACCGCAGCCACTTCGACGAGTTGCCCGACTACCTCAAGGAAGGGCTTACCGTGCATTTCGCCCGGCGCTTCGCCGACGTGGCCAAGGTGCTGTTCTGATCCAGCGCCGGCTTGGGCCGTCTGGCCCGGCCGGCTATGCTGTGCCCGCCGTCCATTGTGAACCAATCAACACCATGAACCGTCTGCTGCCCCCTGCCCTGCTCGGCACTGCCCTTTCCCTGCTCACCGCCTGCGCCAGCCCGCCAGCGGCGACGACCGTGCTGGTGGAGCACGACCGCGCCTGCCCGGTACGCCTGCAAGGCGGGCAGACGCTGATCGTCAACCTGCCCAGCGACCCGACCACCGGCTTTCGCTGGCAGGTCGAACAGAGCGCCGCCACCGTGCTCGACAGCCTCGGCCCGGAAGTCTTTCGCTCCGCTGCCAACGGCGTGGTCGGTGGCGAAGGCGTGTCGTCCTGGCGCTTCCAGGCCGCCCGCGCCGGCGAAGACCGCCTGCGCCTGACCTACCGCCAGCCGTGGGAACCGGGCGCCGAGCCGGCGGCCGAGTTCGACTGCCGCATCATCGCCGACTGAAGCACCCCACCGGCGCCGGCGGCGGTTCCGGCGCCCGGCCGGCTTGGTTAGAATGCGGCCCCTTTTCCCGGGAGCCGACCGTGACCCACGACCCCGACCGCTTGTTCGCCGCGCCCTTGGCCGCGGTGCCCGACTTCGTGTTCAACGAGGATGTCGCGCGGGTGTTCCCCGACATGATCAAGCGCTCGGTGCCCGGTTACCCGACCATCGTGGAAAACATCGGTGTGCTGGCCGGGCAGTTCGCCCAACCGGGCACCGTGCTCTACGACCTCGGCTGCTCGCTCGGCGCCGTGACCCAGGCGCTGCGCCGCCACGTGAAGAGCGAACGCTGCCAGGTGCTGGCGGTGGACAACTCGGCGGCGATGGTCGAGCGCTGCCGCGAGTACCTGCACGCCCAGGACGCGATGTTCCAGGAACTGCTGCCGGTGGAGGTGCGCGAGGCGGACATCCTCGCGCTGCAGTTCCAGCCGGCCTCGGTGGTGGCGCTGAATTTCACCCTGCAATTCATCGCCCCCGAATGCCGCACCGACCTGCTGGCGCGCATCCGCCAGAGCCTGGTGCCGGGCGGCGCACTGATCCTCTCGGAAAAGCTGTGCTTCGATGACCCGGCCGAGCAGGCGCTGCTCACCGAGCTGCACCTGGCGTTCAAGCGCGCCAACGGCTACAGCGACCTGGAGATCGCGCAAAAGCGCAGCGCCATCGAGAACGTGCTGATCCCCGATAGCCTCGACAGCCATCGCGCCCGCCTGCAGGAAGCCGGCTTCAGCCGTGTGGTGCCGTGGTTCCAGTGCCTGAACTTCGCCTCGCTGATCGCCCTGCCATGAATCTCGACCTGACGCCGCTGGTCCGCCAGCTCGCCCGCACCCCACTGGCCGCCTGGGCCGACGGCCTGCCCGCGCAGTTCGGCGCCAAGCTGGACAAGAGCCACGGCGACCTGCCGCGCTGGATGGCGGCGGTGGACGCACTGCCGGAGCTCGTCCCCGAGCAGGTCGAGCTGGCCGAGGCCCTGGTGCTGGACGGCCCGCTGGGCGAGGACACCCGTGCCCGCCTGGAGCAGGCGCTGCGCGGCCTGATCCCCTGGCGCAAGGGGCCGTTCGAGCTGTTCGGCGTGCATATCGACACCGAATGGCGCTCGGACTGGAAGTGGTCGCGGGTCGCCCCGTACCTCGACCTCTCCGGCAAGCGCGTGCTGGATGTCGGCTGCGGCAATGGCTACTACATGTGGCGGATGCTCGGTGCCGGCGCGGACCTGGTGCTCGGCGTCGACCCCAACTGGCTGTTCTTCTGCCAGTTCCATGCGGTCAAACGCTACCTGCCGGCCGCCCGCGCCTGGCACCTGCCGTTCGCCCTGGAAGAGCTGCCGGAGAAGCTCGAAGGCTTCGACACGGTGTTCTCCATGGGCGTGCTCTACCACCGCCGCTCGCCCATCGACCATTTGCTGGAGCTGAAGGACTGCCTGGTGCGTGGCGGCGAGCTGGTGCTGGAAACGCTGGTGGTGGAGGGCGACGAAACCACCGCGCTGGTGCCGGAAGACCGCTACGCGCAGATGCGCAACGTGTGGTTCCTGCCGTCGGTACCGGCGCTGGCGCTGTGGCTGCGCCGTGCGGGGTTTGTCGATGTGCGCTGCGTGGACGTCAACGTCACCTCGGTCGCCGAACAACGCAGCACCGACTGGATGCGCTTTCAGTCACTGCCCGAGTTCCTCGATCCGCAGGACCACGGCAAGACCGTCGAAGGCCTGCCGGCACCGACCCGCGCGGTGCTGATCGCCCGCAAGCCCTGAGCCGCGCTGCGCTTGACGGCGCTCCCACGGCGGACCAGCCTCCAGGCAGGAGGTACTGCCCATGGCCCGCTGGCTGATGCTGATCGGCGCGCTGCTGCTGTTGGCCGGCATCGCGCTGCATTACGCCCCCTGGTTGCTCAACTGGTTCGGCCGCCTGCCCGGCGACATCCGCATCGAGAATGAACGCAGCCGGGTGTTCATCCCGATCACCTCGATGATCCTTCTGAGTGTGCTGGTGACGGTGCTGGTCAACCTGCTGCGCCGGTAAGCGCCGCGCTAGGCCTTGCGCCAGACCAGCAGGCGATTGTTGGCCGGCATCGGGTGGTCGGCGACCAACGCCAGGCCAACCCGGGCGCCCAGCGCCTGCAGTGCCTCACAGTCGCGCAGGCCACTGGCCGGATCACGGGCTCGCAGCATCGCATCGAAACGGGCATTGCTTTCGCTGGTGAACTGACCGGCGTAGTTGAACGGGCCGTACAGGCAGAACACTCCACCGGCCGGCAGCCGCGCCGCCACGCCAGCGAAACACCGCTCGACCTGCGGCCAGCTCATGATGTGCGCGGTATTGGCGGAGAACGCCGCATCCACCGCAAGCGCCGGCCAGTCGGGCTGATCCACGTCGAGCTCGAGTGGCTCGCGCAGATTGCCCGGCGCGGCCTCGGCCATCCAGGCGCGAATGCCGGGCAGGTTCTCCCGCCGGTCGCTGGGCTGCCAGACCAGCCAGGGCATCTGCCCGGCAAAGTACACCGCATGCTGGCCGGTGCCGCTGCCGATCTCCAGCACACTGCGCGCGCCGGCCATGACCTCGCGCAGCACCGCCAGGATCGGCGCCTTGTTGTTCTCGCAAGCCTGGGAGAAAGGTTTTTCCATCGGCATGGCTCCTCGCTGTGAACGGTGTGTTTGCAGCGCCGCCGGTCGTGCATGCAGCGTTCAGTACGGCAGGCGAATGCGGAAACAGGCGCCGCCGAGCGGTGACTCCTCGAGCTGCAGGCTGCCACCGTAGCTTTCGATGATGTCCTTGGCCACCGCGGTACCGATCCCTTGGCCCGGATGGCGGGTGTCGAGGCGTTCGCCACGCTGCAGAATCTGCTCGCGGCGCTCGGCGGGGATGCCGGGTCCATCGTCCTCGACCCACAGCTCGCAACCTTCGGCATTGCTGCGCGCACGCACGCGGATCTGTCCAAGACACAGGCGGTAGGCGTTCTCCAGCAGGTTACCGAGCAGCTCCAGCAGTGCGCCCCGCTCGACCGGCAGGTGCAGCGCGGGCGGAAAGTCGCGGCTCAAGACCACGCGCTTTTCCCGGTACACCTTGTCCAGCGCCTGGGTGAGCACATCCAGCACCGGACCGAGCGCCTCGCGGTGGCGCCGTAGGCCGCTGCGCCGCAGGCTGGCACGTTGCAGCTGATAGTCGACCTGCTGGCTCATGCGCTCGATCTGGGTGCGCAGCACCTCGACCTGCTCGCGATGCTGCCGCTCGCTGGCCAGGGTGTCGGCCACGCCCTGTAGCACCGCCAACGGCGTCTTCAGGCTGTGCGCCAGATCGCCCAGCGAATCGCGGTAGCGCTCGCGCTGGCGGCGCTCGCCATCGAGCAGGCGGTTGAGCGAGCGGGTCAGGCGCAGCAACTCGCGCGGGTGGCCGTCGCTCAGGCGCTCGCGCGCGCCGTTTTCCACCTCGTCCAGCTCGCGGCCAAGCCCGCGCAGGCTGGCAAAGCCCCAGGTCAGCCCCAGCCAGAGCAGCACCAGCAGCACCAGCCAGGCACCGCCGAGCCACCAATAAAGCTGGCGGCGCATACCGTCGACCAGCGCGTCGTAGTCTCGGCTCGGCTGCATGGTAACGATGCTGTAGCCGGCCTCCTCGCCCCGCAGGCGATCCACCTCCAGGTCGTAGACGAAGTAGCGTTCACCGCGCGGGTCTTGCAGGCTGGCGAACTCACGGCCCCGCCCGTCATAGCGCGGGCGGTAGTCGATCTGTTCGTCCAGGCTGGAAGGAGAGCGCCAGACCAGCCGGCCGTGGCGGTCATAGATGAAACCCAGCTGCCTGGCTTCGAGCAGGTTGAGCTCCATCGCCGGCATCGACTCGGGCATCCTCAGGCTGCCGTCGACCAGCTCGGCGGCGGAAATCAGCGCGGCCGCGTCGGCCGCCAGGCGCTGCTCGATCACATCCTCCTGGGCAAGGTGGAAGGCGCTCTGCAACAGCGGCAGCAGAATCAGCATGAACAGCACGGCCAGCACCGTGGCCCCGAGCATGAAGCGCAGACGCAACGAGCGGATCATCGGCAGCGCTCGGTGAACAGGTAGCCCTGCCCACGCACCGTTTCGATCGGGCGCATCCCGGCGGCGCTCTCAAGCTTGCGGCGCAGCCGACCGACCAGCACTTCGATGACGTTGGCATCGCGCTCCTCGTCATCGGCGTACAGCTGCTCCATCAGGCGCTCCTTGGAGACCACCTGCTGGTGATGCAGCATCAGGTATTCGAGGATGCGGTACTCGTAGGCGGTCAAGCCCAGCGACTGTTCGTCGACCAGCGCCTGCTTGCGATTGAGGTCCAGCCGCAGCGCTCCGGCCGAAACGCTCGCCTGGGTGAAACCGCTGGCGCGGCGCAGCAGGGCGTTCAGACGCGCTTCGAGTTCCTCGAACTGGAACGGCTTGACCAGATAATCGTCGGCACCGGCGGCCAGGCCCTCGACCTTGTCCTGCCAGTTGCCGCGGGCGGTAAGGATCAGCACCGGCAGGGTATGCCCGATGCTGCGTAATTGGCGGATCAGATCCAGTCCGCTCATGCCGGGCAGGCCCAGGTCGATGATGGCCAGATCGTGATGGTATTCACCGATGCGGTACAGCGCCTCTTCCGCATCGCCCTGAGCGTCAACCACGTGGCCCAGCTCGCTAAGCCGGCTGTAGAGGTGGTGGCGCAGCAGCGCCTCGTCCTCGACGATCAGCAGTTTCATCGGCGCTCCCGTAAATGACGCTACCGGGCGGCGCCCGGTAGCGTTGTGCTGCAGCCCTTAGAAGGCGTAGTTGACCCCCAGGTAAGGCAGGCGGCTGCTGTGCAGATCCAGCGAGCCTACCTTGGCGCCGCCGTGCGGTGCCATCTCGGTGCTGGCGTTGGTCTGCAGGTAACGGTAACCGGTTTCCACGGTCAGTGCCTTGGTCAGCGGCTGCTGCAGGCCGACCTGGATACCGGCAGCGTAGCCGATATCGCTGTCGCGCTTGAAGCCACGGCTTTCCTGCTCCAGCTTGACCAGACCCAGGGTGGCGCCGGCGAAGGCACGGGTACCGAAGTCGCCGAACGGCACGAACATGTCGTAGCTGCCGAGCAGGTTCTGCTGGCGCAGCTTGTAGCCGGTGTGGCTGTCGGACACGTTCTCGTAGGTCACGTAGTAACGGCCCTGCTCATGCTGCTGGCCAACGCGAACGCCCCAGGTGCCGCTGTTGTCGATCACCTTGTCCAGCTTGGGATTGCCCAGGTTGGCATTCAGCGCGCTGGACTTCTGGATGTTGTTGTTGGTCTGACCCCAGGTCAGGCCAACGAAGTTGTCAGCCGCGTGGGCGGAAGCGACGCCGAGGGACAGGGCGCCGAGCAGTGCGATTTGGGTGATAGTAGGACGCATGGCGACCTCCTTGCTTGAGTGATGTTGGACCCGACTCAAGCGTGCCACCCGACCGCTGAACGTCTGCTGAACCCTCGCTGAACCGACGCTGAACGCCCTGCCGATTTCAGCCGCGGGCGGCGGCGGCGATCAGCGCCTTCATCTCGACGACCGCCTGCTTGAAGCCCACAAACAGCGCGTGAGCGACGATGGCGTGGCCGATGTTCAGTTCGTTGATGCCGCGGATCGCCGCCACCGGCTCGACATTGTGGTAGTGCAGCCCGTGGCCGGCATTGACGATCAACCCGTGGTCCAGACCGCAGGCCACGCCTTCGCGGATGCGCGCCAGCTCCTGCAGAGCCTCGGGGGCATGGGCGGCATCGGCGTAGCGGCCGGTGTGCAGTTCGATCGCCGGTGCGCCGATACGTGCGGCGGCCTCGATCTGCGCGGGCTCGGCGTCGATGAACAGCGACACTTCACAACCGATGCGCGCCAGGCGCTCGACCGCCGCCGCGATCCGCGCTTCCTGGCCCAGCACGTCCAGACCACCTTCGGTGGTCAGCTCCTGGCGCGTTTCCGGTACCAGGCAGACATGCTCGGGACGAATGCTCTCGGCAAACGCCAGCATCTCCTCGGTGACGCCCATTTCGAAATTCATTCGCGTCTGCAGCAGCTCCTTGAGCAGGCGCACGTCGCGCTCCTGGATGTGCCGGCGATCCTCGCGCAGGTGCAGGGTGATGCCGTCAGCGCCGGCTTCCTCGGCGTCCAGCGCGGCCTTCACCGGATCGGGATAGCGCGTACCGCGCGCCTGACGCAGCGTCGCGACGTGGTCGATGTTCACCCCAAGCAGAATGGCCCTGGATTCAGTCACGCGGTGTCTCCTTGAAATTGATGAACAGCTCGCGGCTGGCCAGCGGCCGGCCGCCCAGATGCGGGGCGAGCGCCTGCCGCATCAGCCTTTTTGCCGCGGGCAAGGCGCCAGGATGCGCCCAGTCGGCCTCGGCCAAGGCGAGCAATTGATCGCCGGAAAAGACGCCCGGCTCGAATACCCCGACCGCTTCCAGCCCGGCATCCGGCAACAGACGATAGAGCCCCTCGCGGCGGATCGGCTGCCCGGCCAGATCGACCTCGAGGGAAAAACCATAACCCAGCGCAGACAGCAGGCTCCACTCGAAAGCCCGCAGCAAGGGCTGCAACGGTCGCCCCAGGGCGAGGGCCTGCAGGGTGAGCGCATACTGCTCGAACAGCGCGGGCTGCGGGTCATCAAGGCTCAACAGACGCAGCAGCAACTCGTTGAGGTAGAGCCCGCTGAACAGCGCCTCTCCAACCAGCCACAACGGCTGGCCGGCAGGCTCCAGGCGCGCGGCGCTCTTCAATTCGCCCCGCCCGCGCAGCTCGACTTCCAGGGGTACGAACGGCCGCGCCAGCGCTCCCGCACGCCCCAGCGCACCGCGCAGCACCGCGCGGTAGCGGCCGTCATCGGCAAAAAAATCCACCAGCGCGCTGGTTTCCTTGTACGGGCGGCTATGCAGAACGTAACAGATCGACATGCGGCAACCGGCTGTCGGCGAGGTTTACCGGCGCAGCGCCGGTGGCAGAGCGGGCGTGCCCGCCTTGCAGGAGCTTATTGATCGCGGTAACCGAGCGAATGCAGCGCGCGCTCGTCATCCGACCAGCCACCCTTCACCTTGACCCACAGGTTGAGCATGACCTTGGAGTCGAACAGCACTTCCATGTCCTTGCGCGCCTCCTGGCCGATGCGCTTGATCCGCTCGCCCTTGTCGCCGATGAGGATTTTCTTTTGCCCGTCACGCTCCACCAGAATCAGCGCGTGGATGTGCAGCACATGGCCCTGCTGCTTGAAATCCTCGATCTCCACGGTGATCTGGTAGGGCAATTCGGCGCCTAGCTGGCGCATGATCTTCTCGCGCACCAGCTCAGCGGCAAGGAAGCGGCTGCTGCGGTCGGTGATCTGGTCTTCAGGGAAGAAGTGCTCGGACTCGGGCAGGCGCTCGGCGACCAGCTGCTCGAGCACGTCCAGGTTCTTCGCCTGTTGCGCCGAAATCGGCACGATCTCGGCGTTGGGCAATTGCGCCGACAGCCACTCCAGGTGAGGCAGCAGCGCGGCCTTGTCCTCGATCCGGTCGGTCTTGTTGACCGCGACGATCAGTGGCCCCTGCACGAACTTCACCCGCTCCAGGACCATTTCGTCCTCGTCGGTCCAGCGGTCGCGGTCGACCACGAAAATCACCACGTCCACATCCTTCAGGGCGGCCGAGGCGCTGCGGTTCATGTAGCGGTTGAGCGCCGTCTCGCCGGCCTTGTGCAGACCGGGGGTATCGACGTAGATCGCCTGCACCGCTCCCTCGGTCTTGATCCCGAGCATGTTGTGGCGGGTGGTTTGCGGCTTGCGCGAGGTGATCGCGAGCTTCTGCCCGAGGATGTGGTTGAGCAGGGTCGACTTGCCGACGTTGGGTCGGCCGACGATGGCCACGTAGCCGCAGCGGCTGGCCTGTGCGTCGAAAGAATCACTCATGGGCGGTCTCCACGCCTAGTGCGGTCAAGGCGGCCGCAGCGGCCACCTGCTCGGCGATGCGCCGACTGGCGCCCTGCCCCTGGGTTCGTTCGTTCAACAAGGCGATCTGACACTCCACGTAAAAGGTCCGGCAGTGAGGCTCGCCCTGGATGTCCACCACCTCATAGTGCGGCAGCTGCGCGCCACGCGACTGAAGAAATTCCTGCAGGCGCGTCTTGGGGTCCTTGTTGGTGTCGACCAGGGTCAGTCCCTGCAGTTCGTTGTCCAGCCAGGCGAGCACCCGCTCGCGCGCCGCGTCGATGCCGCCATCGAGATAGATGGCGCCGATTACCGCTTCCAGGGCATCGGCAAGGATCGATTCGCGGCGAAAGCCGCCACTTTTCAGCTCGCCGGAGCCCAGCCGCAGGTAATCACCAAGGTCGAAGCCACGCGCCAGCACCGCCAGCGTCTGGCCCTTCACCAGCCGCGCGCGCAGACGCGAGAGCTGGCCTTCGCGAGCCTGGGGAAACTGGTTGAACAACGCCTCGCCGGCGATGAAATTCAGGATGGCGTCACCGAGAAACTCCAGGCGCTCGTTGTTGCGGCCGGCGAAACTGCGGTGCGTGAGCGCGACCAGCAGCAGCTGCTGGTCGCGGAACTGATAGCCGAGCCTGCGCTGCAGGCGCTCAAGGGAAGAAGTGCTCACGGCCTCAGCTGGTACTCTTTTTCGAAGCGGGCAACCAGGTCGAGGTTCTTGATCATGTTCTCGCGCTTCTCGTAGCTGAGCTTGGCGTGGAACGCGTCATTGACCTGCTCGACCTTCAGCACCTCGCGCAGCTTGATGTCGCGGATACCGTTGACCTGCATGGCCTTGTCGACATGTCCGTAGAAGTCACCGATGGTCCTGACGTCGCTGGCCTTGTCGGTTTCGACCGAGGCGATCGCCTTGTCCAGCGACATGTAGTCGAAGTAGTGCGGCATCATCTTGAAAGCGGTGCTGGCAACGAAGGCGACGAACGCCAGGATCATCAGCCAGCCGATTATGGACATCCCTTGTTGCGACTTCGAAAACTTCATCATTGCGACCTCATCATCCGTGGGCACCCAGAGCGGGCGAACAATATAGCCGCCCGTGATGGCCCGGGCGGAAATCCATCACATCGGTCAGTTGATCAGACCGACGCGGGAGAAATTGGGCAGGTTGCTGAACTTCGGATCGGGCCAGCTCATCCACACTGCGAACGCCTTGCCGACGATATTGCGGTCCGGAACCATGCCAAGCAACGGTGCGGGGATGTCGGAATCGGTCCAGTAGCGGCTGTCGTTGGAGTTGTCGCGGTTGTCACCGACCATGAAGTAATGGCCTTCCGGCACGTGCCACTCGCGGTCGGGCTCTACGCCGTTGCGCAGCATTTCCTTGCGGATCAGGTGCTCGGCTTCGCCGATGGTTTCCTGATACAGACGCGCGCTGCCCAGGCTGCCCGGCTCATCGCCCACGAGGATCTCGGCAACCGGCTCGCCATTGATGTACAGGCGCTTGTCGCCGGTGTAACGCACCACATCACCCGGCAGACCGATCACGCGCTTGATGTAATTCACGTTCGGGTCGCTGGGGTAGCGGAACACCATGACGTCGCCGCGCTGCGGTTCGCCAATGTCGATGACCTTGGTATCGATCACCGGCAGGCGGATGCCATAGGCAAACTTGTTCACCAGGATGAAGTCACCGACTTCCAGCGTAGGCTTCATCGAGCCCGAAGGAATCTGGAACGGCTCGACCAGGAACGAGCGCAGCACCAGCACGATGGCCAGCACCGGGAAAAACGACTTGCCGTACTCCACCAGCACCGGCTCCCGAGCCAGCGCGTCGATTGCCGCCGGATCGGCGTGCGTGGTGGTCGCCTGGTAGTGGGCGATCGCTGCCCGCCTGCGCGGCGCCAGGAACACGAGATCGATGAGCGCCAGCGCGCCCGAGACGAAGACCGCGATGACCAGCAGCAGGGGGAAGTTGATCGACATCTCAGCTGTCCACCTTCAGCACGGCGAGGAAAGCCTCCTGTGGAATTTCCACGCTGCCGACCTGCTTCATGCGCTTCTTGCCCGCCTTCTGCTTCTCCAGAAGCTTCTTCTTGCGGCTGACGTCGCCGCCGTAGCACTTGGCCAGAACGTTCTTGCGCAGGGCCTTGACCGTCGTCCGAGCGATGATCTGACCGCCGATCGCGGCCTGGATCGCCACGTCGAACATCTGGCGGGGGATCAGTTCCTTCATCTTCTCGGTCAGCACGCGGCCTTTATGGTGGGCGCGGTCACGGTGGACGATCAGCGCCAGCGCATCGACCTTCTCGCCGTTGATCAGCACATCGAGACGCACCAGGTTGGCCGACTGGAAGCGATCGAAGCTGTAATCGAGCGACGCATAACCGCGGCTCACCGACTTCAGCCGATCGAAGAAGTCCAGCACCACCTCGTTCATCGGCAGGTCATAGGAGACCTGCACCTGGCTGCTGAGGAACTGCATGTCACGCTGCACGCCGCGCTTTTCGATGCACAGGGTGATCACGTTGCCCAGATGCTCCTGCGGCACCAGGATGTTGGCCCGCACGATCGGCTCGCGCATGTCGAGGATGCTCGCCGGGTCGGGCAGCTTGGACGGGTTGTCGACATAAACCGTCTCGCCGGTCTTCAGCTCGACCTCGTACACCACGGTCGGCGCAGTGGTAATCAGATCCAGGTCATACTCGCGCTCGAGACGCTCCTGGATGATCTCCATGTGCAGCATGCCGAGGAAGCCAATGCGGAAACCAAAGCCCAGCGCGTCGGAACTCTCCGGCTCGTACTGCAGCGCCGCGTCGTTGAGCGTCAGCTTCTGCAGAGCCTCGCGAAAGTCTTCGAAATCGTCGGAGCTGACCGGGAACAGGCCGGCGTAGACCTGCGGCTTGACCCGCTTGAACCCCGGCAGCATCTCCACGTCCGGCGTGCTGGAGAGCGTCAGGGTGTCGCCCACCGGCGCACCATGGATGTCCTTGATGCCAGCAATGATGAAGCCCACTTCGCCAGCCTTCAGATCGGCCGTTTCGGTGTGTTTGGGGGTGAACACGCCGACACTGTCGACCTGATGGATCTTGCCGGTCGACTTGACCAGTACCTTGTCGCCCTTCTTGATGCGGCCGTGGCGCACGCGCACCAGCGACACCACACCCAGGTAGTTGTCGAACCACGAGTCGATGATCAGTGCCTGCAGCGGCGCCTCGATCTCGCCTTCCGGCGGCGGAATCACCTTGACCAGGTGCTCCAGCACGTCGATCACGCCCATGCCGCTCTTGGCGCTGCAGGGCACCGCATCAGTGGCATCGATGCCGATGATGTGTTCGATCTCGTCCTTGACGCGCTCCGGCTCGGCCTGCGGCAGGTCCATCTTGTTCAGCACCGGCATCACCTCGAGACCCTGCTCGATGGCGGTGTAGCAGTTGGCTACCGATTGCGCCTCGACGCCCTGGCCGGCATCCACCACCAGAATCGCCCCTTCGCAGGCGGCCAGGGAGCGGCTCACCTCGTAGGTGAAGTCAACGTGGCCGGGGGTGTCGATGAAGTTGAGCTGGTAGGTCTTGCCGTCCTGCGCCGGGTAATGCAGGGTCACGCTGTGTGCCTTGATGGTAATGCCGCGCTCGCGCTCGAGGTCCATCGAGTCAAGTACCTGAGCCTCCATCTCGCGATCGGACAGTCCGCCGCAGATCTGGATGAAACGATCCGCCAGGGTCGACTTGCCATGATCGATGTGGGCGATGATGGAGAAATTACGGATATGACTCAGGTCACTCACAGCTCTTACACCAGGTGATACGCAGACAGGGGCGCCTGCCGAAAATAGCGGCGGATTGTACCCGAAGCGCGGCACCAGCGTCACGACGCGCTCGCCTGTCCGACACTGGCAAGACGCGGGCAAAAACGAAAAGGGGCGGCTTTCGCCACCCCTCGCCCAGCGCAAACTCCGACTCAGTTGGCGAGCTTGAAGGTGATGAAGCTCGCCCGCCCCTGGCGCAGCACGCGCATGGAAATCGAACGATGGACCGGCAGCTTCTCTGCCACGGCAACGAAGCGCGCGGCCGACTCGATCTGCTCGTTGTTCAGGTGAGTGATGACGTCGCCTGGACGCAGCCCGATGGCCACAGCCGGGCCGTTGATGACCTGCGCAACCACCGCCCCACCCTGCACATCGAGCGCACGACGCTGCTCGACCGAAAGGTCGCCGACCCGCACGCCCAGGCGACTGCTGGTCTGCTCGGTCCCGGCACCACGACCCGCTGCCGCCAGCTCGCGCTCATCGGGCAGGCTGCCCACAGTCACCGCCAGCTGCCTTCTGCGCCCTTCGCGAACCACGTTCAGCTCGGCCTTGCTGCCAGGCTTGAGCGCACCGACCAGTCGTGGCAAGTCGGCCGAAAGATCGACCGGATCGCCATTGACGCCAAGAATCACATCGCCAACCTGCAGGCCTGCTGCGGCAGCCGGCCCACCTTCGATTACCTGCGCCACCAGGGCTCCGGCCGGACGCTCGAGCCCGAATGACTCGGCCAAATCCCGGTTCACTTCCTGGATCACCACCCCGAGCCAGCCTCGACTGACACGGCCCTCGGCACGCAGCTGGTCGGCGACATCCATCGCCACATCGATGGGGATGGCAAATGACAATCCCATGAAACCGCCCGAGCGGGTGAAGATCTGCGAGTTGATGCCCACCACTTCGCCGCGGAGGTTGAACAATGGGCCACCGGAGTTGCCTGGATTGATCGCCACGTCGGTCTGGATGAACGGCACATAGCTTTCACTCGGCAGACTGCGCCCCGTGGCGCTGACGATGCCGGCGGTGACAGTGTGGTCGAAGCCGAACGGCGAGCCGATCGCCACCACCCACTCACCGGCCTGAAGCGCGCCGGACTTGCCTACCCGTACGGTTGGCAACTGCGTCCCGTCGACCTTTAACAACGCCACATCGCTGCGCGGGTCAGCTCCGACCAGGCGCGCTTGCAGCTCGCTGCGATCAGGCAGACGCACGATGATTTCGGCAGCATCGGCCACCACGTGGTTGTTGGTCAGCACATAGCCATCGGCAGAAATGATGAAGCCCGAGCCGAGCGACTGAGCCTCGCGCGGCGCACCACCACCAGGCTCGCCCGGCACCATGGGAAAGCCACGCTCGAAGAATTCGCGGAAGATCGGCGGCAATCCTTCGAGATCCGGGATGGCCAGTGCAGCGCGCTCTGGGGCCTTTTGCTTGGTGCTGATATTGACGACGGCGGGCGAAGCCTCGCGGACCAGCGGCGTGAAGTCGGGCAGTTGCGCCTGCACCGCGGCAACCTGCCCGAAGAGCGCCATCCCCATGATCAGGGCCACACAGGTGTGCTTGCTCACCATGGAATCTCCTCGCTGCAGACGGTTCTAGCTGAGCCCCGGCTGAGCGTTGCCCGCCTCGTGGCGCAACACAACCGGCTGAGACCGCGGATCGCCAGCGCTGCGGGCAGACAGGCGCCGAATCACCAGCCATGAAAGCGCGAAGCCCGCCAGCCCGCTCCCGATCACCGCCGGCTCGGCCAGTCCCAGAGCCTGGACCGCCAGCGCCGCCGCGAACAACGCCAGCAGCGGGAACAGATAGACCAGCAAAGATCCACGCAGCAGCGTGTCCTCATGAACGCCAACGATCACGCTGTCACCAACGGCTGTCGGGAGCTCACAACTGGCCAGCACGAGACCGCGCCGCTCCCGCACGCCGAGGCGGTCCATAAGGCCCTGACCACAACCGCTACGCGCCGCGCAACCGGAACAGGCGCTGCGGCGGACGGTTTCCACCCATACAGCACCACGCTCCACGGCGACGACACGCCCCTGCTCTTCAATCATCGACTCTGCTCTGCTTGTGGCCGCACCGAAAGGGCAATGCGCTCGGCCGTGCCCAGCGGGATTTCCCCAACGACCGTGACCATCACATCCTGCCCACCGGCCATCATACGCTTGGAGACGGCCGAGGTCGGACCAAGCTGAGTTCGCTCGTCGGCCGGAGCCTGGCCGGTCGCCGGCTCGACAAAGGCGGTGAATGTGGCAAGACCATCGCCATAGGTCAACCAATAGAGCGGCGTGGCGCGATTGTTACGCTGGCGAAGCCCGGCATTGAGCAAGCGGAACCCTGGCGGCGCCCAGTCAGCGGTCCAAGCCACTGCGGAAGCTGCCGGCTCGCTTACCTCGGGCGCCGTCTGGCAGTCGGCACCAGGCTCGATCGCCTCGCTGCTGACCGATTCGGCGGAAAAGTGCGTGAACTGATAGCGCTTGAGCAGCTGCCCATTCTCACTGAACAGCAATGCCTTCAACGGCACAGTAGTCTGCCTGTCGAGGTACAGCTCCAGCCCATAGCGATGCTGATCGCGCGGCACCAGGGCCACCGCATCCACTGCACGCCCCGCGACGCGCGACTCACCCAGCGAACGAATCTCGTAACCCTCGCCAAGACGATCAGGATCCAGGCGTGGCCAGTTGCCGTCGCGAGCCACATCACGCAACGCATCGTCGCTCAGGCAGCGCAGCACGCCATTGGCCAAGGCCGCTTCCGCCGGTTTTCCATCCAGGCGCACCAGGCGTTGCAGCACTTGCGGCCCGCCGGCCTGTTGCCACAGCTGATAGGCGGACAACCCGCCCGCCACGCCATAGACAAAGGTGCCGCTGAAACTGGTCTGCTGCTCGGCATCCCCGAGCTTGTGCAAAAGCTGACCCGCATCAACGGCAAGGGCTGGCATCGAGAGCCAGCCCCAACACACAACCGCCAGTGGTAGTGCTCGTCGCATGTTTCTCCCTAGCGCGCCTCGGCACCTGCAGTGGACTTCGCCGATTCCACCTGCTCGCTAAACGCCGCCTGTTGCGAGTGCTGACGGACATACTCCTGCAGGTGCTGCTCATGCCAACTCGGCACGGCACCGGCCTCCGCTGCAGCGTTCTGCGACTCCGCAGGACGATCCTGATAACCAGCCAGCACCGCCGGGCTCTTGGCCTGCGGCGCCAGAAGCGGCTGCGGCGCGTGCTGCACAGGCGGCTGGGCGGCCATCTGCGGCCCGGCTACGTCGCTCTGGTTGTAAACCCGCACACCAGCGAGCACTGCCACGGTCACCGAAGCCGCCACAGCAACACGATAGAACCCGGTCCAACGGGAACGCTGGGGAGCCTGCGACTCGCTGGCCGCCGCTACCGCAGGTGCGGGCGCTTCATCCTTGGCGATGGCAGCGGCCACCGCGCCAGCCAGATCCAGCCGTGGCTCGAGCAACTCCTTGTGCATCGCAGCGCGAGCGACCTGGAGACGCGACCAGACAGCACGTACCTCAGCGTCCTCGCTTGCTGCGAGCACCCGCCGAAGTTCCAATTCGTCCGCTTCGTTATCCATCACTGCGGACAGCGATTCATGCAGGGCTTCACGACTCATGGCGATTCCTCTCTATTACGTACGCCGCTGTCTCAGGATTCGTGCAACAAGGGTTGCAGAGCTTTATCTATGGCTTCCCGCGCCCGGAATATTCGGGAGCGAACCGTTCCCACAGGACACTGCATCACCGTCGCAATGTCTTCGTAGCTAAGACCATCGAACTCGCGCAGGGTCAGAGCCGTGCGCAAATCCTCCGGCAATTGCTGGATGGTGCGATGGACGGTGCCTTCGATTTCATCCCGCAGCAACGAGCGCTCCGGCGACTCGATATCCTTGAGTGCATGATCGCCTTCGTAAAACTCGGCGTCCTCGGAACTCACGTCGTTATCCGGCGGCCGCCTGCCACGGGCTACCAGATGGTTCTTCGCCGTATTGATGGCGATGCGGTATAGCCAGGTGTAGAAAGCGCTATCACCGCGGAAATTTCCAAGTGCCCGGTATGCCTTGATGAACGCTTCCTGCGCCACATCCTGGGCTTCGTGGGAGTCGTGAACGAAGCGCACGATCAGCCCGAGAATCTTGTGCTGGTATTTCATGACCAGCAGATCGAAAGCCCGCTTGTCTCCCTGCTGCACTCGTTCGACCAGCTGCTGGTCCTGCTCCTGGGTTAGCATGAACACTCCTCGTAAAACCCCAGGGGGTATCGCTTTCGCCAGATGAGCCAGCCTGCTTACGTAGACAGGCGCCTCGCGCAAAAGTTCTCCCCCAACTGCACGCCTCCCGGAAACAGCGACAGATGGTCTGCCGCTTATCGAGATCAGATCATCTAACAAGAACTCGTATCCCTAGCGCCCTACCCTCGTCCTGAGAACCGGCCTCATCAGGCCATGCAGCCGTCTGTAGACCCGGCAAGCAATGGCGAGTTCCGTCTCGAGTGAAAAATTGGTGCACAGCGCAAGCCGGCCGGTATGGCGCACTGCGCAAAGCGGCGAGCGTTGTTAAGATCACGCTCTTACACCGAGCGCCGGCTGCGTGCGCAGCCACTGGTCTTTGATGGCACTGCGCCGGAAAAGTGCCCGCACCAGCGGACAACCGGATTTTCCATGGATCGCGAATGAGCCAACACTTTAGCCACGACGTTCTGGTCATCGGCAGCGGAGCGGCCGGTCTTACCCTGGCCCTCAACCTGCCGAAGTCCCTGCGCATCGCCGTCATCAGCAAGGGCGAGCTAGCCAATGGATCGACCTACTGGGCACAGGGGGGCGTCGCTGCGGTATTGGACGACACCGACACGGTCGAGTCTCATGTCGCCGACACGCTGGCTGCCGGCGGCGGGCTGTGCCGCGACGAAGCGGTACGCTTCACCGTCGAGCACAGCCGTGAAGCCATCGAGTGGCTGATCGCCCAGGGCGTGCCGTTCACCCGCGACGAGCAGCCAGACCGCGAAAGCGGCAGCTTCGAGTTCCACCTCACCCGCGAAGGTGGTCATAGTCATCGCCGCATCATTCATGCCGCTGACGCCACCGGCGCGGCGATCTTCAATACCCTGCTGCTGCAGGCGCGACAGCATCCAAACATCGAGCTGCTCGAGCAACGGGTAGCGGTGGATCTGATCACCGAGCGCAAGCTCGGCCGGGCAGGAGATCGCTGCCTGGGCGCCTATGTACTGGACCGCAACACCGGCGAGGTCGATACCTTCCAGGCCCGCTTCGTTGTGTTGGCGACCGGCGGCGCGGCCAAGGTCTACCTGTATACCAGCAACCCCGACGGTGCCTGTGGCGATGGCATCGCCATGGCCTGGCGCGCCGGCTGCCGCGTCGGCAACCTGGAATTCAATCAGTTTCACCCGACCTGCCTGTATCACCCCCTGGCCAAGAGCTTCCTCATCACCGAAGCCATTCGCGGCGAGGGTGGCCTGCTCAAGCTGCCCAACGGCGAACGCTTCATGCACCGCTTCGACCCGCGCGAGGAGTTGGCCCCACGCGACATCGTTGCCCGCGCTATCGACCACGAAATGAAGCGCCTGGGCATCGACTGCGTTTACCTGGACATCAGCCACAAGCCGGCAGAATTCATCCGCAGCCACTTTCCCACCGTGCATGAGCGCTGCCTTGACTTTGGCATCGATATCACCCGCGAGCCCATCCCGGTGGTACCCGCGGCGCACTACACCTGTGGCGGCGTTGTAGTGGACAAGGCCGGCCAGACCGATGTCCCCGGCCTGTACGCCATCGGCGAGACAAGCTTCACCGGCCTGCACGGCGCCAACCGGATGGCCAGCAACTCCCTGCTTGAATGCATCGTCTATGGTCGCTCGGCGGCGCAGGACATCGTGCAAAAATTCGCCAGCACGGACCTGCCGAGCGATCTGCCGAGCTGGGACGCCAGCCAGGTGACCGACTCCGACGAGGATGTGATCATCGCGCACAACTGGGATGAGTTGCGGCGCTTCATGTGGGACTACGTAGGGATCGTGCGCACCAGCAAACGGCTGATGCGTGCCAAGCACCGCGTACGCCTGTTGCTCAGTGAGATCGATGAGTTCTACAGCAACTACCGGGTGTCACGCGACTTGATCGAGCTGCGCAACCTGGCCACGGTGGCGGAGCTGATGATCCGCTCGGCCATGCAACGCAAGGAGAGTCGCGGCCTGCATTACACGCTGGATTATCCACGCCAGCTGCCGGTCGCCTTCGACACTATTCTGGTGCCTTCCACCGCTGGCGACTGAATTTCAGCCTGACCCGCAGCCGGCGGTGTTGCTCTGCCGGCAGGGCATCGCCCGGCAAGCACACCGAGCGGGTCAGGCGGCTGCCAGCAAGGCGAAAACGCAGGATGATCGCCAGAGGCAGCGCCATGCTGTCCCGGCGCAGCTGCACAGGCTGCCAGCCGGCTTGCTGGCTCCACAGATGCCAGCCATGCTGGTCATGACGCAGGCGCGTCCAGCTCGTCGGATGGCACCAGAGTACGTGGCGCGGCAACACCCAGGCCGCATGCAGCGCACACCCCGCCCCCAACAGAACGCGGAGCCAACCCGGAGCCTCGGAGGTCGCGAGCAGTGTCAGCAGCGCACTGCCCAGCACTACCAGATAAGACACCAGCGACAGGCGCGAGGCCTGCCACTGACATTCGAACGGCTCACTTGGGTTGGACACGATCCAGAATCATGCGAACCATACGGTGAATGTCCGGGTCCTGGGCCTCTTCGCGCTCCATGAACCAGCCGAACAGGTCCTGATCCTCACATGCCAAAAGCTTCTGGTAGCGGCGCTGATCCTCGGGATCGAGCGAGGGGTAAACCTCCTTCACGAACGGCACCAGGAGAACGTCCAGCTCCAACATGCCGCGGCGGCTGTGCCAGAAGAGACGGTTGAGCTCGATTTGATCGGTCATGCGGAACTCCTTGCAAGAGGCGACCATTATAGCGATGCCGCGCTGATACGGCACTTTCACTCGATTTGCATTTGTGCCTTGCTATGATGGCGCGTCTATCGCTCAGCGCGGGCCTTTGAACCATGACCGACAATGCCTCCTTCTGCGTCCTCGCCCACGAGGGCGTGCTGGCCGTTCGCGGCGCCGACGCCGCCACCTTTCTGCAAGGCCAACTGACCTGCAATCTGAAGTACCTGGACGCAGACAACGCTGGCTACGGCGCGCGCTGCACGCCCAAGGGCCGCATGTTGTCGAGCTTTCGAATCGTGCCGCATGGCGACGAGTACCTGCTGGCCATGGCCAGTGAACTCGTCGAGGCGCAGCTGGCCGACCTGAAAAAATACGCCGTGTTTTCCAAATCGACGCTGGCCGACGCCTCTGCCGAGTGGACGCGCTTTGGTCTGCTCGATCCAGACGGCGTGTTGTCGGCGCTGGGGCTTGCGTTGCCTGCCGAAACCAACCGTATGGTTTGCCAGGATGGGCGCATCGCCATCCGCCTGCCGGATGGGCGCGCCGAGCTGTGGGTTGCGACCGGCGATGCCGCCGCAACCGAAGCTCTGCTGGCCGAACACGCGACTCGGACAGAACTCAGCACCTGGCTGCTGGCGCAGGTACGCGCAGGCATCGGCCAGGTATTCGGCCAGACCCGCGAGCTGTTCATCCCGCAAATGATCAACCTGCAGGCGTTCGACGGGGTGAGCTTCAAGAAAGGCTGTTATACCGGCCAGGAGATCGTCGCCAGGATGCAGTACCTGGGCAAGCTCAAGCGCCATCTGCATCGTCTGGAAGGCGCCACGGACCAGCCTCCAGCGCCCGGCACCGAAATCTTCTCACCCGTTCATCCCACCAGCGTGGGTGAGGTAGTTCTCGCTGCAACTGTAGGGTCGCGCACAGAATTGCTCGCCGTGCTTCAGGAAGATGCCGTCGCCGACGGCCGCCTGTACCTGGCTGCCCCAGAAGGCCAGCCGCTCACCCGACTGGACCTGCCTTACACCCCGGATCACCAGCGCGAAATTCAACGCTAGGCCGACGCTCTGCCTTAAGGAACGACCATGGGCTCTCTCGCAGAACAGATACAACAGGAATTGATCAGCGCCATCGACAACGATGAGCTCGTGCTACCAACCTTGCCGGAAGTCGCACTGCGCGTACGCGAGGCTGCAGAAGACCCCAACATCAGCATTCCCGTGCTGAGCAAGGTGATCGGTGAAGACGCCGCGCTGGCGGCTCGTATCATCAAGGTGGTCAACAGCCCGCTGCTGCGCACCAGCCGCGAGATCAACGACCTGCAGATGGCCGTGAGCCGGCTGGGAATCAATTACACGGCCAACCTGGCGACCGGCTTGGCGATGGAGCAAATGTTCCAGGCGACCACCGACGTGATCGACCGCAAGATGCGCGAAGTATGGACGCGCAGCACCGAAGTCGCCGCCATCAGCCACGTGCTCTGCCGCCATTACACCCGCCTGATGCCCGATCAGGCGACATTGGCCGGGCTGGTCCACCTGATCGGCGTGCTGCCGATCCTCACCTATGTCGAAGAGTCGGGTGCGCTACTGGGCGACCCTGTCAGCCTCGACCACGTTATCGAAATGATCCACCCGCGGATCGGCGAAAAAATCCTGCGTACCTGGCAGTTCCCCGAGCCGATCGCCTTGGTTCCCGGGCATTACACCGACTTCACCCGCGATTCACCCAAGGCCGATTACGTGGACATCGTTCAGGTCGCGACGCTTCAGAGCTACCTGGGCACAGACCACCCCTACACCCAGCTCGACTGGACCAGCATCCCCTCCTTTGCCAAGCTCGGCCTCGACCCGCGCTCGCTGACCGAAGAGGACGAAGACCTCTCAGCGGCCATGGATGCCGCCATGAGCATGCTGCAGTAAGCTTCCCCTGCCGCTTGTCCTGACCGCTCGACGGCGGTCAGGAACCCTTAAAAAGCCGATCCAGTCGGACAGTTACGGCCCCTGCCGTATCGCCTGCCTTTCCCGCACATCACCACGGCGATTCCTACACCAGAGGAGAACTGTTATGACCCGACTGTCCAAATCGGTCGCCGCCTTCATGGCGCTCATCCTGGCAACGATGTTTGCGCAGCTGGCGCACGCCCAGGCCGACAATTTCGTCGACGAAGCCTCTGCCAAAGCCATCGCGGAAATCGAAACAGCGCGACTGGCCCTGGAACAAAGCCAGAACCCTGAGGTTCGTTCCTTCGCGCAGAAGATGATCGATGACCACACCCGCAACCGCGATGAACTGGCACAGCTGGCTCAGCAGAACAACCTCGAAGTGTCGGACGACGCCAGGCTTATGGACCGCGCCAAGGCCTGGATCCTGCAGTGGCGTGAAGGAGAAAACTTCGACGAAGCCTATGCCAACAACCAGGTAAACGCCCACCAGCAGACCATCGACATCTATCAGGACTACATCGAAGAAGGCCAGGACGAAAATCTCAGGCAGTACGCCGAGAAGAGTCTGCCGATGCTCGAGGAACACCTGAAGCAGGCCGAGCAGCTGGCCCAGCGCTTCGGCGGTGAGCAAGGCCAACGCAGCGATCGCGCTCAAGAGACCCGCACCCAGGAACGTGGCCAGGAGCGCACTCAGCAGAACGAGCGCAATCAGCAAGGACTGCAACAGCGCGAAGAGCAGCAAACCGAACGCCAGCGCCAGGACCAGATCCAGCGTGAGGAGCGTCAACCGCAGCGCTAAGCGGCACCAAACAAGCGGGTCTGGCTCACGCCAGATCCGCTTCGGACAAACTCCAATCGATCGGCTCGAGGCCGTTCTGCTGCAGAAATCGGTTGGCCAAGCTGAAATGGCCATTGCCGATAAATCCACGATGCGCCGACAACGGCGACGGATGTGGCGATTTCAGCAACAGGTGCTTGGTCGGATCGATCAGCGATTGCTTGGCTTGCGCATGGGCACCCCACAGCAGAAACACCACATGAGGTCGATTGGCCGACACGACTTCGATAATTCGATCAGTGAAACGCTGCCACCCGACTTTCGCGTGCGAACCCGCCAAGCCGCTCTGGACGGTGAGCGAGGTATTGAGCAGTAGCACACCCTGATCCGCCCAAGCCTGCAAGCAACCGTGGCCCGGGGGATCGATGTTCAAGTCGCGCTTGAGCTCCTTGAAGATGTTTACCAGCGAGGGCGGTATCGCCACCCCAGGCCGCACCGAAAAGCACAGACCGTGCGCCTGCCCGTCACCGTGATAGGGGTCTTGTCCGATGACGACGACCTTCACCCTGTCCAGCGGCGTGCTGTTCAAAGCGTTGAAGATTTCCGGCCCCGGCGGGTAGATGGTCTTGCCGGCGGCCTTCTCCCGCCGAAGGAACTCGGAAAGCTCCTGCATGTAGGGCTTGGCGAACTCGTCAGCAAGTGCCGCCTTCCAGCCCGGCTCGAGTTTGATGCGATCAGCTTGGCTCATGATTTGCTTTTGCAGAACAAGGCGAGCGCACCCTAAGAAGCACGTCACACCCTGTCAATTAAATCTGTTGGAAATGTCACTTTTAGACCAAAAGCCAGTACGGGGCACCCTGCCCCTGTAGTAGAAGAAGGCTTCGACAACAACAATACGGGCGCGCTGCAGCCGAATGTCACGCTCACGGCGGCTGACGCTAGGCGCGTAGGCGTCCGAAAGGATCTGCCATGAAAAGGATCGTGACCCTGCTTGCGCTCTGCGCCGGTATTCAGCTCTGCGCCCAGGCCGCTGAGCCGATCACCCTGGGCCTGAACTACCCCCGCACGGGGCTTTACAAGGAAGAGGGGCTGGACCAGATGCGCGGCGCGCTGCTCGCCGTCGACGAGATCAACGCCAAGGGCGGCGTTCTTGGCCGTCCGTTGCGGATCTCGAGCCACAATACGGCCTCCCGCCCGGAAAAGGGCATCGCCAACGTCGACCGCCTTGCCGCCGAGGGCGCCGCGATGATCTTCGGCGGCGCCTCCAGCGCCGTTGCCATCGCAAGCAGCAAGCGCGCCAAGGATCATGGCATTCTCTATTTCGGAACCCTGACCTACTCCAACGACACCACGGGCAAGGACGGCCACCGCTATATATTCCGCGAATGCAACAACGCCTGGATGAGCGCCAAAGTCCTGGGCGAATACCTGAACAAAGAGTTTCCTGCTGCGGACTACTTCTACGTGACCGCCGACTACACCTGGGGTCACACCAGCGAAAGCTCCCTGCGAAAAGCCACCCGTACTGAAGACAGCTCCCGCCACCCGGGCGTGCTCACACCATTCCCGGATGCCCGCATGAGCGACTACCGCGCCGCCCTGGAAAAAGCGGCGGCCAGCGACGCCAAGGTGCTCGTACTCGTACTGTTCGGCAACGATCTCGTCCGCGCCATGCACCTGGTAGACCAGATGGGCCTGAACCGGCGCATGCAGATCGCCGTGCCGAACCTCACGCAAGCGATGGTTGAACAGGCCGGCCCAGTGATCATGCAGGGCGTTCTGGGAACCGAACCCTGGACCTGGCGCGTGCCGGAGATCGAGAACTCCACGCGCGGCCAGGCCTTCGTACAGAGCTACAGCGAGCGCTACAAGGTCCGCCCGTCCAGCTCGGCCGCCTCGGCGTATAGCATCGTCCACCAGTGGGCCGAGGCCGTGACTCGCACCAAGTCGCTCAAGAGCGAAGCGGTCATCGACGCCCTGGAAAACCACAGCTACAAGCTGCTCAAGGATGAACAGGTCTGGCGTGCATTCGATCATCAAAACGTGCAAACGGTCTATGCTGTGAAAGTGAAGCCTCGCGCCGAGATCCTTCAGGACGCCTTCAAGCAAGACTACTTCGAGATCGTTCACAAGCTGCCAGGCGAACAAGCGGCGCAAACCCACGCCGAATGGCAGGCCGAACGCAAGCTGGCGGGCCAGCCCACCACCCTTCGCTAGTGTCTGACCAGGGGGGCTGCGCCGTAGTGGCAAGCCCCCACGGCAGTTGCTACGAAGAGGACAACCGATGAGCCACGCTATCGAACCGTACCGCCCCGGCGCTTTCGATCTGACTCATAAGTTAACCGTGGAGAAACTCGGCTCCACGGCTCTCATCACCATCAACCACCCTCCCGCTAACACCTGGGACCGCGACGCACTCATAGGGCTGCGTCAGGTTATCCAGCATCTCAACGCCGACGACGACATCCTTGCGCTGATCCTGACCGGACAAGGCGTGCGTTATTTCAGCGCCGGCCTTGAGCTCAACATGCTTGCCGAGGCTGATCGCAGCTTTGCCTGGGAGATCGCGGCCCGCACAGGTGAGGCCTTCACCGCACTTCGTGAATTTCGCGGTGTATCGATCGCTGCAATCAACGGTGACGCCTTGGGTAGCGGACTGGAGTGCGCCCTGGCTTGTGACATCCGAATCGCCGAGCGGCATGCCCAGCTGGGGCTACCCGAAGCGCCGATCGGCCTACTGCCCTGCGGCGGAGGCGCTCAGGCGCTGGCACGGCTGACTGGCGAAGGCTGGAGCAAACGCCTGCTGCTGCTTGGTGAGCGAATCGACGCACAGACCGCAGAGCGGATCGGCCTGATCGAACAGCTGGTCGAGCCCGGAGAGTCCCGGGGCCGGGCGCTGCTCATGGCCAGCCGAATCAGCTCCCAGAGCCCGATGGCCATGCGCACGCTCAAGCCCCTCATCCACAGCGCCCCTCGCGTAGACGTTCACGAGCAGGGAGCGATCGAACGCGAAGCGTTCGTCCGCCTCTTCGATAGCGGACAAGCGCAAGCAGGCATTCGCAACCTACTCGCACAGCAAGCTGCGGACGGCCCCCGAAACTAGCACTTGTCGGGGAAGCGATCGCAAGATGCTTAGATCGCTATCGGTAATAGCGATAGGTCGGGTATGACGGATAGGGGCCGTAATAAAACTGCTGCGGCGGCATCTGTTGGTGATAGTGCGGAGGCTGTCTTGGCGCAGGAGGCGGATAGTGCCAGTAGTGTCCTCGACCGAGCCCGCGGGGATGACGATCGAACGCCGGTTCGCGGGGCAACCGCTGCGGGGGAGGCATCGGCTGGCGGTATTCAGGTCGATACAGGGGGTGCTGGGAATAGGGGCTGCGCGGATCATACTCGTAAGAAAAATGCCGCTCGCGAGGCTCCCCGTACGGCGCCAAACGATCGAAACGATCCCCTGCATGAGCGGCGGCAGCAGCTAACAAGAGCAGCGAGAATAAGCCTACCGGACTTTTCATAAGGCACCTCCAGGGTTCCTATTGCAGAGCATAGGTCGCCCATCACTGCCCGGCTAAACCCTCCGTCGCCTGAAAGAGCAGCACCACCCTTCTCATCCGCAACCGCTTCTGGTAAAAAGAGCAGCCGCGCGGGCGTCGTATAATGGCATTACCTGAGCTTCCCAAGCTCATGACGAGGGTTCGATTCCCTTCGCCCGCTCCATCTCTCCTGCGCGCTTCGCCAATCGCCGTCTCGGCGAGGAAGTGCCCGCCTGCCGCGGGGTAATCCGAATTTTTTCGGGACCTACCCTTAGTCGAAAGACCGTGCCAACCCCTGCATTCGCTCAGTCGAGCCAGACAACCGCCGCAAGCACCTCCGCATTTTCTGCACCTGCTGACGATTTCATCGGCGACTTTGCCGACATCGCATACTGATCTCGCAAGACCAGGTCCTCAGGGGCCCTCTCAGATCACCTCAAGGAGCAAGCAGCGCTCATGCAACTCAGCGCTCGGCGGCGGCACTCTCTTGGTCTTCGAGGCGACAGCACTACGCACAATAAAAAAGCACCTGGAACCAAAGGCTCCAGGTGCTGGATATATCTGGTGTCCCAGGCAGGAATTGAACCTGCAACCTTCCCCTTAGGAGGGGGACGCTCTATCCAATTGAGCTACTGGGACAAACGGCGTGACCATCAAACGGCTGCGCATGTTAGCGGGCTCGATGGCGTTTGTCATGCAAGGCAGAGCGGCTTGCAAGGGCAGAATGCGGCGACCCTCGGGGACCGTTTTGCCACGGGAGCCGGTCTAGATGCGCAGGCCATACGCGGCAAGACAACAGCCTTTTCAGGCGCCATGCAAAATGCAACGCGCCATTCACCCCTTCGTGCAAGGCGCAATGCGCACCCCCATGATTAATACCTTAACGCATTGATTTTTAAGGTATTTTTTTAGGCAAGCCCCGTGGCACAGAGCCTGCAATGTTCGCCATAGTTCCTTTTCAATTTGAGCGGACGGAGACGCCCATGCCTCACGCAGTTCTTTTTCTCGGCGCAACATTCTTGGCTACCGCTGCCGGTCACATCTCGGCTCACGGCGAATCCGCAACCTCGAGGGACCTGGAGCCCACGCCCAGGATCTTGCAAACCTCTCGCGCCGAATTTCACAACACGGGTGAAACGTCGATCGTCAGACCCGCTTCAGCACAGCGCTGGGTGTTCTGAAGGACAAATCCGCTACGCCGCTTTCTCGGGAAGATCAAACATGTCCAAGACTGCAATTTGCTTGCTTAGCGCTACCGCGATCTGCGCTGTCCTGGTTGCCATGTTTCCAATGACAGGCCTCTGGGCTACCGCCAGCAAGGCGGGGCTGATCGTTTTTGCCGTTCTGTCATTTTTTGCCCTACTGGCGGGACGGCGTTTCAAATTCGACCCAATCCTGCGCTAACCGGTGGCCCCTACTTGCGAATGAGGCGTTGCTAGACGCCTCTCGGGAAGGGGCAGCTCGGGGGTCAAAACGTGACCTTTGACCCAGGTCAGGTATTTAGGCGACGCACGGCATGGCAAAACGCTTTCATGGGGCGGCCTGTAGTCGCATAATTCTCAACAGGACAGGCATCAAATCGCCATCGGGTCCGTGACTACGGAACGGTGTGTCGGCTTGATGGTCAGACCGGTGACAGTTGCACCCGCAATGCCATCATCCAAATGACTAACCGGTTAATTATGCGCCCAATGAAACAGGCAATTTATTCCAGCCGCACGGCTGACAAGTTCGTGGTCCGGCTACCCGATGGCATGCGCGATCGCATTGCCGAGGTTGCTCGCAACCATCATCGCAGCATGAATTCCGAGATCATCGCTCGTCTCGAGCAAAGCCTCCTCCAGGAGGGCGCGCTCGAAGGGGAGGTCGCTCTTCGGCTCGACAGCCCCGAGCTGAGCCTGCACGAAAGAGAGCTGCTGCAGCGCTTCCGACAACTCTCTAGGCGCCAGCAGAACGCACTGATCTCTCTGATCGCCCAGGATGTCGAGAGCGCGACTGACGCCGACTGATCATATGCGTCGCTGCAAACGAAAAAGCCGGCTCAACGCCGGCTTTTTCATGTGTGGGTCCATCACATCAGGAAAATCGTGGCGAGCCCAAGGAAGATGAAAAAACCGCCACTATCGGTCATGGCCGTTATCATCACGCTTGCCCCCATGGCCGGATCGCGCCCCAGTCTTGCCAGGGTCATCGGGATCAACACCCCCATCAGCGCCGCCAACAGCAGATTGAGCGTCATTGCCGCCATCATGACCACGCCCAAGGCCCAGTTTTCGTAAAGCCCCCAGGCTACCAGGCCGATTACGCCACCCCACACCAGGCCGTTGACGAGCGCAACGCCGAGTTCCTTGCGCAACAGACGCACCGTGTTGGAAATGGACACCTGATCCAGCGCCATGGCGCGGACGATCATGGTGATGGTCTGGTTGCCCGAATTTCCGCCAATGCCGGCAACAATCGGCATCAGCGCCGCCAGCGCCACCAGCTTCTCGATCGCACCATCGAACAATCCGATCACGCGCGAAGCGACGAATGCCGTGACCAGATTGATTGCCAGCCAAGCCCAGCGGTTGTGCACCGACTTCCATACGGAGGCGAAGATGTCTTCCTCCTCCCGAAGACCGGCCATATTCAGCACTTCGCTCTCGCTCTCCTCGCGGATCAGGTCAACGATCTCGTCGATGGTCAGGCGTCCGATCAGCTTGCCGTTTTTGTCCACCACCGGCGATGACACGAGGTCATAGCGTTCGAATGCTTGAGCCGCTTCGTAGGCATCCTCGTCAGGGTGAAAGGTTACCGGATCGCTGGCCATCACTTCGGCCACCTGTTTTTCCGGGTCGTTGACCAGCAGGCGCTTGATTGGCAGAACACCCTTCAGCGCACCGTCATAATCAACCACGAACAGCTTGTCAGTATGTCCCGGCAATTCCTTCAGCCGCCGCAGGTACCGCAGCACGACTTCCAGGCTGACATCCTCGCGGATGGTAACCATCTGGAAATCCATCAGTGCACCGACCTGATCCTCTTCGTACGAAAGCGCCGAACGTACGCGCTCGCGCTGCTGGGCATCGAGGCTTTCCATGAGCTCATGGACGACATCACGCGGAAGCTCCGGCGCCAGGTCGGCGAGCTCGTCAGCATCCATCTCCTTGGCAGCAGCAAGAATCTCCTGATCGTCCATGTCGGCGATCAGGGTCTCGCGAACAGCGTCGGAAACCTCGAGCAGGATGTCGCCGTCACGCTCGGCACGCACCAGGTGCCAAACAGCAAGACGCTGCTCCAGAGGAAGCGCCTCGAGAATATGGGCGACATCGGCAGGGTGCAGCGCGTTTAGCCGCTGCTGTAGATCGGCCAGGATATCCTGAGGGGCTTCCGTGATATCCGGCTGCCCTTCGCGGGCCTGGGAGATTTCGCCTGCGAGCGTGTAGCGCTCAAGCAGCTCAACCACCTGCGCCAGGCGGTCCTGCAGGCTTTCCTGCGTTTTTCTTGCTTCTGCTTCAGTCATGGCGCACTCCACCCTCCAGCCGAGAGGGTGCGCCAGAGGGTCAATCAGTCAGAGGTGTGATCGGAAAAGAGAGATATCGAGCGACTACTGGGTAAGTCCATGAGGGTCGATCCAGGGGCCCGGCGGGCGGATAGCGGCAATGATACCATCTCAACCGCGAATTGGCGTCACCACACTGGAGAACAACGGCTTAGCGCGCCCAGCGAAGCTAATCGTTGAAGATTGCAGCAGCGTGACTCGCAGCGAATCGGCGCTGGAGCCATCAGGCCCGCACCAGCCATGTCAAGGAGGACCTAGATGAAGTCAAACCATTGCATTGCCCTGCTGCTCGCCTTTGCACCGCCCTGCCAGGCGGCGACTGTATTTCGCTGCGAGGATCAGGCCGGCCACCTCACCTTCTCGCAGCAAGGCTGCCCCATCGAACAGCGCGGCGAGCCCCAGACCGCGCACAGCCCACTGCCCGGCACCGACTCACCGACACCGCTCGTTCGCCGCGAGCGGCCGACACCAGCCCGAGCTGCGGACATCACCATCGTTGGCGCAAAAGAAGATAGCTGCGGGAATCTGCTCTCGGACCGGGAACGCCGAACAGCCGTGCTGCGCCGGCAGGTGCGCCCCGGGATGAGTCAGGCAGACGTAGAAAGTGCGCTAGGCAAACCGGACCGGATAAGCGGCTTCAACGCGAAGCTGCGCTATCACTACGAACGAGACCCCAAGCGCGTGGTGAGCTTCGATGAACGCGGCTGCGTACCGCGCAAATAGCCGAAAAGCCAGAAACGAAAAAGGCCTGCGTTTCCGCAGGCCTTATCGAGATGGCGCACTCAGGAGGATTCGAACCTCCGACCGCCCGGTTCGTAGCCGGGTACTCTATCCAGCTGAGCTATGAGTGCGTGTTGCATACCCAAGCATCTTTATCATCTGCTTGGGTATTAGCAGATGGCGCACTCAGGAGGATTCGAACCTCCGACCGCCCGGTTCGTAGCCGGGTACTCTATCCAGCTGAGCTATGAGTGCGCTGAGGGTGCGCATTATAGGGATCTTCGATGTTCGGTCAAGGATTCCCCTGACTTCACTTCGCCCAACCGATGCCGGGCGACCCTGTAATGCAATGGCGGAGAGGGGGGGATTCGAACCCCCGACACCCTTTTGAGGTGTACTCCCTTAGCAGGGGAGCGCCTTCGGCCTCTCGGCCACCTCTCCGCAACACGGGGCGCATGATACCCATGTTTACCCCGGTTGCAAAGGAAAAATTTGGGAAAATCAGTGGCTTGATTCGTGATCCTTCTCTTTTTGGATCCGCTGATAGATCTCCTCGCGATGAACCGCAACCTCTTTGGGTGCGTTAACACCGATACGAACCTGGTTGCCCTTGACGCCAAGCACAGTGACGGTGACCTCGTCGCCCACCATCAGGGTCTCTCCGACCCGACGAGTCAGAATAAGCATTCCTTTCTCCTTAACGGATTCAGTCAGAAAACAGCCTGCAAAATAAAAGGGAAGAAACTTCCAAAAAAACCACGGCCTATTTGGCCCAACGCCAGCTATGACCCGCCTGAAAGAAACGAAATTCCTTTCGTTTTCACCGAATTCGACAGAAGGCCACGGCGGGTAGACCCCAGTCTTGAGCGGTGCGACTTAGGCCTTACCGCTCGGTGCATCCAGCTCGAAAGCCGTATGCAGCGCTCGAACGGCCAGTTCGAGATACTTCTCTTCGATCACTACAGACACCTTGATCTCGGAAGTGGAGATCATCTGGATGTTGATGCTTTCCTTGGCCAGCGCCTCGAACATACGACTCGCGACACCCGCGTGGGAACGCATGCCGACGCCGACGATCGACACCTTGGCGATATCGGTGTCACCGGAGACCTCACGCGCGCCCATACCTTCGGCGGTTTGCCGCAGCACGGCCAATGCTTTTTCGTAATCGTTGCGATGCACAGTGAAAGTAAAGTCGGTGGTCTTATCGTGCGCCACGTTCTGCACGATCATGTCCACCTCGATGTTCGCCGCGCTGATCGGGCCGAGGATGGCGAAAGCCACGCCGGGGTTATCCGGCACACCGCGGATGGTCAGCTTGGCCTCGTCGCGATTGAAGGCGATGCCGGAAATGATCGGCTGTTCCATGGAGTCCTCTTCATCAAGGGTAATGAGGGTTCCCGGACCCTCCTGGAAGCTGTGCAACACGCGCAGCGGGACGTTGTACTTGCCGGCGAATTCAACGGAACGGATCTGCAGAACCTTCGAACCGAGACTGGCCATCTCCAGCATTTCCTCGAAGGTGATCTTCTCGAGGCGACGCGCCTTGGCGACTACGCGCGGATCGGTGGTATAGACCCCGTCGACATCGGTATAAATCTGGCACTCGTCAGCCTTCAGCGCCGCCGCCAGCGCAACGCCTGTCGTATCGGAACCACCGCGCCCCAGGGTAGTGATATTTCCCTGATCATCCACGCCCTGGAAACCTGCCACCACGACCACCTTGCCGGCTTTCAGGTCAGCCTGAATGTTGTGGCCATCGATCTGCATGATGCGCGCCTTGGTGTGGGCGCTATCGGTCAGAATGCGCACCTGCGCCCCGGTGTAGGAGACCGCGGGTACGCCCCGCTTGAGCAGCGCCATGGCCAGCAGACCGATGGTGACCTGCTCGCCGGTGGAAACCATGACGTCCAGCTCCCGCGGATCGGGCTGAGGATTGACCTGCTTGGCCAGATCGATCAGGCGATTGGTTTCACCACTCATCGCCGAAACCACGACGACGATCTCGTCGCCTTTGTCGCGAAACTTCTTGACCTTCTCGGCGACCTGCTCGATCCGCTCGACCGATCCGACCGAGGTTCCGCCGAATTTCTGTACGATCAACGCCATCTCATTGCCGCCTCACGCCCAGCTCGGGCGCTCATCAAGAGAAAAATTCCGCCAGACAGGGCGCCCTAGGCACCCTGCGCAACAAGCTCGGTGACTCAGGCACCCTGCTCGACAAACGCCGCAGCCAGGGCCAGCGCCTCGTCCAGCCTGGCCGGCTCGGTACCGCCGCCCTGTGCCATGTCCGGGCGACCGCCGCCCTTCCCGCCCACAGCCGCGGCAGCCTGTTTCATCAACTCGCCCGCCTTGAGCTTGCCGGTCAGATCCTGGGTCACCCCGGCCACCAGCACTACCTTGTCGTCCTGGGCGCCGCCAAGCAGGATCACCGCGCTGCCGAGCTTGTTCTTCAACTGGTCGACCAGCGCCAGCAGGGCTTTGCCGTCCAGGCCATCGAGTCGCGCCGAAAGCACCTTGATGCCCTTGATTTCAATCGCAGCGCTCGCGAGATCATCACCGGCAGCGCTGGCTGCCTTGGCCTTGAGCTGCTCCAGCTCCTTTTCCAGCTGGCGGTTGCGCTCGAGCACCGCACCGAGCTTGTCGAGCAGGTTGTCACGACTGCCCTTGACCAGCTGAGCCGCTTCCTTGAGCTGCTGCTCGGCCTGGTTAAGGTAGGTCAGCGCCTGCGCGCCGGTGACGGCCTCGATGCGACGCACGCCGGAGGCAACGCCACCTTCGCTGATGATCTTGAACAGGCCGATGTCACCCGTGCGGCTGACATGGGTGCCGCCGCAGAGTTCGACCGAGAAACCGCCACCCATGCTCAGAACGCGAACCTGGGCACCATATTTCTCGCCGAAAAGCGCCATCGCGCCCTTGGCTTTGGCGGTATCGATGTCGGTTTCCTCCACCTCGACCGCCGTGTTCAGTCGGATCTGCTGGTTGACGATGTCTTCCAGGCGCTGGATCTGCGCCGGGGTCACCGCCTCGAAGTGGCTGAAGTCAAAGCGCAGGCGCTGGCTGTCTACCAGCGAGCCCTTCTGCTGCACGTGCTCACCGAGCACCTGACGCAGCGCAGCGTGCAGCAGGTGGGTGGCCGAGTGGTTGAGCGCGGTGGCGCCACGCACAGAGTCGTCGACGATGGCGGAAACGCCGTCACCCACCGCCAGGCTGCCGGCATCGAGGATGCCGTGATGCAGGAAGGCACCGCCGGCCGTCTTGCTGGTGTCGCGTACGTCGAACCGCACGCCTTCGGCGCTCAGGTAGCCGCAATCGCCGACCTGGCCACCGGACTCGGCATAGAACGGTGTCTGGTCCAGAACCACCACACCTTCGTCGCCGGCATGCAGGCGCTCGACCTTGATGCCATCCTTGAACAGCGCAAGAACCTTGCCCTCACCACAGGTGGCAAGGTAACCGGTGAAGGCGGTCTCGCCCTCGACCTTCACCAGGCTGTTGTAATCCATACCGAAGGCGCTGGCGGCGCGGGCGCGCTCGCGCTGGGCCTCCATCTCGCGCTCGAAGCCTGCCTCATCGAGGGTCAGGTTGCGCTCGCGAGCGATGTCGTTGGTCAGGTCGACCGGGAAGCCGTAGGTGTCATACAGCTTGAACACCACTTCGCCCGGAATGATCGAGCCAGCCAGGCCGGCCAGGTCCTGCTCGAGGATGCGCAGCCCCTGCTCCAGGGTCTTGGCGAACTGCTCTTCTTCGGTTTTCAGTACGCGCTCGATGTGCGCCTGCTGCTGCTTGAGCTCCGGGTAGGCTTCGCCCATTTCGGCGACCAGCGCAGCAACGATCTTGTGGAAGAACGGCCCCGACGCGCCGAGCTTGTTGCCATGGCGACAGGCACGACGAATGATCCGGCGCAGCACATAACCGCGGCCTTCATTGGACGGCAGTACGCCATCGGCGATCAGGAAGCCGCAGGAGCGGATGTGGTCGGCAACCACCTTGAGCGAAGCCTGTGCCTCATTGGCACAACCGATGGCTGTGGCGGCGGCATCGAGCAGGCTCTGGAACAGGTCGATCTCGTAATTCGAATGAACGTGCTGCAACACGGCGCTGATGCGCTCGAGGCCCATGCCGGTGTCCACCGAAGGTGCCGGCAGCGGGTGCATCACGCCGTCTGCGGTACGGTTGAACTGCATGAACACGTTGTTCCAGATCTCGATGTAGCGGTCGCCGTCTTCTTCCGGCGAGCCGGGCGGACCGCCCCAGATGCCTTCGCCATGATCGTAGAAGATCTCGGTGCACGGCCCGCACGGACCGGTGTCACCCATCGCCCAGAAATTGTCCGAGGCATACGGCGCGCCCTTGTTGTCGCCGATGCGGACCATGCGCTCGGCCGGGATGCCGACCTCCTTGGTCCAGATGTCATAGGCTTCGTCGTCACTGGCGTAGACGGTGACCCAGAGCTTTTCCTTGGGCAGGTTCAGCCATTTGTCGCTGGTGAGAAACTCCCAGGCGTAGCAGATGGCATCACGCTTGAAATAGTCGCCGAAGCTGAAGTTGCCCAGCATCTCGAAGAAGGTGTGGTGGCGCGCGGTGTAGCCGACGTTTTCCAGGTCGTTGTGCTTGCCACCGGCACGCACGCACTTCTGGCTGGTGGTAGCGCGGGTGTAAGCGCGCTTTTCCAGGCCCAGGAAGCAGTCCTTGAACTGGTTCATCCCGGCATTGGTGAACAGCAGGGTCGGGTCGTTCGCCGGAATCAGCGAACTGGAGGCTACACGGGTATGGCCCTTCTCTTCGAAGAAGCGAAGGAAGGCTTCACGGATTTCTGCGCTTTTCATAGTTCTTCCAGGACGTACGGCTGGGCGACTGCCAGTCCGCGCGGCGAGACGGTTTCAGCCGCTGGGCCGTGGCCACGGGTTGCCGGCAAAGGGCCGCATTATATCGGCGATATGCGCCGTCTGCAGGCGATAAATGTAATCGAAATAACCGGGCTTCGAGAGCCGCACAGCAGAGCCGGCAAGGCCCTGGTGCAGCGCTGTGCCAGGGCCTTGACCGCCTGCTAACGCAACAGGCGGCTTTTGAGAATCGGCGCCGGACCACCAAGCAGCGCCTCGCTCAGGGCGATGAAGTCATCGGTGGTGACTCGGTCCAGACGCATCAGCGCGCGAGTCAGGTCGTCCAGCGAATGGCGGTTCTTGCTGGCCTGGCGGATTTCCCGGTCAAGATCCTGCAGATAGAGCACCGCGCGCGCGGTGATCGGGCCGGTCGCATTGTCCGTGCGCAGGCTTTTCACGTCGCGGCTCCAGCCGATCAGATGCTTACGCACCTGCTGGTAGCGCTCCTCGGTCATGCCGCCGGCACGACGCAACAGCTCGATGGCGTAGTACTCGGCCAGCCCCTCGGTGATCCAGTCGCTCTGATCGGTATCGCGGATGCGGGTAAACACGTGCACCAGTTCGTGGACGAGCGAGCTGGTGCCATTTTCGCTGACCAGCGGCCGCTCGGCATGCATGTACAGCGAGTTGGGACCGGACAGCCCGCCGCGCCACATGGGGTCGCCGGCACCGACGATCAACAGCTTCTTCGGCGAACGGTGAAAGGCATTTTGCGCCTCCGGCCAGACGAACGTGAGCAAGGTGAGGATATCCATGCGCCGGACCTTCTCGCCGATCGGTGCGGCAACCGTGACGTTGGTCTCGCCAAGCTTGGCCCGCCGACTGCCGATGCGCCCGGCCAGCATCCAGCCCGACGGCCGATCGAACAGGCGTGACGGATCGTCGATGCGGAAACGGTTTTCGCCGATGCGCGGCCAGCCGGTCTCGACACCACGCCAGCCCTTGGGTAGCGCAAATTGCAGACGGGTGACCAGCTCGACGCCCTCGGCCTGGGTCAGCTCCATGGTCGGCAGCAGATCCTCGCCACGAAACAGCGCCCAGTCCTCGGTCATGCGCGCTTCGAGCGCGCCGTTGGCGCGCGCCTCGGTGACCTGCACGTTCCAGCGCAGGCGCGCCTTGCCCGGTGAGGGCCGCCAGATGCTGCGCCCCTCTTCAGGGACCCACTCGCCGTCCGCCTCGAAATCGGTGTAGCGCGGATCGTCATGCAGAACGACGATGCCGCGCACCGCCTCGCCCTTCTCCAGCACCATCTCGACCCTGGCCTGATCCAGCTCCGGCACCAGCTGAACGCGGTAATCGAGGTCGATGCGCTTGGCCGCCTGAGCGGCACCGACACCAGACATCAGCACAACAGCGAGCACAGCAAGCATTCGGGCAGCCATGGCAACTCCGGATCGAGACAAAGGGTGATGACGAGAGCTTAGCCGGCGCGAAAGATCAGGTGCGCTTCCCAGTCCTCATCAGCCACGGCGCTCTCTGAAAGCATACGGCCCGCCTGCGAAATGCGCTGCTTGTGCACCTGCTGCGGATCGCCACAGACCAGGTGGTGCCAGAGCGGCAGATCCTTGCCCTCGGACACCAGTCGGTAGGCGCAGGTGGGCGGCAGCCAGGCGAACTGGGCGGCGGCATCGGCGGTGAGCTGGATGCAGTCGGGCACGCTGGCACGGCGGTTGGCGTAATCGGTACAGCGGCAGGTATCGAGGTCCAGCAACTTGCAGGCGATCCGGGTGTAGTACACCGCCCCGTCTTCCTCGTCCTCGAGCTTCTGCAGACAGCACAGCCCGCAGCCGTCGCAGAGCGACTCCCATTCCTGGGCGTCGAGTTCGGCCAGCGTCTTGCGCTGCCAGAAGGGTTGCACTTTCGCTGCCATGAACGGCCCGCCTGGTCAAAAAATGCGCGCAGTCTAGCCGGCGCGGCGACACCGGCCAAGCACGCCCGCCGGTGGCCGATCGGCGGAACGCGCCGTCCGGATCAGAGCGGATCGTTCATCCGCAACAGCTCTTCGGGCAGATGCTCGATGTATTCCTCTTCGGCCGGCGGCATCTGCAAGTGGAAGCCCTGCTGCTCGATGTTCGCCAGCACCTTGTCGATGTCTTCGCGGGCCAGCTTGCGCTCGGGGGTGAGCAGCAGATCGAAGGCGTGCTGCGGCGGGCCGAAAGCCGCGAGCAGCGCCTCGGGAACGCGCGACAGGGCCTCGCGCTTGTCCACGTACAGGTACATTTCCCGCTTGCGCGGACTCTTGTAGATCGAGCAGATACGTTTCATTCGGCAGACTCCAGAACGTCTAGCAATGCCTGGCCCAGTTGCTCCCGCCGCCAGCCGCGTAGCGACTCCGGCAGATGGTAGGGGCCTTGGGGAAAGCCGGTCTTCACCAGGCCTTCGAGCGTCTTGCGGCGCAGGAGCAGTTCGGGCGCGAGCTCAAGGCGCTCGGCCTCGCGCTGGCCGACTGCGCGCAGCTTCTTCAACAGTGTTCCGGCCTCCAGCGGCAGTGGCGCCGGCACGGACTCCGGCCAGCTTTCGACCGGTGCCTCGGCCGCCTGGCGAATCATCGCCAAAAGCGTCTCGCCGTCCTGGCGTACGGTGCGTGGGTGCATGTCTTCGATGCGTGCCAGCGCCACCAGATCCTTGGGCTGAAAGCGCGCAATCGGCCACAGGGTGTTTTCCCGCAGGATGCGGTTGCGCGGCACATTGCGCCGACGCGCCTCGCGCTCGCGCCAGGCGGTGATCACGCGCAGCACGCCAAGCTGCTGGCGATTGAGCTTCCAGGCAAGCTTGGCTTCGCGGTAGAGCTCGTCCGGATCGATCGCCCGGCACAGGTTGTTGACCAGCTCGGCGGTGTCTTCGAGCAACCAGGCGCGCTTGTCGGCCGACAGTTTCGGCTCGAGCGCCAGGTACAACTCCGCCAGGTGCTGCACGTCTTCGGCAGCGTAGCGTACCTGCATCTCGCTCAAGGGGCGCTGCAGCCAGTCGGAGCGCGTCTCACCCTTGGGCAGCTCGACGCCCAGCACCTGCTCCACCAGCCGCGAATAGCCCATGGAAAAACCGAGGTTGAGGTAGGCCGCCGCCAGCTGGGTATCGAACAGCGGCTGCGGCACACTGCCGGTCAGCCGCTGCAGCACTTCCAGGTCCTCGGAGCACGAGTGCAGCACCTTCATCACCGCGGGCGCGGCGAGCAGCGCGGCAAACGGCTGCCAGTTGCCGATGGTCAGGGGATCGATCAGCCAGGCGCCGTGCCCGTCGCTCACCTGAACCAGCCCGGCGATCGGGTAGAAGGTGTCGACCCGCATGAACTCGGTGTCGAGGGCAATAAATGGCAGCCGACTCCATTCGGCACAGAGGGCAGCCAGTTGCGAGTCCTCACGGACCCAGTGGATGTCGATGCTCACGAGCCAGAAATCCTTCAGCTTTGCTTGGAGCGCGGGCGGCTTGGTGCCGGGCGTGGAGCGCGAGTATATCCGGTTGCCGTGCCTCAACGCCCGGAACATGGCGTGCTAATGTGCCAGCTTTTTCCCCGCACGGAGCCCGCCCATGTCGCTCGCTCGTCTGCTCACTGCCGAACAACTGCATGCCCGCCTGCAACAGCACAATCCGCCGCTGCTGCTCGACTGCCGTTTCGCCCTGGAAGATCCGACCTACGGACAGCGCAGCTACCGCGAGGGCCATATCGACGGCGCCCACTATGCCGACCTCGAGCAGGATCTCTCCGGCCCGGTGCAAAAGGGCGTCACCGGCCGCCACCCGCTGCCGGACCCTGCCGAACTGCAGGCGCGCCTGCGCAGCTGGGGGCTTGATGCCGAGCGTGAGGTGGTGCTGTACGACGACGGCCCCGGCGCCTTCGCCGCGCGCGCCTGGTGGCTGCTGATGTGGCTCGGCAAGCGCGATGGCGTGTACCTGCTCGACGGCGGACTGAAAGCCTGGCGCGAGGCCGGCCTGCCACTGACCCAGGCGCTGCCGGGCAGCTGCGCCGGCCAATTCCAGGGCCAGATCGACCCGACGCTGACCATCGACGCCGACGCCCTCGCCGCCCGCCTGCACGCCGCCGAGCTGACCCTGATCGACGCCCGCGCCTTGCCGCGCTTTCGCGGCGAAGTCGAGCCGATCGATCCGGTGGCCGGGCATATCCCCGGCGCGCAGTGCGCCGCCTTTACCGACAACCTGGGCGCGGACGGACGCTTCCTGCCGCCCGAGCAGCTGCGTCAGCGCTTCGCCACCCTGCTCGCCGGGCGCCCGGTCGAGGCACTGGTGGCCTACTGCGGCTCCGGCGTCACCGCCTGCCACAACCTGTTCGCCCTGTGCCTGGCCGGCTACCCGCTGGCCCGCCTGTACCCGGGGTCGTGGAGCGAATGGATCACCCAACCGGCGCGTCCGCTGGCGCGCGACTGATTCATCGGCGGGCGCAGGACAGGCGCTCGCCTGCAACAACCACAACAACGAGAACAACAAACGATGCGCGAGCGGATCTGGCAACCCCTGGCTCTGACCCTGGCCACCGGCCTCACGGGTCAGGCGCTCGCCAATGGACTGGCACTCAACGAACAAAGCGCAAGCTCGATGGCCATGGCCTTCGCCGGCCGCGCCTCGGCGGCGCAGGACGCCACCACGGTTCTCGGCAATCCCGCCGGCATGAGCCGGCTGGCACGGCCGGAAATCAGCGGTGGCGTGGCGTGGATCACCGTGCGCAACGAGATCGAGCATGCCCGCACGGACACGCCCGGCATCAGCGGCAGCAGCCGCGGCGACATGGTGCCGGATTCGGTGGTGCCCTTCCTGTTCACGACCACGCCGCTGAACGAACACTGGCACGCGGGCCTCGGCCTGTACGTGCCGTTCGCCCTGCTCGACGACTATGAGAGCCGGTTTCTCGGCCGCTACTGGGCGCAACGCAGCTCGCTGAGCGTGCTCACCCTGCAGCCGACCCTGAGCTACCGGCTGAACGAGCGACTGGCCATCGGCTTCGGCCCGACGCTCAACCGCATCGAGGGCGAGCTGAGCAACAACCTCTATTTCGGCCAGGATGCCCTGTTCCAGGTCGAGGGGGACGACGTCGGCTACGGCTATGTCGTCGGCCTGCTGGCCCAGCTCAGCCCTTCGCTCAGCGGCGGGCTGACCTACCGCTCGCGGGTGGACTACCGCCTCGAAGGCCAGGCGCGACTGAGCAACGTACCCGCCCTGCTGCCCGGCCTCGACGCCCTGAACGGGCGTTATCCCACCGGCATGGACTTCACCACGCCCGAATCGGCGGAGCTGGCTACCAGCTGGCGTGCCGACGAGCGCTGGACGCTGCACGCCAGTGCCACCTGGACGCGCTGGAGTCGCCTCGAGAAGCTGGTGGTGGAAAACCGCAACGTGCCGCTGGCGAGCTTCTCCACCGTCGAGGAGTCCGCCGACTGGCACAACACCTGGGCCTTTTCGGTTGGCGCGTCCTACCAGCTCGATCGGCACTGGCTGCTGCGCAGCGGCGTGGGCATCGATGCCTCGCCGGCCAGCGACCGCGTGCGCACCAGCCGCATCCCGGTGGGCGATCGCTACCTGCTCGGCCTGGGCGCCGCCTACTCGCCGCATCCGGCGATGACACTGGATCTGGCCTACCTCTACGCCCACGAAAAAAAGGCCGAGGTGAACCAGATCGCCCAGGTGATTCCCACGCCAGACGGCCCCCTGCCGATCCAGCCGGGCTTCTACGCCGACTACCGCAACCGGTTCCACGTGGTAGCGACCCAGCTCACCTGGCGCTTCTGAGGCCCGAACCATGGGCGGGCGTCGCTGCCAGAAGCAGTAAGCCCACAGCGACGCCCGCCTATACTTTCGGCATGACCAGCATCCTGCAGATTTCCGACACCCACTTCGGCACCGAAGTCCCGGCCGTGGTCAGGGCGCTGGAGGCGCACGTGGCCGAGTACGGCGCCGACCTTCTGGTGCTCTCCGGCGACATCACCCAGCGTGCCCGACGCGGACAGTTCGATGCCGCCCAGCGCTTCGTCGACGCCCTCAAACGTCACACCGGCTGCGCCTCGCTGGTGATCCCCGGCAATCACGACATCCCGCTGTACAACCTCTTCGCGCGCTTTCTGACGCCCTACCGCAATTACCGCCGGCATTTTGGCGAGGAACTCGAGCCCTGTTTCGAGAGCGACGAGCTGCTGGTGATCGGCCTCAACACCACCCATCCGCGGCGCCACAAGGACGGCAAGGTCAGCTCGCAGCAGATCGCGCGGGTGGTGGAGCGCCTGCGCGCCAGCGACCCGGCCAAGCTCAGCATCGTGGTGGCGCACCAGCCCTTCGGCGCGATGGTGATGTGCGACTTGCGCAACCTGCAGCACGGTGCGGAGGCGGCGCTCGGCGCCTGGGCCGAGGCCGGGCTGGACATGGTCATGGGCGGGCACATCCACCTGCCCTACGTGCTGCCGCTGTCGCGGCAATACCCGACCCTGGCCCGGGAGATCTGGATGGTGCAATCAGGAACAGCGCTGTCCTCGCGGGTGCGTGGCACGTCGCCGAACTCGTTCAACCGGCTGAAAGTGAACCTGACCGGTCACAAGCATGTGGCGGTAGAGCGCTGGGATTTCCAGGGCGATGCCTTCCTGCTTGGCGCGCGCTTTCAGCTCGACTGGCCGAGCGCCGGCAAGCTGCATCGGAAAGGCTGAGTCAGGGATGGCGCGCCAGGGTGTCGCTTTCCAGCACACGGCGGGCGCCGAGGTAGGTCTTCTGCCAGTAGCCGTCGGCCAGGTCGTCCAGGCGCACGGTGCCACCAGTAGACGGCGCATGGACGAAGCGCCCCTCGCCGACATAAATGCCGGCGTGGCTCACCCGACCGCGACCGTTGGTGGCGAAGAACACCAGATCGCCGGCCTTGAGCGACTGGCGGGCAACCGAGCGCCCCACCGAGCTTTTCATTTCCAGCGTGGTGCGCGGCAGGCTGATGCCCGCCACGTCGCGGTAGACGTAACCGATCAGGCCACTGCAGTCGAAACCGCTGTCAGGGGTGTTGCCGCCGTAGCGATAGGGCGTGCCAACCAGGCCGAGAGCGCGAAACAACACGTCATGGCTGACCCGCGGCTGCACCTGCTGCACCTCGGGCACCGGCTCGGGCGGCGGCGGTGGCGTGTGGCTGGCGCAAGCGCCCAGCAGCGAGGCGACGGTCAGAAGCAGCAGAAGGCGGGCCTTGGCGAGCATGCGGGCGATTCCAGAGCGTTTGACCGCCTACTCTGCCGCCACGCTTGAAGCCCTGCAAGCCCCTGGCCAGCATCCAGGTCCGCGTTACGCTCAGTGGTTCACGGTATGCGCCAGCATCACCGACAGCTGGCACAGCGGCCGCCCGCTTTCGGCCCGCCATTGATTGAACGCCGCCTGCATCGCTGCCTGCTCGCGCTGGCTGGTCGGCGCCTTGTCGATCACCCCTTGGGCCTTGAGCGCGGCCACCACATCCTCGGTGGGAATGAAGGTGTCCTTGCCCACCATGCGCAGAAAGCGCGGCGCCGAGAGCCCGCCGAGCTGGGTGGCACGCTTGGCCAGCAGGCGCCACAGGCCGACGATGTCCTCCACCGGCCACTGGCTGATCAGCGCGGCGAATCTGCCATGCTCACGGGCCACATCGAGGATGAACTGGGCGTTCTGCGGCACGCTTTTCAGCTTGCCCAGATGGCGGATCAGGCGCTCGTCCTGCATCAGCCGCTCCAGGTGCTCGCCGCCGATGAGCACCAGCTTCTGCGGATCGAAGCCGAAGAACACCTCCTCGAACGCCGGCCAGCGGGCATCCACCACCGCGTGGGTCATGCCGGCGCGGAAGATGCGCAGGCTCATCCACGACAGATAGCGGTCATCCGGCGTGGCCAGCAGCTCCTCGGGCGAGCGCGGCACCGGCAGGCGCCCCTCCAGCGCCTCGGCCGAGCCGAAGCGGTTCAGGCAATGTTGGTAGAGCCAGGCGTAGTCGTGCATGGGAGTCTCCGCGCGCAGATCGGGCAAGGTTGCCGGGTCCGCCTGGTCCCGGCAACCCACGCCTTACCCGCGCAGGCGGTCGGCGGCCTCGCGCAGCAGACGCTCGGTAGAAGCCCAGCCCAGGCAGCCGTCGGTGATCGACACGCCGTATTGCAGCTTGCCCGACAGCGGCTGACTGCCATCGAACAGGTAGCTTTCGAGCATCACGCCACGCAGGCTGGCCTCGCCGGCCAGGCGCTGATCGAGCACGCTGGCGAGCACCTCGGGCTGACGATGCGGGTCCTTGCCGCTGTTGGCGTGGCTGCAGTCGACCATGATCCGCGCGGCGAGGCCCTGCTTGTGCAGCGCGGCACGCGCGGCGGCGACGCTGGCCGGGTCATGGTTCGGCCCAGCGTGGCCACCGCGCAGCACCAGATGCGTGTCGGCGTTGCCGCGGGTTTCCACCAGCGCCGGGTGGCCCAGTTCGTCCATGCCGAAATGCCGGTGCCCATGGGCCGCCGAGCGCATCGCGTCGCAGGCGATACCGAAGCTGCCATCGGTGCCGTTCTTGAAGCCCACCGGCAAGCCGAGGCCGCTGACCAGTTCGCGGTGAATCTGCGATTCGCTGGTACGCGCGCCGATCGCCGCCCAGCCGAGCAGGTCGTCGAAGTAACCGGCGGCCATCGGCTGCAGGAGCTCCGTGGCCAGTGGCAGCCCCAGCTCGAGCATCTGCAGCATCAGCCGCCGCGAAACGCGCAGGCCCTCGGCCATGTCGCCCGAGCCGTCCAGGTGCGGATCGTAGACCAGCCCCTTCCAGCCGACGGTGGTGCGCGGCTTTTCCACGTAGGCGCGCATCACCAGCAGCAGCTGGTCGTCCACCTGTGGCGCCAGCTCGGCCAATCGCGCGGCATATTCGAGGGCGGAGTCGGCCTCGTGCAGCGAGCAGGGCCCGACCACCACCAAGAGGCGGTCGTCCTGCCCATCGAGCACGGCGCGGATCGCCGCGCGGTCCGCGTGGACTTTTTCCGAAAGCGACTCGTCAAGCGGCAGCCGCTGGCGCAGCACGGCCGGGCTGGGCAACGGCTCGGCACTGCGCCGGGCCGGCACAGGGCGCGAAACGGATTGGGGACAAGCAGATACGGTGGTCATCGTGGCGTTCCTTGGCCGGCGGCAGCGCCGCGCAGCATCAGTCTTGTGTTCGGTGTCGGGTTGTCGAGGCGCGGATGCGGCCGGTAAATCGCCAGGTGTCGCGGTAGCGGCGGTAGTCGTACATGTGCATTTCCTCGGTGTGAACGCCCTTTTCGGGCCGAAAAAACAAAACCCCCGGTCGGGTGGCCGACCGGGGGTTTGATGACTCTCTGGCGGCGACCCTGTCTACAAGGCCGCCTGCGGGCATCAGGCGCGCCTATGCTGGCTAAACCAATACCCGTAGAAATAGGAGACGCCAGCCACGACCGGGCACGCACGCCGCAGCGCCGCAGCGAGGCGGTCGGTCAGCGAAACGTGGGAAGTGGTCAGGGGCATGTGGTTCTCCAAGCAATGGCCCAACCTTAGGCCAGCGCCGGGCGCGCTGGCAAGGGGTGGATGCGACCGCCGGTCCGCGAGCTGGCAAACGTAGGGTGGACAACGGCGCAGCCTGGTCCACCGACACGCCGGCCGCGAAGCATCGGCCAGCGCTTCTGCCAGGGCCTTACAGGTTCATCACATCGACGAAGCGCGGCGTGGCGTTGTCGTCGATGCGCAGGCTCTTGAAGTCGAACAGGTTGCGGTCGGCCAGCTGCGAGGGGTGCACGTTCTGCAGGGCGCGGAACATGATTTCGGTGCGGCCGGGTGACTGGCGCTCCCATTCGCGCAGCATGTCCTTCATCGCCTGGCGCTGCAGGTTCTCCTGCGAGCCGCAGAGGTTGCACGGGATGATCGGGAATTCCTTGATCTTCGCGTAGGCCTCGATGTCCACCTCGCTGCAATAGGCCAGCGGGCGGATCACCACATTGCGCCCGTCGTCGGAGAGCAGCTTGGGCGGCATGGCCTTGAGCGTGCCGCCGTAGAACATGTTGAGAAAGAAGGTTTCCAGGATGTCGTCGCGGTGGTGCCCCAGCGCCATCTTGGTCGCGCCGATCTCGTCGGCGAAGGTGTACAGGGTGCCGCGGCGCAGGCGCGAGCACAGCGAGCAGGTGGTCTTGCCTTCGGGCACCTTCTCCTTCACCACCGAGTAGGTGTCCTTCTCGATGATGTGGTACTCGACCCCGATGGATTTGAGGTACTCGGGCAGCACGTGCTCGGGAAAGCCCGGCTGCTTCTGGTCCATGTTCACCGCCACCACGTCGAACTTGATCGGCGCGACCTTCTGCAGGTACAGCAGAACGTCGAGCATGGTGTAGCTGTCCTTACCACCGGACAGGCAGACCATCACCTTGTCGCCGTCCTCGATCATGTTGAAGTCGGTGATGGCCTCCCCGGCCAGACGGCGAATGCGTTTCTGCAGTTTGTTCTGGTTGACCGACAGGGTGCCCATGGTGCGATGCGTCCGGATAACGAAAGGCGCGCATTTTACGCGCAAACTCAGCCGGCCCCCAATCCGCCGATCAGCAGGCGTGCGCCGCATCGCTGGCACGCACGGCGAGCCTGTGACAGGCTGCTGACGATGATCGATTCCGAACGCGCCATCGCCAGCCTGATGCAACGGGTGCTCGAACTGCTTAACGAGCACCCGCCGGGGTTTGGCGAATACCAGCTGATCCAGCGCCTGCGCGCCGAGGGTTGTCCGTGGCTGCCGGAGTCGGCGTTCGGCAATCCGTTGTCGCTGTTTCGCACCCACTTTCTGCTGTTTCACAGCCTCTACCGCCTGCGCGACCGCCTGCACGGCGAGCAGCGCGCCTACCTGGCCATCGGCCCGCTGCACATCGGCCTGTTGCCCTATCGCGCCGGCAGCGACGGCCTGGTGTTCGATCCGCTGCGTGACTACTACCTCGACCTGCGCCACCTGTTCCAGACCGGCGAGGACGAGGTCCGCCAGCTGTTGCAGAACTTCTGGGACGGCCTCAACAGCAGCGAGAAGCGCGATGCCCTGCGGCTGTTCGCCCTGCCCGACGACCCCGCGCTGGACGAGCGCACGATCCGTCACCGCTACCGGCAACTGGCCAGCCGACATCACCCCGACCGCGGCGGCAGCACCGCACAGATGCAGGCGATCAACGCGGCACTGAAGGTGCTGCTGCGCCACTTCGCCTGAGCACGGCGCACGGCGGCCAACGCGCCCTGCCCGGCACGCCTCCGGTCCGTCCGAGGGAATTCAGCGCTGCCTGGCGGCGTCACAATTCAAGCGATGCGTGGACACGCCCACTACCCGAGGAGGCTGTCATGACCCCCCACTTCCTGACCCTTTTCACCCGACCGGACCGAGCCTGGGAAGGCATTCGCCGCGAAGAGGAAGCCGACGATCGCCACTACATCAAGCACCTGCTGCTGCTCGCGCTGATTCCCTGCGTCAGCCTGTTCATCGGTACCACCCTGGTGGGCTGGAGCCTGGTCGGCGAGCGCGTGCGCCTGACCGCCGGCAGCGCCTTCCAGCTGTGCCTGCTGCTGTACCTGACGATCCTCGCCGGCACCGTGGTCATGGGCGCCTTCGTCAAGTGGATGGCGCGCACCTTCGAGGCGAAGCCAACGCTCAACCAATGCATCGGCTTCATTTCCTACACCATCACGCCATTCCTGCTCGCCGGCATCAGCGGGCTGTATCCCAATCGCTGGTTCGCCGCCATCGTGATCCTGCTGGCGAGCGTCTACTCGACCTACCTGCTGTTCGTCGGCCTGCCGACCTTCATGCGCGAGCGCAACTCGCAGAGCATGCTCTACGCCATCTCCACCTGGGCGGTCGGCCTGCTGGTGATCGTGACCGCACTGGTGGGCATGATCCTGTTCTGGAACCTGACCCTGCAGCCGCATTACCAACGCGAAACCCTGCAGGACCAGACTTACCCCACCGCGGACGAGCGGCCGCAGGAGAGCCCCGGAGGGCGCTGACGCGCGTGGCATAATTCGGTGGTCACTGGAGACCCCCGATGCCCGAGAGACTGATCGCCCGCGTCGAGGCCTGCTACCTGCAGGCCGAGACCTTCTTCGGCCGCCGCTTTCCGCGTCCGGAGGTGAGCTTCAAGCTGCGTGGGAGCAAGGCCGGCGTGGCCCACCTGGAGCAGAACCTGCTGCGCTTCAACCTGCAGCTGTACCGCGAGAATACCGAGCACTTTCTCACCCAGACCGTCGCTCACGAGGTGGCCCACCTGATCGCGCACCAGGTGTTCGGCCCGCGCATCCGCCCGCACGGCGAGGAATGGCAGCTGATCATGCGCGGGGTCTACGCGCTGCCGCCCGAGCGCTGCCATCACTACGCGATCAGCCGCCGCCAACGCCGTCATTACATCTACCGCTGCCAGTGCCCGGGACAGGAATTTCCCTTCAGCGCCCAGCGTCACGCGCTGGTGTTGAAAGGGCGGCGCTACCTGTGCCGATGCTGCCGCGCCACCCTGACCCACGACGGCCAGCAGCGCTTCGAGTGAGCTACAGGCGAAGGGCGCGCCAGCCCGCCACAGCAAACAGCACGGCCAGCACCGTCAACAGCGCCAGCCAGCCCAGGTGCTCCCAGACCCAGCCGGAACCGTAGCCGACCACGCTCGAGCCCAGGTAATAGGCGCACAGGTACAGCGCCGACGCCTGTGCCTTGGCGCCCTGGGCATGCACACCGACCTGCCCGCTGGCCACCGCGTGAGCGGCGAAAAAGCCCAGGGCGAACAGCCCCAGGCCCAGCACCGTCAGACTCAGCCAGGGCGTGGCGCACAACCCCACCCCCACCAGCATCAGCCCCAGGCTACCCAGGAGCACCCGACGGGCGCCAAAGCGCGGCACCAGCCGGCCAGCCCAGCCGGCGCTGACAATGCCGCCCAGATAGACCAGAAACAACAGACCGATCACCGTCGCCGACAGATGAAACGGCGCGCCGGCCAGGCGGAAACCGACATAGTTGAACAACGCGACGAAGCCGCCCATCAGCAGGAAGCCCTGCAAGAACAGCCCGCGCAGCACCGGGTTGCGCAGATGGGCGGCGAAGTTGCCCAGCAGATTGCCCAGCGACAGCGGCTGCGCGCGGAAATGCCGGGACGGCGGCAGCAGCCAGAGAAACAGCGCCAGCCCGAGCAGGCCCAGCGCGCCGATTCCGGCCAGCGCCAGCGGCCAGCCACCCAGGTCGCTGAGCGCGCCGGCCAAGAGCCGGCCGAGCAGACCGCCCAGTGCCGTGCCGCCAATGTACAGGCCCATGGCCGCCGGCAGCGAACCGGGGTCGAACTCCTCGCCGACATAGGCCATCGCCAATGCCGGCAGCCCGCTCAGGGCCAGGCCCAGCAAGCTGCGCAGCACCAGCAGCCACTCCCAGGAAGTCACCAGCGCACAGGCGATGCCCAGCGCACTGGCCAGCGCCAGGGCGATTGCCATCACCGCCTTGCGCCCCCAGCTTTCCGCCAGCGCCCCGGACACCAGCAGACAGACCGCCAGACTCAGCGTGGTCAGCGACAGCGCCAGCGCGCTGGTCGCCGCCGACACGGCGAAGGTCTTGGCCAGCAGCGGCAGCAAGGGCTGCACGCAATAGAGCAGGGCGAAGGTGGCGAATCCGGCGCAGAACAGCGCCAGCGTCGCCCGCCGATAGCCGGCGCTGCCCCGGGTGAGGTGGGTCAGGGTGTCAGTGTGCATCCGCACGCCTCGAAAAGGCCGATCTTGGGCAGGCGGCAGCCTAGCACAGCCGCCCAGGGCAATCCCGACCGGGAAAGTCACCTATCCCGCCACCGCACCGCCGGCGCTGAACGAAGCCTCGGCCGGGCTCGTCAGATGAAGTTCAAGCTTCTACTGTTGGCGTTCCCCCCGCATTTCGGAAAAGGAGTGATGTGATGCGCTATCCCCTGCTCGGCCTGCTGCTGACCTGCAGCGCCCTGGCCCATGCCGAGGTCCAGACCCGTGAGCTGTCCTATCAGGCGCCGGACGGCACCCGTCTGGTGGGTTATTTCGCCTACGACGACGCCATCGCCCAGCCACGCCCTGGCGTGGTGGTGGTGCATGAATGGTGGGGCCTGAACGATTACGCCAAGCGCCGTGCCCGCGACCTGGCCGAGCTCGGCTACAGTGCGCTGGCCATCGACATGTATGGCGAGGGCAAGCACACCGCCCATCCCAAGGACGCCATGGGCTTCATGCAGGAAGCGACGGCCAGCGCCGACGCGGCCAGGGCGCGCTTTCTCGCCGGGGTCGAGCTGCTCAAGGCCCAGCCACAGACCGACAGCGAACGGCTGGCCGCCGTGGGCTACTGCTTCGGCGGCCGCGTCGTCCTGGAAATGGCCCGCCAGGGCGTCCCGCTCGATGGGGTGGTAAGCTTCCACGGCGCGCTGGGCACGCAGAACCCGGCACAGCCGGGCGTGGTCAAGGCGCGCGTGCTGGTCGAGCACGGCGCGGCCGACAGCATGGTCAGCGCCGAACAGGCGGCCGCGCTGACCCAGGAGATGGTCGCCGCCGGGGTCGACTTCCAGTTCGTCAGCCACCCCGGCGCCAAGCACGGCTTCACTAACCCCGGCGCCGACGAGTTCGCCAAGCAGGGCCTGGACGTCGGTTATCAGAAAGAGGCGGACCGGCGCTCCTGGGAAAACATGAAGCGCTTTCTCGGCGAAACCTTCACCCCGCGCTAAGCCGCCAAGCGACCCTCGCCGGCCCACGCGCCGGCGAATGCGGCGTGCTAGCATTGCGCTTTCCCGCCGCCCTGCCCTGCCGTCATGCCCGAACACGATTTCCGCTACGCCCTGCTTGAACCCACCCATACCCTCACCGAATGCCGTGCCCTGGTGCCGGGCCGCTATCAGGTCACCGGCACCGGTGGCTCGGTACGCGTCGGCGATACCCTGCTGGTCACCCTCAAGGGCAGCCGCAGCCTGACCCAGCGCCTGCAGGTGGAGAAGATCCGCTACCTGATCAACCCGCCCGGACAGTGGACCGCCGTGGCCAGCGGGCCGGCCTTCCGCGAGCTGGCGATCCTCAACTGGCAGGTCGATTGCGATGCCTGCGGCAAGCGCATCGATCTGGAATTCGCCGTGGATGCGGCCAAGGGCGAAGCCGCCCGCGCACCGGCCGCCGAGGCGCGGCTGAGCGAACTGGGCTGGAGTAGCCAGGACGGCCGCCACCTGTGCCCGGCCTGTCAGGGCAGCCAGCCATGAAGCCTGCCGCCCTTACCCTGCTGGCGTTGAGCTTGAGCGGCTGCGCGGTGCAACCGCTGGCCCTGCAGGAAGACACCACCTACATCGCCGAATGGATCGGCGCAGACGCGGTGATCGGCCGACGCAAGGTCTCGCTGACGCTGAACGAAGGCCGCGCCTATGGCAGCACTGGCTGCAACCACTGGTACGCCAGCTACCAGCTCAACGGCCCGTCGATCCGCTTCGCCGAGATCGGCAGCACCAGCAGACCCTGCCCCGAGGGCATCGCCGAGCAGGAGCGGCGCTTTCTCGCCCTGCTCGGCGAGGTCCAGCGCTGGGATGTGTCGAACATCGATCAGCTGCGGCTGTGGCCCGCCCGTGGCGAACCGCTGCGCTTCTGGCCCGCCCTGGACTGACACGCCTCAAAGCGGCGCAACCCGCACCAAAACGGCACGCCCAGGCGTGCCGTTTGCGTTTCCAGGATCGGCCAAAGCGCCCGCGCGCCTTGTGCCACGCGACCTGCCGCCTGCCAGGGCAAACTGGCACGCGCCATGCAAAAGCTCAGGTAACTCCAGTTCCGGGACCCCTGGTACAGGCAGGCCAGGGAGCTCCCCCTTTTATTGCCTCAGAACAGCCGCAGCTGTTCGAAATCGCCGGGCTGATCGGTCAGTCGCACACCGACCCCGATCAGCCGCACCGGCTTGTCCCCGCGGGCGAAGGCCTTGCCCAACAGCGCCGCGTAATCGTCCATCGCCAACCCCGCCCCGGCCTGCTCCAGCGTGGTCTGGGTGAAGTCGTGGAACTTCACCTTGACGAACGGTTTGAGCGGCCGATACCGCCCGTCGAAGCGTTGCAGACGCGCCTTGAGCTCACCCAGAAGTGCCGGCAGATAATCCAGGCAGCTGGAAAGATTGGGCAGGTCGCGCTCGAAGGTGTGCTCGACACTCAGCGACTGCCGCCGGCTTTCGGTCTGCACCGCGCGCTCATCCACGCCCCGCGCCAGGCTGTACAGCCGCTCGCCAAAGGCACCGAACTCACGGGTCAGCTCAGGCCGGCTCCAATGGAGCAGGTCCGCGCACAGGCGTACACCCAGGCGTTCGAGCCGCTCGGCGGTGACCTTGCCCACGCCATGCAGTCGCCGCACCGGAAGCTGACGGACGAAGTCCTGCACCTGGTCGGGGGGGATGACGTACAGACCGTTGGGCTTGTTCCACTCGCTGGCGATCTTGGCGAGGAACTTGTTGGGCGCGACACCGGCCGAAACGGTTATGCCCAGCTGCTTCCAGACCCGGCGGCGGATGTCTTCGGCGATGCGGGTGGCGCTGCCGGCGAAGTGCTCGCAGGCGCTGACATCGAGGTACGCCTCATCCAGTGACAGCGGTTCGATGAGCTCGGTGTAGGTGGTGAAAATGTCGTGGATCTGGCGGGAGGCTTCGCGGTAGGCGTCCATCCGCGGCCGAACGATCAACAGATCGGGGCACAGGCGCAG
>JAUVZY010000031.1 GCA_030602315.1 Pseudomonadaceae bacterium | reverse complement strand
GGCTTCGGCTTCGGCTTCGGCTTCGGCTTCGGCTTCGGCTTCGGCTTCGGCTTCGGCTTCGGCTTCGGCTTCGGCTTCGGCTTCGGCTTCGGCTTCGGCTTCGGCTTCGGCTTCGGCTTCGGCGAAATAGTCTGAAAGCGGCTCTTCACTCAACTCAAGCACCGGCAGCTCGAGCAGATCGACGCTTTCCTCCGGCATCGCCGACGCTGCCTGGCAAGCCGTTGCGAACGCCTGGAAATCCTCGAGCAACTCAGGCTGCGGGCTGGCCTGAAGGCCGGCAGCCACCTGGTCGAGCATGCCCACCAGCGCCTCATGGCCATGATCGGCCAGGGCCAGGAAGTCGGTATCCGGCTGCGCCAGGCCCTGATCGATCAGCGAGAACAGCTCAGCGAGCGCGCCGCACACCGCGGCAATCTGTGGCAGTTCGGCGGCTGTCGCGCCGTCGGCCAGGCGCGCGAGCGCCGAGAGGGCCGGCGTCAGTACCTGGGTGGCGGTCGGGTCGGCGTGCCAGTGCTGCACGAGCCCCTCGCTGGCCGGCAGCAGGTTCATCGCCTCCATCAAGAACTGCGAAACGCGGCCGGTATCTTTTTCGTCGCCGCGAGCGCTCGCCGAGCGCGCACTGCTTTCGGCAAGGCGCGCCAGCTGCAGGGCCTGGATGCGCGCTTTCAGCTCATCGGCACCGTCGATCGGTGAAAGCGGCCGGGCGCTCAGATGCTCAAGCCGGTCGCGCAGCATGCTGCGCGCATCACGCAGCAGCTCCACGTCGGCCAGGTCGACGTTGACGAGATTGTTCTTGTATTCCTTGACCAGCTTTTCCAGCGGCGTGGCGATGTCGGCGATCGGCAGGATGCCGGCCATGTGCGCGCTGCCCTTGAGCGTATGCAGCGCGCGCTGCAGGCCATCGGTCACCGGCTGCGGCAGATGGCGGTCACACTGGGCGAGGAAGTCACCGACCGCATCGAGATGGGCTTCGGCCTCGTTACGGAAGATCTCGACCAACTGCGGATCGAGGGTCTCGCACTCCTCGCAGGGCTCGTCGGCGCTGAGCGGCGCGGTCTGCACGTCGTCCTCGTTTGCCCGAATGACCGGCTGTCCTTTCGACAGCGCATGGGCATCGGCGGCAAGGCGGTCGACATCATCGCGCTGGCGCTGGGTACCGGCAGCAAATTCGTCCACCAGCGCCGGCAGCAGAGACACCACCCGCTGTACCAGGTCGAAGACGTCGTCATTGGCGACGATGCTGCGATCCAGCACGCGGTTGAGCAGGTTTTCCACCGACCACGACAGCTCACCGATGATCAGCGCGCGAACCATACGGCCACTACCCTTGAGGGTGTGGAAGGCCCGCCGCACTTCGGTCAGCGCCTGATGATCATCCGCCCGCTCACGCCACGCCGGCAGGAACTCGTTGATCGTTTCCAGTACTTCGCCGGCTTCTTCGATGAAGACTTCCAGCAGTTCGTCGTCGACCCGCTCCTCATCGGCCGGTGGCGGCAGAATGCTCGGTGGCATCTCGGCGGCAGGCGGATTGATCGCCTGAACCGGCGCGGCCATGACCTCCGCCAGTGACGGCGCCGGGATCTGCTCCTGCGGCTCGCTGCCCTGCGCTTCGCTCGGCGCCTCTTCGCCGACGATCGGCATGACTGGTGCCTGCTCGGCCGGCTCTGGCGATGCAACGGCCGGCGCAGCAACCGCCTCGGCCGGCGCGGCGGACACCGGCTCGATCGGCTCGGGCGCCTCGTCGAATGCCGGCTCCGGCGCGAAGAGCACCTTGGGCTGCGGGCTATAACCAAGCGCCTGCAGACTCTCCTCGGCCACGTCGAGGATCATGTCGCCCTGGTGGGCATTGTCTTCGCCCAGACGCTCCAGGTAGTACTCCACCGAGGTGATGGCATCGGCGAGGGTATCTAGGCTCTGCCAGCTCGGTACGGCGCGATTGTCGAGGATCTGCTCGCGGATATAGCGGTTGCACGCGTCAAGCAGGGTCGCCACGCGCGGCAGGGGGATCATTTCCAGCGCACCGCGCGCCTGGACCAGCAGGCCTGGCACCTTGTCCAGGTGCACATGGTTCCACTGCGAGGCGATGAACTCGATGATCGCGTCCTTGGCTTCGGTCAGCGCATTACGCGCCTCTTTCACCACCAGCTGATGGATCTGACCGACGTCGGTCGTCGGCAGCCGGCCTTCCTCGCTGCGTCCCGCTTCGCCCTGGCCGCCGACCATACCGGCCAGCGTGGCTTCGACGTAGAGCAGTGCGCCGGCGATGTCCATCAGCTTGGCGTCATCCGGCGTACGCTCGCTCTTGGCCAGCGCCTGGACCTGCGAAAGCTGATCGAGGATAACCTTGCGCGGCTGACCGAAGCCAAGCACGGCCAGGGTGTCGGCAATCTGCTTGAGCGGCGGCTGCAGGCTCGCAAGATCGCCGACCGCGGTACGATCGCCCCGAACGAACAGGTCAAGGGTGTCCTTGACCCGGATCAGTTCCTCGCACAGCGCAGCCACCACGGTGCGCAGGGTTTCCCGGTCGGGGCCACCGACGTGCGCGGTAGCGCCGCCGTCGGCCCCGGGCATTGCGTCGTACAGCCGGTAGCGCTCGTGCAGTGCCTGCAGCCGAGGCGTGCGGGCGGGCGCCTTGGCGATGTAGTACAGAAGGTTCTTCAAGAGGTCGGCCGGGGCTTCGCGGTTGAACCCGGCGACACCCTGCTCAGCCAGCAGCTTGAGCTCTTTGTCCACCTCGCGCAGCAGATTGCGTACCGAACTGCCACTGGCAATACAGCCGTCGATCATGCCTTCGACCAGCCCGGCGGACACCTGCCAGATTGGCCCGATCGGCGCCTCACGGGAGAGGCTCTCCAGGCGGTTGAAGACCTTGGCCATGTAGCCCAGATTGGTCGGCAGGTCCTGGCCTCGAATCACTGCTACCAGAGCCATCTGCAGCATCTGGCGCATCTTGCGCAGGAGCGCCGGCAGCTCGCCGGCGCCGAGGCGGGCAAGCGTCGCCTCGGAGAGCGGCGGCGTGGGCTCGCCCAGATCCGGGGCAAACAGGCTGGTTTCCGACAGCAGGTTCTCCCCGCGCGCCGTGCGCAATTCGTTGAGCAGCGGGAGGATCAACATCGGCAGGTCATGCCGGGCCGACTGGATCTGGTCCAGGTACAGCGGCAGTTGCAGTACGCCCTGCATCAGAATTTCGAGCGCTTCGTTACGCTGCGCGACCCGATCCTCGAGCAACGCCCGCGCCAGTTGCTCGACCTCTTCGGCCAGCAGCGCCGCGCCGTAGAATTCCACCATCTGCAAGGTGCCATGCACCTGATGCGCGTAGGTGAGGCAGAAGCGCAGGCGCGTGGTGTCCTGGGGGTTCTCGACGTAGGCTTCCAGCGCCTGACGCGCCTGCGTCAGTGTCTCGGCAATTTCGCCTTTCACCCAATCCAGGGCGACATAATCATGCCGATCACCCATAGCGACTCTGCTCATTATTTTTTCCGCGTGAAAGCCAGAACCTGGTCGTCGGCAACCGGAAGCATCGCTTCGTGCTGCCAATCCACCGCCTCACCGACACCGATGACCAATAGACCACCCGGGGCGAGCCGCTCGGCGAGGTGGTCGAGAATTTCGTGTCGTCTCCAGCGATGGAAATAGATCAGGAGGTTCTGGCAGAAAATGACATCCATGCCCGTCATTGGCGCTTTCGCCAGATCAAGCACGTTTAGCCTGGCGAAACAGACCTTGTCGACGAGCCGGTCAATCACCTGGAATCGCCCGTCCGCTCGGGGCTGAAAAAAAGCTTGCAGGGCCTCGGGCTCGACGTGATTCAGCCGAGCCGGGCTGTAGTTGCCCTCGCGCCCCTTGGCGAGTGCGTTCAGGCTGATATCGGTTGCCGTTACGCCAAACGGGGCATCCAAACCGGCCTCGCGCAAGGCCTCGTCGGCCTCTATGGCCAGTGAATAGGCCTCTTCACCGCTGGCGCAACCTACGCTCCAGAACGCCCAGGGCCGCGGCACGCCTGCGTCCTGCGCGAGACGCCAGCGAAGGTAACGTCCAAGCAGGGCGAACGAAGGCGGGTGGCGGAAGAAGCGGGTCTCCTGCACAGTCAGCCGATCCAGCAGGTTCAGCCACTCGACCGCGCCGCGCGGGCCTTCGGTCACCTGACGGTAGTAGGTGGCATAGTCCTCCACGCCGATCTCGCGCATACGCGCGGTCAGGTGGGTCAGGAGAAAACTGCGCCGTTGCGGGGAAAGGACGATGCCGGTGCGCTCTTCCAGAAGCACCTGCCAATCCTTGAACTCCGCTGGCGACATATCCACCAGGGGTTTGAATGCCCAGGCATCGCTAGCTTGCACGCCAAGCCCCTCACGCAAGAGTCAACGGTGGCAGCGTGGCTGCCACCCTTCGAGGTTTAGGCCTGGTCCTGGCTTTCAGGAAGCGCGAAGCCAGATACCGATCGGCGCATGTCGGTGGCCAGCTTGGCCAAGTTGCCGATGCTTCGCGCCGTGGCGGTGGTACCGGCCGAGGTCTGCGAAGTAATCTCCTGAATCACGTTCATGGTGTTGGAGATGTGGCCGGCCGACGAAGACTGCTGACGGGCTGCGTTGGAGATGTTCTGAATGAGGGCTGCGAGGGTCTTGGATACCTTTTCGATGTCCTCGAGCGCCACACCGGCGTCTTGCGCCAGACGGGCACCACGAACCACTTCCGAGGTCGTCTGCTCCATGGAGAAGACCGCTTCGTTGGTGTCGTTCTGAATCGCCTTTACCAGGGCCTCGATCTGCTTGGTTGCCGCCGAGGAACGTTCTGCGAGGCGCTGAACTTCGTCCGCTACCACCGCGAAGCCCCGGCCCGCATCGCCCGCCATGGAAGCCTGGATGGCCGCGTTAAGTGCAAGGATGTTGGTCTGATCGGCAATGTCGTTAATCAGGCTAACGATGTCACCGATCTCCTGGGACGATTCACCCAGTCGCTTGATTCGCTTGGACGTGTCCTGAATCTGCTCACGGATGTTATCCATACCGGTGATGGTGTTGTGCACCATCTCGTTACCTTTGTTGGCGATGCCTACCGAGCGTTCTGCTACCGATGCCGACTCCAGGGCGTTGGCCGATACCTGGTCGATCGACACCGCCATTTCGTTGATCGCCGCAGAGGCGCCGGCAATTTCCTGCGCCTGGTGCTCCGATGCTTCGGCCAGGTGCATGGCGGTCGCCTGGGTTTCCTGGGCGGCCGCTGCCACCTGCACCGCCGTCTGGTTAATCGTCGCTACCAGGCCACGCAGCTGGTCGATGGAGTAGTTGATCGAGTCGGCGATGGCGCCGGTGAAGTCCTCGGTAACCGTCGCGGTCACAGTGAGGTCACCGTCTGCCAGGTCGGCGATTTCGTCCAGCAGTCGCAGAATCGCCGCCTGGTTACGCTCGTTCTTCTCGGCGGTTTCCTGCAGGCGAGCACGCGCCTCGCGCACCATGGCCAAACCGATCAGCAGGATCGAGCCAAGCGCGATGGCCGCCAGCGCATAGCCCAGCAGTACATTGACGCTACGCCCATCGGCGCGCGACTCCAAGCCGCTGGTCAGTGCCGAGGTGCTGTCGAGCAGGGCGTTGGAGCCGTTGAACACCTGACGTGCCGCCTCGCGAACGCGCAGCAGCTCGGCCGAGGTGCCCAGTACCTCGTCCACGGTATCGGCCACCGAGGTGAACAGACGGGAAATCTCGCCCAGGCGGCTTTGCGCCTCGGCGTTGGTCACGCGGGAGATACCCATGGCCTGGCTGCCCTGCAGCATGGCCTCGAGAACGCGACCGAACTGGCTGGCATCGCGACCGAACATGTCGGCGGCCTGCAGTGCGTCTTCGTCACCGAGCAGCACTCTGTTTACCGAGCCGAGGATACGCTCGGCGAGCAGCGACTGACGCTGGGCAACCGCTACCTGACTGGCCGGCGCGCCGTTCTCCACGAGGATGTCGACGACCTCTTCGTATTCGAGCTGCAGCTGGGGGATGGTATCGGCGAGGCGCTCGGCAACGGCCTTGAGCGAAAGCACGGTCTTCTCGCTACCGACGATGAGGTCGGTGTTTTGCCGCAGCGTCTGCCAATCGGCCTGAACGGCCTGGATTTGCGAGCTCAGCGATTCGGGAGCCGGCGGCAGACCGGCGCTGGGGTCACCCTTGACGATCAAGTCCCAGCGCCGTTGGAATTCGCCCCGTGCACCGCGCAACGCGGCGAAAGCTTCTGGCGTACCGGCGGCGGCTTCCACGGCGTTGGTTGCGATCTGCTGGGAACCCACGCGCAGCTCACCGGCATGGCCGAGGTATTCGGCATCGTAACCGGACTGGGCACTGATGTAGGCGAAGTTGGCGAACAGCAATACCATCGAGACGACGAGAACGATAAACAGCGCCGCGACACTCGAATTGCTTCGCATGCCTGCCAAAAGCGCTTCCGCGTTAAATTTCTTATCCATTGCCGGCCCCCGCCTGGACCATCCTGCTTTCCATCGAAAATCAAGACCGGACCGTGTGGTCCTGCCCGCCTAGTTACATGGCCACCCGGAGGAAATCCGGGTGCGCCGCCAGCGTCTGCGGGCTGAACACCAGCCAGGGACGCTCACGCTGGAAGACCCCATGCAGAAACGGTCGAATCGAGCTTTCGACATGGGGTAACAACTCGGAAAAACCATCTACCGGAAAATGCTGCATGCCGAATACTTCATCGACGGTGAGCCCGGCGAACACATCGCGATGATCCACCACCAGCAGACGCCGCTGCTTACGTAGCGGCGAGAGCTCGAGGCCGAAGTAGCCACAGAGGTCGATCACCGGCAACAGGCGGCCGCGCACGTTGGCAACCCCCCGAATCCAGGGCTTCACGCCGGGGAGCTGTGTCTGCCGCGGCTCCGGCAGTACCTCGCCGACTTCACCCATCGGCGCGACGTAATAGCGACTACCCATGCGAAAGCCGATGCCTGCCCAGGTATGCGCCACCTCTTTTTGCGAAGGCAGACCCGCCGCCAGAGCCCGACAGCGGCTGTCGATTTGATGCAGCCGCTCGAACGGCGTCAGCAACTCCGACATAGACACTCCGTGCCAACCAACAAGGACGTCAGCCTGCCAGAACGCTATTGAGGGTCTTGAGCAGGGTGGTTTCATCCACCGGCTTGGTCAGGTAGTCCTTTGCCCCCTGACGCTTGCCCCACACCTTGTCGGTTTCCTGATCCTTGGTGGTCACGATGATGACGGGAATGTGCGCGGTCTCGGCGTCCTTGGTCAGCTGACGCGTAGCCTGAAATCCGTTGAGGCCCGGCATGACGATGTCCATCAGCACAGCGTCAGGCTTCTCCTGACGTGCGATCGCCACCCCATCAGCCCCGTTTTCAGCTTTCAGTACCTGATGACCATGCTTTTCCAGCATGGCGGTCAGCTTGTACATCTCGGTAGGGGAGTCATCAACAATCAGAACGCGAGCCATGTTATCTCCGTTGTAGGGGCGTCACCGGCAATGGCCGAAACTCAGGATGCTTGCTCGACGGGAATGAAGTCGGGCACGTGAGCCTTGATGGCGCCAAGCAGCTCTTCCTTGCTGAACGGCTTGGTCAGGTACTGGTCAGAACCCACGATCCGTCCCTTCGCCTTGTCGAAAAGACCATCCTTCGACGACAGCATGATCACGGGAGTCGATTTGAACGCACTGTTGTTCTTGATGAGCGCACAGGTCTGATAACCATCCAGACGAGGCATCATGATGTCCACGAAGATGATTCGCGGGTGGGTGTCGGCGATCTTGGCAAGCGCGTCGAATCCATCGACGGCCGTGATGACTTCGCAACCTACTTTCTTCAACAGGGTTTCCGCGGTGCGACGAATCGTTTTTGAATCATCGATCACCATGACCTTCATGCCTTGGGAGTGCTGTTCCATTTCGCCCCGCCATCGCCTCGGTGAGTAGTTTTCAATTCGCTATCACAATGTACCAAAGGCTTGCCACTAGTGGGCTGCACTCAGTCGCCGCGCCTTTTTAGCACACTCCGCGTAATGCAAGCTATCTGCGTACAGATGGCCTGGTTTTTCCTTGACCCGGCGCAACACCAGCGTCAATCTCCGGCAGGTTTTCCTACCGGCGGTCGCCTGCCGGGTACTCAGCAGGAGATGTCTCATGAGCGTTCGCCTGGGGGTCGTCATGGACCCTATCGCCCATATCAATTTCAAGAAGGACAGCACGCTGGCCATGCTTCTCGCCGCCCAGGCGCGCGGCTGGTCGCTGTTCTATATGGAGCAGCGCGATCTGTTCCAGCGAGAGGGCCAAGCCCGGGCGATGATGCGTCCACTGCGCGTGTTCAACGACCCCCAGCACTGGTACGAGCTGGGGGAGGAATCCGACGCTGCACTCGGCGAGCTCGACGTGGTGCTCATGCGCAAGGATCCGCCGTTCAACAGCGAGTACATCTATTCAACCTACCTGCTGGAGCTGGCCGAAGAGGCCGGAACCCTGGTGGTCAATCGCCCGCAAAGCCTTCGCGACTGCAACGAAAAGTTTTTCGCCACGCGGTTTTCCCACTGCATGTCACCAACGCTGGTGAGCCGCAGAGCCGATATCTTGCGTGACTTCGCCACTGCCCAGCGTGACGTCATTCTCAAACCGCTGGACGAAATGGGGGGCGCCTCGGTATTCCGGCACCGCGAAGGCGATCCCAACCTGTCGGTGATCCTGGAAACGCTGACCGAACACGGCGAACGCCACATCATGGCCCAGCGCTACATTCCGGCGATCAGCGCGGGCGACAAGCGCATCCTGATGATCGATGGCGAACCGGTGCCTTACTGCCTCGCGAGGATTCCTGCCGCCGGTGAAACCCGCGGCAACCTCGCCGCCGGTGGCCGCGGCGTGGCACAGCCGCTCTCCGAACGCGATCGAGAAATCGCCGCGCTCGTCGGCCCCGAACTGCGCCAACGCGGACTGATCTTCGTCGGTCTGGATGTCATCGGCGACTATCTCACCGAAGTCAACGTCACCAGCCCCACTTGCATCCGCGAGATCGATGCTGCATTCGGCACCGACATCGGCGGCCGCCTGATGGAGGCTATCGCCCAGCGCCTCGGCCGCGGGTGATCGCACGCACGCGCGGCTGATCGGCTTTTGCCCGCTTCCAGACGTGGTTCATGGACTTGATCCACGCCCTGGGGCAGACTGCGCCGCTTCCAGTTTTTTCGTATCCCCATGAACGCAGCCACGCCACAACCGCAGACTCGCCCTGCCAGCGTCAGCTCGGCTGACCGACTGGGCTTTACGCTGTTTTTGGCGGCGGTATTGCATGTGGTGGTAATCCTGGGCGTGGGCTTTTCCCTGGAAAAGCCCACGCAGGTCAGCAAGACGCTGGAAATCACCCTCGCCACCTTCAAGAGCGAGAGCAAGCCCGAGCAGGCTGACTTTCTGGCTCAGGAAAATCAGCAAGGCAGCGGCTCGCTGGAAGAGAAGGCCTCGCCGAAAACCACTGAACAGGCACCCTTTCAGGACACCGAGGTACGACGGGTCACGCCGGCAGCAGCCCCCGCACCACAACCTCAGCCGCAGACGCCCAAAGCGGCCGTCACCACCCGCTCGCCCCAACCCAACAAAGCCGTCACGACGCCACAGCCGACCCCGCCGCAGCCGCGCAGCGAGCCCGAGCCCACCTTCGACATATCTCAGCTGAGCACGGAAATCGCCAGCCTGGAAGCGGAGCTGGCCCAGGAGCGCGAGCGCTATGCCAAGCGCCCCCGGGTCAGCCGGCAGAACAGCGCCTCGGCAATGCGCGATGTCAGCGCCTGGTACCGCGACGAATGGCGCAAGAAGGTCGAGCGTATCGGCAACCTCAATTACCCGGACGAGGCGCGCCGGCGTCAGATCTACGGCAGCCTGCGCCTGCTGGTTACCGTCAAGAGCGATGGCACCATCGCCGAACTGCAGATCCTCGAGAGTTCCGGTCAGCCGGTTCTGGACAATGCCGCCATCCGCATCGTGCGCCTGGCCGCCCCATTCGCGCCGTTCACCGGCGAACTGGCCACGAGCTTCGATCAGGTCGAAATCATCCGCACCTGGCGCTTCGAACGCGGCGATCGGCTGTCCAGCGACTGATCGCCGGCCGGCGAGGGCCGGCGACTCGCAGTAGCCTCGGCCCAGCCCAACCCTTAAGCTAGGCGGCATGAAACGCTCCGAGCCCAGCTATCTGCGCAATCAGTTTTTGATCGCCATGCCGCACATGGCCGATCCCAACTTCGCCCAGACCCTCATTTACCTGGTCGAACATGGCCCACAGGGCGCCATGGGCCTGGTGATCAATCGCCCGAGCGGCCTGAGCCTGGCCGATGTGCTCGAGCAATTGCGGCCAGACGAAGAGCCTGCCGCGCTCTGCCGCAGCCTGCCGATCTTCAGCGGCGGCCCGGTGCAGAGCGAGCGCGGCTTCGTGCTTCACCCGGTAGGCGACCAGTTCACCTCGACCATTTCGCTCGGCGAGCTGGCATTGTCCACCTCGCAAGACATCCTCTTTTCGATCGCCCGCGGGCAACGGCCACAGCGCTATCTGATCGCCCTGGGTTACGCCGGCTGGGAAGCCGGCCAGCTGGAAACCGAGCTGGCCGGAAATGCCTGGCTGACCTGCCCGGCCTGCGAGCGCATTCTCTTCGAGCTGCCGTATGACCAGCGACTGGAGGCGGCAGCCGCCTCCTTGGGCATCGACCTGCGTCTGCTTAGCACCCAGGCCGGTCACGCATGAGCACGCCACGCCTGCTGCTCGGCTTCGACTATGGCACCCGGCAGATCGGCGTCGCCGTCGGCCAGGCGATCACCGGCCAGGCGCGCGAACTGTGCGTGCTACGCGCCCAGCATGGGACCCCCGACTGGGCGCAGCTGGAGCGGCTACTCAAAGAATGGCAACCCGATGCGCTGATCGTCGGCCTGCCGCTGAACATGGACGGCAGCCCCAGCGAGATGAGCTGCCAGGCGGAAAAGTTCGGCCGACGCCTGGCCGGCCGCTTCAACCTGCCGGTGTATACCCATGACGAGCGCCTGACCACCTTCGAAGCCAAGGGCCACCGTCTACGCCAGGGCCAGCACGGCGGCTACCGCGAGAAGCCGGTGGATGCGCTGGCGGCGGCACTGTTGTTGGAAAGCTGGCTCGCCGAGCATCCCGCCGGCGAGCCCTGATCAAGGAGCGAGCATTGACCAACCTGCCCAACCCGCACGAACTGCTGCCACGCATGGCACTCGATCTGCAAAGGCATCTGCAGCAGCGCGGCATCGACCAGCCGCACTATATCGGCATCCGTACCGGCGGCGTCTGGGTCGCCCAGGCGCTGCTCGCCGAAATGGGCATCGACCCGGCGCTGGGCATGCTCGATGTGTCCTTCTACCGTGACGATTTCACCCGTCATGGCCTGCACCCCCAGGTGCAGCCGACGGCTTTGCCGTTCGAAGTCGAAGGCCAACATCTGGTGCTGATCGACGACGTGTTGATGACCGGCCGCACCATTCGCGCGGCACTCAACGAGCTGTTCGACTATGGCCGCCCGGCCAGCGTGACCCTGGCCTGCCTGCTCGACCTGGGTGCTCACGAGCTGCCGATCCGGCCCGACGTGATTGGCGCCACCCTGTCGCTGGCGCCCGACGAGCGGGTAAAATTGTCCGGTCCTGACCCACTCGCGCTAGAACTCCATCTACTCAGCCAATGAGACCACCTCGATGTCGCTGACCGACACCAAGCGCCCCTTGCAGCTCAACGACCAGGGGCAATTGCGTCACTTTCTCTCGCTCGACGGCCTGTCCCGCGAGCTGCTCACGGAAATCCTCGATACCGCCGACTCGTTCCTCGAAGTAGGCGCACGGGCAGTGAAGAAAGTGCCGCTGCTGCGGGGCAAGACGGTGTGCAACGTCTTTTTCGAAAACTCCACCCGCACCCGCACCACTTTCGAGCTGGCGGCCAAGCGACTTTCGGCTGACGTCATCACCCTCAATGTGTCGACCTCCTCGACCAGCAAGGGCGAGACGCTGTTCGACACCCTGCGCAACCTCGAAGCGATGGCCGCCGACATGTTCGTGGTGCGCCACGCCGAGTCCGGTGCGGCACACTTCATTGCCGAGCATGTCTGCCCCGATGTGGCGGTGATCAACGGCGGCGACGGCCGGCATGCCCACCCGACCCAGGGCATGCTGGACATGCTGACCATCCGCCGGCACAAGGGCGATTTCGAAAAGCTGTCGGTGGCCATCGTTGGCGACATCCTGCATTCGCGGGTCGCCCGCTCCAACATGCTGGCGCTCAAGACCCTCGGCTGCCCGGACATTCGTGTGATCGGCCCCAAGAGCCTGCTACCGGTCGGCCTCGAGCAATACGGCGTGCGGGTATTCCATGACATGCACGAAGGGCTCAAGGACGTCGACGTGGTGATCATGCTGCGCCTGCAGCGCGAGCGCATGCAGAGCGGCCTGCTGCCGAGCCAGGGCGAGTTCTACCGCCTGTACGGGTTGACCACCCAGCGCCTGGCGGTCGCCAAGCCGGACGCCATCGTCATGCATCCGGGCCCGATCAACCGCGGCGTGGAGATCGAGTCGGCGGTGGCCGACGGCGAGCACTCGGTGATTCTCAATCAGGTCACCTACGGCATCGCCATTCGCATGGCGGTCATGTCGATGGCCATGAGTGGCCAGGCCGCCCAGCGCCAGCTAAACCAGACAACCGAGGAGAGCCTGTGATGCAAACCCGTATCCTCGGCGGCCGGCTGATCGACCCGGCCAGCGGTCTCGACCAGCAGGCCGACCTGTACCTGATCGATGGCCGTGTCGCCGCCATCGGCGCGGCGCCGGCCGGCTTCGCTGCGGCCTCCACCATCCAGGCCGACGGCCTGGTGGTGGCCCCCGGCCTGGTCGATCTGGCGGTCGCCCTGCGCGAGCCCGGTTTCAGCCGCAAGGGCACCATCGCCTCGGAAACCCTGGCTGCCGCCGCCGGTGGCGTGACCAGCCTGTGCTGCCCGCCGCAAACCCGCCCGGTGCTAGATACCCCGGCAGTCGCCGAGCTGATCCTCGACCGCGCACTGAGCGCCGGCCGCACCCGGGTGTTTCCCATCGGCGCCCTCAGCAAGGACCTGGCCGGCGAGCAGCTCGCCGAACTGGTCGCCCTGCGCGATGCCGGCTGTGTCGCCTTCGGCAACGGCCTGGTGGAGTTTTCCAGCAGCCGCAACCTGCGCCGCGCCCTGGAATACGCCGCCACCTTCGATCTGACCGTGGTGCTGCATTCGCAAGACCGCGAGCTCGCTGCCGGCGGCCTCGCCCATGAAGGAGCCGCCGCCAGCTTCCTCGGCCTGACCGGCATTCCCGAAAGCGCCGAAACCGTTGCCCTGGCGCGCAACCTGCTGCTCGTCGAAGAAGCCGGCGTGCGCGCGCATTTCAGCCAGATCACCAGCGCCCGCGGCGTCGAGATGCTGGCCGCCGCCCAGGCGCGCGGCTTGCCGGTGACGGCGGACGTGGCGATGTACCAGCTGATTCTCACCGACGAGGCACTGCACGGCTTCTCCAGCCTCTACCACGTGCAGCCACCGTTGCGTTCACAGCGCGACCGCGACGCGCTGCGCGAGGCGGTCCAGGCCGGCGTGATCAGCGCCATTTCCAGCCACCACCAGCCGCATGAGCCGGATGCCAAGCTGGCGCCGTTCGGCGAGACAGAGCCGGGCATCAGCAGCGTCGAGATCCTGCTGCCGCTGGCGATGACCCTGGTGGAAGACGGTCTGCTCGACCTGCCGACCCTGCTCGCCCGCCTGACCTGCGGCCCGGCGCAGGCCCTCGGCCTCCCGGCCGGTTCGCTCGCGGTCGGCCAGCCGGCCGACCTGGTGCTGTTCGATCCACAGAGCTCGACCCTGGTGGGGGAGCGCTGGCTGTCCAAAGGACGCAACTGCCCCTTCCTCGACCATGTGCTGCCAGGCGCGGTGCGCTACACGCTGGTGGATGGGCGAGTCAGCTTCCAGGGCTGATGCAAAACAAAACGGCGCCCAAGGGCGCCGTTTTGTTATCCCGCCTCAGACGAGGCGGCGGGCGTTGCGCTCGGAGATCTGTCGGTTCAGCGTCCAGAAGTCGTACAGCACGCCGAGGAAGAACAGTCCGCCGGTCAGCAGGTAAAGCAGCCCGGTCAGCCACTTGCCCTGATACATGCGGTGCACACCGAAAATGCCGAGGAAGGTCAGCAGGATCCAGGCCACGGTGTAGTCGATAGGGCCCGGGGTAAAGCGCAGATCGGCCTCGCGGTCCATCGACGGGATCAGAAACAGGTCGATGATCCAGCCGACGAACAGCAAGCCCAGGGTGAAGAACCAGATGGTCCCGGTGATCGGCTTGCCGTAGTAGAAACGATGCGAGCCGAGAAAGCCGAAGATCCACAGGAGATAGCCGATCAACTTGCTGTGGGTATTGGCGCGCATGGCGGTCTCCGTCTAGCTAGCGCAATGGACCGACGCCCGCCCACGCCGTTCCCGACGTGGGCGCCTGGCACGGGTCAGCGGAAGAACTGGCCGCGTTCGTCTTCCGACGCCTCCAGCGTCAGCTTGTCGGCCACGCTGGAGAGGTGGTCGCCATCGCTTTCCGAGCCCAGCTTGATCATCAGGCGCAGGTCGTTGGCCGAGTCGGCGTGCAGCAGGGCGTCCTCGTAGGTGATTTCGCCCTGGTGGTAGAGGTTGTACAGCGCCTGGTCGAAGGTCTGCATGCCCTGCTCGGTGGAGCGCTTCATCAGCGCCTTGAGCTCGTGCACCTCGCCCTTGCGGATCAGGTCGGCGACCAGCGGGGTGTTGATCAGCACCTCGATCACCGCCCGGCGCCCCTGGCCGTCCGGCGTCGGCACCAGCTGCTGGGCGACGATGGCCTTGAGGTTCAGCGACAGATCCATCCAGACCTGCGGCTGACGGTCGGCCGGGAAGAAGTTGATGATCCGGTCCAGCGCCTGGTTGGCGTTGTTGGCGTGCAGGGTGGCCAGGCACAGGTGGCCGGTCTCGGCGAAGGCCACGGCGTAGTCCATGGTTTCGCGGGTCCTCACCTCACCGATGAGGATCACGTCAGGCGCCTGGCGCAGGGTGTTCTTCAGCGCCACATCGAACGAGGCGGTGTCCAGACCCACTTCACGCTGAGTGACGATGCAGTTCTGGTGCTGGTGGATGAATTCGATCGGGTCTTCGATGGTGATGATGTGACCGCTGGAATTCTGGTTGCGGTAGCCGATCATCGCCGCCAGCGAGGTGGACTTGCCGGTGCCGGTGGCACCGACGAACAGCACCAGTCCGCGCTTGGTCATCGCCAGCTGCTTGAGCACGGCGGGCAGGCGCAGATCGTCCATGGTCGGGATATTGGTTTCGATCCGACGCAGAACGGCACCGATCAGGTTGCGCTGGTAGAAGGCGCTGACCCGGAAACGGCCGACGCCACGCGCGCTGATGGCGAAGTTGCATTCGTGGTTCTCGGCGAACTCGCGGCGCTGCTGCTCGTTCATCAGGCCGAGCACCAGCTCGCGGGTCATTTCCGGCGACAGCGGCGTCTTGCTCATCGACGTCACCTTGCCGTTGAGCTTCATCGACGGCGGCACGCCGGCGGTGATGAACAGGTCGGAGCCGCCCTTCTCGACCATCAGGCGCAGCAGTTTTTCGAATTCCATGACAGTGCTCCTTGCACCGCGTAGCGGGGCCGGCAGGCCCCGTCGCTATCAGAAGTTTTCCGGGGTCTTGGCCTTTTCGCGGGCGCTTTCCTTGGTGATCAGGCCCTTGGACAGCAGCCCCTTGAGGCAGGAATCCAGCGTCTGCATGCCCAGCGAGCCACCGGTCTGGATCGCCGAATACATCTGCGCGACCTTGTCCTCGCGGATCAGGTTACGGATCGCTGGGGTGCCGATCATGATCTCGTGGGCCGCCACCCGACCGCCGCCGACCTTCTTCAGCAGGGTCTGGGAAATGACCGCCTGCAGCGATTCGGAGAGCATCGAGCGCACCATGGACTTCTCTTCGGCGGGGAACACGTCGACCACCCGGTCGATGGTCTTGGCCGCGGAGGTGGTGTGCAGGGTGCCGAACACCAGGTGACCGGTTTCCGCGGCAGTCAGTGCCAGGCGGATGGTTTCCAGGTCGCGCATTTCGCCGACCAGGATGATGTCCGGGTCTTCCCGCAGTGCCGAGCGCAGGGCTTCGGAGAAGCCGAGGGTGTCGCGGTGCACTTCGCGCTGGTTGACCAGGCACTTCTTCGACTCGTGAACGAATTCGATCGGGTCTTCGATGGTGAGGATGTGGTGGTACTTGTTGTTGTTGATGTAGTCGAGCATCGCCGCCAGCGTGGTCGACTTACCCGAGCCGGTCGGCCCGGTCACCAGCACCAGGCCGCGCGGCACGTCGCTGATCTTGCGAAACACCTCGCCCATGCCCAGCTGTTCCATGGTCAGCACGCGCGAGGGAATGGTCCGGAACACCGCACCGGCACCGCGGTTCTGGTTGAAGGCGTTGACCCGGAAGCGCGCCACGCCGGGCACTTCGAAAGAGAAGTCGGTCTCGAGGAATTCCTCGTAATCCTTGCGCTGCTTGTCGTTCATGATGTCGTAGATCAGCGCATGCACCTGCTTGTGCTCCATCGGCGGCAGGTTGATCCGGCGCACGTCACCATCGACGCGAATCATCGGCGGCAGGCCGGCGGAAAGGTGCAAATCCGACGCACCCTGCTTGGCGCTAAAGGCCAGCAGTTCTGTGATATCCATGGGACTCCCCAATTACAGGCAAGCAGGTAGAATGCCGCGCAGACCGAGCGGCAAGGCGGGTTTAATGTCCACGATAGCGACACAGATTGCAAAGGTCGTCACACGTATCCGTGAGGCGGAGCAAGCCGCCGGTCGGCCGCTCGGCTCCGTGGGCCTGCTGGCGGTCAGCAAGACCCAGCCAGCGGACGCCATCCGCCAAGCGCACGTTGCCGCCGGCCTGCGCGATTTCGGCGAGAACTACCTGCAAGAAGCCCTGGATAAACAGCTGCAACTGGCCGACCTGCCGCTCAGCTGGCATTTCATCGGGCCGATCCAATCGAACAAGACCCGACCGATCGCCGAACACTTCGACTGGGTGCACTCGGTGGACCGGCTGAAGATCGCCGAGCGCCTGTCCGCCCAGCGCCCCGCGCAGCTGCCGCCGTTGAATGTCTGCCTGCAGGTCAACGTCAGCCTGGAGCCCAGCAAGTCCGGCTGCAGCCTCGAGGAAGCGCCGGCGCTGGCCCGCGCCATCGCCCAATTGCCCAACCTGCGCCTGCGCGGGCTGATGGCGATTCCCGCGCCCAGCGACGATCCCCAGCAGCAGCGCGCGGCCTTCGCCCGGCTGCGCCAGCTGCAGCAAGCCCTGAGTGCCGACCTGGCACTGGATACCCTGTCCATGGGCATGAGCCAGGACCTCGAGGCCGCCATCGCCGAAGGCGCGACCTGGGTCCGCATCGGCACCGCCCTGTTCGGCGCCCGCACCTACGGCGCCTCCGCCTGAACCTTAAGGAATGTCCATGAACTCACCCCGCATTGCCTTCGTTGGCGCCGGCAACATGGCCGCCAGCCTGATCGGCGGCCTGCGCGCCCAGGGCGTACCGGCCAGCGCACTGGTCGCCAGCGATCCGGGCGCCGAGCAGCGCCAGCGCATCGCTGCCGAACACGGCATCGCCACCGTCGAATCCAATGCCCTGGCGGTTGCCGGCGCGGACGTGGTGGTGCTGGCGGTCAAGCCGCAGGTGATGAAAGCGGTCTGCCAGGACCTGGCCGCGCACCTGCCGGACCAGGCGCTGATCGTCTCCATCGCCGCCGGCATCACCTGCGCCAGCCTGGAACGCTGGCTGGGCGAACGCGCCGTGGTGCGCTGCATGCCCAACACCCCGTCGCTGCTGCGCCAGGGCGTCAGCGGCCTGTATGCCAATCCGCGGGTGAACGCGGCCCAACGCCAGCAGGCCGAGCAACTGCTCGGTGCCGTCGGCATGGCGCTGTGGCTGGACGAGGAACAGCTGATCGACGCGGTGACCGCCGTGTCGGGCAGCGGCCCGGCCTACTTCTTCCTGCTGATGGAGGCAATGACCGCCGCCGGCGAGCAGCTCGGCCTGCCGCGCGAGACAGCCGCTGCGCTAATCTTGCAGACAGCGCTGGGCGCCGCCCGCATGGCCTGCGAGAGCGGCGTCGAGGCGGCCGAATTGCGTCGCCGTGTGACCTCGCCGAACGGAACCACCGAGGCGGCGATCAAAGCGTTCCAGGCCGGTGGCTTCGAGGCCCTGGTCGGACAGGCCCTGACCGCCGCGGCGCGGCGCTCGGCAGAACTCGCCGAACAACTGGGCCAATGACAAGGAGACCCTGATGAACGGATTGAACAGTGCCGGCCTTCTCATCGTTCAGACGCTGGGCAGCCTGTACCTTTTGATCGTGCTGCTGCGCTTCATCCTGCAGCTGGTGCGTGCCGACTTCTACAACCCGCTGAGCCAGTTCATCGTGCGCGCCACCCACCCGCTGCTGCGCCCGCTGCGCCGGGTGATTCCCAGCGTCGGCGGCCTCGACCTGTCCTCGCTGGTGCTGGCCATCGTGGTACAGATGCTGGTGATGGCGCTGGTGCTGCTGCTTGCCTACGGCACCACCGGCAACCCGCTGCAGCTGCTGGTGTGGGCGATCATCGGCGTGACCGGGCTGTTTCTGAAGATCTTCTTCTTCGCCCTGATCATCAGCGTGATCCTCTCCTGGGTCGCGCCCAACAGCCACAACCCCGGCGCCGAGCTGGTGCAGCAGATCACCGAGCCGTTGCTCGCGCCGTTTCGCCGCATCATGCCCAACCTGGGCGGCCTGGATATCTCGCCGATCTTCGCCTTCCTCGCCTTGCAGCTGATCGACATGCTGGTGATCAACAACCTCGCGGTGATGACCCAGATGCCCGAGCTGTTGCGCCGCCTGCTGTAACCCCCGCCGCCTGCCGCCGGATCGCCCGCGGCAGGCGCTTCGCTGCGATTGCAGATGAAACGGAGCGCGCCAGCCAGTAGACTTTGGCGCCTTCCTCCTTTCCCTGTTCGAGCAGCATCGATGCCCACTGCCTTTGCCGCCGATTCCGTCGGACTGGTAAGTCCCCAGGTCGCGCACTTCGACGAGCCACTGGCGCTCGCCTGCGGCCGTACCTTGCCGGCATACGAGCTGGTCTATGAAACCTATGGCACGCTCAACGCCGCGCGCAGCAACGCGGTGCTGATCTGCCACGCGCTGTCGGGCCATCACCACGCCGCCGGCTACCACAGCGAGCACGACCGCAAGCCGGGCTGGTGGGACAGCTGCATCGGTCCGGGCAAGGCGATCGACACCAACCGCTTCTTCGTCGTCGCGCTGAACAACCTCGGCGGCTGTAACGGCTCGACCGGTCCGAGCAGCGCCAACCCGGCGACCGGCAAGCCCTATGGCGCCGATTTCCCCATGGTCACCGTGGAAGACTGGGTGAACAGCCAGGCGCGCCTGGCCGACCGCCTCGGCATCGCGCAATGGGCCGCGGTGGTCGGCGGCAGCCTCGGCGGCATGCAGGCGCTGCAGTGGACCATCAGCCATCCCGAGCGGGTGCGTCACTGTGTGGCGATCGCCACCGCGCCGCGCCTGTCGGCGCAGAACATCGCCTTCAACGAGGTGGCCCGCCAGGCGATCCTCTCCGACCCGGAGTTCCACGGCGGGCACTTCCAGGAACAGGGCGTGATTCCCAAGCGCGGGTTGATGCTGGCGCGCATGGTCGGCCACATCACCTACCTGTCCGACGATGCGATGGGCGCCAAATTCGGCCGCGACCTGAAGAACGACAAGCTCAACTACGACTTCAACAGCGTCGAATTCCAGGTCGAGAGCTACCTGCGCTATCAGGGCGAGGAGTTTTCCACCCGTTTCGACGCCAATACCTACCTGCTGATGACCAAGGCGCTGGACTACTTCGACCCGGCCCAGGCCCACGGCGGCGACCTGGCCGCCACCCTGGCGCCGGCGCAGGCGCGCTTTCTGCTGATGTCGTTCACCACCGACTGGCGCTTCTCGCCGGCGCGCTCGCGGGAGATCGTCGATGCGCTGGTGGCCGCCGGCAAGGACGTCAGCTACCTGGAAATCGAAGCGGCGCAGGGGCATGACGCCTTCCTCCTGCCGATTCCGCGCTATCTGCAAGCCTTCCGCGGTTACATGAACCGCATCGCCCTATAGGAACCGCCATGCGCGCCGACCTCGACATCATCCAGAACTGGATCGCGCCGGGCAGCCGGGTGCTGGATCTTGGCTGCGGCAATGGCGAATTCCTCGCCACCCTGCGCGACCGCTGCCAGGTGCAGGGCTACGGCCTGGAGATCGACCCGGACAACATCGCCGGCTGCCTGGAGCGCGGCGTCAACGTGGTCGAGCAGGACCTGGACAAGGGCCTGGGCAACTTCGCCAGCGACAGCTTTGACGTGGTGGTGATGAGCCAGGCCCTGCAGGCGGTGCAGTACCCCGACCTGCTGCTCAAGGAAATGCTCCGGGTCGGCCGCGAATGCATCATCACCTTCCCCAACTTCGGCCACTGGCGATGCCGCTGGCAGCTGTCGTTCAAGGGCCGCATGCCGGTCTCCGATTTTCTGCCCTACACCTGGTACAACACGCCGAACATCCACTTCTGCACCTTCGCCGACTTCGAGAACCTCTGCCGCGAGCTCGGCATCACGGTGAAGGATCGCCTGGCGGTGGACCGCACGCACCGCCACGGGCTGGGCAGCCGGCTGTGGCCGAACCTGCTCGGTGAAATCGGCATCTACCGGATAGCCGGCGCCGCGACCAAACACTCCCCCGACCGCTAGAGGAACCTGCGATGAAACGCCTTCTGATCGGCTTCTTCGCCCTGCTGCTTGCCGTACCGGCGCTCGCCGAGCGCAAGCAGAGCCACGGCGAATACGACGTCCACTACAGCGCCTTTCCCTCCGGCTTCCTGCAGCCGGACATTGCCGCCGCCTACCAGCTGGTGCGCAGCAAGACCCAGGGCGTGGTGAATATCTCCGTGCTCAAGGGCGGCAAGCCGGTGCCCGCGCAGGTATCGGGTACGGTGAAGAACCTGCTCGGCCAGGATCAGCCGCTGGCCTTCCGTCAGGTACGCGAGGGCAACGCGATCTACTCGCTGGCCCAGTTCCCTATCGATGGCGAGGAAACCCTGCGCTTCTCGATCAACGTGCAGCCCGCCGAGGGCGGCTCGATCAACCTGCAGTTCAACCAGCAGGTGGTGCCGCAGTGAGTCTTCCGCTGACCGAACTGGTGCTGGCCAGCCACAACGCCGGCAAGCTCAAGGAGCTGCAGGCCATGCTCGGCGAACATGTCCGCGTGCGCTCGGTAGGCGAGTTCAGCGACGTCGAGCCGGAGGAAACCGGCCTGTCCTTCGTCGAGAACGCCATCCTCAAGGCCCGCCACGCCGCGCGCGTCTCCGGCCTGCCGGCGCTGGCCGACGACTCGGGGCTGGCAGTCGACGCCCTGGGCGGCGCGCCCGGCATCTACTCGGCGCGCTACGCCGGCGGCAAGGACGATGCGGCGAACAACGCCAAGCTTTTGGCCGAGCTCGCCAACGTGCCCGACGCCGAACGCGGCGCCCAGTTCGTCTGCGCGCTGGCGCTGGTCCGCCACGCCGACGACCCGCTGCCGATCCTCTGCGAAGGGCTCTGGCACGGGCGCATCCTGCACCAGGCGCGCGGCGAGCATGGCTTTGGCTACGACCCGCTGTTCTGGGTGCCGGAAACCGGCTGCTCCAGCGCCGAACTGCCGGCCGAGCAGAAGAACCGCCTGAGCCACCGTGCCCGCGCCATGGCTCTGCTCAAGGCCCGCCTGGGGCTCGCATGAGCGGCCTCGAAGGCGGCGGCCTGCAGCTGCCGCCGCTCTCGGCCTACGTGCACATCCCCTGGTGCGTGCGCAAATGCCCCTATTGCGACTTCAACTCCCACGCCGCCGGCCCGAGCCTGCCGGAGGACGACTACGTCGCCGCCCTGCACGCCGACCTTAGCGAGGAGCTGCCGGCGGTAGCCGGTCGCCGGCTCACCTCGATCTTCTTCGGCGGCGGCACACCGAGCCTGTTCTCGCCGCGCGCGCTGGGGCAGATCCTCGACGACCTTGAGCGGCGCATCGGGTTCGAAGGCGACATCGAGATCACCCTCGAAGCCAACCCCGGCACCTTCGAGCAGACCAAGTTCCGCGACTACCGGGCGCTGGGCATCAACCGGCTGTCGATCGGCGTGCAGAGCTTCCAGGCACAGAAGCTCAAGGCGCTCGGACGCATCCATGACGGCGCCGAGGCCATCCGCGCCGCCGACATGGCCCGCGCCGCCGGCTTCGACAACTTCAACCTCGACCTCATGCACGGCCTGCCCGACCAGTCGCTGGACGACGCGCTGCAAGACCTCGCCACCGCCATCGCCCAGGCGCCAACCCACCTGTCCTGGTACCAGCTCACCCTCGAACCCAACACGGTGTTCTGGAACCAGCCGCCGGATCTGCCCGAAGACGACACCCTGTGGGACATCCAGGAGGCCGGCCAGGCGCTGCTCGCCGAGCACGGCTACCGGCAATATGAGACCTCGGCCTACGCCCGGGACGGCCGCCGCGCGCGGCACAACCTCAATTACTGGACCTTCGGTGACTTCCTCGGCCTCGGCGCCGGCGCCCACGGCAAGCTCAGCGCCGCCGACGGCAGCATCCGCCGCCGCTGGAAGACCCGCCTGCCCAAGGACTACCTCGACCCGGCCAAGGCCTTCTGCGCCGGCGACCGGCGACTGGCGCCCGACGAGCTGCCGTTCGAATTTCTGATGAACGCCCTGCGCCTGACCGAAGGTGTGCCGGCCTCGCTATTTACCCAGCGCACCGGTCTGGCATTGTCCGCACTCGCCGAAGGCCGCCGCGCCGCCGAGGCCAAGGGCCTGCTCGCCGCCGACCCCGAGCGTCTGGTGGCCACCCCGCGCGGCCAGCTGTTTCTCAACGACCTGCTGCAACTGTTCTTGCCCTAACGTTTTGCCCTAAGGAAAGGCATGGATCTCGTACTCGACCTGATCGCCACCGTGTCGCGCTGGAGTCGCGGCCATCTCTACGAAATCGCCCTGGCCATCATGGCCTCGCTGCTGGTGCTGTTCGGCCCCGACCTCAACCACTGGGTGCAGCGCAAGGTGGGCGGGCTCAACTTCGTGTTCCGCACCCTGGTGTTCATCCTGCTCTGCGCGGTGGGCTATGGCCTGGCCATCGTCTTTCTCACCCCGTGGGTGAAGCTCTGGCTCAACTACCTGAACAACTACACCCTCGCCCCGGTGCTGCTGCTGATCTTCATCTTCATCGGCATGCTGGCGGACCGGCGCTAAGGCGCG
>JAUVZY010000006.1 GCA_030602315.1 Pseudomonadaceae bacterium | reverse complement strand
GCCGATCGCCTGGAATTGTCGCTCGATCTGCTCGAGCGCTTGTGCTTCGAGCCGGAGCTGGCCGGCTGGGATGGCCTGGGCTTTGTCGTGCAGGCCTACCAGAAACGCTGCCAGGCGGTAATCCGTTACCTTGTGGAGCTGGCCGCGCGCAGCCGGCGCCGGCTGATGGTGCGGTTGGTCAAGGGCGCCTACTGGGACAGCGAAATCAAGCGCGCGCAGCTCGAGGGGCAGGACGACTACCCGGTATTCACCCGCAAGCATCACACCGATCTGTCCTACCTTGCCGCGGCGCGCACCTTGCTGGGCGCGCGCGACCGGGTGTTCGCGCAATTTGCCACCCACAACGCGCGCACGCTGGCGAGCATCCTGCAGATGGCCGGCGCGGATTTTGCCGTGGGCGACTACGAGTTTCAGTGCCTGCATGGCATGGGCGAGCCGCTCTACGAACAGGTGGTCGGCGCCGACAAGCTCGACCGTCCGTGCCGGATCTACGCGCCGGTGGGCAGTCACGAGACGCTGCTGCCGTACCTGGTGCGCCGGCTGCTGGAAAACGGCGCCAACAGCTCGTTCGTCAACAGGATCGCCGATCCGGCGGTGGCGCTCGAGGAGTTGGTCCGCGATCCGCTGACGCAGCTGCGCGAGTTCGCCGCACGGGAAGGCGGGCCGGGCCTGCCCCATCCGCAGATACCCATACCGGCCGCGCTTTATGGGCCAGCGCGGCGTAATGCCCGCGGCCTGGATCTTTCCAGCGAGCATCGGCTCGGCCAGCTGGCCGCGGCGCTCTGGCAACACGGCAGCGGCCCGTGGCGGGCCGCGCCACGGCTGGCCGCCGAGCGCAACCGGCAGGCCGAAGCCGTGGCGCTTTATAACCCGGCGAACCGGGCCGAGCGGGTCGGGGACATCGAATGGGCCAGCGGCGAGGACATCGAGCTGGCCTACCGCTGGGCGCTGCAGAGCGCGCCGGCCTGGCAGGCGTTGCCCCCTGCCGCCCGCGCCGAGTGCCTGGAACGCGCGGCCGATCTGCTCGAGACGCGGCATGCCGAGGCCATCGCCCTGTTGATACGCGAAGCGGGCAAGACCTACCCCAACGCGCTCGGCGAGCTCCGCGAGACGGTGGATTTTCTGCGCTATTACGCCGTACTGGTCCGCCAGCTGTTCGACAACGCCAGCCATCGCCCGCTGGGGCCAGTGGTTTGCATCAGCCCGTGGAATTTCCCGCTGGCCATCTTCTGCGGGCAGATCGCCGCGGCGCTGGCTGCCGGCAACGTGGTGCTGGCCAAGCCGGCCGAGCAGACCCCGCTGATCGCCGACTTCGCCGTCTCGCTACTGCACCAGGCCGGTGTACCGCCGGGCGCGCTGCAGCTTCTGCCTGGCCCCGGCGAAACCATCGGCGCGCAGCTGGTGGCCGATCCCCGCCTGCGCGGCGTGCTGTTCACCGGCTCCACCGCGGTGGCCCGCGAGCTGCAGCGCAGCCTCGCCGGACGGCTTGACGAACACGCCCAGCCGCTGGTGCTGATCGCCGAAACCGGCGGGTTGAACGCAATGATCGTCGACTCCTCGGCCCTGCCCGAACAGGTGGTGCAGGACGTGCTCGCCTCGGCCTTCGACAGCGCCGGCCAGCGCTGCTCGGCGCTGCGCCTGTTGTGTCTGCAGGAAGACATTGCCGGGCCCACCCTGCACCTGCTCGAAGGGGCCATGGCCGAACTGCGCGTCGGTGATCCGCAGCGCCTGGACAGCGACATCGGTCCGCTGATCGATGAGCCCGCCCGCCAGGCCATCACGCGGCATCTGCAGCACATGCGTGCGGGCGGCCACCGGGTGGTGCAAGCGGCGCGTTTCGACAGCGGCACGCTGGAGCACGGCAGCTTCGTGCTGCCCACGCTGATCGAGCTCGAGCGCGTCGACCAGCTCGAGCACGAAGTGTTCGGCCCGGTGCTGCATGTGCTGCGCTACCGCGCCGAGGCTCTCGATGCGCTGATCGAACAGATCAACGCCCTTGGCTATGGTCTGACCGGCGCGCTGCACAGCCGCGTCGACCAGACCATCGAGCGGGTGCGCGCAACGCTTCGGGTCGGCAATTTCTACGTCAATCGCAACATGATCGGCGCGGTGGTCGGCGTCCAGCCGTTCGGCGGCGCCGGCCTTTCCGGTACCGGGCCGAAAGCGGGCGGGCCGCTCTATCTTTATCGCCTGCTGGCGAGCAAGCCGTTCGATGCCCTGCCCCGCGCGCTCAGCGCCGTTGCCGGGCCCAACGTGCCCGCCTCCGGCGCCGCTTCGCCCGCCTTTCACGCGCTGGCCGACTGGGCGCGCGGCCAAGCGCCCTGGTTGGCGGGGCTGTGCGAGCGGCTACCTGCGCAGACACCGCCAGGTGGCGAGATCGTCCTGGCGGGGCCGACCGGCGAGCGCAACGCCTACCGGCTGCTGCCGCGCGAGCGCGTGCTGTGCCTGGCCGCCGACGAGGACGACCTGCTCGGCCAGCTCGCCTGCGCCCTGGCCGTCGGCTGCGCGGTGCTGTGGGAGGCCAGCGCGCCGGCCCGCGCGCTTTATGCGCGGCTGCCGGCCGCGGTGCAGGCGCAGATTCATTGCAGCGCCGACTGGCGCACCGAGGCCGGACAGTTCTCGCTGGCGGTCGCGCATGGGCCGGCGCCCCAAATCAGCCGTCTGAGCGTGGCGCTGGCCGCGCTTGCCGGGCCGCTGGTGCCGCTTTATGCCTTCGCCCCGGGGCAGCATCCGATCCCGCTGCAAACGCTGCTGATCGAACGCGCGGTCAGCATCAACACCGCCGCGGCCGGCGGCAACGCCAGTCTGATGACCCTGCGCTAGGCCCTGCGCCGGGGTTTCTTGATCTGGAACAGTCACTTTTTCCGGTGAAATCGGGATAATCCGCCGCCCGCTTTGCTTACGTCGCGCGCTCCACGGATGGGGACCGCCCTGTTTTTCGAGGTTTTTCCGATGGTCCAGCTGCCCACCTTCAACCGTGCCCTGGTGGAAAAATACGACCGCCCCGGTCCCCGCTACACCTCCTACCCCACCGCGCCGCAGTTCCATACCGCCTTCGCGCTGGACGACTATCGCCAGGCCGCCCACGCCAGCAACCAGGGCGAGCCGCCCAAACCGCTGTCGCTCTACATCCACATCCCGTTCTGCCGCAGCCTCTGCTACTACTGCGCCTGCAACAAGATCGTCACCCACAAGACTGAACGCGCCGCCGAATACCTCACCTACCTGAAGCGCGAAATCGCCCTGCAGGCCGAACTGTTCGACAAGCGCCGCAAGCTGACCCAGCTGCACCTGGGCGGCGGCACGCCGACCTACCTGTCCGACGAGCAGCTGCTGGAACTGATGCAGAGCCTGCGCCAAGCGTTCAACCTCGACGAGAGCGACGAGCGCGAGTTCTCCCTCGAAGTCGACCCGCGCACCGTCTCCCCGGCGCAGATCCACAACCTGCGTGTGCTCGGCTTCAACCGCCTGAGCTTCGGCGTGCAGGATTTCGACGAAGCCGTGCAGGCCGCCGTCAACCGCCTGCAGAGTGAGGAACAGACCCTGGAGCTGGTCGCCGCCGCCCGCGAGGCCGGCTTCAAGTCGGTCAGCGTCGACCTGATCTACGGCCTGCCGCTGCAGACCGTGGACAGCTTCGACACCACCCTGAGCAAGATCATCGAACTGCGCCCCGACCGCATCGCCGCCTACAGCTACGCGCACCTGCCGGATCTGGTGAAGGCGCAGAAGCTGATCCGCCCCGAAGACATGCCGCCGCCCGAGCGCAAGCTGGAGCTGCTGGAGCTGACCATCCGCCGTCTGACCGCCGCCGGCTACGTCTACATCGGCATGGACCACTTCGCCCTGCCCGACGACGAACTGTCGCTGGCGCGCGAGAACGGCACCCTGCACCGCAACTTCCAAGGCTACTCCACCCGCGCCGAATGCGACCTGATCGGCCTGGGCGTGTCGTCCATCGGCAAGGTGGCCGACACCTACAGCCAGAACGTCAAGGAACTCTCCGAGTACTACGCGCGGCTGGACGAAGGCCAGCTGCCGATTCACCGCGGCTACCGGCTGAACGAGGACGACCGCATCCGCCGCGACGTGATCGTCTCGCTGATGTGCCACGGCTACATCGACTTCGCCCAGATCGAAGCGCGCCACGGCATCGTCTTCAGCGAATACTTCGCCGACGCGCTGGCCCAGCTCGACGAACCCATCGCCGATGGCCTGGTCACCCTCGAGCCGGCCGCCCTGGTGCTCGAGCCGCAGGGCCAGCTGATGATGCGCAACGTGGCCATGGCCTTCGACGCCTACCTCGGCGACGGCCAGCGCGGACGCTTCTCGCGCACCGTGTAACCCAACGCCGACTGGGCGGGACTGGCGGTTGCGTACACCCAACCGCCTCGCTATAGTCCCGCCCGCCTCACGGCCCTGCCTCCTGCCCGGATGGCGAAATTGGTATACGCAAGGGACTTAAAATCCCTCGTCCGAAAGGATATGCGGGTTCGACCCCCGCTCCGGGCACCACTAACCCCGCGGCTTCCTGTGATTCGCAGACAGCCCATTTCCGCAACTCACGATCTTTTCCGCAATTTTTCGGTCTTTGGACGCCTGCGCCGTCCGTCTTTACACCTACCTGCAGCCAACCTTCCATAGCTGGTCGATAAGTGTCGTGAATTACTGGCTCATCAGCTCCCGGCGCATGCCCCACTCCGGGCTGGCCGGCACACGGCCGGGGCGAAGTGTTCTCGGTATTGCAGCCAGGCAGCGGGCATCGAAGCAGGCAGTCAGCTACCGCGCGGCGTGCGGCAGGTCGTAGCCGAACATGAACAAGGCGGCCTCGAGGCGACGGAGGCTGTCCACTTCCCCCGGCTGGGCGAACTGGCTGGCAGTGTCTCGCAGCAGCGCGGCTTTAAGAACCCAGCTGGCTTTCAGGTTCCACACGGCATGATGAGTGCCGAAGCGCAGGCGGGGAAAGGCGAGCGTGCCCTTGCCGGGGTTGCGGTTCTTCGGCTGTTGCGCCGTCCGGGCTTCCTTCGACGGCGCCCACGGAAAGGCGAGCTCGGCGGGAACCGCCGCGAACTGGCGCTCCTCGCAGAATTTCACCACCAGCCAGCCGAGTGCTGCCGCTACCCGGCTGTCGTAGATGATGAAATCCTTGGCCAGCAAGGAATAGACCTTGGTCATGCCGGCGTTGAAGCGAAGGTTGGCCGGCAGCGCACCGGGATCGCCGTTGTTCAGGGTCGTGGTGATCTGGCGGAGCAGCTTGGCAAGCCCCGCCTCATTGGCCTTAAGCCAGCTCACGTTGCCGTTCGAGACCCCGCCCCACTTCATCACTTCACAGGCAGCTGTGCAGGCGGCCGAATCGTCCCCGCTCGTGACGTGCTGGGCCAGGGCCGCGCTCAATGCGCCGAGCACCTTTGCATTCGCCTTCAGATCGGCGCTGCCCTGACCGTTGCCGAGTGGCCATTGATACTGGTCACAGGCATCTTCCAGCCCTGCAAACTGCCAGTGCTTGCCCGAACGGCGGTCCACGTAGCTGTGCCGACAAGCCACCTGGTCTGCCAGGCGCTGGGACAGCCAGTCGATGAAATCCTCAACGATCGGGACTTGCAGGTACTGCTCGCGCTGCATGGGTCATCCTTTCGGAGCTGCACTGATGGGATGAGTATCACACGGCGCTGCGACAGCGCCTGTGGGGCCGTTACCCCTTGAACCCCTTGGCCACCAGATACACCTCGCGCGAGCGTGGGCGGGAGGCTTCGGGTTTGCGGATCATCACTTTCTCGAACGAGGTGCGCACGTCCTTGAGGAACTCGTCCGAACCTTCGCCCTGGAACACCTTCACCACGTAGTTGCCGCCGGGCTTGAGTACCTGGCGGACCATGTCGAGGGTCAGTTCCACCAGGTACATCGAGGAGGCCTGGTCGGCGGCGGCGACGCCGCTGATGTTGGGGGCGATGTCGGAGATGATCAGGTCGGGCAGGCGGCCGTCGAGCTTGGCCAGAAGCTGCTGGAATACCGCGTCGCTGGTGAAGTCGCCCTGGATGAAGTCGACGTTGTCCAGCGGGTCCATCGGCAGGATGTCGGTGGCCAGCACGCGGCCCTGCTCGCCGACCAGCTTGCCGGCCACCTGCGACCAGCCGCCGGGGGCCGAGCCCAGGTCCATGATCAGCATGCCGGGGCGGATCAGCCTGTCCTTCTCGTTGAGCTCCATCAGCTTGTAGCTGGCGCGCGAGCGCAGGCCGTCCTTCTGCGCTCGTTTGACGTAGGGATCGTTGACGTGTTCGTTCAGCCAGCGGCTGCTGCTTTTGGAGCGTTTCATCGGAGAGGGCCAACCACGGTAAATCAGGAGGAAGCGGCCAAGGCATGGGCGGGGGAAGCGATTGGCCGCGAAGCGGCGGCGATTATAAGCCGATTACGGCGCAAGCGGGCACGACACCTGCCAGCGCGGCCTGACAGTGCCGCACGCCGGCAGGTACAATCGCCGCCCTTCACCCTCCAGTCTTTCCTTTGCCGGAGTCACCGGCCAGGACCACCGCCATGATTCGCATCAACGAACTGTCCCTGCCTCTGGATCACTCGGCCGACGAGCTGCGCCAGGCCATCGTCAAGCGCCTGGGTATTCGCGACGCCGACCTGCTCGACTTCACGGTGTTCAAGCGCAGCTACGACGCGCGCAAGAAGAACAGCGTGATCCTGTTCATCTACATCATCGATCTCGAAGCGCGTGACGAGGCGGCGATCCTGGCGCGCCTGGCGGACGACAAGCATGTGCGCCCCGCTCCCGATACCCGTTACCACCCGGTGGCCCAGGCCCCGGCCAACCTGAGCGAGCGGCCGCTGGTGATCGGTTTCGGCCCGTGCGGGCTGTTCGCCGCGCTGCTGCTGGCACAGATGGGCTTCAAGCCGATCGTGCTGGAACGCGGCAAGGACGTGCGCCGGCGCACCAAGGACACCTGGGCGCTGTGGCGCAAGAAGACCCTGACCCCCGAGTCCAACGTGCAGTTCGGCGAGGGCGGCGCGGGGCTGTTCTCCGACGGCAAGCTCTACAGCCAGATCAAGGACCCCAAGTTCTACGCCCGCAAGGTGATGCACGAGTTCGTCCGCGCCGGCGCGCCGGAAGAGATCATGTACGTGAGCAAGCCGCACATCGGCACCTTCCGCCTCACCGGGGTGGTGTCGACCATGCGCGAGGAGATCATCGCCCTGGGCGGCGAGGTGCGTTTCGAGAGCAAGGTGACCGACCTGCTGATCGAAGGCGACCAGCTCGAAGGCGTGGTGCTGGAAAACGGCGAGACCCTGCGCAGCCGCCATGTGGTGCTGGCGCTCGGGCACAGCTCGCGGGATACCTTCCGCATGCTGCACCGGCGCGGCGTGTTCATCGAGGCCAAGCCATTTGCCGTGGGTTTCCGCATCGAACACCCGCAGTCGATGATCGACCAGGCCCGCCTGGGCAAGTACGCCGGGCATCCGGAGCTGGGCGCCGCCGACTACAAGCTGGTGTACCACGCGAAAAATGGCCGGGCGGTCTACAGCTTCTGCATGTGCCCGGGCGGCACCGTGGTGGCGGCCACCTCCGAGCCGGGGCGCGTGGTCACCAACGGCATGAGCCAGTACTCGCGCAACGAACGCAACGCCAATGCCGGCATCGTGGTCGGCATCAATCCCGAGCAGGACTTCCCCGGCGGCCCGCTGGCCGGCGTGGAGTTCCAGGAGCGCCTGGAAGCGCGCGCCTATGAACTGGGCGGCAGCGATTACTGTGCGCCGGCGCAGCTGGTTGGCGACTTCATCCGCGGCGTGCCGTCTCAGGCGTTCGGCGAGGTGGAGCCGTCGTACAAGCCCGGCGTGCGCCTGGGCGATCTGGCCCCTTCCCTGCCCGAGTACGCCATCGAGGCGATCCGCGAGGCGCTGCCGGCGTTCGGCAAGCAGATCCGTGGCTTCGACCGCGACGACGCGGTGCTCACCGGCATCGAGACGCGCACCTCCTCGCCGGTACGCATCACCCGCGACCCGGAAACCCTGCAGAGCCTCAACCTGCGCGGCCTTTACCCGGCCGGCGAAGGCGCCGGCTACGCCGGTGGCATCCTCTCGGCGGGCGTCGACGGCATCAAGGTCGCCGAGGCACTGGCCAAGGCGCTGGTCGCCGATACTGCCGGGCAGAGCCACTGAGCGCCGCGATGAAACTCGACGACATCAAGAAACTGCAGCAGAAGAAGTACCGGGCCGAGTTCGGGCATTTTCTGGTGGAGGGCGAGCACCTGGTGCTCGAGCTGCAGAAGGCGGCGCAGCAGAACCCGCAGCTACTTCGCAGCCAGCTGTACGTCACCGCTGCCTACGAGCACTGGCCAAGCCCGTTCAAGACCCAGCTGATCAGCGAGCGCCAGATGGCGCAGATCGCCGACACCAAGACCCCTCAGGGCATCCTCGCCGTAGTGCCGCTGCCCGCCGCGAGCGCCCCGCGCGCGCCGGGCGAACGCGCCGTCTACCTGCACGAGATCCAGGACCCGGGCAACCTCGGCAACATCCTGCGCACCCTGGCCTGGTTCGGCAATTTCCGCTGCCTGCTCAGCCCCGGCAGCGTCGATCCGTACAACCCCAAGGTGGTGCGCGCCAGCATGGGCGCGATCTTCCATGCGCCGCTGGAGCTGGACGTCGAGCTGGGCAGCCTGCGCGATCGCTATGCGCGCATCGCCTGCCTGGACATGCACGGCGAGCCGGTGCAGTCGGCCGCCTTCCAGTCCTTCGACTGCTACCTGTTCGGCAACGAGGCCCGCGGCGTGCCGCGCGAGCAGCTGCTCGCCCTCGGCGCGCAACCCTTCACCATCGCGGGCTGCGGTGCCATCGAGTCGCTGAACCTGGCCTCGACGGTCGCCATGTGCGCCTACCAGTTGAATCGCTGAGCGACGCATTCGGCATTATCCGATTCGCCCGCGCGTCGATCTGAGCGGGGGCGTTGTGCAGACGGGCGGCGGAATTTACAGTCGCCCCCCGGCAAGCCCCCACTGATCTCGTTTGGATGTCGCAGATGGACCTCACTCCCCTGTTGAAAACCCTGGCCGTCCACGATGGCTCCGATCTGTTTCTTTCCACCGGTGCGCCGCCCTGCGCCAAGTTCAACGGCGTGCTCAAGCCGCTGTCGTCCGAACCGCTCAAGCCCGGTGACATCGCCAAGATCGCCGAAACGGTGATGGACGCCGAGCAGCGCGCCGAATTCGAGCGCGAGCTGGAAATGAACCTGGCGATCTCGGTGCCCGGCGTCGGGCGCTTTCGCATCAACATCTTCAAGCAGCGCAACGAGGTGTCCATCGTTGCGCGCAACATCAAGCTGGACATCCCCAACTTCGATGACCTCAAGCTGCCCAAGGTGCTGCTCGATGTGATCATGGAAAAGCGCGGACTGGTGCTGTTCGTCGGCGGCACCGGCTCGGGCAAGTCCACCTCGCTGGCCGCGCTGATCGACCACCGCAACCGCAACAGCGGCGGGCACATCATCACCATCGAAGACCCGGTGGAATACGTGCACCGGCACAAGAAGTCGATCATCAACCAGCGCGAGGTCGGCGTGGACACCCGCAGCTTCCACGCCGCGCTGAAGAACACCCTGCGTCAGGCGCCCGACGTGATCCTGATCGGCGAGATCCGCGACCGCGAGACCATGGAACACGCCCTGGCCTTCGCCGACACCGGCCATCTGGCCATCTCCACCCTGCACGCCAACAACGCCAACCAGGCGCTGGACCGGATCATCAACTTCTTCCCCGAGGAACGCCGGCCGCAGTTGCTCAATGACCTGGGCAACAACCTCAAGGCGTTCATCTCCCAGCGCCTGGTCAAGACCCTCGACGGCAAGCGCCGCGCGGCGGTGGAGATCATGCTCGGCACACCGACCATCCGCGACCTGATCAAGCGCAACGAATTCAGCGAGCTCAAGGAAATCATGGAGAAATCCAAGGCCCTGGGCATGCAGACTTTCGATCAGGCGCTGATCGAACTGGTCAACGAAGGCGTGCTGGACGAGGAAGAAGCGATCAAGAACGCCGACTCGGCCAACAACGTGCGGCTCAAGCTCAAGCTGCACCGCGACGGCGGTGTCGCCGGCAGCGCCGCGGCCGAAGCCGGTTCGCAGAGCGGCGGCGCGAGCAAGGCCTCCAGCTGGGGCGCCGACCTCAAGCTCGAGGCGCTCGACGAGGCCGAGGACGAAGAAAAGCCCTGACCAACCAGCCCGGGGCCTGGCGCGCACGCGGCAGCGGCTGCCTCACTGGTTGGGGATCAGCAACTCCGCTGCCTGGCCCCCGGCGACGAACACTTCATCCACCAGGCGCGCCACTTCGGCTTCATTGCGCAACCGGTACCAGCTGCCGTCCGGATAAACGCTCAAGGTCGGCCCGTCATCGCAGGGAAACTGGCACTGGGTGCGGGTGATGTGCACCCCGCCCGCGCACTCGAGCTTTCCCGCGGCCTTGAGTTTCTCCCGCAGGCTTTTCCATAGCGGCAGCGCGCCGCGACGGGTGCAGCGCGGGCCGCTGCAGACCAGCACGCGGTACTGATGCGGCGGAATTTTCGACCAGGCATGGCTGGCGGGCAGCGGGGTGACGTCGCCGCAGGGCAGATGCAGCTCCGGCTGATCAATCAGCGCACAGGCGGCGTCGACACTCAGTAGCTCGCCCCTGCCCATGGCACTGACGACGAAAATGCCGTCAGCGCCGTCCAGCTGCGCCAGTTCGCTACGCAACCAGTCGACATGGGCGCTGCTGCTCTGCGGCTCCAGATCGATCACCAGCAGCGGTCGCGGGCTGTCCTGGACCCGCTGCCAGAGCAAGGCGTAGCCGTCGCCGCTGTCGAGCAGCTCATCCAGCGCCCGGGTACCGCGCAACGCGGCCAGGCGGGTCCGGAACAGTTCGGCGAACGAGCCGTGGGTCAGATCAGGCCCCACGAACAGGACCTGGGCGTAGGCGGCAGGAGCGGTAGTCATGCGTGGTTCTCCATCGGGCGGGCAGCGGCTTCAGGGCTGCCGGTCGGGGGCGCTGGCCAGGGCCTGAACGAGCGTTTCGAGGTCAGCGAAGGTCCGCGTCACAGGTGGCAGCGCGGGGCGGCGCAGCATGAGCACCGGCACCCCCCGCTCGCGGGCCACCTGAAGTTTCGGCTCGGTGGAGCGCCCGCCGCTGTTCTTGCTCACTAGCACATCGAAGCCCAGCTGCTCGAACAGCAGACGCTCCTGATCGAGTGCGAACGGCCCCCGGGCGCCGATGATCCGGGCCTGCTCGGTCGCCGGCAGCGCCTGCAGGCAGCGGATGGTCCAGTGCTGGTGGGCGGGAATCCGTGCCAGATGCGCCAGCGGCTCGCGGCCGAGGGTGAAGAACGGCCGCCGGAACGGTTGCAGCGCGGCGACCAGCGCGGCCCAGTCGTCCACCTCGCGCCAGTCATCGCCCTCGCCGGCCTCCCAGGCCGGCCGGCGCAAGGCCCAGCAGGGCCGCGCGGTGAGCGCCGCGGCGCGTGCCGCGTTGGCGCTGATCTGCGCCGCGTAGGGGTGGGTGGCATCGATCAGCAGGCCGATGCGTTCGGCCTCGATGAAGCGCGCCAGCCCGTCGGCGCCGCCGAATCCGCCTACTCGGACCTGGCACGGCAGATCCGCCGGAACGGTGCCCAGGCCGGCCAGGCTGTAGATGTCGTCGGCGCTCAGGGTTCGCGCCAGACGCAGCGCATCGCCAGTGCCGCCGAGCAGCAGAATGCGGGTCATGCGGGTTTTCTCGCGTGCAGCAGGGTGATCGGCAGCGCGCCGCGCCAGGTGTCGAAGTTGCCCAGCGGCTGGGCGTGGGCCACGGCGATGCGCGTCAGCTCGCCGCCGATGCGCTCGCGCCACGCCACCAGCAGCGCCTCGCTCTGCAAGGTCACCGCGTTGGCCAGCAGGCGGCCACCGGGCTTGAGGCTGTCCCAGCAGTGCTCCAGCACGCCCGGCACGGTGACTCCGCCACCGATGAAGATCGCATCCGGCGCCGCCAACCCGACCAGGGCCTCCGGCGCGCTACCGGCCACCAGCTGCAGCGCCGGAACGCCCAGCGCGTCGCGGTTGTGACGGATGTGCGCCTGGCGACCGGCATCGGCCTCCACGGCAATGGCCCGACAGCGCGGATGGGCGCGCATCCACTCGATGCCGATGGAGCCGCAACCGGCGCCGACATCCCACAACAGTTCGCCGGGCAGCGGCGCCAGCCGCGCCAGGGTCACCGCGCGCACATCGCGCTTGGTCAGCTGACCGTCATGCCGGTAGCAGTCATCGGCCAGGCCGGGCGTAAGCGCCAGCGGGGCGGCTTGCGCATCGGCCTGGCACTCGATCGCCAAGAGATTCAGATCGGCGACCGTGCTCACTTGCCAGTGCCCGGCCACGCCGTCGATGCGCCGCTCGCGCGCACCGCCCAGGTGCTCCAGCACGGTCAGCTTGCTGGCGGGATAGCCGCGTGCGACCAGCAGTTGCGCCACCTTAGCCGGGCAGTCGCCGTCGTTGCACAGCACCAGAATGCGCGCGCCGGGAAACAGCGCGGCATTCAGCGCCGCCAGCGGCCGCGCCACCAGCGAGAGCACCTCGACCTCCTGCAGCGCCCAGCCCAGCCGCGCCGCGGCCAGCGACACCGAAGACGGCGCCGGGAAAACGCGCATTTCCTGCGGGTCCAACTGCCGCGCCAGGGTTGCCCCGATACCGAAGAACATCGGGTCGCCACTGGCCAGCACGCACACCGGCGCGCCGCGTCGCGACAGCACCGGCTCGAGCGAAAACGGACTGGGCCACGCGTGCCGCTCGGCGCCGAGTTCTGCCGGCAGCAGCGCCAGCTGGCGCGCGCCACCGATGATGCGCGTGGCCTCGCCGAGCGCCTGGCGAGCGGCCTCTCCCAGGCCTGCCAGGCCATCCTCGCCGATGCCTATCACTGTCAACCAGGGCGTCATGGGCGCCTGTTCCTCCCCTTGTGCGGCATGCCCGGGCCATGAGCGGCTGCCGCAGCGCCGGACAAAGCGGGCATAATAGCGCCTTCGTCGGTGCCCCACGGGCCTAAGAGGGAATCCGGAGCGATGAAGGTCGCGACCGAGCTGCCCCCGCAACTGTAAACAGCGAATCTGCCGCACCCTGCCACTGGGAAACCGGGAAGGCCGCGGAGGATGAAGACCTGTTAGCCAGGAGACCTGCCGACACGCTGTCGCGAGTGCCAACATCGGGCGGGGCGAACCGATGCCACCGGGCTCTGCCGAGCCTGTCGGTCCGGTTGCCGCGTCGTTTTCCATCGGGTGACCTCGTGCACGAATGTGCTCCCCACACTGATCTGCCGACTCCGCGCCCGAGTGCGTGTCCGGGCCTGCTGCGCATCGTGCAGGCGCTGGATGGCGGTATCTGCCGGGTCAAGCTGCCCGGCGGCAACCTGACCGCAGCCCAGGCGCGCGCGCTCGCCGAGGCGGCGCAGCACACCGCCAGTGGCGTGCTGGAGCTGACCAACCGCAGCAATCTGCAGGTGCGCGGCGTGCGTCCGTCGTGCGAGCGGCAACTGATCGACGCGCTGTTCGCCGCCGGACTGGGGCCCGCGGTGGCCGAGGCGGACGATGTCCGCAACCTGATGCTGAGCCCGGCAGCCGGCCTCGATCCGGCCGCGGTGCTCGACACCCGGCCGCTGGCGGCCGAGCTGCTGGCACTGCTGCAGCACACCCCGGCGCTGCATGCCCTCTCGCCGAAGTTCGCCATCCAGCTCGACGGCGGCGAGGCGCTGAACATGCTGGCGCACCCCCACGACCTCTGGCTGCGCGCCGTGCCCGAAGCCCCCGGGCAGCTGGCCTTCGGCCTCGCCGGCTGCCCAAGCGAACGGCCGCTGGCGCAGGTCGCGCTGAGCGACGCCGGCGCGCTGGTCGAGGCCGTGCTGCTGAATTTTCTCGCGCTGGCCGAGCCCTCGCACAGCCGCATGCGCCAGTTGCTCGAAGCCATCGGTGCCGAAGGCTTTCTCCGGCAGCTGCAGGCGCGGCTGCCGTTCGCGCTGTCGCCGGCCGCCGACTACAAGCGGCGGCCGGTCAGCGAGCGCGCCCCGATCGGGCTCTTTGCTCAGCGCCAGGCCGGGTTGACCATGGTCGCCGCCGGGGCTCGCCTGGGCCGGATCGACGCCGGCCAGCTGCGCCGTCTGGCCGAACTGGCCGAACGTCACGGCGACGCCAGCCTGCGCCTGACGCCCTGGCAAGGGCTGCTGCTGCCGAACGTGCCGACGGCACAGGCCGAGGCACTGCTCGCCGGGCTGCACGCACAGGGCTTGCTCACCGATGACGACCCGCTGAGCGGGCTGATTGCCTGCACCGGCTCGGCCGCCTGCGCCAAGGGGCTGGCCGACACCAAGGCCGACGCCCTGCGGCTGGCGGCGCAGCTGCGCCAGAGCGGTGCCCGCCCGCAGGTTCATCTCAGCGGCTGCCCGCGCTCCTGCGCGGCGGCTCATGTGGCGCCCTACACCCTGCTGGCCACCGATGGCGGGCACTATCAACTTTACCAACGCGTTGCGGGCATCGCCGGCTTCGGCCGGCCGATTGCCGCCCCCATGGGGATCGACCAGGCGAGCACATGGCTCGCGCAGCGCCACGCAACAGGAAGCACCGATGCTTGATTACATCCGCGACGGCCAGGAAATCTACCGTCAGTCCTTTGCCACCATTCGCGCCGAGGCCGATCTCAGCGCCATTCCCGCCGACATGGAAAAGCTCGCGGTACGGGTGATCCACGCCTGCGGCATGGTCGATATCGTCGCCGACCTGGCTTTCTCGCCCGGTGCCGGCACGGCCGGGCGTGCGGCGCTGCAGGCCGGTGCGGCCATTCTCTGCGATGCGCGCATGGTGGCCGAAGGGATCACCCGCCCGCGTCTGCCGGCCGACAACCCGGTGATCTGCACGCTGCATGATCCGGCGGTGCCGGCGATGGCGCAGCGGCTGGGCAACACCCGCTCGGCGGTGGCGCTGGAGCTGTGGCGCGAGCACCTCGAGGGCAGCGTGGTGGTGATCGGCAATGCCCCCACCGCCCTCTTCTACCTGCTGGAAATGCTCGCCGCCGGCGCGCCCAAGCCGGCGCTGATCATCGGCATGCCGGTGGGCTTCATCGGCGCGGCCGAATCCAAGGAAGCGCTGGCCCTGGGCGACCACGGCGTGCCCTATGTGATCGTCCGCGGCCGTCGTGGCGGCAGCGCGATGGCCGTGGCCGCACTCAACGCCCTGGCCACGGAGGTGGAGTAATGAGCGCCAAAGGACGCCTGCTCGGCCTCGGCGTCGGGCCGGGCGACCCCGAGCTGATCACCCTCAAGGCCTTGCGTCTGCTGCAAGGCGCGCCGGTGATCGGCTACTTCGTGGCCAAGGCCAAGGCCAGCAAGGGCAACGGTGGCAACGCCTTCGGGATCATCGAGCGGCACCTGAGCGACAGCCAGCAGCGCATGCCGCTGGTCTACCCGGTGACCACCGAGAAGCTCGCCCCGCCGCTCTGTTACGAGGACGTGATCAGCGATTTCTACGATACCTGCGCCAGCCAGATAGCCGCCGAGCTCGATGCCGGGCGCGACGTGGCGGTGATCTGCGAAGGCGATCCGTTCTTCTACGGCTCGTACATGTACCTGCACGACCGCCTCGCCGACCGCTATCAGGTGGAAGTGGTGCCCGGGGTGTGCTCCATGCTCGGCTGCGCCTCGGTCCTCGGCACCCCGCTGGTGTACCGCAACCAGAGCCTGTCGGTGCTCTCGGGCGTGTTGCCCGAAGCCGAGCTCAAGCAGCGCCTGCAGGACGCCGAAGCGGCCGTGGTGATGAAGCTTGGACGCAACTTCGACAAGGTGCGCCGGGTACTGCGCGAGCTGGGTCTCGATGAGCGCGCGCATTACGTCGAGCGCGCCACCATGGCCAACCAGCGGATCGTGCCGCTGGATGAGGTGGACCCGATGTCCTCGCCGTATTTCTCGATGATCGTCGTGCCCGGCGAAAAGTGGCGCGGCTGACGCTGCCGCCACCGCCCTCTGCGCCACCGCTTTCCAGGACAACTCCAATGCCCGCTCCCGCCTGCACCGCCCCCGCCATCGTGATTCTCGGCGCCTCCGCCCTGGCTACCGCCCGGCGCATTCAACAACGCTACCCCGAGGCGCAGATTCACGGCCTGCAAGGCCGCGTGGAGGCGCCGGAGCGGGCCTACACCCAGTTCGGCGAGCACCTGCGCCAGCTGTATGCAAGCGGCACGGCCATCATTGCGCTGTGCGCGGCGGGCATCGTCATCCGCAGCCTGGCCAGCGTGCTCGGCGACAAGGACAGCGAGCCGCCGGTGCTGGCGGTGGCCGAGGACGGCAGTGCCGTGGTGCCGCTGCTTGGCGGGCTGCGCGGGGTCAACCGCCTGGCGCATGAGATTGCGGCGGCGCTCGAGGTGCAGCCGGCAATCACCACCAGCGGCGAGCTGCGCTTTGGCACCTGCCTGCTCAATCCGCCGCCTGGCTACGTGCTGGCCGATCTCGAGCAGGGCAAACGCTTTGTCAGCGACCTGCTGGCCGGCGAAACGCTGCGCATCGACGGCCAGGCGCCCTGGCTGGACAGCGCCCGTCTGCCGCTCGCCGCCGATGCGCGCCATGTGGTCAGCATCAGCCCGTACCGCGAGGCGGACGATCGCCGCACGCTGCGGATCCATCCGCAGCAACTGCTGGCGTACGCCACGCAGGTGGACGGCGACCTGGTCGCCGGGCTGCAGACGCTGCTCGGCGAGGCCGGCGTGGCCCGGCAGAGTCTGGCCTGCCTGGCCGCACCGCACGCGCTGATGGCCGCTGCCGAGCTGCAGCAGGCGGCCAGCGTGCTGGGTCTGCCGCTGCGCTTTGTCGACCAGCCGCAGGCACTGCCGCCGCTGCACAGCCGTAACGCGCTCTGGCAGCTGCACATGGCCAGCGCCCCGCTCGATCCGGCTCGGATCGGCCAGCCGCGCGGCACGCTGACGGTCATCGGCCTCGGCCCCGGCGACCCGCAGTTCATGGTTCCGGCAGCACGCCAGGCGCTCGACGAGGCCCAGGACCTGCTCGGCTACGAGACCTACATCCGCATGGCCGGCCCGCTTCGTCCCGGCCAGGTCAGCCACTGCAGCGACAACCGCGAGGAACTGCAGCGCGCCCGCCATGCCTTCGAGCTGGCCGCCCGCGGGCGGCGCGTGGTGGTGATCTCGTCCGGCGACCCGGGCGTGTTCGCCATGGCCGCGGCGGTACTCGAAGCGTTGCATGCCTCCAGCGAGCCCAGCTGGCACGCGGTCGAGCTGAAGATCCTGCCCGGGGTGTCAGCCGCCCTGGCCACCGCCGCCAAGGCCGGCGCGCCACTGGGCCACGACTTCTGCATGCTGTCGCTGTCGGACAACCTCAAGCCCTGGGCGGTCATCGAGCAGCGCCTGCGCCACGCCGCCGCCGCCGATCTGGTAATGGCCTTCTACAACCCGATTTCCAAGTCCCGTCCCTGGCAGCTCGGCCGCGCCCTCGAGGTGCTGGCCGAAACCCGCGCAGCCGAGACGCTGGTGGTGCTGGGCCGCGACATCGGACGGCCCGCGGAGGCGCTGAAGGTGACCACCCTGGGCGCGCTCACCCCCGAGCAGGTGGACATGCGCACCCTGGTGATCGTCGGTTCGTCGCAAAGTGTGCGGTTTGCCCGAGCCGATGGCAGTGCGTGGGTCTATACCCCACGCAGCTATCCGGCCCACTGAGCTTCGCCGCTTTTTTTCGGCGGGCCGGCGCGAATTTGCATTACCCTAGCGCGCTCGATGGCGCTGTCGAACTGACAGCGGTAACAGGGAAGCAGGTACGCCTCGGCCAAGCCTGCGCTGCCCCCGCAACTGTGAATGGCGAGTTCGCCTGCACCACTGGCCCCAGCGGGGCCGGGAAGACGCAGACGCACGCTGACCCATCAGCCAGGAAACCTGCCATCGAGGCCGCTCCGGCACCTCATCCACCTGCATCCCTCGGAGGGAGAACGATGCATATCGAACCCGGCGTGCTGAACGCCGCCAAGATCCTCTTCGCCAACGCCGCCGCCGTCTCCACCCTGGCGGTTTTCCTGCCCAAGCTCTTGTGGCGGCCCGACATCTGGGTCAAGACCGTCCTCGCAGCGCTGTTCTTCTCGGTGTTCATGGAGGTGTTCCACCTGCCGGTGGGACCGTCCGAGCTGCACTTCGTCGGTGCCTCGGCCGTGTATGTGATCTTCGGCTTCGTGCCGACGATGTTCGGCTTCGCCATCGGCCTGCTGCTGCAGGGCCTGTTGTTCGAGCCGGCGGACCTGGTGCATCTGGCGGTCAACTCGCTGTCGCTGATCCTGCCGCTGATCGCCGCGCACGGGCTGTTCGGCCGCCAGTTCTTCGGCGCCGGGCGCAGCATTCGTTGGGCGGAAGTGGTGAAGTTCGACGCGGCCTTCTACGGCGGTGTGGTGCTGATGGTCGGCTTCTGGCTGTCGCTGGGCAGCGAGCCGACCGCATTGCAGAGCTGGGCGCTGTTCGCCGTTGCCTACCTGCCGGTGGTTCTGCTCGAGCCGCTGTTCACCTGCCTGGTGGTGCGCAGCCTCAAGCGCCACGCCGACCACCGCCTGGTCAGCCGCTTCACCACCGTCAAGTCGCTGGCCAACGCCTGACCGGCGGCGCCGCGGCTCAGCTCTGGCCGTCGCGGCGGCGCAACAGGTAGCTGTCCATGATCCAGCCGTGCTGCTCGCGCAGCGCGGCGCGGGTGCGCTGGATCGTCTCGGCGACCTCGCTCAGCCGCCCGGCGATCAGCACCTCATCGGCGGTGCCGACATAGGCGCCCCAGTAGATGTCCATGTCCTGCTCGGCAAATAGCCGGTAGGTGTCTTGCGCATCGAGCATCACCAGCACGCTGTCGAGCTGCTCCGGAAAGCCTTCGGCCAGCCGCCGCGCCGGGGTGACCTGGAACGGCTGACCGATGCTGTTGAAGCAGACCCGGTGCTTGGCCGCCAGCGCCTGCAGGCTGGTAATCCCCGGAATCACCTCGTAGACGATCGGCTCGGCGCTGTTGGCCACGATGGTTTCGACGATCCGCAGGGTGCTGTCATACAGCGCCGGATCGCCCCAGACGAGGAACGCGCCGACCTCGCCGTCGGCCAGGTCCTCGCCGATCATCCGCTCGAACACCTGCTGCTTGTCCTGGTTCAGGTCCACCACGCTGGCGCGATAGTCGGCCACCCCGCGTGCGCGCTCCGGGCATGGCGCTTCGACGAAGCGGTAACCGGGGGTCTCGATGAAGCGCTCGCAAATGTGCTTGCGCAGATCGATCAGCGAATCCTTGGCGGCGCCCTTGTCCATCAGAAAGAACACGTCGGCCCGGTTGAGCGCCTTGATGGCCTGCACCGTCAGGTAATCGGGATCGCCCGCGCCGATGCCGATGATCAGAAGGGTTTTCACGCTAGTGGGTCTCCATGCGGTTGCCCTAGGGGATGCTCCTGGAGCATCGCCAGGTTGTCGATGTGGCAGTACTGCGCGCCCAGCTGGCTGGCCAGCGCGCGCGCACGGCCGAGGCGGATCGGCGCGCTCTCGATGTCCACCAGCAGCGCCGGGCACAGGCTTGCCGCCAGCGCCGGCGCGCTGCTCAGGCGGCCATCGGTGAGCACCAGCAGGCGCTGCTGTTCGGCGGGCTGGCGGCGCTGGCGCCGGGCCAGCCAGTCGGCCGCCTGCTGTAGCGCATCGAGCAGCGGCGTGCCGCCACCGGCACCGAGTTCGGCGAGCCAGCGTTGCTGGGCCTGGGACACCTTGTGTCCGGCCCACAGCCAGCTGGCGCTGGCGCCGGTGGCATGCAGCAGGGCCAGGCGCACGCGCTGGCGCCGGGCCTGCTCGAACAGCTCGGCCAACAGCCCCTTGGCCTTGCTCAGCGCGCCGTGCCGACGGGTGGAGGCCGAGGCATCGACCACGACCAGCCAGAGCTCCGCGGATTTGCGGCTGCGGGCGCGCAACACCAGCTCCTCGCGCCGCCGTGGGCGACCAGCAAGCAGGGTAGCGCTCCAGTCGACCACCAGCGCGCCACGGCGCCGGGCGCCCTGGCGGCCTTCGTTCAGGCGCCCGGGTGCAGCTCGAGCATCCGCCCCCTGGGCACGGCGGGGACGGATGCTCAGGGCTTTTTTGGCCAGCGCGGTGGCTCGCGCCGAGCGCCGGTAGCCTGCGCCATCGGCGGCAACTGGCCCCAGTCGCCGGCACCTTGCGCGGGCGCGTCGGGCCGCGGGGGCTGATCGGCGGCAGCGCTCGATGGCGACTGCGCGGCTGGCGGCGGCGGCTGGCGGCGACGATGGCGCAGGACGAACTCGGCCACCGCCTCGATATCCTCGGCAGCGATGCCCTGCCCGTCGCGCCAGGCGGCATGGGCGCGGGCGGCACGCAGCCAGACGATATCGGCGCGCATGCCGTCGACGCCGGCGGCGAAGCAGCGCTGGCTGATCTCTTCCAGCGCCCGGTCATCCAGCGGGATATGCGCCAACCGGGCACGCGCGCGCTGGCAACGCTCGCGCAGCGCCTGCTGCTGGGCATCCCAGGCCTGCAGGAATGCCTGCGGATCGGCATCGAAACTCAGCCGGCGGCGGACGATCTCGGCGCGCTGGGCCGGTTGCGGCGGCGCCTGCAGCGCCAGGTTGAGGCCGAAGCGGTCCAGCAGTTGCGGACGCAGCTCGCCTTCTTCGCTGTTCATGGTGCCGATCAGCACGAAGCGCGCGGCATGCCGGTGGGAGATCCCGTCGCGCTCGACATGGTTGACGCCGCTGGCGGCGGCATCGAGCAGCAGGTCGACCAGGTGATCGGGCAACAGATTGACCTCATCGACGTAGAGCACGCCGCCATCGGCCTGCGCCAGCAGACCGGGGGAAAACGCCGCGCGGCCCTCGCCCAGCGCCGCGTCCAGATCCAGCGTGCCGACGATGCGCTCCTCGCTGGCGCCCAGCGGCAAGGTGACGAAGCGGCCGCTTTGCAGCAGATCGGCCAGCCCGCGCGCCAGGGTGGACTTGGCCATCCCGCGCGGCCCTTCGATCAGCACCCCGCCGATCGCCGGGTCGATCGCCGCCAGGCAAAGGGCAAGCTTGAGTTCGTCGGCGGCCACCACGGCCGCCAACGGGAAATGTGCATCGCTCATGCGGCCGTCCGCCTGTTGATTCAGAGGTTTCATTGCTCTTCGCTGTCCAGTAGCAGGTCTTCGAGCGCCTGCCGGTAGTCGCCCGGCTCCTGCCACAGGCCGCGCTGCTGGGCCTCGAGCAGGCGCTCGAGGATATCGCGCAGCGCCGCGGGATTGTGCTGCTGCAGAAACTGCCGGGTGTCGCCATCGAGCACGTAGGCGTCGGCCAGCAGGGCGTACTGATGGTCATCGATCAGCTCGGTGGTGGCATCGAAGGCGAACAGGTAGTCCACCGTGGCGGCCAGCTCGAAGGCGCCCTTGTAGCCGTGGCGTTTGACCCCGGCGATCCATTTGGGGTTGGCGGCCCGCGCCCGCACCACCCGCCCCAGCTCTTCCTTCAGGCTGCGCACACGCGGGCGATCGGCCTGGCTGTTGTCGCCGTGATAGCTCGCCACGCTGCCGGCGCGCAGGGTTTCGGCCGCCGCCAGCATGCCGCCCTGAAACTGGTAGTAATCGTTGGAGTCGAGCAGATCGTGCTCGCGGTTGTCCTGGTTGTGCAGTACCGCCTGCACGTCCTGCAGGCGCTCGCTCAGGCGCTGCCGGGCCGGTGCGCCTTCGGCGTTGTTGCCGTAGGCGTAGCCGCTCCAGTTCAGGTACACCTCGGCCAGGTCCGCGCGGCTGTGCCAGAGGCGTTCTTCGATCGCGTTCTGCACGCCGGTGCCGTAGGCGCCGGGCTTCGAGCCGAAGATGCGCCAACCGGCCTGGCGGCGGGCTTCGCGCTCGTCCAGCCCCTCGTCCTCCAGGCGCAAGGCATCGAGCCAGACGCGCGCGGACAGCGGGTTGAGGTCTTCCGGCTCGTCGAGGTCGGCGACCGCCTGCACCGCTTCGTCGAACAGGCGGATCAGGTTGCTGAAGGCATCCCGAAAGAAGCCCGACACGCGCAGGGTGACATCCACCCGGGGCCGGCCCAGCTCTTCCAGCGCGATGACCTCGAAGCGCTCCAGGCGCCCGCTGCCGGGCTGCCAGATCGGTCGCACGCCAAGCAGCGCCAGCGCCTGGGCCATGTCGTCGCCGCCGGTGCGCATGGTCGCGGTGCCCCACATCGACAGGCCGAGCTGGCGTAGGTGGTCGCCGTGGTCCTGCAGGTGGCGTTCGAGCAGCCGCTCGGTGGCCTCCACGCCGATGCGCCAGGCGGTCGGCGTCGGCAGGTTGCGCACGTCGACGCTAAAGAAATTGCGCCCAGTCGGCAGCACGTCCAGACGCCCGCGGCTGGGCGCCCCGCTCGGCCCGGCCGGCACGAAACGCCCCTGCAGCGCGGCCAGCAGGCCGGCCATTTCGCTGGGGCCGCAGGCATCGAGCGCCGGAGCGATCCGCTCGCGCAGCCCGGCCAGCACCTGCTCGCTGGCTGGCCCCACGGCGCTTGCCGCTGGGCTGTCGATCAGCCGCAGGGCCAGCAGTTCGAGACGCTCGCGGGTATCGCCGACGCTGCGCCAGACGCTGTCGTCGCAGGCTTGCAGCAGCGCCGGGCGCGGCCCGTGCCAGGGCGCGCCCATGTCGCCGTCCAGTGGATCGAAACCCAGGGCCAGATCCTCGGCCAGCGCACGCAGCAGGCTGGCATTGGCGCCGGTGCCGTCGCCTCGCGGAATCCGCACCAGTGCCAGCAGCGTATCCCGGCGCAACGCGCCTTCGGGCGACTCGCCGAACACGTGCAGGCCGTCGCGGATCTGCGACTCCTTGAGGTCGCACAGATAGGCATCGAGTTGCGGCAGCCAGCTGTTGGGGTCCTCGCTCAATTGCAGGCCGAGTTCGCGGTCGAGCTGGGCGGCGCGCACCTGCTGCAGGATCTCGCCGCGCAACTGCTCGGCGCGGCGCAGGTCCAGCTGGCTGGCCTCGTAGTATTCGTCGGCCAGCCGCTCGATGTCGCGCAGCGGCCCATAGCTTTCGGCGCGGGTCAGCGGCGGCATCAGGTGGTCGATGATCACCGCCTGGGTGCGCCGCTTGGCCTGGGCGCCCTCGCCCGGATCGTTGACGATGAACGGATAGATGTTGGGCAGCGGGCCGAGCACCATATCCGGCCAGCACTGCTCGGAGAGCCCGACGCTCTTGCCCGGCAGCCACTCGAGGTTGCCGTGCTTGCCGACGTGGATCACGGCATCGGCACCATAGGCCGTGCGCAGCCAGGCATAGAAGGCGATATAGCCGTGCGGCGGCACCAGGTCCGGGTCGTGGTACACCGCGCTCGGATCGAGCTGATAGCCGCGCGCCGGCTGGATGCCGACGAAGGTCTGGCCCAGGCGCAGTCCGGCGATCATCAGCCGGCCCAGGCGGAACATCGGGTCCTGCTCCGGCGCGCCCCAGCGCTCGCACACTGCCTGCTGGGCGGCTTCGGGCAGGCGGGCGAAGAAGGCGCGGTACTCCTCCAGCGCCAGGCTCTGGCCGCAGGGCCGCAGATCGCGGCCATCGGCGTCGTTGGTCACCCCGCCGAGCAGCTTTTCGATCAGCGCGGTGCCGCTGGGTGGCAACTCGGCCAGCGCATAGCCCTGGCCCTGCATCGCCCGCAGGATGTTCAGCGCGGCGGCCGGCGTGTCCAGCCCGACACCGTTGCCGATGCGTCCGTCACGGGTCGGGTAGTTGGCCAGCACCAGTGCCACGCGCTTGTCGGCGTTGGCGAGCCTGGCCAGGCGTGCCCAGCGCGCCGCCAGTTGCGCGACGTGGTCCATGCCCGGCAGGTGCGGGCGGTAGCAGATCACATCGCTCTGGCTGCGCTCGCTGCGCCAGGCCAGCCCCTTGAAACTGATCGGCCGGGTGATCAGCCGGCCGTCCAGCTCCGGCAACACGATGTGCATGGCCAGATCGCGCGAACCCAGGCCCTGGGCATTGGCCTGCCACTGGCGGTGGTTGTCCAGCGCGCAGATCGCCTGCAGCACCGGGATGTCCCGGCGAAACGGCCGCAGGTTGGGCGCCTCCGGGCTGGACAGGGCAAACCCGGTGGTGTTGATGATCAGCGCCGCGGCGCTGTCGTCCAGCCACTGCTCGACCTGGGCCAGACACGCCGGCTCCTTCAGGCTGGCCACCGCGATGGGCAGCGGATTGAGCCCTTGGGCCTGCAGACGTTCGCAGAAGGTGTCGATGAACGCGGTGTTCGCCGCCTGCACCTGGGTGCGATAGAACAGCAGCGCCACGACAGGCGCCGCCTGGCGCCAGCCGGTCTGCCAGTCCGCCAGCGTTGCCTCGCTGCGCTGCGGATGGTAGAGCGCGACCCGTGCCAGGGCCTGTGGCTCGCGCCAGGCATAGTCGCGCTGCAGCCAGCGGCTGGCGATGCAGTGGAAGAACTGCCGCGCGTTGTCCCGCCCGCCCTGGCGCAGGAACTGCCAGAGCCGCTGGCTATCGGCCGCATCGACGTTGCCAAGGCTGGTCAGCTCCGGGTCGGGCGTGTCATCGCCGGGCACCATGATGACCCGCGCACCGCGCGCGCCCAGCTCCACCAGGCGCTCGATACCGTAGCGCCAGTAGCTCACCCCGCCGTGCACCGAGATGACGATGACCTTGGCGTGCTGCAGCACCTGCTCGACGTAGAAGTCGATGGAGGCGTTGTTGCTCAGCTGCGCGGGGCTGGCCAGACGCAGGCTCGGGTAGTCCTCCGGCAACTGGCGGGCGACCTCGGCGAGCAGGGTCAGGTGCGAGTCGCCGGTGCACAGCACCACCAGCTCGGCCGGCGTCTGACCCAGATCGGCGATGCTGTCGGCCGGCAGTTGCTGGCCCGGCTGGGTGCGCAGCAGGTGCACGCTCGATCAGCCCGCCAGCGCGGCGTTTAGCTCGGCGGCGATCGCGGCCTGATCGAGTGCCTGGCCGATGATCACCAGCCGGCTGAGGCGCGCCTCGTCGGCCCGCCAGGGGCGGTCGAAGTGCTTGTCGAAGCGCTGGCCGACGCCCTGCAGCAGCAGTCGCATCGGTTTGCCGGGCACAGCGGCAAAGCCCTTGACGCGCAGGATGCCGTGCCGGGCCACGGCCGCTTGCAACGCGTGCAGCAACGCCGCTTCGCTCACCTCGGGCAGCTCGAGGGCAAACGCTTCGAAGGCGTCGTGGTCATGGTCGTGGTCGTCGTCATGCTCATCGTGGTCATGGTGGGTCTTGCGCCCGTCGATGTGCAGCTCGGCCTCGCGCGCCAGGCCCAGCAGCACGTTCAGCGGCAGCTCGCCACCGCGCGCCTCGATGATCTTCACCGCCTCGGGCAGCTCCTCGGCGACTTCGGCGCGCACCGCCGCCAGGCGCTCGGCCGGCAGCAGATCGGCCTTGTTCAGCACCACCAGATCGGCGCTGGCCAGCTGGTCGGCGAACAGCTCGTGCAGTGGCGACTCGTGGTCCAGGTTCGGATCCTGCTTGCGCTGCGCATCGACCTGTTCGGGGAAGGCGGCGAAGGTGCCGGCGGCAACCGCCGGGCTGTCCACCACCGTGATCACCGCATCCACCGTGCAGGCGTTGCGGATTTCCGGCCAGTTGAACGCCTGCACCAGCGGCTTGGGCAGCGCCAGGCCAGAGGTTTCGATGAGGATGTGGTCCAGCTCGCCGCGCCGTGCCACCAGCTCACGCATCACCGGGAAGAATTCCTCCTGCACGGTGCAGCACAGGCAACCGTTGGCCAGCTCGAACACCCGGCCGCTGGCTTCTTCTTCGCTGCAACCGATGGCGCATTGCTTGAGGATTTCGCCGTCGATGCCCAGTTCGCCGAATTCATTGACGATCACCGCGATGCGCCGGCCTTCGGCATTGGCCAGCATGTGGCGCAGCAAGGTGGTTTTGCCAGCACCGAGAAAGCCGGTGACGATGGTGACGGGAAGTTTGGCGAGCGTTTTCATCGAGCCCCTGCATGACAGATAGTGGTAACCGGCAGGCAGGCGACACCGTCGGCGTCAACGCCGAGCGAGCACCACCGGGACACCCCGCCCGATCGATCAAGTGTGGCGAGGCAGGTCTCCTGGCTCACGACCGGGCGGCGCCTGGCCGCCGATATCCTTCACCTTCCCGCGCGAGCGCAGTGGCCGTGTGCCGGCAGGCACACCGAAGAATCGAGTCGTCTACAGTTGCGGGGGCAGCCACGGCGCGTCCGTGTTCCCTCTTAGCTCCGGCAATACCAGAGCACCTCGGTCGGTGAAGGCTACGCAGAGCCCAGGGCAAGGTCAATTGCCGCGGTTGACCGGCGCCGGTGTGCATGGTGTCCTTGCCCGCCCCGATCATCGCAGCCGATTTGCGCAGTTGAATCTGCGCGCTCGACGCCAGGAGACCGCAGCCACCTTGCCGCTTTCGACCCCACCCACGACCTCGCTGCTCGTCGCCGGCCTCGGCTGCCGCAAGGGCTGCAGCGCCGAGGAGCTCGAACGCCTGCTATTGCAGGCACTGGCGCTGCACGGCCTGTCGGTGAGCGCGCTGGACTGGCTGGCCAGCAGCGCGCACAAGACAAACGAACCCGGGCTGCTGCAGCTGGCCGAGCGTCTGCAACTGCCGATCAGATGGCTGCCGGCCAGCCAGCTGGCCGATCAGGACGCTGCGCTCAGCGCGCATTCGGCCCTGAGCAGGCAGGTGAGCGGCAGCGCCGGCGTCGCCGAGGCCAGCGCCCTGGCGCAGGCCGCTGCGGCCAGCGGTCAGCCCGCCCGCCTGCTGTGCAGCAAGCTGCGTTCGGACAATGCCACCTGCGCCCTGGCCTGCGCCCCGTTTTCCCAACCCATGGAGTCTGCATGACGGTCTACTTCATCGGCGCCGGTCCCGGCGACCCCGAACTGATCACGGTCAAGGGCCAGCGCCTGATTCGCAGCTGCCCGGTGATCCTCTATGCCGGGTCGCTGGTGCCCAGCGCGGTGCTCGACGGCCACTGCGCCGAACAGGTGGTCAATACCGCCGAATTGGACCTCGAGGCAATCGTTGCGCTGATCCGCCAGGCCCATGAAAAGGGCCTGGATGTGGCCCGCGTGCACTCCGGCGACCCGTCGCTGTACGGTGCCATCGGCGAACAGATCCGCCATCTGCGGCGCCTGGGCATCGCCTTCGAGATCGTGCCCGGCGTTACCGCCACCGCCGCCTGCGCCGCGCTGCTGGAAACCGAGCTGACGCTGCCGCAGGTATCGCAGACGCTGATTCTGACGCGCTACGCCACCAAGTCGGAGATGCCGCCGGGCGAGGAGCTGCATGAGCTTGCCCGCCACCGGGCGACCATGGCGATCCATCTGGGCGTGCAGCACCTGGCGCGAATCGTGGCGGAGTTGCTGCCGCACTACGGTGCCGACTGCCCGATCGCCGTGGTGCACCGGGCCAGCTGGCCCGATCAGGACTGGGTCTGCGGGACCCTGGCCGATATCCAGGCAAAGGTGAGCGGCAAGGGCTTTCGCCGCACCGCGCTGATTCTGGTCGGCCGGGTGCTGACCGCCGACGATTTTGCCGATTCGGCGCTCTACCACACCGGCACCGCGCACCTGTACCGCCCGGCGCGCCCGTCCTAGGCCGCGCCCTCCTCCTCGCCCTTGCCGCCCCGGCTGCCGTGCGGCGCGCGGGCGGCCAAGCCACTGGCCGTCGCCTGGAGCAACCGGGCGTGAACCGCCATGGCCGCTTCCAGTCCCAACCTGTGTAGGCCGCCAGGCGGCCGCAGGATTTCCCGGCAAGGAGCGCTCCCATTCTCCGAGGAGACCGTTGCCATGCGCATCAACGAGATCATGACGCGAAACGTCCGCACCATCCGTCCGGACCAGAACATCCGCGAAGCCGCCGCGATCATGGCGCAGATCGATACCGGCGCCCTGCTGGTCAACGACCAGGACCGCCTGGTCGGCATGCTCACCGACCGCGACATCGCCATCCGTGCGGTGGCCGAAGGCCGGGGCGCCGACACCCCGGTGCAGCAGGTGATGACCCCCAACATCTATTACTGCTTCGAAGACGAGGACGTGCAGCACGTCGCCGAGAACATGGCCGACATCCAGGTCCGCCGTCTGCCGGTGCTCAACCGCGAGAAGCGCCTGGTGGGCGTGGTGTCGCTGGGCAACATCACCGCCGCCAACAGCCAGAGCGCCAACAGCGTCGTGCTCGAAGGTGTCGCGCGGCCCCATTGAGCGCCGCCCTCGCCACCTGCAACCCTTTATCTGGAGCGAGCCGATGAAAGCCGTGGTTTTCCATGACGTGGGCGACATCCGCCTCGAAGACGTACCCGAACCGCAGATCCAAGCGCCGACCGATGCCATCGTGCGGCTCACCGCCTCGGCGATCTGCGGCACCGACCTGCACTTCATCCGCGGCACCTTCAGCGGCATGCAGCAAGGCACCATCCTCGGCCATGAGGGCGTCGGCATCGTCGAGGCGCTCGGCGAGGACGTGCGCAACCTGTCGATCAGCGACCGGGTGGTGATCCCCTCCACCATCGCCTGCGGCAACTGCTCGTACTGCCGGGCCGGCTACTTCGCCCAGTGCGACACCGCCAACCCCAACGGCAAGGACGCCGGCACCGCGTTCTTCGGCGGGCCGGCCGCCAGCGGCCCGTTCAATGGCCTGCAGGCGGAGTTGGCGCGCATTCCGTTCGCCCATGTCGGGCTGGTCAAGCTGCCGCCGGAAATCAGCGACGACCAGGCTATCCTGCTGTCGGACATCTTCCCCACCGGCTACTTCGGCGCGGAAATGGCCGAGATCAAGGACGGCGACAGCGTGGCGGTGTTCGGCTGCGGCCCGGTGGGCCAGTTCGCCATCGCCAGCGCCAAGCTGCTCGGCGCCGGCCGGGTATTCGCCATCGACCAGCATCAGGACCGCCTGAAAATGGCCCGGCGCCAGGGCGCCGAGGTCATCGACTTCAGCCAGGAAGACCCGATCCAGACGCTCAAGCGGCTGACCGACGGGATCGGCGTGGACCGCGCCATCGACGCGGTGGGCATCGACGCCGACTGCCCCGGCTGTGGCACCGGCGCGCACGACCACGGCAAGCTGTTCGAGCCCGGCCAGGCGCCTTCCCAGGCGCTGGAATGGGCGGTGCAGAGCCTGGCCAAGGCCGGCACGCTGTCGATCATCGGGGTCTACCCGCCCACTGCGATGACCTTTCCCATCGGCCTGGCGATGAACCACAACATCACCATCAACATGGGCAACTGCCATCACCGCAAGTACATCCCGAAGCTGATCGAGATGGTGCTGGCCGGGCGCATCGACCCGGCGAAGATCCTCACCCAGGTCAAGCCGATGACCAACGTGATCGACGCGATCAAGGCCTTCGACCGGCGCGAGAGCGGCTGGATCAAGGTCGAGCTCAAGCCCCAGGCCAAGGCTGGCGGCAGCGGCGACGAGGAGCGCATCGAAGACGCCCGGATCGACGAGGCCCTGGAAGAAACCTTCCCGGCCAGCGATCCGACCTTCTACCAGAGTCAGCGCTGAGCGCGCCGGGCGCGGATGGCAGGCATTCATGTCGGAATATCGGGCTGGCGCTACGCACCCTGGCGCGGTGACTTCTACCCGCCGGGGCTGGCGCAAAAGCACGAACTGCGCTTTGCCTCGCGGGCGGTGAACAGCATCGAGATCAACGGCTCGTTCTATTCGCTGCAGCGCCCGCAGAGCTACGCGGCCTGGTACGCCGAAACGCCGGAGCGCTTCGTCTTCAGCGTCAAGGCGCCGCGCTTTATCACCCACGTGCGCCGGCTGCGCGAGGTCGAGGCGCCGCTGGCCAACTTCTTCGCCTCTGGCCTGTTCGCGCTGAAGGAAAAGCTCGGCCCGATCCTCTGGCAGTTCCCGCCGAGTTTTGCCTTCGATCCGCCGCTGTTCGAAGCCTTTCTCGCCCTGTTGCCGCACGACACCGCCGCCGCGCTGGCCCATGCGCGCCACTGCGAGGCGCGCATGAACGGCCGCCGCCTGCTCGAGATCGACTGCAACCGGCCGCTTCGCCATGCGGTCGAAATCCGTAACGACAGCTTTGTCGACCCGGCCTTCACCGCGCTTTTGCGCCGCTACCGGGTCGCCCTGGTCGTGGCCGACACCGCAGGCAAATGGCCCTGCTTCGAGGACCTGACGGCGGACTTCGTCTACCTGCGCCTGCATGGCGCCGAGGAGCTTTACACCAGCGGCTACACGGACGCGGCGCTGGATGACTGGTGTCGGCGCATCACCCGGTGGAACCGGGGCGAGCAGGCAGAGGACGCCCGCCTGATCGAGCCGGCCGTGACGCCGGCGCGCCAGGCGCGGGAGGTGTTCTGCTACTTCGACAACGACGTGAAGGTCCGCGCGCCGTACGACGCCCGCGCGCTATTGCGCCGCCTCGGCCTGGAAGCCGGTCTGTCGGCGACACCGGGCCGCCTGGAAGGAGCTTTGCCGTGACGTTGATGACAAACCGGCCACTGGACAGCTCGCAGCTCGACACCCACCTGGCCAGCTCGGTCGATACCCTGCGCGTGCTCACCGTGAACACCCACAAGGGTTTCACCGCACTGAACCGCCGCTTCATCCTCCCCGAACTGCGCGAGGCGGTGCGTTCGGTCGGTGCCGAGATGGTGTTTCTCCAGGAGGTGCTGGGCGCCCACGAAAAACACGCGCTGCGCTGGCACAACTGGCCAAAGACGCCGCAGTACGAGTTTCTCGCCGACAGCATCTGGACCGACTTCGCCTACGGGCGCAACGCGGTCTACCCCGATGGCGACCACGGCAACGCCCTGCTCTCCAAGTACCCGATCCTGCGTTACGAGAACCTCGACGTGTCGATCTCCGGCCCCGAGCGGCGCGGCCTGCTGCACAGCGTGGTGCAGGTGCCCGGCCACGAGGAACTGCACGCGATCTGCGTGCACCTGGGCCTGCGCGAATCGCACCGGCAAAAGCAGCTGGCACTGCTGCGCGAGCTGGTCGAGTCGCTGCCGGCCGAGGTGCCGGTGGTGGTCGCCGGCGACTTCAACGACTGGCGCCTCAAGGCCGGCCGCGTGCTCGATGGCTGCGCCGGGCTGTACGAGGTGTTCCAGCACAGCCAGGGCGAGATGCCCAAGACCTTCCCGGCGCGCTGGCCGCTGTTGCGCCTGGACCGCATCTACGTACGCAACCTGCAAACCCGGAAGGTGATGGCCATGGGCAACAAGCCCTGGACGCACCTGTCCGATCACCTGCCCCTGGCGGTGGAGTTAGTGCTATGAACTTCTCCTGGCGAGACGGCAATCGCCTGACCCTGCTGGAAAACGGCGAGGAGTATTTCCCTGCGGTGTTCGAGGCCATCCGCCGCGCCCACAGCGAAGTGCTGATCGAAACCTTCATCCTGTTCGAGGACAAGGTCGGTTTCGCCCTGCGTCAGGTGCTGCTCGAAGCGGCCCTGCGCGGCGTGCGCATCGACCTGACGGTAGACGGCTACGGCTCCGACGAGCTGACCCCGGCCTTTCTCCAGCCGCTGGCCGATGCCGGCGTGCACATCCACATCTACGACCCGCGCAAGCGCCTGTTCGGCCGACGCATCAACCTGCTGCGCCGGCTGCACCGCAAGATCGTGGTGGTCGACGGCGAAGTCGCCTTCATCGGCGGCATCAACTTTTCCGCCGATCATCTGGGCGATTTCGGTCCGGAGGCCAAGCAGGACTACGCGCTGGAAATCGAAGGCCCGCTGGTGGTGGACATCCACCGCTTCGCGCTACGCAGCGTGGCGCCGCCGGAGCCCGCGCGGCGCTGGTGGCAGCGGCGCATCCATGTACTGGCCAACGGCAGCGGCAGCGGGCCCTTCCGCGGCGATGCCCGCGCGCTGTTCGTGGTGCGCGACAACGACGAGCACCAGAACGACATCGAGGAGCACTACCTCGAGGCGATCCGCAGCGCCCGCTCGCGGCTGTTGATCGCCAATGCCTATTTCTTCCCCGGTTACCGCGTGCTGCGCGAGATCCGCAACGCCGCCCGGCGCGGCGTGCGGGTGCGGCTGATCCTGCAGGGCCAGCCGGACATGCCGATCGCCAAGTTCGGTGCGCGCATGCTCTACAACTACCTGCTGCGCGATGGCGTGGAGATCCACGAGTACTGCCGCCGCCCGCTGCACGCCAAGGTGGCACTGGCCGACTATGACTGGGCCACCGTGGGCTCCTCCAACCTGGACCCGCTGAGCCTGTCGCTGAACCTCGAGTGCAACGTGATCGTCCGCGATCATGCGTTCAACCGCATGCTGCATGGCGCGCTGGAGCAACTGGCCGCCGCGGACTGCCGGCAGATCGCGCTGGAGCGCATCGTGCGCGGCTACTGGTGGCGCGCGCCGCTGGCGGTGGTGATCTTTCACTTTCTGCGCCACTTCCCCGACTGGGCCGGGCTGATCCCCAGGCGCCCGCCGCACATGCAGGTGCTCGGACCGAACAGCCTGCCGATCGGCGACGAAGACGCCGCCGGGGAAGCCAAACCCTGCTGCCCGCGAGGTCCACGATGAACGATGTCGAGCAGCGAGGCGGCCGTTGGCGCCGGGCCTGGCCGAAGATCCGCCAGTGGCTTTCTTACGCCTTCGTCGCCCTGGTGGTGATCCTGCTGGTGGTGATGGCACGCAAGCTCGACTGGCAGGAGGTCGCCGACACGCTGCGCAACTACAGCGCGCGGACGTTCTGGCTGGCCGGCATAGCGACCGTGGCGAGCTATGCGGTGTATTGCGGCTATGACGTGCTGGCCAAGTACTATGTGCGCCACCGCCTGCCGATCCGCCAGGTGGTGCCGATCACCTTCGTCTGCTACGCCTTCAACCTGAACCTCGGCGCCTGGGTCGGCAGCGTCGCCCTGCGTTACCGGCTGTATGCCCGTCTGGGCCTCGGCACCGCGCAGATCACCCGGGTGTTCACCTTCAGCATCCTCACCAACTGGCTGAGCTACATGGCGCTGGCCGGGGTGATCTTCAGCATGGGCTGGATCACCCCGCCGCCGGAATGGGGCCTGGGCACCCTCGCCCTGCGCCTGCTCGGCCTGGGGCTGGCGGCGGTGGTGCTGACCTACCTGGGGCTGTGCGCCTTCTCCCGGCGGCGGGCCTGGACGGTGCGCGGCCACGAGATCGTCCTGCCGTCGCTGCAGATGGCCGCGCTGCAGCTGACCATCGGCGCACTCAACTGGGCGCTGATGGCCGCGATCATCTACCTGATGCTGTTTCAGCAGGTCGCCTACGCCAACGTGCTGGGCATCCTGCTGATTTCCAGCGTGGCCGGGGTGATCACCCATATCCCCGCCGGGCTGGGGGTGACCGAGGCGGTGTTCGCCGGTCTTCTGGCCGGCGAGATGAGCCAGGGCGCGGTGGTCGCCGCGCTGATCGGCTACCGGGTCGTCTACTACCTCGTTCCCCTGGGCGCGGCGACCGTCGTCTACTTCGCCCTGGAAAGCCGCGCGCGAAAGCTGCGCCAGAAGAATGCGCCCGAGGCCGAGGTTACGCCGAAAACATCCGGTCCTTGACCGGCCAGGCCCGCTATAGCTCACTAGAAGTGGCCGCCTTGAGCGGCCGGCGCGGATTGATCGGCACGGGAGCAGGGTGATGCAAGGATACCGACGGCCGCTACGGGCCGCGCTGGGGGTAGTGCTGGTGGCGCTAGTGGCCGTGCTGGCCTGGCAGCAGTGGCAACCACAGGGGCTTGGCGAGGCCTTCGCCCAGGGCAACGGACGCATCGAGGCCACCGAGGTGGACATCGCCACCAAGCTCGGCGGCCGCGTGGCCAGCATCGAGGTCGGCGAAGGCGACTTCGTCGAGCCCGGCCAGGTACTGGCGCGGATGGACACTCAGGTGCTCGAGGCCCAGCTGCGCCAGGCCCAGGCACAGGTGCGCCAGGCCGCCAACGCCATTCACACCGCCCACGCCCGGGTAGCCCAGCGCCGAAGCGAAAAGCACGCCGCCGAGGCACTGGTGCAGCAGCGTCAGGCCGAGCTGGCCGCGGCGCAGAAGCGCTACCAGCGCACCGCGACGCTGGTCGGGCGCAACCTGCTGTCGCGCCAGCAGGCCGACGACGACCTGGCTGCCGTGCAGGGCGCCGAAGCGGCGCTGGCCGCCAGCCAGGCCCAGGTGCACTCGGCCCAGGCGGCGATCGAGGCGGCGCGCAGCGAAGTGATCGGCGCCGAGTCTTCGCTGGAGGCAGCCGAAGCGGCGGTGACCCGGCTCGAGGCAGACATCGCCGACAGCGCGCTGAAGAGCCCGCTGCGCGCTCGCGTGCAGTTTCGCGTCGCCGAACCGGGCGAGGTGCTCGCCGCCGGCGGCCGGGTGCTCAACCTGGTGAACCTGGCCGACGTCTACCTGACCTTCTTCCTGCCCACCCGCGACGCCGGGCGCCTGGCGCTGGGCAGCGAGGCGCGGCTGGTGCTCGATGCCGCGCCGCAATACGTGATCCCGGCGCGCATCAGCTACGTGGCGAGCGTCGCGCAGTTCACGCCCAAGACGGTGGAAACCGTCAGCGAGCGGGAAAAACTGATGTTCCGCATCAAGGCCAGCATCGACCCGGCGCTCCTGGAGAAGTACCGCGAGCAGGTAAAGACCGGCCTGCCCGGCGTCGCCTACGTCAAGCTCGACCCCGAGGCCGACTGGCCTGAATCGCTCAGGGCGAACCTGCTGCCATGAGCGCGGCGATCGCCCGGCTGACCGGCGTCAGCCTGCGCTATCGGCAGGTCCGCGCGCTGGCGGAGGTGGACCTGGCGATTCCGGCCGGCTGCATGGCCGGGCTGATCGGCCCCGACGGGGTCGGCAAGTCCAGCCTGCTGGCGCTGGTCGCGGGGGCCCGCCGCCTGCAGGACGGGCGCCTTGAGGTGCTGGGCGGCGACATGGCCCAGGCGCCCTTTCGCCGGCAGGTCTGCCCGCGCATCGCCTACATGCCGCAGGGCCTGGGACGCAACCTCTACCCCACCCTCACCGTGCGCGAGAACCTCACCTTCTTCGCCCGCCTGTTCGGCCAGGCGGCGGCCGAGCGCGAGCGGCGCATGGCCGAACTGATCGGCGCCACGGGCCTGGCACCCTTCGCCGAGCGCCCGGCCGGCAAGCTTTCCGGCGGCATGAAGCAGAAGCTCGGGCTGTGCTGCGCGCTGATCCATGACCCGGACCTGTTGATCCTCGACGAGCCCACCACCGGCGTCGATCCGCTTTCGCGCAGCCAGTTCTGGGACCTGATCGAGCACATCCGCGCCCAGCGCCCGGGCATGAGCGTGATCGTCGCCACCGCCTACATGGACGAGGCCGAGCGCTTCGACTGGCTGGCGGCGATGGACGCCGGCCAGGTGCTGGCCACCGGCAGCCCGGCCGAACTGCGGTCGCGCACCGGCTGCGCCAGCCTGGAAGCGGCCTTCATCGCCCTGCTGCCGCCACAGCGCCGCGGCGCGCACCGTGCCCTGGCGCTCACCCCGCGCCAGACCGGCGGCGAGGTGGTGATCGAGGCGCGTGCGCTGACGCGCCGCTTCGGCGATTTCGTGGCGGTGGATCATGTGGACTTTCGCATCGAACGCGGGGAGATCTTCGGCTTCTTAGGCTCCAACGGCTGCGGCAAGACCACCACCATGAAGATGCTCACCGGCCTTCTGCCGTTCAGCGAGGGCGAAGCGCGGCTGTTCGGCCAGCCGGTGGACCCGCACGATTTGGCCACCCGCCAGCGGGTCGGCTACATGTCCCAGGGCTTTTCGCTGTACGCCGAACTCACGGTGCGGCAGAACCTGGAGCTGCACGCGCGGCTGTTCCAGCTGCCGGCCGCCCGGCGCCGGACGCGGGTGGCGGCGATGCTCGAACGCTTCGAGCTCGACGGCGTGGCCGACGCGCTGCCTTCGCGTCTGCCGCTGGGCGTGCGCCAGCGCCTGTCACTAGCGGTGGCGCTGGTGCACGAACCGGAAATTTTGATCCTCGACGAGCCCACCTCCGGGGTGGACCCGGTGGCCCGCGATGCCTTCTGGGAAGCGCTGCTGCAGCTCTCGCGGCAGGACGGGGTGACCATCTTCATCTCCACCCATTTCATGAACGAGGCGCTGCGCTGCGACCGCATCTCGCTGATGCACGCCGGCCGGGTGCTGGACAGCGACACCCCGGCGCGGCTGACGCAAAAGCGCGGTCAGGCGAACCTCGAGGCAGCCTTCATCGACTATTTGCGCGAGGCGGCCGGTGCCGCGCCGCCCGCCCCGGCGACGCCCGCGCCGGCAATCGCGGCGCCACACCCGGCCCGCTCGCCCGCCTTCAGCCTGCGCCGGCTGCTGGCCTATGCCCGGCGCGAGAGCGTGGAGCTGCGCCGCGATCCGGTGCGCGCGGCGCTGGCGCTGCTCGGCACGCTGCTTTTGATGTTCATCATGGGCTATGGCGTCAACCTGGACGTGGAGAACCTGCGCTTCGCCGTTCTGGACCGCGACCAGACCACAAGCAGCCAGAGCTATCTGCTCAACCTGTCGGGCTCGCGCTATTTTCTCGAAAGGCCGCCGATCCAGTCCTACGAGGAGCTCGACCGCCGCCTGCGCAGCGGCGAGATCGGCCTGGCGGTGGAAATTCCGCCCAATTTCGGCCGCGACCTCAAGCGCGGCGCGGTGCCGCAAATCGGACTGTGGATCGACGGGGCGATGCCGATGCGCGCCGACACGATCAGAGGGTATGTGCAGGGCATTCACGCCAACTACCTGCAGCAGCTGGCCGCCGCCGCGCCACACCTGCCGCCCCCGGCGCCGGTGCAGGTCGCCGTGCGCTATCGCTACAACCCCGATGTGCAGAGCCTGCCGGCCATGGCCCCGGCGATGATTCCGATCCTTCTGATGATGATTCCGGCGATGCTCACTGCGCTCGGCGTGGTGCGCGAGAAGGAGCTGGGCTCGATCACCAACTTTTACGTCACCCCGGTGACGCGCCTGGAGTTTCTGCTCGGCAAGCAGCTGCCCTACGTGGTGCTGGGCATGCTCAACTTCCTCGCGCTGGCGGCCTGGACGGTGTGGGTGTTCGGCGTGCCGCTCAAGGGCAGCTTCCTGGCGCTGTGCATCGGCGCGCTGCTGTATGTCATCTGTTCCACCGGCCTTGGGCTTTTGATGTCGTCGGTGCTCAACAGCCAGCTGGCGGCGATCTTCGGCACCGCCATCGCCACCCTGCTGCCGGCGATCCAGTTCTCCGGCCTGCTCTACCCGGTGTCGGCGCTGGAGGGCGCCAGCGCCTTCATCGGTCAGCTGTACCCGACCAGCCATTTCCTGGTGATCAGCCGCGGGGTGTTTTCCAAGGCGCTGGGCCTGGCCGAGCTGTATCCGTATTTCTTTCCCATGCTGCTGGCGATTCCGCTGCTCACTGCGCTGAGCGTCGCCGGCCTGCGCAAGCAGGAACGCTAAAATGCGCCGACTGAGCAACGTGCTGCACCTGGGGCTCAAGGAGCTGCGCAGCCTGGCGCGCGAGCCGGCGCTGGTGATCCTGATCCTCTACGCCTTCAGCCTGGGCATCTACGCCGGCGCCACCGGCATCCCCGAGGCGCCGCACCGCGCCAGCCTGGCGGTGGTCGACGAGGACCGCTCGCCGGCTTCCACGCGCATTCTCGATGCCTTCCAGCTGCCCTACTTCCAGCCGCCCAAGTACATCGACCACGCCGAGATGGACCGCGGCATGGATGCCGGGCTTTTTACCTTCACCCTGAACATCCCGCCGAACTTCCAGCGTGACCTGCTCGCCGGCCGCCAGCCGACCATCCAGCTCAACGTCGATGCCACCCAGGTCAGCCAGGCGTTCACCGGCGCCGGGCACATCCAGCAGATCATCGCCCGCGAGGTGAACGGCTTTCTGCGTCGTCCGCCGGCCGAGGCCGTGCCGATCGAGGCGGTGATCCAGGTCGCCTACAACCCGAACCTGGTACGCGCCTGGTTCGGCGCAGTGAACGAGCTGCTCAACCAGATCAGCATGCTGGCGATCATCCTCACTGGCGCGGCGGTGGTCCGCGAGCGCGAGCATGGCACCATCGAGCACCTGCTGGTGATGCCGGTCAGCGCGCTGGAAATCATGCTGGCCAAGGTCTGGTCGATGGGGCTGGTGGTGCTGCTGGCCACCGCGCTGTCGCTGCTGCTGGTGGTGCGCGGCTGGGTCGGCGCGCCGCTGCAGGGCTCGCTGCCGCTGTTTCTGGCCGGCGCGGCGCTGCACCTGTTCGCCACCACCTCGATGGGGGTGTTCTTCGGCACGGTGGCGCGCTCCATGCCGCAGCTGGGCCTGCTGGTGATCCTGGTGCTGATTCCGCTGCAGATTCTGTCCGGCGGCATGACTCCGCGCGAAAGCATGCCGCAGCTGGTGCAGTACCTGATGCTCGGCGCGCCGACCACCTGGTTCGTCGAACTGGCGCAAAGCGTGCTGTTTCGCGGCGCCGGACTATCCATCATCTGGCCGCAATTGCTCGGCCTGGCGCTGATCGGCATGCTGTTTTTCGCCGCTGCCCTGGCGCGCCTGCGCCGCTCGCTGCAGTAGGATCGCCGCTATGCTGTTCACTCGCCTCCCACCACAAGGAAGACACCCTTGATCCGCCGTCCGGTACGCCCGCTGGCCCTGCTGCTCGCGCTGACCGCCCTGCCCGTCTGCGCCCAGACCACCGCGCCGCCGGCGCTGGATACCAACCTGATCGGCGTCTATCAGCAGGCGCTGCGCAACAACGCCGACCTGGCCGCCGCCCGTGCGCAATACCGCGCGCTGGCCGAAGGCGTGCCGCAGGCGCGCGCCGGGCTGCTGCCGCAGCTGAGCGCCGGGGCCGAGCTGGCCGACACGCGCACCGAGCTCGAGCAGCCGGCGCTGACACTCGAGCGCGCCGGCCAGCTCTACCAGCTGAGCCTGAGCCAGGCGCTGCTGCGCGTGGATCGCTGGTTCGCCCTGCGCGCGGCGCAGGCGGCCGATCGCCAGGGCGCCCTGCAGCTGGCGGCGGTCGAACAGGAGCTGCTGCTGCAAAGCGCCGAGGCCTACTTCAGCGTGCTGCGCGCCGAAGACCTGCTGGCCGCCGCCAAGGCCGAGGAAGCGGCGTTGCGCCGGCACTACGAGGAGGCCAAGGAGCGCTTCGACGTGGGCCTGTCCAACCTCACCGAGCTGCTGGAGGCCCAGGCCAGCCGCGACATCGCCCAGGCCGGGGTGCTGCAGGCCGAGCAGGCCCGCGCCAATGCCTTCGAAGCGCTGCAGGCGCTGACCCACCGCGATTACCGCTTCATCGAGGGTATCCGCCATGACCTGCCGGTGCGCCTGCCCGAGCCCATCGAAGCCCAGGCCTGGGTCGAGACAGCGCTGGCCGGCAACCTGAGCCTCAAGGCCAGCGCCGAGGCGATCGCCGGCGCCGAGCACAGCCTGCGCCAGCGCAAGGCCGGCCATGCGCCGAGCGTCGATCTAGTCGCCCGCTACCAGCGCGGCGACAACGACGCGCTGGGCTTTGCCAACAGCCCGCTCACCGGCCAGCTGCCGCAGATGCCGCGCTACGCCGGCGACGTGGAGCGCCAGAGCATCGGCGTGCAGCTCAACATCCCGCTCTACAGCGGCGGGCTGACCAGCGCCCAGGTGCGCGAGTCCTACCACCGGCTCGATCAGGCCGAGCAGCAACGCGAGGCCCTGCGCCGCGCAGTGATCCAGGCCACCCGCAACCACCACCTGGCGGTGGTCACCAACGTGCGCCGCATCGAGGCGCGCAAGCAGGCGGTGCTGTCCAGCCAGTCGGCGCTGGAAGCCACCGAGGTGGGCTACGAGATCGGCAGCCGAGACATCCTCGACGTGCTCGATGCCCAGCGCCAGCTCTACGGCGCGGTACGCCAGTACAACGACGCCCGCTACGACTACGTGCTCGACCAGCTGCGCCTGAAACAGGCCGCCGGGGTGCTGAGCCCGGCGGATCTGGACGAACTTTCCGCCTGGCTCAAGCCCGACTACGACCCCGACCGCGACTTCCTGCCGCCAGAGGTGAACACCCAGGGCGAGTTGAACCTTGAGCGCCTGCGCTGAGCAACCGGCCGGGCGCACTGCCAATCCCGCCACGCTGTAGTACCATCGCGCCCCCGCTGTACCACCCAATCAAGCGAACCGATGACCGCACCGCTGACCTGGCTGCCCACGCCGCCATAGTTCTAAGCCCCTCCTCGTGACGACGGCGTCGTCACTCCCGCGTGCCCGTGCGCCTTGCGCTGCGGCACTTGCCTTCGCCTTGCCAACACATCGCTAGAAAGGATCTTCGACCCGCAGCTCTCGCCGGTGGGTTTGGCAGATCCATTGCCATGGGATTTTTTTGCATGCTTGATCGACTCAAACAGGAATGGTTTTCCAACGTGCGCGGCGACGTACTCTCCGGCCTCGTGGTGGCGCTCGCGCTGATACCCGAAGCCATCGCCTTCTCGATCATCGCCGGGGTCGATCCCAAGGTGGGCTTGTATGCCTCCTTCTGTATCGCCGTGGTGATCGCCTTCGTCGGCGGCCGCCCGGGGATGATCTCTGCTGCCACCGGCGCGATGGCACTGCTGATGGTGACCCTGGTGCGCGAACACGGCCTGCAGTACCTGCTGGCGGCCACCCTGCTCTGTGGCGTCCTGCAGATCATCGCCGGCTTTCTGCGCCTGGGGTCCTTGATGCGCTTCGTGTCGCGCTCGGTGGTCACAGGCTTCGTCAATGCCTTGGCGATCCTCATTTTCATGGCCCAGCTGCCGGAGCTGACGGGCGTCACCTGGCATGTCTACGCCATGACCGCCGCGGGCTTGGGCATCATCTACCTGTTCCCCTACCTGCCGAAGGTCGGCAAGCTGATCCCCTCGCCCCTGGTGTGCATCGTTTTGCTGACCGCGGTTTCGATGCTCGTCGGCCTGGATATCCGCACCGTCGGCGATATGGGCGAGCTGCCCGATACCCTGCCGGTCTTCCTCTGGCCAGAAGTGCCGCTGAATCTTGAAACCCTGGCGATCATCTTCCCCTATTCGGCCGCGCTGGCCGCGGTGGGACTGCTGGAATCGCTGATGACCGCCACCATCGTCGACGAGCTGACCGATACCCCGAGCGACAAGAACCGCGAGTGCAAAGGCCAGGGCATCGCCAACATCGGCGCCGGCCTGCTGGGCGGGATGGCCGGTTGCGCGATGATCGGCCAGTCGGTGATCAACGTGAAATCCGGCGGTCGCGGGCGCCTGTCCACCTTCATCGCCGGCAGCGTGCTGCTGGTGCTGGTGGTATTTCTCGCCGACTGGGTCAGCCAGATTCCGATGGCCGCGCTGGTGGCGGTGATGATCATGGTGTCGATCGGCACCTTCAGCTGGGAGTCGGTTCGCAACCTCCGGCGCTATCCGCTCTCCACCAACGTGGTAATGGTGGCCACGGTGCTGGTCGTGGTGCTCACCCACAACCTGGCCTACGGCGTGCTGGTGGGGGTGCTGCTGGCGGCGATGTTCTTCGCCAACAAGATCGGCCATTACCTGCACGTCGGCTCCACGCTGGACGCGGCGCACGGTCAGCGCCGCTACCAGGTCACCGGTCAGGTGTTCTTCGCCTCGGCCGACAAGTTCAGCGCCGCCTTCGATTATCGCGAGGTGCTGGAAAAGGTGACCATCGATCTGTCGCGCGCGCATTTCTGGGATGTCACCGCGGTCGCTGCGCTGGACAAGGTGGTGCTCAAGTTCCGCCGTGAAGGCACTGATGTCGAAGTGCTTGGTCTGAACGAGGCCAGCGCGACCATCGTTGACCGCTTTGGCGTGCATGACAAACCGGAGGCCATCGACAAACTGATGAGCCACTGAACAAGGAGGTGCGCATGTCCCCTGTAATGGCCTGTATCGACGGCTCCCCCTCGGCGCCCGCCGTGTGCGACTACGCCACCTGGGCGGCGCAGCGCCTGGACGCGCCGCTGACCCTGCTGCATGTGCTGGATCGCGAGGATTACCCCAAACCCGGCGACCTGAGCGGCAGCATCGGCCTGGGCAGCCGTGAGCAGCTGTTGCAGGAGCTGGCGAGCCTCGACGAGCAGCGCGCCCGGCTGGCACGCGAACAGGGCCAGTCGATGCTCGAGGCCGCCAGAAGCCGCGCCAATGCCGCCGGCGTCGACGCCCCGACGGTCCGCCAACGGCACGGCAGCCTGGTCGAGACGCTGCGCGAGCTGGAGTCCGAGATCCGCCTGCTGGTGATCGGCAAGCGCGGTGACGGCAGCCGCCACGATCCCGGCCAACTGCTCGGAAGCCATCTGGAAGGCGCAGTCCGTGCGCTTCACCGGCCAGTGCTGGTCACCCCGGCAACCTTCAGTGCCCCGCGCAGCACGATGCTCGCCTTCGACGGCAGTGCCAATGCCGCCAACTGCGTGGAAAGACTCGCCGCAAGCCCTTTGCTGAAGGGCCTGCCGCTGCATCTGGTAATGGTGGGGCCGGATATCGCCGCCAGCCGCGAACCCCTGGAACAGGCCGCCACGCGCCTGCGCGCGGCCGGCTTTCAGGTGCAAACCGCCGTGCTGGCTGGCGACGTGGCGCCAACCCTGCACGCCTACCAGGCCGAACACGCCATCGACCTGCTGGTGATGGGCGCCTACGGGCAGTCGCGCCTGCGCGAGTGGTTCATCGGCAGTACCACCAACAGTCTGCTGCGCACCTCTTGCAGCCCGTTGCTGGTGGTGCGCTGACTCCGCCCCAGGCACCGGCCGGCACGCTACGGCCGGCGGCTGTGGTGGCCTCGACAATTTGATCGGCTGGCCTTCGATCGCCGCACGCCCCTCTTGACCACCCCCCGCACCGGCGTTGTTCACTACGCCAAACCGGGAGTGACCGTCATGAACAAGTGTTGTGCTGGAAAGCCGGATGCCAGCCCGGACGCTGCTCAGGCCGGCTGCGGGCAGCCTTCCCCCGCCGCGCCGGGCCTCGAATGGCTGCGCGTGCGCATCGACCAGATGGACTGCCCCACCGAAGAGGCGCTGATCCGCGGCAAGCTCGAGGCACTGGAGGAAGTGCACGAGCTGCATTTCGACCTGCTGCAACGGCGCCTGAGCGTGCGTCACCGGGGCTTGTCGGAAGAGCGCCTGACGGGGCTGATCGCCGGTCTGGGCATGACCGCCCGGCCGGTCGACGACATTCAGCACACCCGCATCCACATCGCCCAGCTGTGCTGCCCGACCGAGGAAACCCTGTTGCGCCAGCGCCTGGAGTCGCTGCCCGGGGTGGTCGACCTGCAATTTGCCACGCTGCAGCGCACCCTGATTCTCGGCCACACCGCCCGGGGCCTGGACAGCGCGCTGGCGGCGATCCGTGAGCTGGGCTTCACCCCCTCGCTGACCGAGCGTCCGCAACCGGCCAGTGCAACGGCCAAGCGCGGCGCCCAGGCGCGCCTGGTGCTGGCCGGCGGCCTGGCGCTGCTCGCCGAGGTGCTGCATCTGGGCCAGGGTGCGCCGCAGGTGCTGATCGCCGCCCTGGCGCTGGCGGCCGTGGCCCTGAGTGGCCTGGGCGTCTACCGCAAGGGCTGGATCGCCCTGAAAAACCGCAACCTCAACATCAACGCGCTGATGAGCATCGCCGTCACCGGCGCGCTGGTGATCGGCGAATGGCCGGAAGCGGCCATGGTGATGGTGCTGTTCGCCCTGGCCGAGCTGATCGAGGCGCGCTCGCTCGACCGCGCCCGGCACGCCATCCGCACGCTGATGGCGATGACTCCCGAGCAGGCCACCGTGCGCCAGAGCGACGGGCGCTGGCGGGCGCAACCGGCCGCCGAAGTGGCCATCGGCAGCATCGTGCGGGTCCGGCCGGGCGAACGCATCGCCCTCGACGGCGTGGTGCGCGACGGCTATTCCACGGTGGATCAGGCCGCCATCACCGGCGAAAGCCTGCCGGTGGAAAAGCGCGTCGGCGACGGCGTCTACGCCGGGACAGTCAACCGCAGTGGCCTGCTCGAGGTACAGGTCAGCGCACTGGCCGCCGACAGCGCCCTGGCACGCATCATTCACGCCGTGGAACAGGCGCAGAGCGCCCGCGCGCCGACCCAGCGGCTGGTCGACCGCTTCGCGCGAATCTACACCCCGGCGGTGGTCGGGCTGGCCCTACTGATCGCCGTGCTGCCGCCGCTGTTGTGGCAGGCCCCCTGGTATGACTGGATCTACCGCGCGCTGGTGCTGCTGGTGGTCGCCTGCCCCTGTGCGCTGGTGATTTCCACCCCGGTGAGCATCGTCAGCGCCCTGGCCGCGGCGGCGCGCCAGGGCATTCTGATCAAGGGCGGCGCGTTTCTGGAAAAGGGCCGGCAGATCACCCATCTGGCCCTGGACAAGACCGGTACCCTGACCCACGGCCAGCCCGCGCTCACCGATTTCATCGCCCTGCGCGGCGACACGCCCGAATTCTTCCAGGCGGTCGCCGCGAGCCTGGCGCAGCGCTCCACCCACCCGGTGTCGCGGGCGATCGCCGCGCACTACGCCGGGCGCCTGCCCGAACTTGCGGTGGCCGCGTTCGAACAGCTGCCGGGCTTGGGCGTGCGCGGGGTGATCGACGGCTTGCGCTATCACCTGGGCAACCCGCGCCTGTTGGATGAACTGGGCCTGGATACCGCCCCGCTGCGCGAGCAGCTGGCGCAACTGGAGGCCGACGGCAAGTCGCTGGTGCTGCTGGCCTCCGCTTCGCAGGTCGTCGCCCTGTTCGCCGTGGCCGATACCGCGCGGGCCAGCAGCCAGGCGGCGATCGCCGATCTGCATGCGCTCGGCGTGCGTACCCTGATGCTCAGCGGCGACAACAGCGCCACGGTCCAGGCGATCGCCCGTCAGGTGGGCATCGACGACGCCCAGGGCAACCTGTTGCCCGAGGACAAGCTCGCCGCCATCGACGCACTGGCCCGGCCCCCGCACACCGTGGCCATGGCCGGCGACGGGATCAACGACGCCCCGGCCCTGGCGCGCGCCGACATCGGCTTTGCCATGGGCGCGATCGGCAGTGATGTGGCGCTGGAAACCGCCGATGTGGCGATCATGGACGACGACCTGCGCCGCATCCCCGCCTTCATCCGCCTGTCGCGGCGCACCGTGCGGGTGCTCAAGCAGAACATCGTGCTGGCGGTCGCCATCAAGCTGGTGTTCCTGCTGCTCACCATCAGCGGCCACGCCACCCTCTGGATGGCGGTGTTCGCCGACATGGGCGTGAGCCTGCTGGTGGTCGCCAATGGCCTGCGGCTGCTACGGATCGACAAGGACAGCGGGCACAGCCGCGGCTGAGTCACGCCCGCGGGCCACCTGCCGGCGGTGCCGATGCGGCGGTTCGTCTGGCTCAGTCGCGCAGCCCGAGGCGGGCGCGCATCTCGTCGGTGATGCTCTGGCGGCACTCGAAGATCCCCTCCCAGGGATCTTCGTCGCCCAGCTCGCCGAGGCGCTCGTGCAGGTTGCTGATGGTCCACAGGTTGGCGCCGCGCAGTTCGTCCAGCTCATCGCGGAAGATCGGCACCGACACCGGCAGGTTGGGCCGCGCCCGCGCCGAGTAGGCCGACACCGTGCTGGCCCCCTGGCCGTTGCGCAGGTAGTCGATGAAGATCTTGCCGATGCGGTTCTTCGGCCCGCTGACGGCGGAAAAATGCTGCGGAATCAGCCGCGCCATGTGCACGGCGATGGCCTTGCTGAAGGCCTTGACCTCGTCCCAGTCGCGCTCGGGGCGCAGCGGCACGAGGATGTGCAGGCCCTTGCCGCCGCTGGTCTTGAGGTAGGTTTCCAGGCCCAGCTCGTCGAGCAGGGTCAAGGTCAGCTGGGTCGCCTCGATCATCCGTCGCCAGGGCAGCGCCGGGTCGGGGTCCAGGTCGAGGACGAAACGGTCGGGCCGCTCGAGATCGGGCGCCACGCCATTCCAGGTATGCAGTTCGATGGTGCCCATCTGCGCCGCGCCGACCAGCGCCTCGGCGGTTTCGATGGTCATCAGCGGTGCATGCCGCGGGTAGAGCGCCTGATCGAGCTGGTTGATGTGCGGGATGCCGAGTTTCTCGGCGTGCTTCTGGAAGAACAGCTCGCCACCGATGCCTTCCGGGGCGCGCACCAGTGCCAGCGGCCGGGCGCGCAGCTGGGGCAACAGCCACGGCGCGGTGCGCGCGTAATAGCGCGCCAGATCCAGCTTGGTGGCGCCGCTGTGGCGGTCGATGACCCGCTCCGGGTGGCTGATCTTCACACTGGCCAGCGCCTGTTCGGCCTGCTCGGGCCTGGGCGCCGGATGCGCCAGCTCACGGGTGATCGCCTGGGCCGGCTTGTCCTCGCGCAGGCCGTGGAACACCGCGTGGCGCACCACGCCCTGGCGGGTGATTTCGGCGAAGGCCACTTCGGCCATCAGCCTCGGCTCGAGCCAGTGCGCGCCGCGCGCCTCGGCGCCGGTGGGCGGGTTCTCCACTGCCGGTTGGCCGGTTTCCAGCGCCGTCAGCCGAGCATGCAGCGCCGCGAGGCTCGCCTGGCTGAAGCCGCTGCCAACCTTGCCGGCATAGCGCAAGCGGCCCTCGGCATCGTGCAGACCGAGCAGCAGCGCGCCGAAGCCGCTGCGGCTGCCCTTGGGCTCGGTGTAGCCGACGATGACGAACTCCTGGCGGTTCTTGCACTTGATCTTGACCCAGCTGTTGCTGCGCCGGCCTTCGTAGCGGCTGCCGGCGCGCTTGGCGATCAGCCCTTCGAGCTGCAGCCGGCAGGCGCTGTCGAGCAGGGCTTCGGGCGCTTCGTCGAAGTCTTCGGAGTAGCGCAGCAAGGGGCTCTGGTTGCTGTCGAGCAGTGCCTTGAGCGCCGCGCGGCGTTGCTCCACGGCCACCGCCTGCAGGTCATGGCCATCGAGGTATGGCACATCGAACAGGTAGTAGAGGATGTTGCCGCTGCGACCGGCATCGAAGGCATTTTGCAGCGCCTGGAAATCCGGCTTGCCGCTGTCGTCGAGCACCACCACCTCGCCGTCGAGCCAGGCGGATTTCAGTTTGAGCGCCGCCAGGGCCGCGGCCTGCTCGGGCATGCGCGCGGTCCAGTCGTGGCCGTTGCGGGTGAACAGCTGCACCCGGCCGTCCTCGAGGCGCGCCAGCAGGCGGTAGCCGTCGAACTTGATCTCGTAGCGCCAGTCCCCGGCCGGCGCGGCGTCCACCAGGGTCGCCAGCTGTGGCTTGAAAGCCAGCGGCAGCGGCGCGCGCACCGCGCCGGGCAATGCCGCCGGTCTGCCGGGGCTGTGGCTTGTCGGCGGCTCGGCCGCGTCGGCCTTCGCTGCACCGCGTTTGCGCGGGATCAGCGTGCGCTCGCTGAGCACACTGTGCGGCTCTTCGCGGACGATGGCGTAGTCTTGCTCGCGGCGCGCGGCGCCATCGTTCGACTTGATCAGGAACCACTGCGCCTGGCGCCCCTGGATGCCGGTACGCACCAGGTTCCAGTCGCCCTGCAGCTTGTCGCCTTCGAGGGTGAACTTGAGCTTGCCCTTGCGCAGCCCTTCCTCGGCGTCGCCGTGGGGAATCCACACGCCGCGATCCCAGACGATCACCTCGCCGGCGCCGTAATGCCCCTCGGGGATGCGCCCCTCGAAGCTGGCGTAGTCCAGCGGGTGGTCTTCCACCTGCACCGCCAGACGGCGCACGCTGGGGTCGAGCGACGGCCCCTTGGGAATCGCCCAGCTCTTGAGGGTGCCGCCAAGCTCGAGGCGAAAGTCGTAATGCAGTCGCGTGGCGTCGTGCTTCTGCACGCAGAATCCGAGCGCGCCGGCTACGCGCGCTGAACGCGCCGGACGGCTCTCGCCCGAAGGTTCGGGCGTGGCCGAGAAGTCCCGCTTGCGGTTGTACTCATCCAGCGCCATGACCGTGTCCCCTTGCTCATACCCGCTTGGACCGAGCCGCCTCGTCTCGTGTTCTTCCGTCTGTCATCAAGCACTTAGCCGATGAAAGGCAGGCCGAACCGAGAACTTGCGCCGGCGCCTCGTCTCTGTATCAGGGAGTGTTCATTGAACACATTTTGATCAACTCATAGTCCTGGAGAACTGACATGGCAACACATCGTGGTGGCCGCGGAAACTTCGCCGAAGATCCGCAACGGGCTTCCGAAGCAGGACGCAAAGGGGGACAGGTGAGCGGCGGGAACTTCAAGAACGATCCGCAGAAGGCCGCGGAAGCCGGCCGCAAGGGTGGCGCCAACAGCCGCCGTGGGTCCCGCTCCGAGGAATAAGTGCTGGTGCGCCGGGCGTTGCAAGACGCCCGGCACGCAAACGGCTATTCCAGCTCGCCGGGGGTCGCCCGCTGATGCGGCGGATCGTCCGAGGAAGTCTTCGGCTCGGTGTGGTGCATGTTGACGTTGGGACGCGACTCGTCCCGTTCCTCGAATCCTTTCACTTCGTATCCTTCCTCGGTGACCCAGCGGCCATCCTCGCTGCGGTGAACCTCCATCTCCTCCATCGGCGCCGGGTTACCGGTGGGGCTCGGGTACGAGCCCTGTCTTTCCTCGGGGGTGCCGGCCGGCCACTGGGCCAGCGCCGGTATCGCCAGCAGGCAGCAGACGAGCGAGAGCGCGGTACGTTTCATGATTTCCTCCAGGGCTCGTGGAATGAGCGGCCAGTTGAGATTGGGCACTGGCCCGGGGGCCGAGTTCGTCAGAAAGCGGCGAGCGGCGTTCCTGCACTTCGTCGGCTCGGCCGTGCGAGCCGACCGAATGGCATCGCGTCGTCGTCCCGCGCTGCTACCGTGTGCTGCGTAAGAACCAAAATGCGAAGCCCAGGGGGTCTGCCCCTAAGCAGTGGGCCAAAGGGCCGAGCCAGCGCAGCCAGCTGCGCGGCTCCTTTTCATCACTGACGGAGCAAGCCATGGATACGCGTCTACCCTCTTCCCGTATCGAAGCGATCCTGCGCGACCACCTACAGCCCTACCACTGCCAATGCCGCACCGAGATGGACAACTCCCTGAGCGTCCGCCTGTTTCGTGAGAACGGCGACTACGACGAACTCACGGTGCTGGGCATCAACCCCGACGAATGTCGGGACGCCGAACATCTGCACCGTCTGGCCCAGCAATTGCGCGTCGAACTCGACGCCACCCGCGCCACCCTCGCCTCTCGCCCGGCCTGCGCGCTGGGCGGGCCGCTTGCCAACGAGTCCTGAGCACCGCTGAACGCCTGACGCGAACGCGGCGACCGAAGCCGCCGCGTCGCTGCCTTGTGCGCGGTTAACGCTTGGCTTCTACGTCGGGCGCCGCGGACCGCGCCAGGTACTCCTGAGTCAGCCGCCCCATGTAATCGTCCAGCCAGGTGGCCATGGCGATCTCTTCCTGCAGGATGCGCTCGCAGATGTCGCGCGTTTGCATGTCGCCCACTGCCTCGGCTGCAGCGATGAGGATCTTGTACGAGGCGATTTCCAGATGTTCGAACACGTAGCCGGCCTGCACGCCCTTGACCACTTCGTCATTGACCAGCATCCCGCCCATCGCCTGACCGAAGGCCACCATCTTGCCGCCCAGGTCCTTGATGCCTGAATAGGACGCGTCATAGCGCTGCAGGCAGCCTTCGATCAGCCTGGCCTGGTTCTGCGTCTCGGTGATGTGCTGTTCGATGCGCGCCTTCAGGTCCGGATAGTGCTCGATGCGCCCGGCCTGCTTGGTCAGCATCGATTCGGCCTGTGCCTCCATGGCATGAGCATCGCGCAGCCATTCGAGCAGCCGCTCCACCTGTACGTCTTGCTTGCCCGCGTTGTCGTACTGAGCCATGGATTTTCCCCTCTTCAGTCGTCGCGAAACTGGCCGCGGTGCGGCCCTGTACAGGTTCCGAAAGGCCCTGCCAGCAGGAGTTCAACAGGGTCCGACTGGCTGCAGTCGGGCCGGCGAGCGGCGAACTTGCCGGCGGACGACCGGTCACTCAGGGGTTGTTGCCGTAAAGAGGTACGCCATGGAAATCCCGGCGATGTTGCTGGAATGGCAAAACTACATCCGCGATCCGGCGCTGCGCACGCTGACCGCCGCATTGCTGGTGCTGCTGGTGCTGGCGCTGTCCAGCCGCGTGCTGCTACGCCTGCTGCTGCGCCTGGCACAACGCTTTCTGCTGACCCGCGAGCTGAGCCGGCATCTGGAAAAACCGCTGCGGGTGCTGATTCCGCTGTTCGGCCTGCAGGCCGTGTGGGCCTCGGCACCGTCGAGCCTGGCATTCATCCCGGAGCTTCGGCGGATCACCGCGCTGTTGATCATCATCAGCATCACCTGGCTGTTGCTGCGCGCTCTGCGCGCACTCGGCGAAGTGATCCTGCTGCGCAACCCGGTGAACATCACCGACAACCTGCGCGCGCGGCGCATCCAGACCCAGACCCGGGTATTGCTGCGCACCCTGAACGGGCTGGTGCTGGTGCTCGGCATATCGGCCGTGCTGCTGACCATTCCCGGCGCGCGCCAGTTCGGTGCGAGCCTCCTGGCCTCGGCCGGGGTCGCCGGGCTGGCGGTCGGCTTCGCCGCCCGGCCGGTGCTCGGCAACATGATCGCCGGGGTGCAGATCGCCCTGACCCAGCCGATCCGCCTGGATGATGTGGTGATCGTCGAGAACGAATGGGGGCGCATCGAGGAGATCACCGGCACCTATGTGATCGTGCGGATCTGGGACGAACGCCGGCTGGTCGTGCCGCTGCAGTACTTCATTGAAAACCCCTTCCAGAACTGGACGCGGCGCACCGCCAACCTGATCGGTTCGGTGTTCGTCTGGGTCGACTATTCGCTGCCGCTCGAGCCGCTGCGGGCCGAGCTGCGCCGGCTCTGCGAGGAAGTGCCCGAGCTGTGGGACGGCAAGGTCTGTGTGCTGCAGGTGACCGACACCAGCGAGCGCGCCATGCAGTTGCGCGCACTAGTGAGCTCCTGCGACTCGGCGCGCAACTGGGATCTGCGCTGCCATATTCGCGAGCACCTGATCGGCTTCATTCAGAGGCAGCACCCGAGCGCCCTGCCCCAATTGCGCGCAGACCTGCAGGTGGGGCAGAAACACCCGGTCGACCCGTCCCCGGCAGAGCCCGCCCACGTCGAGCGCCAACCGCCGGTATGAACGGGCTCAGCCGCCGCTGGCATCGAGCCGTTCGATCAGTTCCCCGTAGCGCTGGCGCAGACTCAACAGGCCATGGCGGGCGGCCTGCTCCCGTATCGCTACCCGATCGCCCGCAAAGCGCAGCGTTTCGCTGAGCACCGCGCGCCGCCCATCACGCACCAGCGCATAGGCGAAACACTGGGTGCCCTGCGGATCTTCGGCGCTGTCATCGGCGACCCCGGTATTGGCCACCACCAGGGTGGCGGTGCCCCCATTCAGAGCCCCCAGCGCCATCTCGCGGGCAACCTCCTCACTGGTCAGTCCGAAGCGCTCGATGGTCTGCTGCCGGACCCCCAGAAGCTGCCGCTTGGCCTGTTCCGAATAGGTCACCAGGCCGCTGTCGAATACCTTGCCGCAACCTGGAACATCCGCCAGCAGCGAGGCCATCAGGCCACAGGTGCACGACTCGGCGGTGGCCAGGCGCTGTTCGTGTCGTGCAAGAAATTCGATGAGTTCCGCAAGCGCCTTCATTTGCAGCTCCTAGCACACCCTGGATTGTCATCTTTGCGAGGTATTTCTCAGGGTGTAGTTCCATGGCACTTTTTTTGCGGTTGAACTAGAACTAAAGAAGTAGCCACCGGTCTTTACACCGGCAGCGCATCGCCGCTGTTCGCCGCAATCACGATAAGAAAAAAACGAATACTTTTCGCCTTGCCGTGCCTTGCTTTGCTTTCGCACGCGCGCTGCCGTTTGGCCGCGCATTCGCCCGCTCGGAACAGGTATCGGCCCTTCGCAGCCGGCCCCCAGGGAGTAACGTCGATGAGTACCGCCGCTGTGAACGCCCAGGCCCCACTGGCTCTCAATCCCCAGCCTATCCATCTGCCGGCCCGACCGCAGCTGACCGTCAGCAGCGTCCAGGAGCACAAGAAGAAGATCCTTTATGTGACTCCCGAGATGAGCGACCTGGTCAAGACCGGCGGCCTCGGCGAAGTTTCGGCCGCGCTGCCGCGTGCACTGCTCGATCGGCATGACGTGCGGGTACTGGTTCCCGGCTACCGCCAGGTGATGCAGGCCGACCTGCCGATTCGCGTGGTTGGCCGCATCGACGCTTACGCCGGCCTGCCCGAATGCCGCCTCGGCCGCCTGGACATGCCGGACGGCCTGATCATCTACGTGGTGATCTGCCCGGAACTCTACGAGCGTGAAGGCACCCCCTATTGCGACAGCCACGGGCATGACTTCGGTGACAACGCCACCCGCTTCGCCCGCCTGAGCCTGGCCGCGGTGGAAATGGCCGCCGGCAACGCCTCGGTGGGCTGGATTCCCGAGCTGTTGCACGCCCACGACTGGCCGACCGGCCTGGTGCCGGCCTACCTGCGCTGGCGCGGCATGGACACGCCCTGCGTGTTCACCATCCACAACCTCGGCTATCAGGGGCTGATCGGCATGGATCAGCGCGGCCACCTGGGCATCCCCGAGTCGGCCTGCCACATGGAAGAGATGGAATTCTACGGCCACCTCTCGCTGCTCAAGGCCGGCATGGCCTACGCCGACCACATCACCACCGTCAGCGCCAACTACGCCCGCGAGATCACCACCCCCGAGTTCGGCTACGGCATGGAAGGCTTTCTGCGCATGAAGGCCGACCAGGGCCTGCTCACCGGCATCCGCAACGGCATCGACGACAGCTGGGAGTCGCTCTACGACCCGCACCTGGTGCGCCCGTTCGACCTGCACGACTGGGCCGGCAAGGCCGAGAACGCCGCCTACGTGCGCGAGCTGCTGGGCCTTGAGCCCTCCGAGGGGCCGCTGTTTGCCGTGGTCTCCCGGCTGGTTTACCAGAAGGGCCTGGACCTGACCCTGGGCATCGTCGACACCATTCTCGAGGCCGGCGGCCAGCTGGCAGTGATCGGCCAGGGCGAGCCGTGGATCGAAGACGAGCTGCGCCGCTTCGCCGAAACCCACCCCGGCAAGGTCGGGGTGATGGTCGGCTTCAATGACCGCGACGCGCGGCGCATCTATGCCGGCAGCGATTTTCTGCTGATGCCCTCGCGCTACGAGCCGTGCGGCCTCAGTCAGATGTACGCGCTGCGCTATGCCTCGCTGCCCATTGCCCGGCACACCGGCGGGCTGGCCGACACCATCGAGGACGGCGTCACCGGCTTTCTCTTCGAGGACGCCGACGTACCCAGCTACCGCCAGGCCGTGCAGCGGGCACTGGATGTCTACCGTCACCCTGATCTGTTCAACGCCATGCGTTGCCGTGCGATGACCACCGAATTCTTCTGGCATCAGTCGATCGAACCCTACGACCAGCTGTTCCGCAGCTTGCTGACGCAGGTCCAGGTAATGGGTTCAACCGCGTGATGAGGAGACTTCATGGCACTGCAGCCTGCCCCGACCGGCCGACACGGCGCGGTTCTTCTTGCCGACGGACAGGCACGCTTCGCCCTTTGGGCACCTGACGCCGAGAGCGTCGTCCTGCAGATCGAAGATGGCGCCAGCCATCCGATGCAGGCCGACGCCGACGGCTGGTGCAATCTGCTGCTGCCCTGCGAGGCCGGCACGCGCTATCGCTATCTGATCGACGGCCAGCTGGCCGTGCCCGACCCGGCGGCCCGCGCGCAGGATGGTGACGTGCATGCCGCCAGCATCCTGCTCGATCCGCACAGCTACACCTGGCAGAACCCCGACTGGTTCGGTCGCCCCTGGGAAGAAACCGTTCTCTACGAGCTGCATGTCGGCACCGCCGGTGGCTATCGCGGCGCCCAGGCGCGGCTGGCCGAACTGGCCGAACTGGGTATCACCGCCATCGAACTGATGCCGCTCGCCGAGTTTCCCGGCGAGCGCAACTGGGGTTACGACGGCGTGCTGCCGTTCGCCCCCGAAGCCAGCTACGGCACGCCCGACGAGCTCAAGGCGCTGATCGACACCGCCCATGGCCTGGGCCTGATGGTTTTCATCGACGTGGTCTACAACCACTTCGGCCCCGACGGCAACTACCTGCACGCCTACGCCCAGCACTTCTTCCACCACGAGAAGCAGACGCCCTGGGGCGATGCCATCGCCTTCGATCGCCCGGAAGTGCGGGATTTCTTCATCGAAAACGCGCTGATGTGGCTGTGCGACTACCGCTGCGACGGCCTGCGGCTGGACGCGGTGCATGCCATCGACGACGACAGCTTCCTGCCTGAACTCGCCAGCCGCGTGCGCAACGCAGTCGGCCCCGACCGCCACGTGCACCTGGTGCTGGAAAACGAGGCCAACAAGGCCAGCCTGATGGAACAGGGGTTCACCGCGCAGTGGAACGACGACGGCCACAACATCCTGCACGTACTGCTGACCGGCGAGCGCCAGGGCTACTACGCCGACTACCACGGCGATGCCAGCCTCAAGCTGGCGCGTTTTCTCGGCGAAGGCTTCGTCTTTCAGGGCCATAACACCCGCAAGGGTCATCCGCGCGGCGAACCGAGCGGGCATCTGTCGCCCACCGCCTTCGTGCTGTTTCTGCAGAACCATGACCAGATCGGCAACCGCGCCTTCGGCGACCGGCTGATCACCCTCGCCGACCCCGAAGCGCTGCGCGCCGCCACCTGCGTGCTGCTGCTCTCACCGATGATTCCGTTGCTGTTCATGGGCGAGGAATGGGGCTCGCGCCGGCCGTTCCTGTATTTCACCAGTCACCACGGCGAGCTGGCCGAAGCGGTGCGCGAAGGCCGGCGCAACGAGTTCGCCGATTTTGCCGAATTCGCCGATCCGGCCACCCGCGAACGCATTCCCGACCCCAACGCCCTCACCACTTTCGACGACTCCAAACCCGACTGGACCAGCCGCCGCGAGCCGGAGCATGCGCTGTGGCTGGCGCTGTACCGCGAGCTGCTCGCCATCCGCCACCAGCAGATCATCCCGCGGCTCGCCGGGGCGCGCTTTCTCGAAGCGCGCGTGCTGGGCGACGGCGCCGCATCGGCGCGCTGGGCGCTCGGCGATGGCAGCACCTTGAGCCTTGCGCTGAACCTGGGCGACGAACCGGTCGCCTGCGAACTTCCCGCCATAACGCCGCTTTACGCCAGTCGCGATTTCAGTGCCGAGCGCAGCCAGGACCGGCTGCCACCGCGCGTCGCGCTGGTCTATCTGGAGGAACGTCATGTCTGACCAGCGTCTCATGCATCTGGCCGAGGCCGCCGGCATCTCCATCGACTGGATCGATGCGAACAACCGCCCGCAGCGCGTCAGCCCCGAGATCCTGCGCAAGGTGCTCGCCGGGCTCGGCCTGGTCGCCGACAGCCCTGCCGATATCGACGCCAGCCTGGAAAAACTGCACCTGACCAAGGGCAAGCCGTCCCTGCCGCCGCTACTGACCGCCGACCGCTATCGTCCGCTCTCGCTGGCCGACTGGTTCGCTCCCGGCACCGCGTTTCGGCTGTGCTTCGAAGAGGGCGGCGAGCAGCACGGCCACCTCGACCATGACGCCCGCCTGCCGGGCGTGGAGCCGCTGGGCTATCACCGCCTGGAGATCGGTGAGCGGCAACTGACCCTGGCGGTCGCCCCGCCAGCCTGTCCGGACCTGCGCGAACGCGCTCCCGGCGCCTGGGGGCTGACCGTGCAGCTGTACGGCCTGCGCCGGCCCGGCGATGGCGGCCTGGGCGATACCGAAGCGCTGGAAACCCTCGCCCGGCACGCCGCCGCGCATGGCGCCGATGCGCTGGCGATCAGCCCGGTTCACGCCATGTTCGAGGCCTATCCCCACCAGTACAGCCCCTACTCGCCCTCCAGCCGGCTGTTCTTCAATACCCTGTATGCCTCCCCCGGCAGCATTCTCGGCGAACGGCCGCTGCGCCAGGCCATCGAGGCGACTGGCCTGGGTGACGAGCTGGCGCGCCTGGAACAGCGCGAGCTGATCGACTGGCCGGCGGTGACCGATGCCAGGCACAAGCTGCTGCGCGCGCTGTGGAACGACTTCCAGCACGGCGGCCATCCGCTGCGCCAGGACTTCGACAGCTTCCGCCATGCCGGCGGCGAGGCGCTGGAAAACCACTGCCGCTTCGAGGCGCTGCACAACGCCCTGCGCAATGCCGATGGCTACCCCTGCCACTGGCGCGACTGGCCGGCGCAGTACCGCGACCCGGCGAGCGAGGCGGTCGAGCGCTTCGCCCGCGAACACGCCAGCGAAGTGTGCTACTACGCCTTCGGCCAGTGGCTGGTGGCGCGCGGGCTGGAACGCGCCCAGATCGCCGCGCACAGCGCCGGCATGCGGGTCGGCCTGGTGGCCGATCTGGCGGTCGGCGCCGATGGCGGCGGCAGCCAGGCCTGGAGCCGGCAATCCGAGCTGCTGGCGTCGCTGTCGGTCGGCGCGCCGCCGGATGTGCTGAACCATCACGGGCAGAACTGGGGGATCTCGGCGTTCTCCCCCAACGGCCTGCGCGACCACGGCTACCGCGCCTTTCTCGAGATGCTGCGCAGCAACCTGGCCCACGCCGGCGGCATGCGCATCGACCATGTGATGGGTCTGAAGCGGCTGTGGGTGATCCCCCAGGGCGCCGGCCCCACCGAAGGCGCCTACCTGAACTATCCGTTCGAGGACATGCTGCGTCTGCTCTGCCTGGAGGCGCACCGCCACAACGCGATCATCCTCGGCGAAGACCTGGGCACCATCCCCAACGGCCTGCGCGACATCCTTGCCGACCGCAACGTGCTGGGCATGCGCGTGCAGATCTTCGAGGGCCACGAAGGCCAGCTGCCGCCGCCCGATCACTGGTCGGACAAGGCGTTGGCCACCACTTCCACCCATGACGTGGCGACCATCGCCGGCTGGTGGGAAGGACGCGACATCGACTGGCGCATCCGCGTCGGCCTGGTGCCCGAAGCGCAGCGCGACGAGCAGCAGCGCCAGCGCGAACACGAGCGCTCGCGCATGGACCACTCGCTGCGCCAGCACGCCTACCACAGCGAACACCGCCTCGATGCCGAGCAGGCACTCGACGCCAGCGTGCTGTTTCTCGGCAAGACCCGCGCGCCCCTGGTGCTGCTGCAGATCGAGGACGCCCTCGGCCTGCGCGAGCAGGCCAACATGCCCGGCATCACCGAAATTCACCCCAACTGGAGCCGGCGTTACCCCGAAGACAGCGCGCACCTGCTTGACCGGCCCGAGCCCGGCCGGCGCATGGCGCTGCTGGCCGACGCCCGCCGCCAGGCCCGCGGAGGGCATCCATGAAGCCATTGTCCGCCACGCTGCGGCTGCAGTTTCACCGCGGATTCACCCTCGACGATGCCACCGCGCTGGTGGGCTATTTCGCCGAGCTTGGCATCAGCCACGTCTACGCCTCGCCGCTGCTCACCGCCCGCCCCGGCTCGATGCACGGCTATGACGTGATCGACCCGACCCGGATCAACCCCGAACTGGGCGGCGAGCCGGCGCTCTGGCGCTTCGTCGAGGCGCTACGCAAGCACGAGTTGGGGCTGATCGTGGACATCGTGTCCAACCACATGGCGGTGGGCGGCAGCGGCAACGCCTGGTGGCTCGATGTGCTCGAGTGGGGGCAGATCAGCCCCTACGCTCGCTTTTTCGACATCGAATGGCATTCGCCCGACCCGCTGCTCGAAGGCCAGCTTTTGGTGCCGTTTCTCGGCTCCGATTACGGCGAAGTGCTGCAAAAAGGCGAGCTGCAACTGCAGCTCGACCCGGCCGACGGCAAGCTGTTCGCCCAGTACTTCGAGCACCGCTTCCCGCTGACCCCGCCCTCTTATGGCGAGGTCTTGCGCGCGGCCGAGCTGCCGCAGCTCAAGGCACTGGCGCAGCGCTTCGACGCCCTGCGCACCGCACCGGCGCCGTACGTCAGCGCACGCGAACTGCGCGAAGAACTGGCCCAGCAACTGGAAGATCAGCCGACCCGCAAGGCGCTGGAAAAGGCGCTGAAAATCTACGATGGCACCCATCCTGAAGGGTTCGGGCGCCTGCACAACCTGCTCGAGCGCCAGCACTACCGGGTCGCCAGCTGGCGCACCGCTGCCGATGACATCAACTGGCGGCGCTTTTTCGACATCAACGAGCTGGGCGGCCTGCGGGTCGAGCGCCCGGTGGTATTCGAGGAAACCCACGAGAAGCTCTTCCAGCTGATCAGCGAAGGGCTGGTGGACGGCCTGCGCATCGACCACGTCGACGGTCTGGCCGACCCGCGCGGCTATTGCCGGCGCCTGCGCCGGCGCGTGGACCGCCTGAAGAGCGCCCGCCCCTCCCGTGCGGCCATTGCGCACCTGCCGATCTATGTCGAGAAGATCCTCGGCAGCGGTGAGCAGCTGTCCACCGAGTGGGGGGTGGACGGCACCACCGGCTACGAATTCATGAACCAGGTGTCGTTGCTGCAACACGATCCGGCTGGCCAGCCGGTGCTCTGCGAGCTGTGGCGCGAGGTCAGCGGGCGCGGCGATGACTTTCTCGACGAGGTACGTCAGGCCCGGCATCTGGTGCTCACCAGCTCCCTGGCCGGGGACTTCGAGACAGTGGCCCAGGCCCTGCTCGTCGTCGCGCGCAGCGATGTGATGACCCGCGATATCACCCTCGGCGCCATCCGCCGCGCGCTGCTCGAGCTGATCGTGCACTTCTCCATCTATCGCACCTACATCTCCGGCAAAGGCCGCTCGGCAGAGCATGACGAGGCATTCTTTCAGCAGGCGCTCGAAGGCGCGCGCAACAGCCTGAGCGAGGCCGACTGGCCGCTGCTGGAGCAGCTGGACCGCTGGTTGGGCGGGCAGCCGCTGCGCGAACTGCCACCCGGCCCGGCGCGCAAGGCGCGCAAGAATGCCTGCGTGCGCTTTCAGCAGCTCACCTCGCCAGCGGCCGCCAAGGCGGTGGAAGACACCGCCGGCTACCGCTCGGCCGTGCTGCTCTCGCGCAACGACGTCGGCTTCGACCCGGAACTGTTCGCCGCCGGCCCCGAGGCCTTCCATGCCGCCTGCCAGCGCCGTGCCGAGACTTTCCCGCGCAACCTGCTAGCCACTGCGACCCACGACCACAAGCGTGGCGAAGACACCCGCGCGCGCATCGCGGTGCTGAGCGAGCGCGCGCAATGGTTCGCCGAGCAAGTGCGCCAGTGGCGCGAGATGGCCGCGCCGCTGCGTCAGGAGCTGGCCGACGGTGCGGCTCCCAGCCCGGCGGACGAGCTGATGCTGTACCAGACGCTGCTCGGCTGCTGGCCGCTCGGGCTGGCACCGGATGACAGCAACGGTATGGCGAATTTCTGCGAACGAGTGGCCAACTGGCAGGAAAAGGCCATTCGAGAAGCGAAGCTGCGAACCTCCTGGAACGCACCGAACGGTCCTTACGAAGCGGCCTGCCGTGAATACACCCAGACCCTGCTGCAAGGCGAGGCCGGGCGCGCCCTGCGTGCCGAGATGGCCAGGGCCGCCATGGCCATCGCTCCGGCCGGCGCGCTCAACGCGCTGGCGCAGACGGTGCTGCACCTGACAGTGCCCGGCGTGCCCGATTTGTACCAGGGCACGGAATTCTGGGACTTTTCTCTGGTCGATCCAGACAACCGCCGGCCGGTGGATTTTTCTGCGCGCAAATCGGCGCTGCACCATCCGGTGGAGTTGTCCGTCCTGCTGAACGCCTGGCAGGACGGGCGCATCAAGCAGCACACCATCGTATCCACCCTGAATTTGCGTCTGGCAGCGCCGGCGCTATTCGCCGAGGGCCGCTACCTGCCACTTGAGGTGGGCGGCGAGCAGCGCGAGCGCGTGCTCGCCTTCGCCCGCGAACATCAGGGCGAGTGGCTGCTGGTGATTGTTCCTCGTCTGGCGGCTTCGCTGCTGGGCGAGGCCGTGCAACCGCGGATCGACCCGGCACGATGGGGCGATACGCATGTAGTTCTGCCGGACGGCCTCGATGCCGGCCGGTTGAAACCGTTGTTCGGGTCCGCGACTTTCGCGCCCGGGCAATCCAGCCTGGGCGTGGCGCTGGCAATGGAGAGCCTGCCCTTGGCCGTCTATCACACAACAGCCGTTTGAATGGAGAGTCACGAGCATGAGCATGAACGAGCAACGCGTCCGCGAGCTTGCCTATCAGATCTGGCAGTCGGAGGGTTGCCCTGATGGAGAGCATCACCGTCATTGGGATATGGCGTGCAGGCTGGCCGAGGCTGAACTGCAACCTTCCGCGGCGCAGATGCCCGCCAGCAGGACGCGCAAGACCGCCCTCAAGCCCACCGAGGCCACTGCCGCCTCGATGCCGGCGGCCGATACCAGCCTGATCGCTCAGGTCGAGGTGCCGGTCAAACCCCGCGCCACCCGCACCAAGGCCAGCGCCGCTGCATCGCCTGCCGCGGCCACCGAGGCCGCCGCGGGCACCCCGGAGGCGATCAAGAAGCCCCGCGCGCCGCGCAAGAAGAAAGACGCTTGATCCCTCGCCCGCACGCGCCAGCGGCCGAAGCCGTCTGGCCGTGCCGTGCGCTGGGTACCTTTCCAGTGACGCTTTGGAGACTGCATGCCTAAAAAGTCCGCCCCGCCGCCCCAGGTAATGACCCCTTCCCGCATCCGCGAGGGCTTGCCCTATCCTTTGGGGGCAACCTGGGACGGCCTCGGAGTCAACTTCGCGATCTTCTCGGCGCACGCCACCAAGGTGGAGCTGTGTCTGTTCGATGAAAGCGGCGAGAACGAAATCGAGCGCATCGAGCTGCCCGAATACACCGACGAGATCTTCCACGGTTACCTGCCCGACGCTCACCCCGGACGGATCTACGGCTACCGCGTGCACGGCCCCTACGAGCCGGACGCAGGCCACCGTTTCAACCCCAACAAGCTTCTGATCGACCCCTATGCCAAGCAGCTGGTAGGCGGCCTGCGCTGGTCGGAGGCGCTGTTTGGCTACACCATCGGCCACCCCGACGGCGACCTGTCGTACGACGAGCGCGACAGCGCGCCCTTCGTGCCCAAGTGCAAGATCATCGACCCCGCCTTCACCTGGGGCCGCGACCACCCGGTGCAGACGCCCTGGGATCGCACGATCATCTACGAGACCCATGTGCGCGGCTACACCATGCGCCACCCGGCGGTGCCCGAGGAGTTGCGCGGCACCTTCGCCGCCTTCAAGACGCCCGAGGTGATCGACTACATCCGCAAGCTGGGCGTCTCGTCCATCGAGTTTCTGCCCATCCATGCCTTCGTGCAGGACCAGCACCTGCTGGAAAAGGGCATGAGCAACTACTGGGGCTACAACAGCATCGCCTTCTTCGCCCCGCATCCGGGTTATCTGGCCAACGGCAAGATCACCGAATTCAAGGAGATGGTCACCCACCTGCACAACGCCAACCTCGAGATCATCCTCGATGTGGTCTACAACCACACCGCCGAGGGCAACGAGCGCGGGCCGACCCTCTCCTTCCGCGGCATCGACAACGCCTCCTACTACCGGCTGATGCCCGACGAGAAGCGCTACTACATCAACGATTCGGGTACCGGCAACACGCTCGACCTCTCGCACCCGCGCGTGCTGCAGATGGTCACCGACTCGCTGCGCTACTGGGCCGAAGAGATGCACGTCGACGGCTTTCGCTTCGACCTCGCCACCATCCTCGGCCGCGAGCATTACGGCTATGACGAACGCCATGCCTTTCTGGTCGCCTGCCGCCAGGACCCGACCCTCAGCGCCTCCATGCTGATCGCCGAACCCTGGGACATCGGCCCCGGCGGCTATCAGGTCGGCCGTTTCCCGCCCGGCTGGGCGGAGTGGAACGACCAGTTCCGCGACACCGTGCGTTCGTTCTGGAAGGGCGACGAGGGCAAGATCGCCGACTTCGCCCGCCGCCTGACCGGCTCGGGTGACCTGTTCAACCAGCGCGGCCGGCGCCCGTTCAGCTCGGTCAACTTCGTCACCGCGCACGACGGCTTCACCTTGAACGACCTGGTTTCCTACAACCACAAGCACAACGAAGCCAACGACGAGAACAACCGCGACGGCACCGACAACAACCTGTCGTGGAACCATGGCCACGAAGGGCCGACCAACAACCGCCAGATCCAGCAGTTGCGCTATCGGCAGATGCGCAACTTCTTCGCCACGCTGCTGTTTTCCCAGGGCACGCCGATGATCGTGGCCGGCGACGAGTTCGCCCGCACCCAGTACGGCAACAACAACGCCTACTGCCAGGACAGCGAGATCGGCTGGGTGGACTGGGCGCTGGACGACGAGGCGGAGAATCTGATCGCCTTCGTGCGCAAGCTGATCCGCCTGCGCCAGCGCTTCCCCATGCTGCGCCGCGGTCGCTTTTTGATCGGCGCCTACAACGAGGAACTGGGGGTCAAGGACGTCACCTGGCTCGCGCCCAACGGCGAAGAAATGGGCATCGAACACTGGCACGACCACCAGAACCGCTGCCTGGGTGTGGTGCTGGACGGTCGCGCCCAGGCCACCGGCATCCGCCGCGCCGGCTCCGATGCCACCTTGCTGATCATCGTCAACGCGCACCACGACGAGGTTCGTTTTCTGCTGCCGGAAGTCCCGCAGGGCATGCACTGGAACCGTCTGATCGACACCAACAAGCCCACTGCACGTCCGGAACGCTTCGATTACAACTCCGAGTTCGAGGTACACGGGCGCTCATTTCTGCTCTTTGAACTGATCAAAGACGAGGAGTGACACGATGCGACGCCTCTGGATGATCTACGGACTGACCATGGCCATCGGCCTGGATCAGGCCAGCCTTTCCACAGCCCAGGCCAGTGTGGCGGACAAGGAGCGCACTCGCGTTTCCGGCCCTTCATCGACCCGGGACGTGCAACTGGTGATCCAGCGGCGCGGCAACGTGCAGACCCTCGAAGTGCGCAACGACATGCAGGTGCCGGTCAACGCCGTGGTCGCCTTCAGCCACCTGGTGAACGTCGCAGGCGTCGGCCGCGCACCGCTGCAACGGCTGATCCCGCCGGGCAGCCAGGTGCGCGTGGCGACCCTGCGCAAGCGCGATCCGGGGCTGCCGATGATCTACAAGCACAGTTTCAGTTACTCGGTGGACTACTCCCCCGAGCCGAAGAAGGTCGGCCCGGTCGCCGGTCCGGCCTACGAGCTGCCCTGGCGCGGCGGTCCGTTCCGCATCTCCCAGGGCGCCGGTGGCGACTTCAGCCACCAGAGTCCCAAGGGTCGCTATGCGGTGGACATCGCCATGCCGGTGGGCACGCCGATCCTCGCGGCGCGAGCCGGCAAGGTGATCGCCACGCGCAACAACCAGCTGGGCCGCTCGCCCTATCCGGGCGGCAACTTCGTGCGGGTGCTGCATGACGACGGCACCCACGCCGCCTACCTGCATCTGCACCCGGGCACGGTGCGGGTCAAACCCGGCGACCGGGTGGAGATCGGCAGCCTGCTCGGCAAGTCCGGCAACACCGGCCGCAGCACCGGACCGCACCTGCATTTCGTGGTGCAGAAGGAAGTCGACGGCGAGCTGCGCTCGATCCCGTTCCGCTTCACCCGTCCGGTGGACAGCCTGCCCAACTTCGCCGCCAACGATCCGCGCTGAGCCTGGGCGCGGCGCAGGGTCTGGGTGCCTGGACGATCGCGCCGTCGCCAGGCCGGTCCGGCCCGGTCAAACTCGCCTCAGCACACCGCTGCGAACTCTTCAGGCGGCCTGATCGACGCGGCACAGGCAGCGCCTGACTGGCTGCGCCGCCGCTGCGGTGATAAAGCACATCAACCAATCGTGCTAACTTGTTGATTCCAATAGGCCTCGAATTCGAGAATCGACTCGAATAATGGCTCGCAAGCCCTTGTTCCCAACGCGCCGAAGACCGTAAAAGACCATGAAAAAAAGCGGCTTGCGCCGCTTTTTTCATCCACTGGGTGAACCCGCGCTTATTCGGTCGGGCGCAGGATCACCACGGCCAGCGGCGGCAGGGTCAGCATGAGAGTGGCTGGCTGGCCGTGCGAGGGCTCTTCCAGCGCTTCGAGCAGCCCGCCGTTGCCGACGTTGGAGCCGCCGTAGCACTCGGCATCGCTGTTGAGCACCTCGACCCACCTGCCGTCGCGTGGCACGCCGACGCCATAGCCCTCGCGCACCACCGGGGTGAAGTTGCACACCACCAGCAGCGGCTCACCGCTTTCGCTCCAGCGCAGCCAGGCATAGACGCTGTTCCAGCGATCGTCGCCGATCACCCACTGGAAGCCGCGGTAGTCGCTGTCACGCTCGTAGAGCGCTGGCGCGCCCTGGTACAGGCGGTTGAGATCCTGCACCAGACGCTGGGCACCGCGGTGGTCGGGTTCGTCGAGCAGGAACCAGTCCAGCTCGCGGTCATGGCTCCACTCGCGCCACTGGCCGAATTCGCTGCCCATGAACAGGAGCTTCTTGCCCGGATGGGTCCACATGAACGACAGGTAGGCACGCAGGTTGGCGAACTTCTGCCAGCGATCGCCGGGCATCTTGTCGATCAGCGAGCGCTTGCCGTGTACCACCTCGTCATGCGAGATCGGCAGCACGAAGTGCTCGGAGAAGGCGTAGATCAGCCCGAAGGTCATCTTGTCGTGGTGGTAGGCGCGGTGGATGGGGTTTTCCTCGATGTACTTGAGGGTGTCGTGCATCCAGCCCATGTTCCACTTGTAGGCAAAGCCCAGCCCGCCGTCCTGGGTCGGCCGGGAAACGCCGGGAAACGCGGTGGATTCCTCGGCGATCACCACCGCGCCGGGCGCCTCGAACTCCACCACGTCGTTCAGGTGGCGCAAAAAGTCGATGGCCTCGAGGTTTTCGCGGCCGCCGTAGCGGTTGGGAATCCACTCGCCTTCCTTGCGCGAATAGTCGCGGTAGAGCATCGAGGCCACCGCGTCCACGCGCAGGCCGTCGACGTGGAACTCGCGCAGCCAGTGCAGCGCCGAGGCCAGCATGAAGCCGTGCACTTCGGTGCGGCCGAGGTTGTAGATGAAGGTGTCCCAGTCCTGGTGAAAGCCCTCGAACGGGTGGGCGTATTCGTACAGCGAGGTGCCGTCGAAATGCCCGAGGCCATGCCCGTCGGTGGGGAAATGCGCCGGTACCCAGTCGAGGATCACGCCGATACCGGCCTGGTGGCAGGCGTCGATGAACGCGGCGAAGTCTTCCGGCGAGCCGTAGCGCGCGCTGGGGGCGAACTGCGACAGCGGCTGGTAGCCCCAGGAGCCGCCGAACGGGTGCTCCATGATCGGCATCAGCTCGATATGGGTGAAACCCATTTCCACCACGTAGGGAATCAGGCGCTCGGCCAGCTCATGCCAGTTGTAGTAGCGCCCGTGGTCGCCGCCCTCCTTGCGCCAGGAACCGACGTGCACCTCGTAGATCGACATCGGCGCGTTGACCGCCTGGCGCGCCTTGCGCTGCTCCAGCCACTCGCCGTCTCGCCATTGATGCTGCAGGGGCCGGGCGACCACCGAGGCGGTGCCGGGCGGCAGTTCGGTGGCCAGCGCCACCGGATCGGCACGCTGCGGCAGCAGGCCGTGCGGGCCGAGAATCTCGTACTTGTACTTTTCGCCCGGCCCCAGACGCGGGATGAACAGCTCCCAGACGCCGGCCGGAAAGCGCAGGCGCATCGGGTGGCGGCGGCCGTCCCAGCTGTTGAAATCGCCCACCACCGACACGCGCCGGGCGTTGGGCGCCCAGACGCAAAAGCGCACACCCGGCACGCCATCGACTTCGGCCAGTTGCGCGCCGAACACGTGGCCCAGATTGCGGTGATTGCCCTCGGCGAACAGGTACAGGTCCATCTCGCCAAGCTGCGGGCCGAAACTGTAGGGATCTTCGGTGATCTGCTCGCCCCCTGGCCAACGGATACGCAGGCGGTAGCGCTGCGGGCGCTCCAGCCGGGCGAAGAACAGCCCGGGCACCTGGCCCTGATCCATGGGCGAGAGGACCTGGTCATCCCAGTCCAGCAGATCGACCCCCAGGGCGTTGGGCAGATAGGCCCTCACCACCAGGCCATCGCGATCGGCGTGCGGGCCGAGGATGGCGAAGGGATTGCCATGCACGCCACGCACCAGCGCATCCACCTCGGCGTCGCCGGGCAACAGGGATGTTCCGGACAGGGTCACGGCTACTCGGTCATTCATGCGTGTCTCCGTCAGTCAACTGTTGTGCCAGGAAGGCCAGTCCCGCCAGCGGGACGGACAGCCAGGCCGGTCGGTTCTCGGCCTCGTAGGCAACTTCGTAGGCAGTCTTTTCCAGGGTGAACAACATCAGCGCCGCGTCGGCCCCGTTGGGTTCGCGCCAGGCATGCGGCAGATCGGCCGCAGCCTCGCGGTAGCCTTCCAGAAACAGCGCCAACGCCCGCTGCTGGTACTCCGCGGCGATGCGTCGGCGGGCCTGATCGGCTTCCTTGGACGTATCGCTGCTCTGCGCCCCTCGTAGTGTCATTGCGGCAGCATACTCGAAGGATCGCAGAATGCCTGAGACATCCTTGAACGGACTTAGTTTTGCGCGCCGTTCATCAAGTGTGCGCGAAGGCTCACCTTCGAAATCGATGAAGCAGGCATCGCCCTGCACCACCAGCACCTGCCCCAGGTGCAGATCGCCGTGAACACGGATACGCAGCCCGCCGACGGTCAGCCGGGCGAGCTGGCCGACCGCCGCCAGCAGCCCGGCGCGGCGGGCCTGCAGCAGATCCACCAGCACCGCGTCCTTGCGCTCCAGCGCCTCGCGGCGCCGGCCGAGCAGTTCGAGCACATGGGCCAGCTCCCGGCCGATGCTGTCGGCCCAGGCGCTGGCGTCGGCTTCGCTGGTCAGCTCGCGGGCAAAGGCGGCGTCGTCGGTGTCGCAGGCCAGCACCCGGTGCAGCTCACCGAGGCGCCGGCCGAGCAGACGGTTGAACGTCTCCAGCTCCTGCAGCGCGCTGAACTGGTTTTCCAGCTGCGACTCGCCGCCGGAAATCTCGTCACGCACCGCGCGGTCGAGGGTGTTGAGCGTCCAGCTCCAGGCGTCGCCCTGATTGTCCAGATAGCGCTGGGCGATCATCAGCGCATGCGGGGTGCCGTCGGCGTCGACGCGGGTCACCTGGCCGAGCATCGCCGAGATATGCGGGTAGCCCTGCCGGGTGAGGAAGGCGCCCATCTCCAGCTCCGGATGCACGCCGGCGGTGACACGGCGCAACAGCTTGATCATCACCGCGTCCTGCACCACCACCGAGCTGTTGGACTGCTCGGCACCGGGGTGACGCACCGAGGGTTTCTCCGGCAACTGCAGCTGGGCCAGCTGCGCCATCGGCTCGAAGCGGATCTGTCCGCCGTCGGCCTCCAGCACCCGCCCCTCGCGCAGCGCCTGGAGGATTTCCAGCACGAAGGCGTCCTGACTGAAGGCGTCGGTCAGCAGGCCGACCTGTGCCCCGCGGCGCACCCGCGCCAGCGCCAGTTGCTGCGGCAGCGCCGGGCCCTGTTCGGCCTCGCCGAGAAAGCCCAGCGGCAGCTGGTAGGTATCGCTGCGCTCGCCGGTGGTCACCGCCACTTCGCAAAGCAGCGCCGGATGCTCGGCTGAGCCAAACGGCACGCTGTAGCGCACGGCCAGCGTCTGGATCGGCGCGTCCTTGCTGGCGAACCAGCGGCGCTTGGGCAGGTAGGTCGGCAGCGATTCGTGCTCGAGAATCTGCCGGCAGGTTTCATCGAGCGTATCCAGCCTTTTGAGCACGAGGGTCTGAAAGTCGGGCATGGTGTCCACCGGTTGTTCGTGCCAGCTCGGCATCTGGCTGCTGGTGGCGAGCTGGAACCAATAGAAGCCGTACGGCGGCAGCGTCAGCAGGTAATTGAGCTGGCCGATCGGCGGGAAGGCGCTGCCGCCGAGCATTTCCACCGGCACCAGGCCGGCGTAGTGCGACAGCTCGAGTTCGGCGGCCTGCGCCGAGCGCGACACGTTGGCCACGCAGAGGATGATTTCGCCGCCGTTGCCATTGCCGGTGTCGAATTCGCGCAGGTAGGCGAGGATGCGCCGGTTGCTCGGCGCCAGCATTTTCAGCGTGCCGCGGCCGAAGGCCTTGAACTGCTTGCGGATGGTGAGCATCCGCCGCATCCAGTTGAGCAGCGAGTACGGGTCGCGCTGCTGGGCCTCGACATTGATGGTCTGGTAGCCGTACAGCGGGTCCATGATCGGCGGCAGCACCAGGCTTTCGGGGTCGGCGCGGGAAAAGCCGCCATTGCGGTCCACCGACCACTGCATCGGCGTGCGCACGCCGTCGCGGTCCCCCAGGTAGATGTTGTCGCCCATGCCGATCTCGTCGCCGTAATAGATCACCGGCGTGCCGGGCATGGAGAGCAGCAGGCTGTTGAGCAGCTCGATGCGCCGCCGGTCACGCTCGAGCAAGGGCGCCAGGCGGCGGCGGATGCCCAGATTGATCCGCGCGCGCTTGTCGCTGGCGTAGTAGTTCCACAGGTAGTCGCGCTCCTTGTCGGTGACCATCTCCAGGGTCAGCTCGTCGTGGTTGCGCAGAAAGATCGCCCACTGGCAATTGGCGGGAATGGCCGGCGTCTGGCGCAGAATGTCGGTGATCGGGAAGCGATCTTCCTGGGCTAGCGCCATGTACATGCGCGGCATCAGCGGGAAGTGAAACGCCATGTGGCATTCGTCGCCCGGCCCGCCGCCCGCGCCGCCGAAGTACTGCTGGGTGTCCTCCGGCCACTGGTTGGCCTCGGCCAGCAGCATGCGGTCGGGGTAGTTGGCATCGATCTCGGCGCGGATCGCCTTGAGCACCGCGTGGGTCTCGGGCAGGTTCTCGTTGTTGGTGCCGTCGCGCTCGACCAGGTAGGGGATGGCGTCCAGGCGCAGGCCATCGATCCCCAGGTCCAGCCAGTAGCGCATGATGCCGATGACGGCCTTCATCACCTGGGGGTTGTCGAAGTTCAGGTCCGGCTGGTGCGAATAGAAGCGGTGCCAGTAGAACTGCCCGGCCACCGGGTCCCAGGTCCAGTTGGATTTCTCGGTGTCGAGAAAGATGATCCGCGTGCCCTGGTATTTGCTGTCGCTGTCGGACCACACGTAGAAGTTGCGCGCTGCCGAGCCCTTGCGTGCCTTGCGCGCGCGCTGGAACCAGGGGTGCTGGTCGGAGGTGTGGTTGATGACCAGCTCGGTGATCACCCGCAGGCCGCGCCGGTGCGCTTCGGCGATGAAGCGCCGGGCATCGGCCATGCTGCCGTACTCGGGGTGCACGCCACGGTACTCGGCGATGTCGTAGCCATCGTCCTTGCGCGGCGAGGGGTAGAACGGCAGCAGCCAGATGGTGTTCACCCCCAGCGCGGCGATGTAGTCGAGTTTGTCGATCAGGCCGGGAAAGTCGCCGACACCGTTGTTGTCGGAGTCGAAAAACGACTTCAGGTGCACCTGATAGATCACCGCGTCCTTGTACCAGAGCGGGTCCTTGATGAAGGCGGCGGTCTTTTTCGCTGTCTTGGCCATACCCCTACCCAACCTCACTGGCCTACCGGCAGGTCGGGATCGCGCCCCGGCGGTGTGATGCGCCAGATGCCGAACGGCAGCTGCCAGGGCTCGATGCGCATGAACTGGGTCTTGCCGTACCAGGTCCAGCGGTGGCCGTTCATCAGGTCTTCGCCATAGGTCTGCGCGCTGTCGGGCAGGCCGAACTCCCACAGCGGCAGCTCGAAGTGCGCCTCCTGGGCGTTGATGGGGTCCATGCTCACGGCGATGAGGATGAAGTTCGACAGGTCCGCCGTGCGCTTGCCGAAGTAGAGGATGTTGTCGTTGAAGCAGGCGTATTCCTGAAAGCCCAGGTGCGTCTGCAGCGCCGGGTTCTGCCGGCGGATGCGGTTGAGCTGGGCGATCTCCCAGACGATGTTGCCGTAGGCGTGGTAGTTGCGCGGGCGGATCTCGTACTTCTCCGAGTCCAGGTATTCCTCCTTGCCCGGCACCGGCGCGCCCTCGCACAGCTCGAAGCCCGAGTACATGCCCCACAGGCCCGAGCCCATGGTGGCCAGCGCGGCGCGGATCAGAAAGCCCGGGCGGCCGGAGGTCTGCAGGAAGAACGGGTTGATGTCGGGGGTGTTGACGAAGAAGTTCGGCCGGTAGCAGTCGCGCAGCGGCGCGCGGTTCAGCTCGGTGAGGTACTCGGCCATCTCCTGCTTGGTGTTGCGCCAGGTGAAGTAGGTGTAGCTCTGGTTGAAGCCGACCTTGCCCAGGCGCGCCATCATCGCCGGGCGGGTGAAGGCCTCGGCGAGAAACAGCACGTCCGGGTCGCGGGCGCGGATATCGGCGATCAGCCACTCCCAGAACGGCAGCGGCTTGGTGTGCGGATTGTCGACGCGGAACATCTTCACGCCGTTCTGCACCCACAGCCAGACCACGTCGCGCAGCGCCTCCCACAGCGCGGGTTTCGATTCCTCGGCGTAGAAGTCGACGTTGACGATGTCCTGGTATTTCTTCGGCGGGTTTTCCGCGTATTTGATCGAGCCGTCCGGGCGCCAGGCGAACCAGCCGGGGTGCTCCTTCAGCCAGGGGTGGTCGGGCGAACACTGGATGGCAAAGTCCAGGGCGATCTCCAGGCCGTGCTCGGCGGCCGCCTCCACCAGCGTGCGAAAGTCCTCGAAGCTGCCAAGCTCGGGGTGGATCGCGTCATGCCCGCCCTCCTCGCTGCCGATCGCATAGGGGCTGCCCGGATCGTTCGGCCCGGCCTCCAGGCTGTTGTTGCGGCCCTTGCGGTGCTTGCGGCCGATGGGGTGGATCGGCGGGAAATACAGCACGTCAAAGCCCATGTCGCGGATCGCCGGCAGGCGCCGGATCACGTCGGCGAAGGTGCCGTGGCGCTCGGGCGAGTCGGTTTCCGAACGCGGGAACAGCTCGTACCAGCTGGCGAACAGCGCGCGGGTGCGGTCCACGTCCAGCGGGTAGGTGGCGCTGTAGCTGCAGTGCTCGTGCGGATCAGCCGCCTCCATCGCCGCGGCGATTTCCGGCGAGAGCAGCACCGAGATCTTTTCCTCGATCAGGTGCGAGTGGTGGATGCGGTTCATCGCATCCTCGAGCACCGCGCGCGTCTCGCCCTGGGCCCGCTTGACCGCATGCTCCACATGCCGCCGGCCCTCTTCCGCCTCCAGGCCCACCGGCACGCCGGCGCCGTACTTCTTGGAAAGCTCCTGGCGGAAGGTCTCGTACAGGTCCCACCAGGCCTCGATGCGAAACTCGTGCAGCGCCACCTGGGTCGGGGTGAAGGAGCCCTCCCACCAGTCGTTGCCCACCGGCTTGAGCCGCGCGCGGCGCCAGGTCTCTTCGCCCTTCTGCCGCCAGCACACCGCCGCGGCGAGCTGGTCATGGCCATCGGTGAAGATCCGCGTACGGACGTTGACCGGGTGGCCGATGGTCGCCTTGGCGGCGAAGCGCCCTTCGTCCAGGGTCGGCTCGGTGGATTCGATGGCGATGCGCGGCAGGTTCAAGGCCTGCTCGAGGTTCGGCTGGGCGGGTTCGCGCGTGGCGGGACGGTCGGTCATCGGAGGACTCCTCGAGCACGACACAGCGCCCCTCGGCGAATTTCCAAAGGCCCGGGCGCTGCCGGCAGGTTGTCTAGGCTTGCGAGTTATGTGAGTCCGAGCCGAACGGCGGGGCAAAAGTTCCGATTGCCGCCGCCCCGGCCGCCCCGCCCGGCCTGGGCTAGACTGGGACAGACCAGCACCCCCGCCGCCTGTGGCGCGGCCGCCGCAGCGCCTCGACCCGCCGGTCGAACGGCCCTCGCCCGGCCGGAACCAAGCCCCCGCGCCGCCCTCCATGGAGGACCGCTGATGACCACTTCACGCCCCGGCAGGAGACAGCGATGACCACCCACGCCCGCCCCGACATCCCCCAGCCCGACCCGATCGTCCACGACCAGCCCGGCGACGTGCCCCAGGTGCCCTGCCCGGACGAAGCCGACGAGCACAAACCCGGCGCCCCCCACGCCGACCAGACCGTGGCCGACGAGGAAATGCGCAGCAGTTGAAGATGCCGGGCTCCATGCACGCCCGCGTTGGAGCGTGCGAGCGTAGGGTGGTCAACGACCGCAGGTGCTGGGCCCCGCCGCCCGCTGGTGGCCAAGGCTTCGCCGTTGGCCACCCTACGTCAGTACCGCTCAACCGGATCGTCGCGCGGTCAACGACCGCAGGTCCTGGCCTCAAAAAGCACCGCGCCGCCTGCTGGTGGTCAAGGCTGCGCCGTTGACCACCCTACGTCAGCACTGCGGGCGCCAGCACCGTAGGGTGGATCGCGCTTTATCGATCCACCAACCGGACCGCAGGTCCGGCCGCCACCTCGCCGAGCCAATCCCGCCCCTAATACCAACCCCGTCCAACCCGCAACACCGGCCCCACCGCGGGCTAGCGAGCTCACGGCAATCGCCCCACCACTGCGCTACCATCCACCGCACCTGGCCAAGCGGCCCATCCACGTACACAGGGACGATACGAAGATGCAGGGAGCAAGCGCAGGCTTTAGGGACGAGTTGATGGCCTGGCTGGTGGTCGGCGCGCTCGTCGCCATCATTCGCCTGGCGGAAAAGGTCTACAGCGAGTTCAGCGAAAACCATCCAACCCTCTGGGGCTACATCGCCCTCGGCCTCGGCACGGCCTCGTTCGTGTTCGCCGTGCGCGTCTCGGCGGTGGCCGCCGCGCTGAAGGAGCAATGGAGCGATCCACTGGGCAGCTTGATCGCACTGGTGCTGGGCGGCGCGGTGATGCTGGTGGCGGTGGTGGTCGGCATCCTGTTTTTCATCAGCGGCATCAGCCGGCTGGGGCGCTGAGCCCGCGCCCCGCGCAAGCGAATGAACATCACCCGGCGACGACGCACCAAACCGTAGGGTGGTCAACGACCGTCAGGTCTTGGCCACCGCAGCCACGGCACCGCCCAATGGGGCCACGGTTTCGCCGTTGCCACCCGTAGGGTGACCAACGACCGCCCGCCCTTGGCCAGCGTTGCCACCCGTCCCTTATGGATAGCTACCCCGCCCGCTTGCTCGGCTTGCCGCCCTCGCCTTCGCCGCTGCTCTTGCGCCGCGCGCGGGGTTTGCTGGCGGGCTTGGCCTGTTCCGCCTCGTCCGCCTCGCTCGACTTGCCGGCTGCGGCGGCGCCTTTCTTCTGCGCGGGCTTGCTCTCCAGGCTCCGGCGCAGCAGCTCGGTGAGGTCGATGACCTCGGCCCCCTTGCCAGCCGGCGCTTCGGGCGTGCCCACCGTGGCCAGCTCGCCCTCGCGGGCCTTGCGTTCGACCAGTTCCATGATCCGGTCCTGAAAACTGTCACGGTAGGCCTTCGGGTCCCAGTCCTCGCTCATGTCCTCGACCAGCCGCTTGGCCATGTCCAGCTCGCGGGGGTTGAGTTCGGCATTGATCGCCTCGTCCTTGAGCTCCAGGTATTCGATACCGCGCACCTCGTCGGCCCAGCGCAGGGTGTTGAGCACCAGGGCCTTGCCCAGCGGCATCACCACCGCCAGGTGCTGCTTGTTGCGCAGCACCACATTGGCCAGGCCGACCTTGCCGGTTTGCGCCAGCGTCTCGCGCAGCAGCGCGTAGACCTTCTCGCCACGGCGCTCCGGCGTCAGGTAGTACGGCGTGTCGATATAAAGGAAGGACACCGAGGCGGCATCGATGAAGGCGATGATGTCCACCGTCTGGGTCGCCTCCGGGTAGGCCGAGCGGATTTCTTCGTCGCTCAGCACCACGTACTCGCCCTTCTGGTAGGCAACGCCCTTGACGATGTTCTCGCTGTCGATCTCCTCGCCGGTGGTCTTGTTGATGCGCTTGTAGCCGACCCGGTCCATGCTGCGCTTGTCCAGCCAGTCGAAGTCGATGCCCTGGCGTGAGGTGGCTGGCACCAGCGCCACCGGGATATGCACCAGGCCGAAGCTGACGGCGCCTTTCCAGATCGAGCGGGGCATGCGCGTACCTCCCCTGTCAGTGGCCGAGCCGCGGCTGCGGCCCGGCGTGCGGCTCAACCGTTGACGATCTTGCCGCCGTTCACATGCAGCACCTGACCGGACACGTACGACGAATCGCTGCTCGCCAGGTACACGTAGGCCGGCGCCACCTCCTCCGGCTGGCCGGGGCGCTTCATCGGCGTGCTGGCGCCGAAGCTTTCCACCTGCTCCTCGGAGAAGGTCGAGGCGATCAGGGGCGTCCAGATCGGCCCCGGCGCCACCGCATTCACCCGGATTCCGCGCTCGACAAGGTTCATCGCCAGCGAACGGGTAAAGGCGACGATGGCGCCCTTGGTGGACGAGTAATCGATCAGTGTCGGGTTGCCCTTGTAGGCGGTCACAGAAGTGGTGTTGATGATCGCGCTGCCTTCCTTCAGATGCGGCAAGGCGCGCTTGGTCAGCTGGAACATGCCGAAGATGTTGGTGCGGAAGGTCCGCTCCCACTGCTCTTCGCTGATGTCTTCGAGCCCCTTCTGCGGATGCTGCTCGCCGGCGTTGTTCACCAGAATGTCCAGCCGCCCCAGGGTGTCCACCACGTCGCTGACCACCTTGTCGCAGAAGTCGGCGTCCGCCACGTCACCGGCGTACAGCAGGCACTTGCGCGCGCATTTCTCGATGGCCTCGCGGGTCTCGTCGGCGTCCTGATACTGATCCTTGTACAGCACCGCCACGTCCGCCCCCTCACGGGCGAACAGCACCGCCACCGAGCGGCCGATGCCGCTGTCGGCGCCAGTGACGATGGCCACCTTGCCCTCGAGCTTGCCCGCCGGCTTGTAGTGCTCACCCCAGTACGCCGGACGTGGCGACATCTCCTCTTCCTTGCCGGGCTCGGACTGGTGTTGCGGTGGCAGGGTCTTCTCGCTGCACATAAGGCCTCCGTCAGTTCGCCAGGACTGTTCTCGGAGGACGACGACGCCACGGCAAAGTTTCTCGGCCGGCGATGGCCGGGAGTGCGAAGCCTGGCGAGCGATTGGTTCGGTATGCGCCCCTCAGGCGCGATCCAGCGGACTGATCACGGCCAGCCCACCGCGGTTGAGAACATGGGTGTACACCATCGTGGTCTTCACATCCGCATGCCCGAGCAACTCCTGCACCGTACGGATGTCCTGCCCGGCCTCGAGCAGATGCGTGGCGAAGCTGTGGCGCAACGTATGGGGCGTCGCCAGCTTGGCAATCCCCGCGGCCGCTACGGCGCGCTTGAACGCTCGTTGCAGCCGCTTTTCGTCCAGATGATGACGCCGCCGCACGCCACTACGCGGGTCCACCGATAGCCGAGCCGCCGGAAACACATACTGCCAACCCCATTCCCATGGCGCTTTCGGATATTTACGGGCCAGGGCATCCGGGAGATAGACATCCCCCCGGCCGGCGGCAAGCTCGTCCTGGTGAGCAAGCCGTACAAGCGCCAACTGCGATTTCAACGGCTCATATAGCCGCGCTGGCAACAGAGTGACACGGTCCTTGAACCCTTTACCGTCGCGGATGACGATTTCCCGCCGAGTGAAGTCGACATCCTTTACGCGCAGGCGCAAGGCCTCCAGCAAACGCATGCCCGATCCATACAACAGGCTGGCAGCCAACCACAGCTCGCCCGCCAAACGCCCGAGAATCGCTTGAACTTCCGCCGTGCTCAGCACTACCGGCAACCGGGCTGGCTTTTTCGCCCGGATTATCTCCCCAAGCCAGGGCAGATCCACCGCCAGGACTTCCTTATATAGAAACAACAACGCCGCCAACGCCTGATTCTGCGTGGAAGCCGAAACATTCCCACGCACCGCCAAATCCGAAAGAAACGCCTCCACCTCCGGCGCCCCCATCTCCAACGGATGGCGATACTGATGAAACCGAATAAAACGACGCACCCACTCGCAATAGACGCGCTCGGTTCGAATCGAGTAGTGTTTCAGCCTGATTCGCTCTCTGACCTGATCGAGCAGCCGTGGCCTGCCATCCATGGTGTATAACTCCCTTATACGGTCACAATCCGTGTGAGCGCCCCAGCCTAGACAAGGAATGCAGCAATGACAAGGAACGTTATCCCCCAAGCCCGCCGGGCGTCTTATGCACCAATTGGTGTCTAATTGGAGTTATGCAACTTCGGAGGTAATATGCGGACAAAATTCTGGCGATTCGCTTACGAAGATAATGAACTCACGTCCATACTCAACTCAGACGAACTACCTTTCCCCGAGCTAAGTAAATGGCCAACCGCAAAAAACAATTCTTGCGAGCAAATTTTTGAAGACATCAAAACAAATGACTTCATTCTGCTCGCAAACTTTGATTGCACCTCAGAAATAGGCATAGCAAAAGCCATTGGCCAAGTAATAGCCAAAGACGACAAAAAAATTACTATGCATTGGAAAAAGCCAATACCAAGCCTTTCCTTAACTCCAGACATTCAAGGTGGCGTAACTGTATGGAGCACAGAAGGTGTATTTTGCTTTGATGTACAACCTGCAAAGCGATACAAGCTCGACGCACACACCCAAAAATTATTCGCAAGCGGCACATAACAATGCGCTAAAAGCGCTCACTTCGTTCGCAGGGACAGGCGAAGCCGGCCCCTTAGCTTAATCGTTATATGTTTTCTCATTATCAGCTAAAGTAGAAAGCCCAAATGGAAAAGATCGTAAAACTGCAATTGGCGCTGTTCTTTCAAAATAACGTCTCCAGGCCGGACACATTAATGAATAGCGTTAACTCAGCAATGGGCAATCTATTCGATGCGATGCCACATATCCTGCCTATTCCACCAGAAGCACCAGCAGAAATACCAAGAGTCCAAATGCGCTCCGAATGCAATAAATATAATTGCAATATCGCTTGCTCTCGAATTGACTTCATACTAAACGGCGATTTCCGCGACGAAATAAACTGGCCAGAATTAACCCGTGACTTCTTAGCTAAAGTTAAAATATTTGTTGACAGCATTTTTGGTCAAGCCGGCATTGTTAGATTCGGGCTAATCGGAAATTTCTTCATGCCAGACAAGTCCGCCTCCGCCTCAATGACAAAGAAATACCTTAAAGTCGACCTGAGTTCTGCTGAAGAAATCAACTTAAGATTTAATAAAAAAACCTCAAGCCACGGCCTACAACTGAACAATATTACATCCATAAACACTGCAATAGCTGCGTTCAATGGGGTTCCAGAGGCTGGAATTTTTATTGAACTTGACATAAACAACTCACCAACCGAAGACGCACTTAAGAAAGAAAATTTCCTCCAACTTATAGACAAGCAGATGCCGTCATTTTCACCCGAGAAAGTTAAAGGGCTGGTGAAATAATGGCCGGAACATCAACAAGCCAGCAAACAATACCGAGCAGTTCATCCGCTCAACCAAGTGCACTTCAAGCATGGCAGCATAAGGCATTAGCTGATGCTTCAAAACCGAAAACACCTGCTCAAATTCGTGCAGCAGGAGATGTAACAGTAAAAGTCGGCGTTCTGTGGTTGGTTGGTGTCACATGTTCAATTTTGGCAATTTTTGGCGGAGTAGTATTTATTAGAACGCCTGAACACGCTAAGGATTATTGGGTGATTATTGCCCCCATAATTACTGCAGGCGTCACTGGGACAATTGCATTCTTGACAGGCGAGAAAGCAGGCAGCAGTAAGTAGCCATATAACAACTGGTTCAAATCGCTCGCTCCGCTCGCTGGGACGGGCTAAACCCCGCCCCTTAACCAAACGTTAGGTGCCGCCCAGTGGAGCCCACATTGCTATCCATTCGCTCGACATCGTCACACCGTAAACTCGTCTTCTCTCAGCATCGAGACGAGTATTTCCGCGTTGAGCTAAAAGGTTTTGAACTCTCTGCCACAACCGATATTTGGGCCTATACAGACGCCAATGGGCTAAACCAGTTCTTTCAAGAAATCGCCGGGTTCAAAAAGCCATGGCAAGGGCAGCACTCTTGGGCATCAATCGAGCAAGATTTTCGTCTATCAGCAACCTGCACATCATTGGGTAGCGTCACCTTTCAAGTCGAATTGCGAGGGTTGCAAGGAACTCCCGAAGAATGGCGTGTAGAGGCTGGATTGGATAGCGAATTCGCGCAGTTAGAGCAAATTGCAAAAAATGCGGAGGCCTTCTTCAATGCCAGCACCTAACAATTCGGTCCAGCGGACAGTCGGCCAGCTACGCTGTCCGCCTGCCGCTGACCTTCGTCGTTAGGCGTCATCGTTTATTCGGAGTTACTTCAGGCATGGAAGTCTGTAATCCACCCGCTTTTAATCGCGCCGTGCCTGCCGGCATCCGGGCACGTTATTTCTCAGCGCGGGCGAAAGTAAACGCTGGCCACCATCAGCCGCTGTTCAGGCCGGCTAGCCTCAAGTCACCGCTACCCCGTCGCCGATCCGGTACGGTCGCTTTGCCACCAGCAGGTGTTCTCTCGCCACTCCTCGGTTTTCCAAGCGTCCGCATTTCTGGCCGTGTTGCATTCCAACGTTTAGCTTATGCACCGTGGCCTAACATACGGTTCAAGCCGCTCGCTTCGCTCACTGGGACAGTCAAACGCTTCGCGTCTGCCTGCCCCTTAACCTGAACGTTAGGCGTCATCGTTTATTCGGAGTTAATTCAGGCATGGAAGTCTGTAATCCATCCGCATTTAATCGCGCCGTGCGCGCCGGCATCCGGGCACGTTATTTCTCACCGCGGGCGCAAGTGAACGCTGGCCACCATCAGCCCCTGTTCAGGCCTGCTTTCCTCAAGTCACCGCTACCCCGTCGCCGACCCGGTACGGTCGCTTTGCCACCAGCAGGTGTTCGCTCGCCACTCCTCGGTTTTCCAAGCGTCCGCATTTCCGGCCGTATTGCATTCCAACGTTTGGCTTATGCACCGTGGCCTAACATACGGTTCAAGCCGTTCGCTTCGCTCACTGGGACAGCCAAACGCTGCGCGTTTGCCTGCCCCTTAACCTGAACGTTAGACCATAAGAATAAGAGGGTGGTATGACGAATACGTATCCGCAGCGGGTCAGAGAAAATATTCTTCCTCTTTCCGTCGCTGGAACGCTCCCTGAAGCTTTCAAGGAGTGGTACTTCACCGAGCAGACAGAAGATCACGAGCAGCCGGTTGAACAATGTCAGTTGTGCAACCAAGAGGAGCTGCGATATCACTTTGAGATCCGCAACAAGCTAACAAAGCGTGTCTTGTGGGTCGGCTCCCAATGTATTTTGAAATTCAAGCTCGCCGTGTTTGAAGGCGCCAGAGAACTCGACGCGCGCGCCGCTAAGCGCAAGCTTGACGGGTTAATGGCTAAAATGCGGCTTGAGTCTTGCGTCAAGGCCCTGGAGACGGTAGCGGCCAAGGAGTCGAACGAGATTCTAAAGAACGCGCTCAAGTTCTACCGAACAAACAAATATCTTACCCCTAGGTTCGCGTTCGTTGTGTTTTGGCGCCTGAAAGCGAATAACATTGATCACAGCCCGTCGTTCTTCAAGGTCAGCCTGAAGAAAGACAAGTACAAGCGAGATCTAGCCCAAATGGAGGTAGACCGCGTGCATGTTATCTGGCCCGCACTGTCTAGCAGTCAACGCCAGATTGCGATGAAATATGGTCACACCGCGCCTCCAGATGCGTTAAAAATATAGGCATGCAGGATCCTACAGCGCAACATGTGTTATGGCGCTAATTATTATTAGTCTAACGAGGGCTTGAACCCGACCGGGTCTTCCACGCCCTTCGGGCGCTCCAGCCCCGTCGGGTTAAGCCAGCGTTAGAGGTTACTCATGGAAGTTAGTAACGTCATAGAGATAGATTTCAGCCAGAAGCTCGAAATCAAAATTAGTAACCAGAAACCAGTCATACTCACTGACCTTACAATGTCCCTGCTCGGTATCAATCAGCAATACCAGCGATTTATTAGTAATAGGGGACAGACCCCATTTAATCTGACCCCACCAATCTCAGCCGAAAATAATCTTGTGAACCTCAAGGGAAAGGAGTCCCTTATGCCGCGCCGAGCACGCTTGCTACTTCCGGGTGTTGCGTTGCATTTGATTCAGCGAGGAAACAATCGCTCGCCCTGCTTTTTCGCTGAAGAAGATTATCTGTTTTATCTGGAACATCTGGCCGACCAGGCAAAAAAGCACGACTGCGCCATTCATGCCTGGTGCTTGATGACCAACCATGTCCATCTACTGCTCACGCCGGCCAAACCGGAAAATGCGAGCCTGCTGATGAAGGGGCTTGGTCAGCGCTACGTTCAATACGTCAATCGCACTTACCGCCGTAGCGGCACTCTGTGGGAGGGACGCTTCCGCTCCTGCATGGCGCAGGAAGAACATTATGTTCTGGCGTGTTATCGCTACATCGAGATGAATCCCGTGCGCGCTGCGATCGTGAAGCATCCGGCTGAGTATCGCTGGTCGAGCTATCGGGCTAATGCCCAAGGTGAGCACTCCGCATTGGTCAGGCGGCACTTGTTGTACCAAGCGTTGGGTGACACCGAAGAGGCGCGGGCTCTGGCTTATCGGGCGCTTTTCCGGCACCAGTTGGAATCCGGCCTGATCGATCAGATTCGCTCTGCCACCAACGGGAACTACGCGCTTGGTAGTTCGCGGTTTGCCGCAGAAGTGGAGAGCGTGCTGGGACAGCGGGGTGCCCGTGGACAGCCGGGGCGCCCTCGGAAAAATCCTACGGTTGACTGAAATGGGGGTCTGTCCCCGGTTTCTCCCCGGTTTCTCTCCGGTTTCTCTACCGCGCGTCGTGCCCGCTTGCCGTGGCGAATACCATGTAATACGTTTCATTCATCAGTATGGAGGGCACCTCAATGAGCGTCACAACCGTCCGGCTTCAACCTGACATTGAAGAAAATCTTGGGGCTATGACCGAAAAGCTGCAAAGAAGTAAAAGCTGGCTTATTAATCAAGCACTTAGAGAGTACTTTGAACGTCAGGAGCTAGAGCAGGCCCGTTGGCAGGAAACCCTGCAAGCTCTGGAGTCAGTGGCACAAGGCCGTATCGTTTCCGGCGAAGCAGTAGATGCCTGGCTTCAAAGCTGGGGTACCGAGAATGAGCTATCGCCACCGAAGAGAGGCCAATGAGACTGGTCTACTCGGAATACGCCGTTGCGGACCTCGTGCGCCTGCGCGAATTCATCGCCGAAAAAGATCCTTCTGCTGCTGCACGCGTGGCAGCAGAACTCACTGCTCGTATCGAGAATCTTTGCCTCTTTCCAGAAATGGGTCGCACTGTTGAACTCGCTCCCCCGCCCAAAATCATTCGCGATGCAATTTTCGGAAAATACGTAATCCGTTACTCAGCCCATACAGACACTGTCGTAATCCTTCGTATCTGGCATCACAACGAAGACAGAGCGCAAAGCATCTAACAAAAGGCTATAACCGCTCGTTTCGCCCTCTAGCGCGGGAGTTACCCACAATCTCGTTGCGCCGGTTTTGGCGCGGGTCGCTGACAACAAGCTGACCCACCTGGATCTTTGCATCGTGCCGGTGCCGGAGGCAGCAGAGCGCAGCGGGGATTACCCGGTCTGACGTGTCTCACTCGGGCGGCAATGCGCCGGCCAGTTGCCTGCGGTGCCTATCCCAAGCAACTCGGCCGCTTTGCGCCCTGCCCCGCCTAGCCTGCCCGTCCCTCACGCGCCGCTGCGCAGTTCCAGTTCCTGGGTGAGGTTTTGCAGGTCCTTTTCCATCAGTTCGCGCAGGCGCTGTTCGTATTCTTCGGCGGGGCCGGAGAGGTCGACGATGATTTCCACCCGGCGGTTGAGGGCGCGGGCTTCGGGGGTGTCTTCGGTGGCGCGGGGGCGGGTTTCGGCGTAGCCCTGGACGCGCAGCCGGTTGGGTTCGACGCTCTGGCTGGCGAGCAGCGCGTTGGCCACCGAGGAGGCGCGCGCGGCGGAGAGGTCCCAGTTGGAGCGAAAGCGCGGCGTGCTGATCGGTACGTCGTCGGTGTGGCCTTCGATGGCGATTTCGCCGGGCAGCTGGGCCAGCACCTCGGCCATGCGGTCGAGCATGTCGTAGAAGGCGTCGGTCATGTCGGCCGAACCGGAGGGGAACGAGCCCTTTTCCTCGACGCGGATGATGATGCGCTTGCGGTCCTGGTCGATCTGCAGGCGCCCTTCTTCGAGTTCGCTGGCCAGCACTTCCTGCAGCGCCTGGACGCTGACTTCGATCTGTTTCTGCGTGGTTTCCTCGACCTTCTTTTCGATTTCGCTCTCGGTCTGGCCGCGCAGGGTTTCCAGCTGCGGCGCCTGTTCGGTGGTCTGCTGGCGCACGCTGTCGACCGGGGTCGGTTCGGGCTTGCCCGGGGAGAAGCGTTCGAAGATCGGGCTGGTGCCCATGGGAGTGTCCAGCGCCGGCACCTCGCGCTGTACGCCGAAGGCCTTGGAGAGTTCGCCGGCGATCTGCTTGAACTTCATCGCGTCGATCTCGGAGAACGACAGCAGCAGGACGAAGAAGCACATCAGGAGCGACATCAGGTCGGCGAAAGTGACGACCCAGGCAGGACTCCCGGGTTTTTCTTCTTCCGGCAGGTCCATCAGGCCGACCCTGACGCGGCGCCGGCGGCCTTGTCACGCTTGTCCGGCGGCAGGTAGCTGCCCAGCAGCTGCTCGATCACCCGCGGGTTGATGCCTTCCTGGATGGCCAGCACGGCGTCGACCCACAGTGCCTGCATGCGCGCCTCTTCGGTCATGCGCAGGTTGAGCTTGTCGGCGATGGGAATGCACACCATGGTCGCCAGCATCGCGCCGTAGAGGGTGGTGAGCAGCGCCACCGCCATCGCCGGGCCGATGGATTTGGGGTCTTCCATGTTCGAAAGCATCTGCACCAGGCCGATCAGGGTGCCGATCATGCCCATCGCCGGGCCCACGTCGCCCATGGCGGTGAAGATCTTGGCGCCCCAGCGGTTGCGTTCCAGCGTCATCAGGCGCTCTTTTTCCAGCACCGCGCGCACGGTGTCCTGCGGGTGGCCGTCGATCAGCAGCTGGATGCCGGTCTTGAGAAAGTCGGAGCTGATCTCGCGGCTTTCCAGGGCGAGCAGCCCTTCCTTGCGCGCCACCGAGGAAAGCTCGACCAGCTCATTGATGGTGGCCTCGGTGTCCGGCAGGCGGAAGAAGAACGCCCGCCCGGCGACTTTCAGCGCGCCGATGAACTGCCCCAGGCTGAACTTGGCCAGCACCACGAACAGGCTGCCGCCGAAGACGATCAGCAGCGAGGGTATGTTGATGAAGGTGTCGGAAGAGGCGCCCAGCAGGATGGAGGCCACGATGATGCCGATGGCACCGAGCAGGCCGATGAGTGTGGCGATGTCCACGTTCGCTCCGGGGAGTACGTCGGGCCGAGCAGGCCGCTCGGCTGAGGTGGGAAAGGCCGCGAATTGTAAGGGGCCATCGGGGCGTTGGGAACGCTGATCGTCAGTTGCCGCTGCGTTCGCTAAGGCGTGCTTGAGCGTCATTCCCGCCCAGCGGTGGTGCCTGCCTGGGCCGGGTGGCGGCAGGCCCGGCGCGCGCGGCGGATGATGATCGGGCAGGTCGCGTATTCCCGATTAGACTCAAGAGCATCCACATGCAGAGAAAGGGGCTCTTATGAAAGCGCAACTGATGGAACTGCTGACCCTGATCAGTTCCGGCAGCCTGGCCGAAGACGACATCGAGCGAATCGCCGAGGAAGCGAACAAGGCCTTCTCCGACCCCGAGGGCTATCTGGCCATGCACCCCAATTGCGGCTACGAGGAAGGCGGCCGGCCCAGTCTGGGTGAATGGGTGTTGCTGGCGAATCTGCCCGACAGCGTGTTGTTTCAGGCGCGCCAGGCCGACGAGCTGTATCAGCAGGTGGTGGATTCGTTCGGTGAACAGCCAAGCGCCACGCTGGAGCTGACGCCAGCGGATCTGGCCGGGCTGGAGCTGGTCCCGGCGCTGGAGCGCATCCAGGCTCAGTTGAGCGTGCTGTACCCGCAGACCGATGGCTACGAGCTGGTGGAATTCGGCGAGCCGCTGGAGGATGGCCTGCAGATGGTGCTGATCTTCACCCGCGACCTGCCCAGGCTTCAGGCGCTGGCGGCGGAACTGGGCATCTACGCAGCGCCAGCCTTCGAGAGCCATCTGGCCGAGCTGGGGGATGGTGAAGACGGCTGAGCGCCCAAACGCCCCGCCTGGCGGGGCGCCTTCAACTTTGCCTCAGTAGCCGTAGTCGCCGGAGGTGATCATGCGGCGCAGGTCGCCGAACTGCACACCGTCACTGAACAGCAGCTCGCCGCGCACGTCCGATGGCACCTCATCGAGCGGGCAGAAGCCGTCGTCGCAGGCGGCATCCACGACCCAGGCTCCGCGGATGAAGGTCACCTCGTAGCCTTGCTCGCGTAACGCCGCCTCGGCCTTTTCCAGCGCCTCGGCCACCGCGTTGGCGCCGGTGTACACGTTCAGCTGGGCGCTGATGAATTCGCGCTTGGCCTTGAGCGCGGGTGAAGGCCGCACCTCGGCGCCGATACAAAACAGATGGTTTTTCATGCTCGTGCCACATCTCCTTGCAGGGTTCAGGGTTCGACCGCGTGTAACAAGCATGGCACAACCCCATGGCTACCGGCGGGCGGGAACGTAGCCAGACGTAACCTCGCAAGGCCCGCCGTAAGGCGTGCAAAGCTGATCCAGAGCAAGCAAGCGAATGTCGCGCTTCGCATAATGGAATCGCCAACACCTAATAAATAAGGAACAGCCCGATGAAGAAGACCCTGACCCTGGCCGCCGGCCTGCTGTGGGCCGTCCACGCCGCCGCGATCACGCCCAACAACGAGCCGATCCAGCCCATCACTCCGGCCAAGATCACCGATCCGGCGAAAGTCGAGCTGGGCAAGAAACTCTTCTTCGACCCACGCCTGTCGCGTTCGGGCTTCATTTCCTGCAACTCCTGCCACAACCTCAGCATGGGCGGCAGCGACAACCTGCAGACCTCCATCGGGCATAACTGGCAGCAGGGCCCGATCAACTCCCCCACCGTGCTCAACGCCAGCATGAACGTCGCGCAGTTCTGGGACGGCCGCGCCGCCGACCTCAAGGAACAGGCCGCCGGCCCCATCGCCAACCCCGGCGAGATGGCGTTCACCCACAACCTCGCGGTGGACACCCTGCGCTCCATCCCGCAGTACCGCGAGGCGTTCAAGAACGTCTACAAGGTCGACAAGATCACCATCGACGAAGTCACCGACGCCATCGCCGAGTTCGAGAAGACCCTGGTCACCCCCAACTCCCGCTTCGACCGCTGGCTGATGGGCGACCAGAAGGCGCTGAGCAAGGCCGAACTCGACGGTTACAAGCTGTTCAAGGACATCGGCTGCACTGCCTGCCACAACGGCCCGGCGGTGGGCGGCAATTCGTTCCAGAAGATGGGCCTGGTCGAGCCCTACGCCACCGCCAACCCGGCGCTGGGCGTTGCCGGGCTGACCGGCCAGGACGCCGACCGCTTCAAGTTCAAGGTCCCGACCCTGCGCAACGTCGAGCTGACCTACCCCTACTTCCACGACGGCGCCTACTGGAAGCTCGAGGAAGCGGTGGACGTGATGGCCCGCCTGCAGCTTGGCCGCCAGCTGAGCGACAACGACATCGGCCTGATCACCGCCTTCCTCAAGACGCTGACCGGCGACCAGCCCAGCCATGGGCTGCCGATCCTGCCGCCGTCGACCAACGACACCCCGCGCCCGCGCCCGTTCGAGTAAGCGCAAAGCCGCCCCGCAGGGATCGCGGGGCGTTTTTTTCCGGCCGGCCCATGCGCCATTTTGCCCATGGCGTACCGCCTAGATAGCGCTATGATGGCAGCCAGCGCCAATCATTCGTGACGAAGGAACGCGACGAGATGGATCAGCTAACCCCGACGACGGCCAGCGCGCCGCGTCAAACCATTTTGCTGGTCGATGACACCCCCCAGAACCTTTCGGTGCTGGGCGAATTGTTGAAAGACGCCTTTCACATCCGGGCCGCCAACTCCGGCGAACGCGCCCTGCGCGCCGCGCACACCGAGCCGCGTCCGGACCTGATCCTGCTGGACATCATGATGCCCGGCATGGACGGCTATCAGGTGCTGCAGGCCCTGCGCGACGACCCGGCGACCCGGCATATCCCGGTGATCTTCATCACCGCCATGTCCGACTCCGAAGACGAGATGCGCGGCCTGGACCTTGGCGCGGTCGACTACATCACAAAGCCATTCAATCCCTCGATCGTGCGCGCGCGGGTGCGCACCCAGCTGGAGCTCAAGGACGCACGCGACCGGCTGGCACGCGAGAACGAATGGCTGGAAGCCGAGGTGCAGCGGCGCATGCACGAAAACCTGCTGACGCAGGAGCTCAATGTGCGTGCCCTCGCCTGCCTGGCCGAAGCGCGGGACAACGAAACCGGCAACCACATCATCCGCACCCAGTACTACGTCAAGGTACTGGCCCAGCACCTGCGCGAGCACCCGCGCTTTAGCGCCGCCCTCGAGGGCCGCCGGCTGGAGATGATGGTCAAGGCCGCGCCGCTGCACGACATCGGCAAGGTCGGCATTCCCGATGCCATCCTGCTCAAGCCCGGCAAGCTCACCGCCGAAGAATTCGAGATCATGAAAAGCCATCCGCAGATCGGCGCCGATGCGATTCGCCGGGCGATGGAGCAGGCACTGGCCGGCGCCGAGGCGGAGTTGGCCGCACAGGCCGATGGCGCTTTCGCCTTCTTGCGCATCGCCTGCGAAATCGCCCTGGGCCATCACGAGAAATGGGATGGCAGCGGTTATCCGGCCGGGCTCTCGGGTGATGACATTCCCGTGTCGGCCCGCCTGATGGCACTGGCCGACGTGTTCGATGCGCTGATCAGCCGCCGTGTGTACAAGCGCCCGATCAGCCTGGAGGAAACCATCGACATCATCGTCGAAGGCCGCGGCCGGCACTTCGATCCGGATGTGGTGGATGCCTTCCTCACCTGCCGTGACCAGTTCGTTGAAATCGCCGCCCGCTATTCGGATGACATCCATGTTCAGTGATCGCCCGATTGTTCAGCGCTTCACCCTTGCCCTCTCCCTTCTGCTCGCGCCGCTGGCCTGGGCCGCATCGCCCGAGCCCGCCAAACCCGCCGAACCGGCCGCCTTCGTCGAGCAGCTTGCCACGCCGCAGTTGCTCGACGAGCTGCGCGAGGGCGGCTTCGTCCTCTACCTGCGCCATGGGCTGACCGACAACGCGGTCCCCGACCGGGCTCCGGCGGTTGACCTCAATGACTGCTCGACCCAGCGCCCGCTCACCGAAGAGGGCCGAGAGCAGGTACGCAGGGTCGGCGAGCACATCCGCGCCGTGGGCATTCCGATCGCCGAGCTCCACGTCAGCCCGCTGTGCCGGGCACGCCAATCGGCGGCAGCGGCGTTCCCGGAGCTTGCCGCGCAGGTCGACAACAACCTGATGTACACCGCCCACCTCACCAGCGCCGAGAAAGCCCCGATCATCGCCCGCACCCGTGAGCTGTTCACCATCCCGGTGGCCGCCGGAAGCAACCGCCTGCTGCTCGCCCACGGGCCGAACCTGATGGACCTGATGGGCTATTTCCCCAAGGAAAGCACGCTGGTGGTATTCCGCCCCACGGCCGACGGCAGTTTCCAATACATCGCCAGCATTCCGCCGGAACACTGGGCGGCCCTTCTCGACTGAGGCACTCGCATGAAAACCGCCGGCCAGCGCCGCATTCCCCGGTACCTTCTGGTGCTGTTTCTGCCGGTGCTGGCCATGGCCCTCCTGGCTGGCGCGGTCAGCGTCGGCTCATGGCTGCAGCTGCGCAGCGAACTCGCCGCCACCCAGGCCCGCCAGGCGAAGGAGATCGCCCAGCTCTCGCGCGTCATCGCCATCGACCGTGAGATCGCCGCGATCCAGCGCCACGTGTCCGACACCCTCGGCGAAGCGGCCGCCGGCCGGCTCAGCGAAGCGGAGGTGTATCGGGTGCACAGCGAGGTGTTCGACCGCCTCGCGCTGCTCAGTCAACAGATCGACCAGCTCGCTCAGCTGACCCAAACACGCCTGGATTTCCGCGGCCTCGACGACTTCTTCGATACCTACCGGCATGCCGTGGTGCAGGCCACCGACCTCGCCGCGATCGACCCGCCGGCGGCCATGCGCCAGGCCTACCAGGCCTCGCAGGCTTACATGGAGCTTTCCGAGCGCACCCGCGAGCTGTCGATGAAGGTGGTCAACGCCAGCGTCGAAAGCACCGCCGAGCAGATCGAGGTATTCAACCAGCACGCCGCCTCCATCGCCGTGGTCGGCCTTGGTCTGGTCGCGCTGCTCTTGGGCATCTGGTTCGTCTTCACCCGCTGGCTGAGCGGCCAGGTGGTCACCGTGACCAACACGCTGCGCGCGCTGGCCGATGGCGATACGGCGCCCAGCGGGCTGACCAGCGTGGCGCGGGTGGCCGACACGCCCAGTCATGTGCTGCAGGAGATTGCCCGTACCACCCTCGCCTTCCATCAGGCGGTGGTCGCCGGCCAGGCCAGCGAACAGGCCCTGGCCAACGAGCGCCGGCTGCTCAAGGCGCTGATCAACGGCACGCCGGACCCGGTGTGGATGAAAGGCCCCGATGGCCGCTATCTGATCGGCAACCCGAGCTTCGCCTTGCTGTGCGGCACCACCCCGGCACGGGTACTCGGCAAAAGCGACGTCGATCTGTTCGGCGAAGATCAGGCCAAGACCTTCGAGCAAAAGGACAAGGAAGCGATCGCCGCCGGCCGGCCGCTGATCACGCGCGAGCGCCTGACCCACCCGGGCGACGGCCGCCACGCGCTGTTCGAGACCATCAAGCGCCCGCTCTACGATGAAGCGGGCCAGCTTTTGGGCGTGCTCGGCATCGCCCGCGACATCACCTCGCTGGTGCAGGCGCAGGAAGAGCTCGCCGAGCGGATGAAGGAGCTGTCCTGCCTGTACGACGTGTTCCAGCTCACCGAAAGCGACCTGCTCAGCGACGCCGACCTGCTCCAGGCAATCGTCACGCGGGTGCCCGGCGCACTGCGTTATCCCGAGCAGGCCCGCGCCTGCATCTGCCTGGACGAGCAGACCTTCGGCGACGCCTCGGTACTCGAGCAGAGCACGCGGCTCCAGGCGAGCACGCAGTTCGGCGAGCGCCGGCTGACCCTCGCCGTGGCCTACCAGAGCGCCTTCATCCAGCCCGGCGAGGCGTTCGTCCACGAGGAGCGCACCCTGCTCGAAACCCTCGCCCAGCGCACCGCCAGCACCTTGGTGCGCCGCCAGCACCAGGCCAGCGAGCGCGACACCCAGGCCCTGCTCAAGGCGGTGGTCGCCGCCGCGCCCTACTCCATCGAGCTGATCCGCGCCGACGACCTGCGCTACGTCGAGGTCAACGACAGCGCCTGCCGCCTGCTCGGCTACAGCCGCGAGGAAATGCTCGGCATGTCGCTCACGGATGTGCAGGGCAGCATGACCGAGGAGGCCGTCGCGACGAAGATCCGCGAGATCCGTACCCACGGCCACGCCAGTTTCGAGAACCGCCGCCGCTGCAAGGACGGCCGCCTGCTGGATGTGAAGATCGACATCGTGGTGATCCGCCAGGGCGACCGGGATTATCTGGTCGACATCTGGACCGACATCACCGCGCAGAAGCAGGCCGAAGCCGAGATCCGCATGCTGTCGATGGCCATCGACCAGAGCCCCAACACGGTGCTGATCACCGACCTTGCCGGCAACACGGTCTACGTCAACGATTCGTTCGTGCGCAACAACGGCTACACCCGCGAGGAAATCCTCGGGCACAACCCCAAACTGCTGATGTCCGGCAAGACCCCAGAGGCCACCTACCGCTCGCTGTGGCAGACCCTCGAGGCCGGCAACCCCTGGAAAGGCGAGTTCATCAACAAGCGCAAGGACGGCACCGAGCGCATCAAGGCCGCCACCATCGTCCCGCTACGCGATGCCCAGGGGCAGGTCTCCCGCTACGTCGCCGTGCTCGATGACATCACCGAGCGCCGGCAGATCGAGGAGCAGCTGCGCAAGCTGTCGCTGGCCGTGGACCAGAGCCCGGAAAGCATCATCATCACCGACCTTCAGGCGCGCATCGAGTACGTCAACCAGGCGTTCGTGCGCCAGACCGGGCTGAGCGCCGAGGAAGCCATCGGCCTCAACCCGGGGGTACTCAAGTCCGGCCGCACCCCGCGCAGCACTTACCGCCAGATGTGGCAGCGCCTGACTTCCGGCGAGCCCTGGCGCGGCGAGCTGTTCAACCGGCGCACGGACGGCAGCGAATACGTCGAGATGGCCAACATCACGCCGTTGCGTCAGCCGGACGGGCGCATCACCCACTACGTGGCGATCAAGGAAGACATCACCGAGAAAAAACGCATGGAGCAGGAGCTCGAGGCCTACCAGAACCGTCTGGAGCAACTGGTCGAAAGCCGTACCGCCGAGCTCGCCACGGCCATGCAAGAGCAGCAGGCGCTGTTCGATTCGGCCAGCGTCGGCATCGTGCTGATGCGCGACCGGGTCATCCGCCACTGCAACCGTCGCCTGGACGAGATGTTCGGTTTCGAGCCCGGCAGCCTGATCGGCTCGCCGAGCCGCATCTGGTACGCCGACGCAAACGCCTACGACGAGGTCACCCGGGATCTGGCCGAGCGCCTGCCCCGCGGGGAAACCTGCATCTACGAACAGCGCGCCGTGCGGCGTGACGGCAGCGCGCTGTGGGTACGCATGTCCAGCCGGGCGATCGACCCGAGCAACCTCGACAAGGGCACCGTGGCGGTGATCGAAGACATCACCCCCGAACACCAGGCTGCCGAGGCGCTACGCCTGGTCAACGACGAGCAGCGCGCGATCTTTGACACCGCCACCTCCGGCATCGCGCTGATTCGTGACCGCATCCTGATCCGCTGCAACCAGCGCCTGCATGAACTGTTCGGTTGGCCGGACGGTGAAATGGTCGGCAAGCCCACCGCCATCTGGTACGCCGATGAGCCCGCGAACGTCGCCGGCGGCGAAGTGGTGTACGAGCAGATCTGGTCCGGCGAGGCGAGCTGCCGCGAGCAGGAGCTGCTGCGCCGCGACGGCAGCCGCTTCTGGGCGCGCCTGACCGGCAAGGCGGTGGACGTGAACGACCGCAGCAAGGGCACCGTCTGGGTGATCGACGACATCAGCGCCGAACGCGAGGCGATCCTGGCGCTGCGCAACGCGCAGAAGGCCGCCGAAGACGCCGCGCGAACCAAGGCGCGCTTCCTGGCCAACATGAGCCATGAGATCCGCACGCCGATGAACGCCATCATCGGCATGACCCATCTGGTGCTGGACACCGAGCTGAGCCGCCAGCAGCGCGATTACCTGCGCAAGATCCAGGGCTCGAGCCAGCACCTGCTCGAAATCATCAACGACATTCTCGACCTGTCGAAGATCGAAGCCGGCAAGCTGCAGATCGAACACATCGAGTTCGACCTCGACAACGTGCTGGATAACGTCGCCAGCCTGATCGCGGAAAAGGCGGCCAGCAAAGGGCTGGAGCTGATCATCGACATGGCGCCCAGCGTGCCGCGCAACCTCATTGGCGATCCGCTGCGCATCGGCCAGGTGCTGATCAACTTCGCCAACAACGCGGTGAAGTTCACCGACGCCGGCGATGTGGTGATCCAGGCCCAGGTGCTCGAAGAAGGTGCAGACGATGTGCTGCTGCGCTTTGCCGTCAGCGACACCGGCATCGGCATCGAGGAGGCGCTGCTCGGGCGTCTGTTCCAGAGTTTCGAGCAGGCCGACAACTCCACCACCCGCAAGTACGGCGGCACCGGCCTGGGGTTGGCCATCTGCCGCGAGCTGGCCAGCCAGATGGGCGGCGAAGTCGGCGTGGAGAGCGAATACGGCAAAGGCTCGACCTTCTGGTTCAGCGTGCGCCTGCCCTGCGGCACGCGCCGCCCCTGCCAGCTGCCGGCCCCCGATCTGCGCGGGCGGCGGATTCTGGTGGTGGACGACAACGACCCGGCCCGCGAAGTGATCGCCCAGCTGCTGCGCAGCCTGTCGTTCGAGGTCGGCGCGGTCGCCGGCGGGCAGGCCGCGCTGGACGAGGCCCAGCGGGCGGATGCCGAAGGCACCCCCTACGAGGCGGTCTTTCTCGACTGGCAGATGCCGGGGATGGACGGGGTGGAAACCGCACGCCGCCTGCGCCAGCTGCTTGGCGACCGCACGCCCCACCTGTTGCTGGTCACCGCCTACGGCCGTGAGGGCCTGTTCACCGACGCGGCCACGGTGGGCATCGAGGACGTACTGGTCAAGCCGGTTACCGCCTCGCTGCTCTTCGACGCAGTCATGCGCCTGATGCAGAACGCCGCGCCGGAGCCGGCGGCCCAACAGAGCGAGCCGAACCGCCCCTCGGCACTTGCCGCGCTCAAGGGCGCCCGCGTGCTGCTGGTGGAAGACAACGAGCTCAACCAGGACGTAGCCGTCGGCCTGCTCAGCCAGGCCGGCATAGCGGTGGAGGTTGCCGGCGATGGTGCCGTTGCCCTGGCGCGGCTCAGTCGCGGCGACAGCCCCGTCGATCTGGTGTTGATGGACATGCAGATGCCGGTCATGGACGGCCTCACCGCGACCCGCAAGCTGCGCGAAATTCCCGCCCTGCGCGAGCTGCCGATCATCGCCATGACCGCCAACGCCCAGCAGGAAGACCGCGAGCGGTGTCTGGCGGCGGGGATGAACGACCACCTGGGCAAGCCGATCAATCCGGCGGCGCTGTGGGAAATGCTCAGCCGCTGGATCGCCCCGCAACACGCCGGAAACGCCGACAGCGCCGGAAGCGAGGTCAGCCAGAGCCCCGCCGGACGCGCGGCGCTGCTCAACGCCGGTCTGGTGCCATCGATTGCCGGGCTGGATACCAAGCTCGGCCTGCGCAATGCCTTGAATCAGCCAGAGCTTTACCGCTCGCTGCTGCGCAAATTCGCCGACGGCCAGGCCCAGTTCGGCGTGGCCATTGAGCAAGCGCTGCAGAACAGTGACTGGCCGACCGCCGAACGCCTGGCCCATACCCTGCGCGGCACCGCTGCGCAGATCGGTGCCAACCGGGTGCAGAGCGCGGCCAGCGCATTGGAGCAGGCGCTCAGGCAGCACACCTCGCTGGCGACCCTGGCCGAACTGATCGACACGGTCAGCGGCCGCTTGCAGCCCTTGATAACCTCGATTCAAGCCTGTTTCAGCGAAGCGCCGGTTGCCGTGGAGAGCAACCCGGTCGATCCTCATGAGGCCCACCGCCTGCTCAAGCAGCTCGCCGAGCAGCTCGAACGGGATGATTTCGCTGCCAGCCAGACCCTGCACGACAACGAGGCCAGCCTGCGGGCGCTGTTCGGCGAACGCTACCAGACGTTCGCCGAACGGGTGGAAAACTTCGATTTTGCCGCCGCGCTCGAACTGCTGCGCCGCGTGGCCGTGCCGGCGACGGCATGACCCCAGCGGCTGACGCGCGCTGATACCGGATCTTCGACATGCTGCAAGAACTGCAACTGACCCGCGCGCTGACCATACGCTATGTCGTGGCCCTGCTGCTGGTGGCCTGCCTCTCGACGGCGGCCTGGCTCACCTTCTACCAGCTCAGCGGCGCCCAGCAGAGCACCGCGGCGCTGGTGAACATCAGCGGTCGGCAGCGCATGCTCAGCCAGCAGACCGCCCTGCTCGCCCGCCACTATCAGGACAGCGCGCCAGCCGAACGCGAGCAGCTGGTGGCCGACCTCACGCACGCCATGAACACCATGCGCAACGCTCACCAGGCGCTGATCCGGGGCGACCGGGCGCTGGGCGTGCCCGCGCGCCTGTCGCCGCAGCTCAAACGGCTGTATTTCGACGGCGACCGGGCGATCGACACCCTGGTCCACGAGCACCTTGCGCGGCTCGAGCAATTGCTTGAACTGCCGCCGAACTCACCGCCTGCCGAAGCGCTGGTGGCGCAGATCGTCGCCGTTGCGGTGACCGAAGTGCTGCCCGCCCTCGACGCCGCCGTCTCGCAGTACCAGCGCGAAGGCGAACAAGCGGTTGCCCGGCTCAAGGTCGCCGAGACGACCGTCTGGCTGTCCACCCTGTTCCTGTTGCTGATCGAGGCGCAGTTCATCTTCAAGCCGTTCCGTCGGCGCATGGGCCAGCTGATCGAGCGCCTCAAGGGCACGCTTACGGCACTGGAAGAGCAGCAACGCCACCTGCAGAACGAAATCGCGGCGCGCGAAGCGGTGGCCGAGGCGCTGGGCGTGGTCGGCCGCGAGCAACAGGCCATTCTCGATACCGCCAGCTCCGGCATCGTGCTGCTGCGCAATCGCGTGGTGATCCAGTGCAACCGGCGCCTGCACGAGATCCTCGGCTGGCCGGATGGCGAGCTGCTCGGGCGCAGCACCCTGGCGTGGTACGCCAGCGTCGAGGAATTCGAGGCCGCCGGCGCCGAGGCCTACGCGCAGATCTGGCAGGGCCAGACCCACCGCCGCGAGCAGCTGCTCAGGCGCCGCGATGGCTCGCGGGTGTGGACCCGCCTGGTGGGGCGTGCCATCGACGTCACCGATCCGGAGCGCGGGTCGGTCTGGGTGCTGGACGACATCAGCGCCGAGCGCGCCGCCGCCGAAGCCATGCAGCGCGCCCGCGATCTGGCCGAGGATGCGGCGCGTACCAAGGCCGAGTTTCTCGCCAACATGAGTCACGAGATCCGCACGCCGATGAACGCCATCATCGGCATGACCCACCTCACCCTCGCCACCGAGCTGAGCCGTCAGCAGCGCGATTACCTGTCGAAGATCCACAGCGCCAGCCAGCATCTGCTGGCGATCATCAACGACATCCTCGACTTCTCGAAGATCGAAGCCGGCAAGATGGCCGTCGAGCGCATCGATTTCGAGCTGGAAAAGGTGCTGGAGAACGTCGTCACGCTGATCGCCGAACGCTGCGCCGCCAAGGGGCTGGAGCTGGTGGTGGATGTGGACCCCCAGGTGCCGGCCCGGCTGCTCGGCGACCCGCTGCGCCTCGGCCAGGTGCTGGCCAACTTTGCCAGCAACGCGGTGAAGTTCACCGCGCGCGGCGAAGTTCTCATCCGGGTCGAGCGCCTGGAAAGCGCCGAGCCCGCCGTGGGCCTGCGCTTTACCGTCAAGGACACCGGCGTGGGCATCGAGCCGGCGCAGCAGGCCCGGCTGTTCGAGTGCTTCCAGCAGGCCGATGCCTCGATCACCCGCCAATTCGGCGGCACCGGCCTGGGGCTCGCCATCTCCCGCCGGCTGGTCGAACTGATGGGCGGGCGCATCGGCGTGGACAGCACACCCGGCCAGGGCTCCACCTTCTGGTTCACCGTCGAGCTGGCCGCCGGGCAGAACAGCGCCGGCTATTTCGAACGGATTCCTGATCTGCGCGGCGCCCATGTGCTGGTGATCGACGACAACGAGCAGGCACGGCGCAGCGTGGCCGAGATGCTCGCCAGCATGAAGTTCGATTGCGCCACGGCCGAGTCCGGCGAAGCGGCCCTGACGTGCCTGAGCGCCGCCGATGCCCGCGGCCTGCCGTTCGACTTCGCGCTGCCCGACAGCAACATTCCCGGCGAGGACGCCGGCGCCACGGCCAGCGCCATCGGCGCGCTGGGGCTGAGCCAGACACCGGCTTTGGTGCTGCTCAATGCCTTCAATCAGCAGGCCGGTGCGGGCCAGCCGTCAGGCTTCGCCGCGGTGCTGAACAAGCCGCCGACCCCGTCACTGCTGCTCGAGGCACTACTGGCCGCGTCGCAGACCTTCGGCGAATTCCCCAGCTACCAGATGCCCCTGCCCGCCATCGACAGCGAACGCTTCGCCGACGCCCACATCCTGCTGGTGGAAGACAACGAGCTCAATCAGGAAGTCGCCCTGGCCATGCTGCATGCCCTCGGGCTGAAGGTGGATCTGGCGGAGAACGGCCAGATCGCCCTCGAGCGCGTGCGCACCCAGGCCTACGACCTGATCCTGATGGACATGCAGATGCCGGTGATGGATGGCCTTTCCGCCAGCCGCGCCATCCGCCAGCTGCCCGGCTACGCCAGCACGCCGATCCTCGCCTTCACCGCCAACGCCATGAGCGGCGACCGCGAGCGCTGCCTGGAAGCCGGAATGAACGACCACATCGCCAAGCCGGTCGCCCCGGATGACCTGCTGGCCAAGCTGGCACGCTGGCTCGGCCGCAGCCTGGCGGCCGAGCCAGCGGCCGAGGCGCCCGCCGTAGCGAGCGCGCTGCCGCGCATCGAAGGGCTGGATGCCGAAACCGGCGTGCGTCACAGCGGCGGCAACCAGACCCTGTATCGCTCGCTGCTGGCGCGCTTTGCCAAAAGCCAGGCCGACGCCGTGACCCAGATCGAGCACGCGCTGGCCGAGGCCCGCGTCAGCGACGCCGAGCGCCTGGCGCACACCTTGAAGGGGCTCGCCGCGCAGATCGGCGCCTGGGCGCTGAGCGCCGCGGCCGGTCAGGTGGAACAGGCCATTCGCCAACAGCACCCGGCCGAGGCCCTCGCCGAGGCGCTGGCCTGCCTGGCCAGCCATCTGCAACCTCTGACCGCGCTGCTCGCGGCGAACGTGGCGCCGCCGCCAGTTACCGGGGCTTGCGCCACCGACCTGAGCGCCTGGCCCGAGGTGCGCACCCAGCTCGCCAGCCTGCTGGCCCAGTTCGACATTCGCGGCATGGATCTGGCTGCCGAGCATGACGGGCTGCTGCGCGGCGCGCTGGGCGAGCGCTACGAGGTGCTGCGCGCGGCACTGGACGACTTCGATTTCGACCTGGCCCGCGAGCAACTGCTGGTCAGCGAACCGACCCCCTGAGCCTCAGGCCGGCAGCACCTCAAGCGCATCGCCCAGGCGTATGCGCCCGCCTTCCAGGATGCGCGCGGTGATGCCGCCGTGGCCGCGCATGGCGTTGTAGCCACCGGTGCCGAACCAGGTCTCCATCTTCGAACAGGGATGGCACTCGCCGCTGTATTCGAGCAGCGCCTCGCCGACCCGAAAGCGCTTGCCCTTGAGCGCCAGCAGGTTGATGCCGCAGGTGACCAGGTTGCGCCGCACCTCGCTCGGTAACACGGCCTCGCGCCCCAGATAACTGGCGATCGCCGCCAGACCCTCGGCCTGGATCAGGGTGACCTGGCGCTTGCCATTGCTCAAGGTGCGGTAGCGGTCGCCCGCGAGCCCCGCGGCCGTAAGTGCCATCACCTCATCGAGCGCCAGCATCGGCGCGCCCCGCGCCGGACGCACGCCGATCCAGTCGATGCGCCCCGGCCGAACCGGCGCCGCCAGCAACCGCGCCAGTGTCGATTGATCGTCCACCACTCACCTCCGTCCGTTCAAAAACCGCAGCCGGATTGTCCCATGCCGAACCAACCCGCGCGCGGGCCGGTCCGCATGGATAAGCCTGAGGGAGGAGCCGGGATGCACATGTCATACGCGCGCTTCGCCGCCATGATCGTGACCTCGACGGTCGTCATGTTCGGCCTGATGTACCTCAACGTCTATTCGTCCGAGCATCTGCGCTGGAGTGAGACGCGGGGCTGGATGGCCCTGATGATGGGCGCCGCGATGGCCGTGGTGATGCTCAGCTTCATGCTGCGCATGTATGCCAGCAAGGCGCTGAATGCAGCCATCTACTTGGGCAGCGCCCTGCTGTTCGCCGTTTGCCTCTGGCTGGTGCGCAGCCAGAACACGGTCGATCAGGTCGATTACCTCAAGGCGATGATTCCTCATCACTCCATCGCCATTCTCACCAGCGAGCGGGCGCGGATCGAAGACCCGCGCGTGCGCCAGCTGGCCGATCAGATCATCGAGGCCCAGCGCCGGGAAATCGGGCAGATGCAGGCCTTGATCGACGAGCTGGAACACACCGACTGACCGCGCCGGGCGGCTCAATGCAGCGCCAGCCGTCCCGGGTTTTGCCGCAGCAGGGCGATCGCCACCACCTCGGCCACACCGCGCGCGCGGGCGTCGGCCAGGCTGTGGTGAAAGCGAAAGCCCACCCCCTGCTGGAAGAACGGCGAATAGCCGACCTCGTTGAAGGCCCGCGCCCGCTCGATCAGGTGCAACAGGTTCCGCCGTTCGGATGACTGCATGGATGCGACTCCTTGGTCTGCGATTGCTCTGTCTCAGGCAAAGAAACGACTGAACCAGCTGCGCCCTCTGGTCTGCTCCTGCTCGCGGATGATCTGCTGCATGTTCAGCTTGACCGCCCCGACGTAGTCGGCGTCATCGCGCTTGATGTGGTTGATGAGCCAGGAGCGCAGCATGTCGTGCAGTTCCATGGCCACCTCCTCACCCGCTTCGAAGCGCTCGACGTAGGTCTGCGCGCGCCGGGTGAACAGCTCGTGGACCTTGCGGTGGGGCTTGCAGAAGGCGTAGCCGGCTTGCTCCTGCAGGCTCTCCTCGAAGGCGAAATGGGAAACCGTGTAGTCGAGCAGCTCCTGCAGCACCGAGCCGACCCCGGCGCGATCACCGGTCTGGTGTATCCGCTCCAGCTCGTTGATGTAGTCGAGGATGCGGCGGTGCTGGTTGTCGATCAGATCGATCCCGGTATCGAGATCGACCGTCCATGCGATAGCCATGAGAATGTCCTTCCGTGAAATCCAGGCAGCATCAGGCGCGGCGCGGCTTTCGCCAGTGCGCGCGAATGAACAAGCAATGAGATGGTTCGGGCGACGAAGGCTGCTGCACGCGACGGCTGCCAGGCAGCCTCCTCTGCATTGCGCGAAAGGGCGTGACGGTGCGGGTAATTGTTGTGGCGGCCATTCGGCTGGCCGGCGCTTCGTCGTCGCAGCAAAGACCATGCGAAGGCTGCGGAGTTTCCTCGACTGGCAAGCGCGAAGGCTCTGGCGCGCGGCTTTGCGCAAGCGATCACAGCGCCGAGCGGGCGTGAAGCGCTGCCACCACGCGCCGATCCGCCGGGCCCGGCGCCCGTGGGCAAGGGCCGGGCTGTCTGGCTATGATTCAGCCATGACCACCCAGATTCCCCTCCGCGCCCCTTGCCCGCCCGGTGCCTGCGACTGCGAGCGTGACCGCCTGCAGCAGGCGCCCGGCGCCGACCTGCGCATCCTCCTGCTCACCCGCCAGGAGGAAAAGCGCCTGCTCGAACGCCTGGAGCGCATCGACAGCCTGGAGGATCTACAGCGCCTGCAACAGCGCATGTTCGAGCAGCTCGGCATTCGCCTGAGCATCGCCCCGGGGCCGAACGAGGTGCGCACCATGCGCGGTTTCGTCATCCAGATCGAGCACCTGCCCGGCCTCTGCCGCAAGACCCGCCAGGCGATTCCCGCCGCCATCCGCCGCGGCCTGGAACGCACGCCGGAAATTGCCTACCGCCTGCTCGACGCCCACGACCTGTTCGGCGGGCTGTAGCCCTTGCAAAGCGCCAGGCAAGCGGCCGGCCGCTCTGCCACACTGCCGCCACCCTGTTCCGCAAGGACCACCCCATGCTCTGGCTCATCACCAAATATGCGCTGACCGCCGCCATCGTCGTGCTCGCCTCCGAGCTGGCCAAGCGCAGCGACAAGTTCGGTGCGCTGGTCACCGCGCTGCCGATGGTCACCGTGCTCACCCTGATCTGGCTGTACGTCGAACAGCAGCCGGCCGGCAAGATCGCCAACCACGCCTGGTACACCTTCTGGTACGTGCTGCCGACCTTGCCGATGTTCTTGCTGTTTCCCTGGCTGCTGCCGCGCTTGGGCTTCTGGCCGGCGCTCGGCGTCAGTGCGGTGATCACCATCGCCTGCTTCTTCGCGCTGGCCATCGGCGGGCGGCGCTTCGGACTGGAGCTGTTGTAGGCGCCGCTTGGCTGAACGCGGCCGTCTTTCGCCGGGTCCGTGATGGTAGGGCGAATGCCTCGCCCTACCCATTCGAGGAGGCCTTATGGCAATGCATTGGTTTCAACGCGCACTCGGCGCCGCCGCCCTCGCCGGGCTGCTCGCCGCCCAGGCACAGGCGCATCACGGCTGGGCCTGGGCGGACGCCGAGCAGATCGAGCTCCGCGGCACCGTCGAGCGCGTGCAGATCACCCCGCCGCATCCCTGGCTGGATGTGAAAACCGACGACGGCACCTGGCGCATCGAGCTGGGCAATCCCAACCAGACCGAGCGCGCCGGCTTCGACCAGAACTCGGCCCGGCCCGGCGACCAGGTCACCGCGCTGGGCAACCGCGACAAGAACCGCGAGCGAAAGCGCATGAAGGCCGTGCGCCTGACCGTGGGCGAGCGCACCTACGACATCTATCCCGAGCGCATCGAGAACCCCTGACAGATGGCCGCCGAGTTCTGGCAGTGGCTGGCGCAGCTGGCGCCGGCAACCTGGCTGCAACGCTCGGCACTCGCCTATCTGGTGGTGAACGCCGCGCACATCGCCGCCCTCGCCATGCTGATCGGCACCATCGTCACCCTGGACCTGCGCCTGCTCGGCCTGAACCGGCAGGTGCCGCTGCCGGTGATCGCGCCGTTTCTCTCGCGCATGGCCGGTTGGGGGCTGGGCTTTGCCGTATTGAGCGGCATCTGGCTGTTTCTGGTGAACGCCCCGAGCTACGTCGAGAACGTCGCCTTTCGCCTCAAGCTGGCACTGATCGGCGCTGGGCTGCTCAACGTGCTGCTGCTTCATCGCCGGCGGGACTGGCGCCGGCTCGCCGATGGCCCGGCCAGTTTCGCCCTGCGCGTGCATGCCGCGCTCTCGCTGGCGCTGTGGCTGGGCGTGCTGCTGGCCGGCCGCTGGATCGGTTTTATCTGAGAAGGCGTGCGCCGCACGCCACGCGCCACTTCCGATCGACAGCCGCTGCCGGCGCGGTAAAGTCATGCCGGTGACTTCCACCTGCCGTCCAACCGCTCAACAAGAAGGAAAGTGCCGATGAACCTCTCCCAACTGGCTGCCGAGCGCTACACCACCAAGGCCTATGACCCGACCCGCAAGGTGCCGCAGGCGGCCATCGACCAGCTGACCCACCTGCTGCAGCACGCGCCGTCCTCGGTGAACTCCCAGCCCTGGCACTTCATCATCGCCGGCAGCGAACAAGGCAAGGCGCGGATCGCCGCCGGCGCCACCGGCCCCTATGCCTACAACGAGCCGAAGATTCGCAACGCCTCGCATGTGGTGGTGCTGTGCAGCCGCACCGACATGAGCGACAGCCACCTGGAGGCCGTGCTGGCACAGGAGGACGCCAACGGCCGCTTCGCCAGCCCCGAAGCGCGCGCCACCCAGGACAAGACCCGCCGCAGTTACGTGGACCTGCATCGCTACGAGCGCAAGGATCTGCAGCACTGGATGGAGAAGCAGACCTACCTGGCGCTCGGCATGCTGCTGCTGGGCGCGGCGAGCCTGGGCATCGACGCCACGCCGATGGAAGGCTTCGACGCGCGGGCGCTGGATGCCGAGCTGGGCCTGCGCGAACTGGGCTTTACCAGCGTGGTGCTGGTCAGCCTGGGCTATCGCGCCGACAGCGACTTCAACGCCGGCCTGCCCAAGTCACGCCTGCCCGCCGGCCACGTCATCACCCTGCTCTGATGGCCCCTGAGCGCCGGTGTCGGTGAAGGCTCCGCCGCAGAACCTCCACCGGCACGCGGCTTCAGGCCTCGGGCACCTCGCAGCTGGCGCTGCGACGGGCGATCAGAACGCGACGCACCTTCGGTGCGCTCGCCCCCTCGCTGCAGTCGAAACGGCGCGTGCTGAGCAGCGCATTGCCCGGCTTGGCGCCGCCTCGGCCACGCAAGCGGCTGGCCGAACGTGGCGCCGCCAGGCGCGCGTGGGAAAAGCGCTCGGTATCGCTCGCGGCTGCAGCGGCCGCGCGGGAGCCCTGCTCGGGCTGGTTGGCAGTGGACTGGCAACCGCCGAGCGCGGCCGCCGCGAGCAGCACCAGCAGGGCACCGCTCAATTTCTTGTTGATCATTTGTTTTTCCGTAAAAGAAACCATCCCTATCTCTCGGTTCGCCGACCGGCGAACCGCCCTGAGTGCGATCCCTCACGCGGGCCTTGGCAGAAGGCCCGACCTGCTCCTAGCGCGCCTTTGAGCAAAAGCTGCGCCAGTCACTCAGGCATTTGATTTGCTTATCTTTTTTAGCCAAAAGCGTTGTCAGAAAGCGCGCAAGCGGCTGCTTTGCGACAGCCCCCGTGCGCGTTCAGCGACACCGCGCGCGGCGCAAGAGGTAGCTGCCCAGCAGCAGCAAGGCGAACGCCGGGATCGCCCAGGCAAAGGCCGAGTCGGTATGCACCATCCCGGTCGCCACATCATGGAAGCGGCCCTGGTCGTTGAAATCGATACGCAGATAGCCGTCGTACCAGAGCCAGAAGCACAGTGCCGAGACGCCGAGACTGAGCCCGCCGCTCCAAACCCACAGACGGGCGTTGCTGCCTTTCATGGGATCCTCGCTCGCAAGGGGAAAGCCCAAAGGTGCCAGAAAAGCCAGCCGGGCCCCAGCGCTCGCGTCACGCGCCGCATCACTGCCAGCCGACCGCCGGCAGCTTGGAAAAGCCCGCGTGCCGCCGTACCCTGCGCTGCGCTTACTCCTCAGGCAGCCGCCCATGTTTTACGGCATCACCGACCTTGGCACCTTCATCCTCGGCACGATCATCATCGTGCTGCTGCCCGGCCCCAACTCGCTCTACGTGATGGCGGCGGCCTCCAAGGCCGGCCTCGGCGCGGGCTTTCGCGGCGCCGCGGGGATCTTCGTTGGCGACAGCATCCTGATGCTGCTCACCGCCGCCGGCGCGGCCTCGCTGATTCGCACCACTCCGGCACTGTTCGGCGCCCTGCAATATGCCGGCGCCGCCTACCTCGCCTACCTGGGACTCGGGCTGCTGCGCTCGGCCTGGCGCGGCTGGCGGCGCTCGCCGTCCGGCGTGCCGCTACCCGCACTCAGCGAACGCCTCACACCGTTTCGCAGCGCGCTGACCATCAGCCTGCTCAACCCCAAGGCGATCCTGTTCTTCGTCAGCTTCTTCGTGCAGTTCGTCTCGCCCGACTACCCGCACCCGGCGCTGACCTTCCTGCTCCTGGCCATCATCGTGCAGGTGTTCAGCCTGGCCTACCTCTCGGCGCTGATCCTTGGCGGCGCCCTGCTCGCCGGCGCCCTGCGCGAAAAGCCCCGGGTGTCGGCGCTGGCCAGCGGCACGGTTGGCGGGCTGTTCGTCGGCTTCGGGGTGAAACTGGCGCTGGCGGGGCTGGCGTAAGGCTGGCGGCGCGGCACTGGCCGGCAGGCAGGCCCTGGGGATAAAGTCGAGGCATCTCCCGCGCAAGGAATCGCCATGGCCAGCAAAGCCCACCCCAACCATCACCAGAAGCACCTGGCTGTGCTGATCGACGCCGACAACGCCCCGGCCACCATCGTCGAGGGGCTGTTCGAGGAGATCGCCAAATACGGCATCGCCAGCGTCAAGCGCATCTACGGCGACTGGACCGGCCCGCAGCTGGGCAGCTGGAAGAAGGTGCTGCTGGACCACTCCATCCAGCCGATCCAGCAGTTCGCCTATACCCGCGGCAAGAACGCCACCGACAGCTCGCTGATCATCGATGCGATGGACCTGCTCTATACCCGGCGTTTCGACGGCTTCTGCCTGGTGTCCAGCGACAGCGACTTCACCCGCCTGGCCGCCCGCCTGCGCGAGGAAGGCCTGACCGTCTACGGCTTCGGCGAACAGAAGACGCCCAAGCCCTTCGTCGCCGCCTGCGACAAGTTCATCTACATCGAAATCCTCCGCTGCCCGGCCACCGACTCCCTGCCCGCGGAACCGGCGCCCAGCGAAGAAAAACCGGCCGAAGCCGCCCCGCCCGCCGAATCTCCCCGTCCGCAGGAGGTGCCCGCCGAGTTCATCGCCAAGGTGCTCGACGACATCTCCGACGAAGAAGACTGGGTCCAGCTCGGCGCCCTCGGCTCCAACATCAGCCAGCTGCGGCCAGCGTTCGATCCAAGGCTCTACGGCTTCAAGAAACTCAGCGAACTGATCAAGGCGCAGTCCAAGCACTTCGAACTGCAGGAGCGCGGGCAGACGGCAAGCGGCGGCAAGGCGCTGTACGTGAGAAATCGCCGGCGCTGCTGAGGCGCGAACCCAGGCGTAACCCGCAGCTCGGCAAGCGGTGGACAAAAAGAGCGTTGTCCACCCTACGCCAGGCATCCGCCGCGCCTGTCCAAATACCCCCTGCTGGATCTCGTAGGGTGGAAAACTCGCGAAGCGATTTTCCACCGTAAACGACACCCTGCCTGGCTTGCCTTGGGCAGCGCAGAGCAGTCGGCGCCAGAAAGCGGGGTCTGTCCCCGGTTGCCCTTTCTGAGCTCAGGCTTGCCCGGATTCGAGGTATTTCTTGAAGTACCCGGCGTTGCTCTCATAGCCAAGCTGCCGGTAGAAATCCGCCGCGCCGCGGGTGGCGAGCGCCACCAGTCTGCAGTCGGAGGCAGCGGCCCAGCGTTCGAACGCCTGCATCAGCATCCGGCCGATTCCCCCGCCGCGTTCAGGCTCGACCACCAGCACTTCATCGACCCAGGCGGTATCGCCACCGGCATTGAACGCGGCATGCCGGCAACCCGAGAGATAACCCAAAAGCGTGGTTCCGCGGTGGGCTACCGCGAGAAAACTCTGTGCATCGGCGAGCTTTTCCGCGAACAGGCCGGCGTACATTTCGGGCGTGATCGGCGTTGGCGTGGGAAACGCGCGGACGAGCTCATAAAGCGCAGCCTGATCACCGGGGTTGGCCACCCGGATTTGCACGGAGCGGGACATAACGAACTCCATTTCCAAAAGACTCGACAGGCCAAGTAGCGGTGTGGGCAAACCGAAGCAAAGCCCACCTAAACCGCCCAGGCACGTGTTTTTAGCGTTCCCTTTTCTACCCTCAGCGACGCCTGTGCTTGGCCTGCGGCACCGCGAGCGCCAGCCTGGCCACCTCGGCCAGCCAGCGCGCCCGCTGGGCATCGCTCGAACCGATCACCGGGCCGATCATCGTCCACTTCACCGGCGCGATGCCGCACAGCTCCAGCGTCGCCGTCTTCATCTCGTGCAGACCGGGCGCGCGGGCGATCCAGCGGTAGTACCAGGGCGGACTGTCCATGGTCATCACCAGCTGCGCCGAGCGCCCGGCCAGAAGCTTCTTCGGCAACCGGTCGCCCTCCTCGTAGCGGAAGGCGAAGCCCGGCAGCAGCACCCGATCGAGCAGCCCCTTGAGCAGCGCCGGCAGGCTGCCCCACCAGATCGGGTAGACGAACACCAGATGCTCGGCCCAGAGGATCGACTGCTGCAGTTCCAAGAGATCCGGCTCCAGCGGCTGGGCGACCTTGTAGCCCTCGTGCAGCAGCGGGTCGAAGCCAAGCGCCTGAAGGGTCACCACCCGCAGCTCATGGCCGGCGGCGCGGGCGCGCTCGCAATAGGCGGCGCCGAGGGCGCGCCCAAAGCCCGAGGAGGCGGGGTGGGCCAGCAGCACCAGGATTTTCTTCGCGGTCATCTCAACACTCCGATAGCAACCCGCCCAGCCTGATCCCTGCCCCATGGGGCAGAGTCAAGCGCGTTCAGCACAGGCGATGGCCGAGCCATCCGGCGTCATCGCCTCTGCCGGACGTTCGAGGCAGGCGCCGATTTCCTGGCTGATTTCGGCGAGTTTTGCATCGAGCGCGCGCAAACGCCCGACCTCGGCCTGCAGCGCCGCGCGCTTGCGCGAAAGGTGCTCGAGCAGCGCCGGCCAGTCTGGCGGCGCCGACGCGGCGGGCAGCAGGGCCGCCAGCTCCGACAGCCGGAAGCCCAGGGCCTGCGCCTGCCGGATCAGCCGCACCTGGCGAACATGAACCTCGGCGTAGACCCGGTAGGAACCGCGGCGCTCGACGCTGGCAAGCAAGCCCAGCTCTTCGTATAGGCGGATCGCCTTGGGCGTCGCGCCGGTCTGCTTGGCGATGGCTCCGATGTACATGGCGCTCACCCTCGTCCTGAGAAATCGACAGCGAAAGCTATGGTCAAACAGGCCACGCGGGAAAGTCCACAGGCCGCGCTTTGACCGCGCCAAGCAGGCGAGGCGCGCCGTCCATCTTCAGGAGAGCCCCATGAAAGCATTCCTCTTCGCCGCCACCAGCCTGATCGCCCTGGCCAGCCCGACCTGGGCCGCCGAGCCGATCGAGCGCTTCACCGTCGACACGATGCAGACCTTCAAGATCAGCGAACTCGACTGGCAACCCGAAGCCAGCCTGCCGCCGGGCGCCGAGAGCGTTCTGCTGGCGGGCGACCCCGGCAAGGCCGGCATGTTCATCGTCCTGCTGAAATTCCCCGCCGAGTACAGCATTCCCGCCCATAGCCACCCGTTTACCGAATCGGTGACGGTACTCAAGGGCAGCGTCGCCCACGGCATGGGGAAACAGCCGAACAAGCAAGGCGCCGAAAGGCTCCATGCCGGCGACAGCTTCATCCTGCCCGCCGATCACCCCCACTACCTCTGGACCGACCGCGAGGAGACCCTCGTGCAACTGGTGGCCACCGGGCCGTGGGGCATCACCTACCTCAACCCCGCCGACGACCCGCGCCAAGCACCCGCCAAGCAATGACACGCCGCAAAAGGCCCGAACCGCTAACGAGCCGTAGGGTGGTCAACGACCGACAGGTCTTGGCCACCGCCAGCGCGGGCTCGACGGTGGACAACGCTGCGCGGTTGTCCACCCTACCCAACCCGCCGGGTGGCCCGCGAAGGCAAGAGGCCCGAGCCGGCAGCGAGCCGTAGGGTAGTCAACGACCGACAGGTCTTGGCCACCGCCAGCGCGGGCTCGGCGGAGGACAACGCTGCGCGGTTGTCCACCCTACGCAACCCGCCGGGTGGCCCGCGAGGGCAAAAGGCCCGAGCCGGCAGCGAGCCGTAGGGTGGCCAACGACCGACAGGTCTTGGCCACCGCCAGCGCGGTGCTCGACGGTGGACAACGCTGCGCGGTTGTCCACCCTACCCAACCCGCCGGGTGGCCCGCGAAGGCAAAAGGCCCGAGCTGGCAGCGGGCCGTAGGGGGCTCAACGACCGACAGGTCTTGGCCACCGCCAGCCCGGTGCTCGACGGTGGACAACGCTGCGCGGTTGTCCACCCTACGCAACCCGCCGGGTGGCCCGCGAGGGCAAAAGGCCCGAGCCGGCAGCGAACCGTAGGGTGGTCAACGACCGACAGGTCTTGGCCACCGCCAGCGCGGGCTCGACGGTGGACAACGCTGCGCGGTTGTCCACCCTACCCAACTACCCAACTACCCAACCCGCGGGCGCGGCTCAGCCGATGGCCACTTCCACGGCGTCGCCGTTGAGGCGTACCGGCCAGACCTTCAGGCGCTGCTCGGGGTATTCCTGGCAGGTGCCGTCTTCCAGGCGAAAGTGCTGCTTGTACAGCGGCGAGGCGATCACGTAGTCGCCATTCAAGTGGCCGATGATGCCGCGGCCGATGACGTTGGCGCCGGATTTGGGGTCCTTGTTGGCGATGGCGAAGACCTTCTCGCCCTCGGCCGTCTGCGGCAGGTGGAACAGCGCGACCTGCTCACCGTCGAGCCAGGCGACCACGCCGGAGTTGGCGACCAGATCCGCGCGGCTGCACAGGGCGCGCCACTCGGTGGCCGGGGCGGTTTTCAGGGGGGCGGTGGCGGTAGTCATCAGTTCACCTCCAGGGCGGCGGGGATCAGGTGGAGTTCGGCGTCGCGGGCCGGGCGGCGCTGCTCGCGCTCTTTGACGAAGTGGATGTCCGGGTCGGCGCGGTGGTCGTTGACGAAGGTGCGGAAGCGCTTGAGCTTCTCCGGGTCGCTGATGGCGTTGGCCCATTCGCATTCGTAGGTGTCGACCACGTGCTGCATCTGGCTTTCCAGCTCGGCGGCAAGGCCGAGGCTGTCGTCAATGATCACCGCCTTGAGGTAGTCCAGCCCGCCTTCGAGCGATTCGCGCCAGACCGAGGTGCGCTGCAGGCGGTCGGCGGTGTGTACGTAGAACATCAGGAAGCGGTCGATGTAGCGCACCAGGGTCTCGTCATCGAGGTCGGTGGCGAACAGCTCGGCGTGGCGCGGGCGCATGCCGCCGTTGCCGGCTACATACAGGTTCCAGCCCTTGTCGGTGGCGATCACGCCGACGTCCTTGCTCTGCGCCTCGGCGCACTCGCGGGTGCAGCCGGAGACGGCGAATTTGATCTTGTGCGGGGCGCGCAGGCCCTTGTAGCGGTTCTCCAGGTGCAGGGCCATGCCCACGCTGTCCTGCACGCCGTAGCGGCACCAGGTGCTGCCGACGCAGGATTTCACCGTGCGCAGGCTCTTGCCGTAGGCGTGGCCGGTCTCGAAGCCGGCGGCGATCAGTTCGCCCCAGATATCCGGCAATTCGTGCAGCTGGGCGCCGAACAGGTCGATACGCTGGCCGCCGGTGATCTTGGTGTAGAGGTCGTACTTCTTGGCGATCTGGCCGAGGACGATCAGCTTGTCCGGGGTGATCTCGCCACCGGCGATGCGCGGCACGATGGAGTAGGTGCCGTTCTTCTGCATATTCGCCATGAAGGTGTCGTTGGTGTCCTGCAGCGGGATCAGCAGCGGATCGGTGATCGGCTGGTTCCAGCAGGAGGCGAGGATCGAGCCCACCGCCGGCTTGCAGATGTCGCAACCGGTGTGGCCGCGGCCGTGCCTGGCGAGCAGTTCCTCGAAGCTCTGGATGCCCTCGACGCGGATGATGCCGTAGAGCTCCTGGCGGGTGTAGGCGAAGTGCTCGCAGAGGCTCTTGTCCACCGAAACGCCGCGGGCGGCCAGTTCGTGCTCGAACACCTGCTTGACCAGCGCCGCGCAGCCGCCGCAGCCGGTGGCGGCCTTGGTGATGGCCTTGAGCTCGCCCAGGTCAGTGACGCCGGCATCCACCTGGCAGCACACCGCGCCCTTGGTGACGTTGTGGCAGGAGCACAGCGTGGCGGTGTCGGGCAGCGCGTCGGCACCCAGCGCCGGTGCGCCCTCGCCCGCCGGCAGAATCAGCCCCGCCGGCTCGGCCGGCAGCTTGATGCCGTTCTGCGCGTACTGCAGCAGGGTGTCGTAGTAGCTGTTGTCGCCCACCAGCACGGCGCCGATCACCGTCTTGCCGTCCGCCGAGACCACCAAGCGGCGGTAGCTGGCGGTGGCTTCGTCGATGTAGCGGTAGCTCTTGCTGCCGGCGGTGGCGCCGTGGGCGTCGCCGATGGAGCCAACGTCCACGCCCAAAAGCTTCAGCTTGGTGGACATGTCCGCGCCCATGAACGGGGCATGCGGCTGGCCGGCGAGCTGGGCGGCGACGTTGCGCGCCATGGTGTAGCCGGGGGCGACCAGACCGAACACGTTGCCGTTCCAGCTGGCGCATTCGCCGATGGCGAAGATCGCCGGATCAGACGTGCGGCACTCGCTGTCGATCACCACGCCGCCGCGCGGCGCCACCTCGAGGCCACAGGCACGGGCCAGGGCGTCCTGCGGGCGGATGCCGGCGGAGAACAGGATCAGGTCGGTTTCCAGGTATTCGCCGTCCTGGAAGTTCATGCGGTAGGCATATTGCTCGCCCGCCACGATTTCCTGCGTGGCCCGCGACAGGTGCACGCCCACGCCGAGGGCCTCGATGCGTGCCTTGAGCGCCGCGCCGCCCTCGTCGTCCAGCTGCACCGGCATCAGGCGCGGGGCGAATTCCACCACGTGGGCTTCGAGGCCGAGGGACTTGAGCGCATTGGCCGCTTCCAGGCCGAGCAGCCCGCCGCCCACCACCACGCCACGCTTGGCCGAAGCGGCGGCGGCACGGATGCCGTCGAGGTCTTCCAGGGTGCGGTAGACCAGCCGCGAATTGCCCTCGGCGCCGGGGATCGGCGGTACGAACGGGTAGGAGCCGGTGGCGAGGATCAGTTTGTCGTAATGCAGGCGGCCTTCGGTGGTCACCACTTCCCCGGCCTCGCGGTCGATGGCGATCACCGGCACGCCCAGATGCGCCTGCACGCCGTGGCGGGTGTAGTAGTCGGCCTCGCACAGGGCCAACGATTCGGCATCGCGGCCGCCGAAGTATTCGGAGAGGTGCACACGGTCATAGGCGCGCTGGCGCTCTTCGCCAAACACGTGGATCTGGTACTGGGCCAGGGCGCCCTGCTCGATCAGCTGCTCGATGCAGTGATGGCCAACCATGCCGTTGCCGACGATGACCAGCGTTTCGCTCTTGATCGGAGTGACGGTGGCGTTCATGCGCGTTCCTCGGGTGGTGCCGCGGTTTGGCAACCGCGAAAACAAAAAAAGGCGCCTGGAGCTCGTGAAAGCTCCAGGCGCCTTTGCCTGATTCTGATATGTGGAAGCGGGCATCCTGCCCGACGGATCCATGTCCGCGCTCCTGCGTTGCACAACCCTTAGCAGCAGGCGTGCCAAGCCAGACAAAACGCGCCATCGAAAGCTGCGGTCGTACCGCAACAAAGCGGCGCAACGCCTTGATTTTCGGGCGCTGCAACTGCGTGAGCGAGAAACGACTTCAAGCGCGGCTTCGATGCTGCATGGCCGCCCTGTGCGCGGCGAGGTGCGCCCGATCGGGGCGCCGACGCAGGATCTGCGCTGTTTTGGGGCGCGAATCAGCGGCGCGCGTCGACAGGCAGGTACACCCGAAACATCGTCCCCGCCTCGGCGCTGCTGTGCACCTCGACCCGCCCGCCATGCGCCTGGGCGATGCCTTTGACCAAGGTCAGCCCCAACCCCCAGCCCCTGCGATTGAACGTCTGCTGGGCGCGATGGAACGGCTCGAACAGGCGCGCCAGCTCATCCGGCGGGATCGGCTCGCCCTCGCTGTGCACGACCAGACAGACCTCCCGCCCCTCGCGCGACAGCACGACCCGCACGCGCCCCTCTGCCGCCCCGTGCTTGACCCCGTTGGTGCAGAGGTTTTCCACCAGCCGCGACAGCTCGCGGCAGCACCAGTAGCCGCGCACGACCTTGCAGCCCTCCAGCACGAAGCGATCGCCGTGCAGCGTCGCCAGCTCGTCGAGCACCTGCTGCACCGTCGTCCGCAGCTCGCAGGCCTCGATCTTCAAGGGCAATGGCTTGCCGGCGCGCAGGCGGTTGGCATCCAGCAGGTTCTGGATCATCTGGTCGGCCCGGTCGAGATTGGCCACCAGGCGCCCTAGCAGGGAGGTGGCTGCCAGGCTCGTCTGCAGCTTGCGCAGCAGCAGCTGGGCGGCCATGCGCGCCGCCGCCAGCGGGGTACGCAGGTCGTGGCTCAGGGTCAGGACGAACTGCTCGCGCATGTCGCGCTCCTGCTCCAGCGCTTCGTTCGTCTCGCGCAGGCGCTGGTTGGCCAGCTGCAGTTCGATACTGAGATTTTCGGCGGAAACGCCCGAATCGCGGCTCTGGTACAAGGCGGTGACGTCTTCCACCCGGTGGATGATATAGCGCAGCTCGCCGCTGGCATCGAGCACGGGGGTGTTCACCGGGCACCAGTAGCGCGGCTCGAACTCGCCGGTGGCGGGATTGCGCACGTCGTAGCGCTGCACCGCCATCACATCGGTCACCTTGCGCTCACGCACCTTGTTCAGCGAGGCCTGCACGTTGGCAAGGCCGTTGGCGCTGGAGGTGTCGCTGTTTTCCGGAAAGGCTTCGAAGGTCATCCGCCCGAGAATGTCCTCGCGCCGCGCCAGGGTGACTCTCAGGTAGGCATCGTTGACGCCGAGAATGCGCAGCTGCGGCGAGAGAATCAGCAGCGGCGTGGGCGTACCCTGGAAAACCAGCGTGTAATCCACCTCAGGCGTTGGGAGGGTTGAACGGTTCATCGGGTACGCCTACTGCTTGCCGACCGTAAGGAACCAGACCACCCAGCCGGCGCCCAGTGCCCTCGATCTGCATGCGTTGCGACCGATGCACCAGACGCCACACCGCGGCCTGCTTACGAGGCGCTTGCGTGCAGCGAGGCAGGCGGCGGCCTATGGCTGGCGATCAGCGCCTCCAGCGTCTCGAAGCTCACCGGCTTGGTCAGATGCTCGTCAAAACCGGCAGCCTTGGAGCGCTCCCGTGCCGCCAGACCACCGTAACCGGTGATGGCGATCAGCACGATGCCGGCGAGCTGGGGCTGCTCTCGCAGGTGCTTTGCCACTTCATAGCCATCCATGCCGGGCAGGCCGATGTCGAGCAGCGCCACCTGCGGCACGAAGGCCTTGGCCTCGGCAAGCGCCTGCACGCCGTCGAAGGCCAGCCGCACCTGATGGCCCGCCTCCTCCAGCAGCAAGGCGAAGGTCTCGGCGATGTCGCGGTTGTCATCCACCACCAGCACCCGCAGCGGCGCGCCTTCGGCCGCTGGCGCCTCGGCCTGCTCAGGCGCGACACGCTCGCTGGCAAGGCGCGGTAGCCGCACGATGAATTCGCTGCCCTTGCCCCGGCCCTGGGAATGGACTTCGATGGTGCCGCCGTGTTGGCTGACCAGGTTGCGGGTGATGGTAAGGCCCACCCCCAGGCCGCCCTGCGAACGGTCCAGGCCACGTTCGGCCTGCACGAACAGGTCGAAGATGGTCGGCAACAGCTCGGCCTCGATGCCGATGCCGTTGTCACGCACCCGCAGCAGCGCCTCGCCGTCGCACGCCTCCACCGTCACGCTGATCTGGCCGTGGCGGTCGGTGTATTTGGCGGCGTTGGTCAGCAGGTTGCTCACCACCTGCTCCAGGCGCAGCGCGTCGCCGTTGACCTCGACCGGCGCGGCCGGCAGCTGCACCGTCAGTGCGTGGGCGTGTTCGTCGAACAGGGCCTGGGTGCCGGCAACGGCCCGCTCGACCACCGTGCGCAGATCGAGACGGGCGCTGCGCAGCACAACCAGCCCGCGCGTGACCCGGGCGACATCCAGCAGGTCGTCGACCAGCGTATTGAGCGCACCGCTTTGCCGCTGGAGGATCTCGAGCTGTCGCGCGGGAACCGTCTGGGCATGCCGTGCCAGCCAGGCGATGGCACCGCGCAGCGCCGCCAGCGGGTTGCGCAGTTCATGGGCGAGCATGGCGAGAAACTCATCCTTGCGACGGTCGTTCTCCAGCAACTGCACATGCGCCCGCTGCAGGGCCTCTTCGGCCTGTTTCTGCACGGTGATGTCGGAAAACAGCAGCGCCACCCGCTGCTGCTCGGGCCGCCCGGTGGCAAAGGCCTCCACATCGAACCAACGGCCCATGGCGGCCGAATAATCGACCAGGCGCAGCGGACGGCCGGTGCGCACGACCTCGCAATACCGCTGCAACCATTTCTGCTCGACCTCCGGCACCAGCGTCTTGATGGTCTTGCCGGTGGCGTCATGCAGCCCGGTATGGCGCGCGAAGGCCGGGTTGACCGCGATGACCATCAGATCTTCCGGCTCGCCGCGCTCGTCGCAGAGGATCTCGAAGACGCAAAAGCCCTGGCCGATCGCCTCGAACAGCTCGCGGTAGCGGGCTTCGCTTTCCTTGAGCGCCTCCTCGGCGCGGGCCCTTTCGACGCGCGGGAACACCCGGCGGGCGAACTCCTGCACCAGCTCGACCTCATCGGCCCGCCAGACCCGCGGGCTGGCATCAAACGCGGCCAGCAGATAACACCAGCTGTCGTCACGAAAGCCGGGCACGCCGATGAATGCGCGCAATTGCAGTTGCGCGTGAGCCTCGGCGTCCGAGCGCGGGTCGCGCTCGCTGTCGCAGACCACCAGCGTCTCCCCCTGGTGGAAGGCCTCGATGCAGTCGGCCGTCAGGTAGTCACTGAGGCGGAACGTCTGCAGCAGACTCGGGCGGCCATGCTGCTGCCAGGCGGCCTGGATGGTGATGGTGTTACTGCTCGGATCGACCTGGGCGAAGCTGCAACTGGTGAGCCTGAGGTAGCGGCAGAGCTTGGAGCCAACGGTGTCCATCAGTTCGGCCGCGCCGGTCAGCCGATCGAAATCCTTAGCCACCTCGTTGAGAAAGCGCTCGTGCGCTTCGCGCTGCTGGCGCTCGCCGATGGCCTGCGCCTCGATCACCGTGCCGAGGATCCTCGGCCCCTGGCGGATCGGGCTGGCGGTGAAGGCCACCGCGAAGAAGTGGCCATCCTTGTGGACGAACACCTCCTCGCCGCGCTCGCGGCAATTGGCCGGAAAGGCACGGTCGATCGGGCAGGCTTCCAAGGGATAGGGGCTGCCGTCGGGATGCGAGTGGTGAATGAACTGGTGCAGCGGCGCGCCCTGGACTTCCGCCAAGGTGAAACCGGTGAGCTCTTCGGCGGCCGGGTTCATGTAGGTGCAGTGCTGACGCTGGTCGAGGATGAACATGGCCATGCTGGCGTTGTTGCAGACCGCCTCCAGCTGGCTTTGGTAGTCCCGCGTTCTCATCGTCTGCTCCTTGCGCAGTGTTGGTCGGCCGTGGCCGGCTGGCATGGCTTGCCGCTAGCGGCCGCCCATCGTTCGACCCCGGGCCTGCTCAGGCCTTGCCCAGGCGCTGGAGCGTCGCCCGATCCGGTACGCCCTCGAAAAACGTCGCCAGTACCCTGGCAAAGACATCCCCCGGCGCCACCTGGTCGAACAGGGTCATGCTCGAGCGCAGTTTCAGATCATCCGGACTGCCCAGCACGGCGCGGGCGCTGCGCCCACCATGCGCCAGCAAGGCCGCGGCACATTCTCGCAGTCGTGGCCCGAGGACGGGATGGGACAGATAGGCGCGGGCTTCCTCGAGCCCGGAAATGGCGTAGCGGCGCGCCATGTCGCTGTGGCCCAGGCCGGCGACCTGCGGAAAGACGAACCACATGAAATGGCTGCGCTTGGTGCCCGCCTCCAACTCGGCGAGCGCCTGCTGGTACAGCGGCGCCTGGGCGCTGACAAAGCGTTGTAAATCAAACCTTTCGTGCATGCGTTTTCCTCGACCGCCCCGTGCCCGATGGCCGAGGTGCCCTGGTCAGGCGCAGACCAACACGTCACCCTGGGATTCGGCCAGCACATGTTTGGTGACGCTGCCAAGCAGCAGCGCTTCGATCATGCCCTCGCCATGTTTCCCCATGATGATCAGGTCGCAGTCCTGCTCCTGTTGCTGCTCGACGATATGCCGCGCGGCAGGGCCATGCAGCACCAGCATTACCCGCGAGCCGCTGGCGCAGCCGGCATCCTCGGCCAGGTCGCGCAGCTGCAGAACCGCCTCTTGGCGCGCCGTCTGGCGGTAGCCTTCAATGACCCCATCATCGACACCGGCAAACTGCAGTTTGCTTTCGAAGGGCACCTCAAAGGCGTGCAGCAGGACGATCTCGGCGCCCGGCGCGACCGCCTGCGCCAGACGGATCGCCGGTAGCGAGGCGGCGGAGAAATCCACCGGCACCAGCACGCGCCGGTACGGCTCGTGGGGCTGCTGCTTCACCACCAGCGTCGGCCGGCTCATCTTGCGCAGCATGCGTTCGGCGGTCGAGCCGAGGATCGCGTGGCGAAGGTAGCTCTCACCACGCGCGCCCAGCACGGTCAGGTCCGGAGCCAGCCGGTTCAGCTGTTCGTCGAGCACGCCCAGCAACGCCCCCTGGCCCAGGTGCGCCTCGGCGGTTATGCCACGCTGGCGCTGCAGGCTTTCGCCGACCTGCGCGAGCTGGGCGCGCGCGGCATCGGCGAGGCGCTGCTCGGTGTGCGCCGAATCAGCCCCGGCAAACCGGCGCAGCCGGTCGATGGCCCCGCCGGTCAACACATGCAGCAGATCGAGCCGGGCCCCGCATGCCAGCGCCAGCATGGCGGCTCGGTCGACGGCACGGCGCGCCGGTGCGGAAAAATCGGTCAGGGCCAGCACTCGGCCAAGCGTGGAACGGTTGTTCATCGGTGTCCTCGCGGCCTTGTTGCACCCCGCAGGAAGGATAGCGCGTTCACCCGCGCCGGGGCGCCGCTGGGCTGCACGCGCGCCTGCGGGCAATGCTGCGCACGGCCCGCAGCGCCAGCAGGCTGGCGCCGAGCGCCGCGTACAGGCTCCACAGGGTCAGATCGGCGCGCACCACCCAGAGCATGTGCAGCAGCACCAGCACGAGGATCGGGTAGACCAGCCGGTGCAGGCGCTTCCAGCCTTTGCCCAGTCGCCGCATGCTGGCGCGGTTGGACGTGAGCGCCAGCGCCAGCAGGCCGAGCCAGGCCAGCGCGCCGACCAGGATGTACGGGCGCTCGGCCAGCTCTTCGGGCAGCCGAGCGAACTCGAGACCGAGAATGAACACCAGGTAACCGGCCACATGCAGGCTGGCATAGGCAAAGGTCCACAGGCCGAGCTGGCGGCGGACCAGGGCAAAGCCGCTCCAGCGCGTGGTCCATTGCAAGGGCGAGAGGCAGAGGGTGAGCAAGAGCAGGACCAGCGCGCCCTGCCCCAGGCGGTCCACCAGGGTTTTGCCGGGGTCCGGGCCGAGGGCGAAGGTCTGCGCCTGATACAGCCACACAAGCAGCGGCACCAGGGCCGCCAGGAACACCCCACCACGCCACACCGGCTGCTTCATCAGTAGAAGCGCCGCAGGTCCATGCCCGCGTACAGCGGCGCGACCGCCTCGGCATAGCCGTTGAACGGCAGGGTGTCGCGCAGGTTGCTGCGCAGCAGCGTGCCCGGCAGGCGGCGTTCGCGCTTCTGTGACCAGCGCGGATGATCCACCTCGGGGTTCACGTTGGCGTAGAAGCCGTATTCGCGTGGTGCCAGCGCCTGCCAGGTGGTGTACGGCTGCTGCTCGGTCAGGTGGATGGCGACGATCGACTTGATGCTCTTGAAGCCGTACTTCCACGGCACCACCAGACGCAGCGGCGCGCCGTTCTGGTTGGGCAGCACGCGGCCGTACATGCCCACCGCGAGGATGGTCAGCGGGTGCATGGCTTCGTCGATGCGCAGCCCTTCGCGGTACGGCCAGTCGATCAGGCTCAAGCGCGAGCGCAGTGCCGGCATGGCTTCTGGCTGCATCACCGTGGTGAAGGCGACATAGCGGGCGTTGCCGGTCGGTTCGGCGCGCTTTAGCAGCTCGCCCAGCGAAAAGCCGAGCCAGGGAATCACCATCGACCACGCCTCGACGCAACGCAGGCGGTAGATGCGCTCCTCCAGCGCGTGCGGGCGCACCAGCTCGGCCAGCTCGTACACCCCCGGCTTGCCGACCTCGCCGTCGATACGCACCGTCCAGGGCTCGGTGACCAGCGCGCCGGCATGGCGTGCCGGGTCGCCCTTGTCCTGGCCGAACTCGTAGAAATTGTTGTAGCGCGTCGCCGCCGCGAACGGGGTCACCGGCTCGCCCTCGGGCACCACCGCCGCCCAGCGGATGCCCGGGTGCTTCTCGGCGAACCAGGCCGGCGCCTCGGCCGCGGGCGGGGCGTCGTACAGCGCGGTTTCCTCGGCCAGCGCCGGCACGCCGGCCGCCAGCAGCCCGGCAGCGCCGGCTCCGAGAAACTGGCGTCGCGACAGGTAGACCCCCTCGGGGGTGATCTCCGAGGGCCGACAGGCCCAGCCCTGGGGCGTGCGAATCAGCATGACGATCTCCGGCGTGACCGATTACCAAGGTGTAGCCCATCGGCGCCAGGGCTTAAAGCCGCCCGCCACGACCGCTGATCCCGCGGCCTGAACTACGCCCCGGCAGGCAGACCCAAAGTGTATGAGCGCTGCCTCGACGACCGGACGCTGCCCCTGCGTGGCGTCCGCTCGTGCATTCGCGGGACACCTTCGCCAGGGCTGGCCATGAGCAGCGTTCGGCCGATCCGCCGTTCATGCATAGCGCGAGGTGAACCATGAAACACACACTGGTAGCAGCGTTCGACACCGTGACCGACGTCACCCGCACCCGCGGTGACCTGATGGCCCGGGGCATTCCCCGCGAGCATATCCACTCGGTCGGTGCCGACAGCGCCGAGATCCACGGCTATGGCGAGCCCTATACCACCACCGACAGCAGCCCGGTGGACCGAACCCAGCATGAGTCACGCATCACCCATTTCTTCAAATCGCTGTTCGGCGCCGATGACCGAGAGGAATACCGCCACCACGCCAGCGCGTATCCCGAAGCGGTGCGGCGCGGCTCGCTGGTGATCGCGGTGGACGTGTACAGCGACGACGAGATGGCCCGGGTACGCGACTCGCTCGAATACAACGGCGCCATCGACATTCGCGAGCGCAGCGCCAGCTGGGGCGGCAGCAGCGGCGATGACTGGCGCAAGGACACCGCACCTTCCGACCGTTATGCCGGCATTTCCACCAGCCCCTATGTCGGCGCCACTGGCGGTGATTCCGAGCTCGACCGGCACTTCCCCGGCGCACGGACCAACGCCGCCGCCGGCACGGCCACCGGCGCCATGGCCAGCTCCGAGCGTTATTCGGAAAGCGAGCGCCCCGGCGCCGGCGGCCCGATCGGCAGTGCCACGGGCTCCGGGCACACCAGCGATCAGACCGGGACCAGCCGCACCCCGAGCGGGCCAACCCGCGAAATCGGGGTGACCTCGGCCAGCAGCCACGCCGCGGGCGAGGTTGGCCGCAGCGGCAGCCTCGGCGCAGGCAGCCGTAGCAGCGGTACCGATAGCGGCATCAGCGGGCGTGACAGCGACCGCCTGGGCGCCGGCGGCAAGGGCAGCAGCACCGGCGCGGCGGGTGTCGGCACCGGCTCGAGCGGCGCCTCGGTGAACCAGGGCGGCAGCGGTCGGGTCGGCTCGGCGGGCACCGGCGACGCAACTGGCGACCGGCTCGGCGCGTCTGGCAGCAGCAGCCGTACGGGCAGCACTACCAGCAGCGCAACCCAGCAGAGCGACAGTGGCCGCGTCGGTTCGGCCGGCATGGGCAGCGGCAGCAGCGGCATGAGCGGAGCAGGCAGCGACCGGCTCGGCGCCAGTGGCAGCGGCAGCAGCGCGACGGCCGGCAGCGGCTCGCGCGGCAGCTCGGTCAGTTCGTCTGACAGCACACGGGTCGGCTCGGCCGGCATCGCTAGCGGCAGCAGCGGCATGAGCGGAACGGGCAGCGACACACTTGGCTCCAGCGGCTCAAGCGGCATGGGCAGCAGCAGCTCTTCGCTCGGCACCGGCAGCCGCACCAGCGGCGAATCGGGCAGCAGCGATGCCTATGGCGTGGGCAGCAGCGCCAAGCGCGCCGGCACCGATTACCCACCGACCACCGCCACCACCTCGCCGACCGGCGCCGGCACCACCGGGCACGGCAGTTCGGCGGGCGCCGGAATGGGCGCAGCAGCCGGCAGCGCGGGGCTTGCGGGGGAGACCTCGCGCAACAGCCTGAGCGGATCGAACGCTAGCGGACGCTCCGAACAGGTCGGCTCGAGCACGGGCGCCACCGGCTATGGCGGACTGAGCGATTCCAGTGAAGTGGGTTCGGCACGCTCATCCAACCTGGGCGGCGCCTCCGGTGGCGGCCAGGTCAGCGGCAGCCAGCAGGGAACCTACAGCGAACGGGTGTGCATCATCCGCCGCAGCGACAGCGATACCGACAGCGACAGCCGCCCGCGCTGAGCGCGGTGAGCCGCGTGCCCTAGGGTGCGCGGCTCAGGGCCGGTCGGTTGCAGGCGATCAGCGCATTCACCTTGCCGCGCTCGAAGGCCAGGCGCTCGTTGCGTCTGGCCAGTGCCGCGCGGATTTCCGCTTCCAGGCTGTCCACGTTGGCCGCCGCTGGCGCTGGCGCGGCGAACGATGGCTGGCAGAACGCCTGGGCCGGGCGCAGGGCGAGATCGTCGGACGGAACTGGCGTCGACGGTTGGCCGGCGCAGCCGGCAAGCATGAGCACAGCGGGCAGAACGAGGATTCGGTTCATCGGACCAGGCTCCCTGTCGGTGTAGTCCATGAAGGCCGCCAACGCGGCTGCGAGCGTTTGGACCGGCGATCGGCCGCAGTGGTTCGCCCGCGCTCGCTCAAGCGCTCAACGGCTGGCCAGGGCCAGGGCCAGGCGCCAGAGCCGCGCCAGGTCGGCGGCGCGCGCCTCGAGCTCGATCGCCGCCCGGGCGCAGGCTTGCTCCAGGGTCATCGGCCCGGGGGTGAGGCTGAAGGCAGCGTCGATACCGGCCGGATAGAGCTGCTGATAGCCCTCGCCCAGACTGCCGGCCAGTGCGATGCACGGCACGCCCTGCTGGCGGGCGATACGCGCCACGCCCACCGGCGTCTTGCCATGCAGGCTCTGGCCGTCCAGCCGCCCTTCCCCGGTGATCACCAGCGCCGCGCCCTGCATCGCCTCCGCCAGCCCCGAGACCTCGGCGACCAGCTCGATACCCGGGCGAAACCGCGCACCGAGAAAGGCCCGCGCGGCAAAGCCCAGCCCACCGGCGGCGCCGACGCCCGGCTGCTGGCTGTGATCCTCGCCCTGCTCGGCCGTGACGTGGCGGGCGAAATGCGCCAGCGCCGCATCCAGTTGCGCCACCTGCTCCGGCGAGGCGCCC
>JAUVZY010000043.1 GCA_030602315.1 Pseudomonadaceae bacterium | reverse complement strand
CCCTCGGTGACCTGGGAACGGCCGATGCTGCCGTCGATCGGTGCCAGCACGCGGGTATAGCGCAGGTTGATCTGCGCCCGCTCCAGCGCGGCCTCCGCCTGCAGGCGGGCGGCGCGGGCCTCCTCGAACGCCTGGCGGCTGACCGCCTGCTCGTCGACCAGCAGCGCGTAGCGGTCGGCCAGCGATCTGGCCGAGGCCAGGGCCGCCTCGGCCGTCTTCAGTTCCGCCTGATACAGCGACGGGTCGATCTGGTACAGCTGCTGGCCGGCCTTGACCTCGCTGCCCTCCTCGAACATGCGCTTTTGCAGGATGCCGTCGACCTGCGGGCGCACCTCGGCGATCCGGTAGGCACGGGTGCGGCCGGGCAGCTCGCTGGTCAAGGCCAGCGGCTCGGCCGCCAGAGTGACCACGCCGACCTGGGGCGCCTGCTTCGGCGCCGGCGCGCCCGGTCCCTCCGACTGCTGGCAGGCGGCAAGCGTCACGGCGGCCAATACGAGTGCGGCGGAGCCCGAACGAACAGATGGCATGCTGAACCTCACGGAAGGACGACCGGCGCGCGGGCCGGAAAGCGCAAGCAGGGAAAGCCGGGAAATATACTTACATCCACAAATGTCTGTAAACAAAGCGCAGCGAGATCGGCCGCGGCAACTCCGTTTTGGCTGGTTAACCGATATTTCCTGCCGCCTTCATGCAAAAACGCCGGCATAGCCGGCGTTTTCCCTGCAGTTGGTGGGGCTTACTGGCGCACGCCTTCCACCGACAGGATCAGCTCCACGGTCTGGCTGGCCGGGCCGAGATCCTTCTGGATGTCGAAGTCCTTCAGCCGCAGCGTGGTGCTGCCCTCGAAGCCGGCACGGTAGCCGCCCCAGGGATCGGTACCCTCGCCGAGCAAGCGCGCGGCGATCACCACCGGGCGGGTCACGCCATTGAGGGTCAGCTCGCCCGCGATGTCAGCCGTGCCTTCGCCGGTGGGGGTGACGCCGGTGGAGACGAACCGCGCGGTCGGATGCTTCTGCACGTTGAGGAAATCCGCGCTGCGCAGGTGCTTGTCGCGCTCGGTGTGGTTGGTGTCCACGCTGGCGGTCTTCAGGGTCACCTCGACCTTGCTCTCGGCAGGCTTGGCGGCATCGAAGCTGAAGCGGCCGTCGAAGTCGCGGAAGGTGCCGTACAGCCAGCTGTAGCCCAGGTGGCTGATCTTGAAGTTGACGAAGGCGTGCTGACCTTCCTTGTCGATCACGTAATCGGCCGCCAGGGCCGAGCCGGTGCCGACCGAAGCGAACAGCGCCAGGGCAGCCAACGATTTCTTCAGCATGGGTAGATCCTCGAAGTCAGTTGCGGGTGGAGCGACCGAGCATCCGCACCAGAGTCGGATCACGATCGATGAAGTGGTGCTTGAGCGCGGCCAGCGCATGCAGTGCGGCCAGCACGATCAGCGCCCAGGCCAGGTATTCGTGCAGCCAGCCGGCGATATCCGCCTGGCCGGGCAGGCCGACGATCAGCGCCGGCACCTCGAACCAGCCGAACACGCTGATGGCGCGCCCATCGGCAGTGGAAATCAGGTAGCCCGACAGCGGCACGGCGAACAGCAGCAGGTACAGCGTCCCGTGCATCAGGCGGGCGGCCCAGAAGCCGGCACTGCCGGGCGGATCGAGCGGTGCCGGGCCGTGGCTCGCCAGACGCCAGAACAGGCGCACGACCATCGCCAGCAGCATCAGCATGCCCAGCGCCTTGTGCCAGGCCGGTGCCTTCTGATACCAGGCGCTGTAGTAGTCGAGCCCGGTCATCCACAGCCCGAGGCCGAACAGGCCGATCACGGCCACGGCCACGAGCCAGTGCAGGAGGATGGCGAGCGCGCCGAATCTGCTGGAGGAGTTGCGCCACTGCATGCTGTCGGTCCTTGTGTCTACGAGGGTTAGCCTAACGGGGCGATTATCGATGATGCACAGGAAGTTTCGTTGGAAACCATCGATACAGCCGATTACTCCCGCGCCGCTCGGCGCGCGCGGCATCTGCTAGGCTTGCCCGCCGACCACCACCTGGAGCCGCCCATGAGCCTGAATACCGCCTGGATGGAGCGCGATCTCGCCGTGCTCTGGCACCCCTGCACGCAGATGAAGGATCACGAGCGCCTGCCGCTGATCCCGATCCGCCGCGGCGAAGGCGTCTGGCTCGAGGACTTCGACGGCAAGCGCTATCTGGATGCGGTCAGCTCCTGGTGGGTCAACGTGTTCGGCCACGCCAACCCGCGCATCAATGCACGGGTGCGCGAGCAGCTGGAGAACCTCGAGCACGTGATGCTGGCCGGCTTCAGCCACGCGCCGGTGATCGAGCTGTCGGAACGGCTGGTCAGCCTCACGCCGGAGGGCCTGAGTCGGGTGTTCTACGCCGACAACGGCTCGTCGGGCATCGAGGTGGCGCTGAAGATGAGCTTTCACTACTGGCGCAACTGCGGCCAGCCGGACAAGCGCCGCTTCGTCACCCTGAGCAACAGCTATCACGGCGAAACCGTGGCGGCGATGTCGGTGGGTGACGTCAGCCTGTTCACCGAGACCTACAAGCCGCTGCTGCTGGACACCCTCAAGGTGCCGAGCCCGGACTGCTACCTGCGCGAGGATGGCGTGAGCTGGGAGCAGCATTCGCGCGCCATGTTCGCCCACATGGAGCAGACCCTGGCCGAGCACCACCACGAGGTCGCCGCGGTGATCGTCGAGCCGCTGATCCAGGGCGCCGGCGGCATGCGCATGTACCACCCGGTTTACCTGACCCTGCTGCGCGAGGCCTGCGACCGCTACGGCGTGCACCTGATCCACGACGAGATCGCCGTCGGCTTCGGCCGCACCGGGACGATGTTCGCCTGCGAGCAGGCCGGCATCTGCCCGGACTTTCTGGTGCTGTCCAAAGCGCTCACCGGCGGCTACCTGCCGATGGCCGCGGTGCTCACCACCGACCCCGTGTACCAGGCCTTCTACGACGACTACGCCACCCTGCGCGCCTTCCTGCATTCGCATACCTACACCGGCAACCCGCTGGCCTGCGCCGCAGCGCTGGCCACGCTGGATATCTTCGAACAGGACAATGTGATCGAAGCCAACCGCGCACTGGCGGCGCACATGGGCCGGGCCTGCGCGCACCTGGCCGAGCACCCGCACGTGGCCGAGGTGCGCCAGACCGGCATGGCGCTGGCCATCGAAATGGTCAAGGACAAGGCCGGCAAGCTCGCCTTCCCCTGGCAGGAGCGCCGTGGGCTGGCGGTCTACCAGCACGCGCTGTCGCGCGGCGCGCTGCTGCGCCCGCTGGGCAGCGTGGTCTACCTGCTGCCGCCGTATGTCATCCGCCCCGATGAAATCGACTTTCTCGCCGAGGTCGCCAGCGAAGGCATCGACCTGGCCACCCGCCAGTCACTCAGCATCAGCGTGCCGGCGGGCGCGCCGAGCGCCTTCCACGACCCCGGCTGAGGCTGCTGCAAGCGCTGGGCGGCCGGCGTATCCTTGCCGCTTTCACTGTCGGTTACCGCCATGCGCCTGTCCCGCTTTTTCGTCGATACCCCCTTGAGCCTTGGCCAGCACGAGCTACCCGAAGCCCAGGCGCACTACATCGCCCGCGTGCTGCGCCTGACCAGCGGCGCGGCGCTGCAGCTGTTCGACGGCAGCGGACAGGAGTATCGCGGCGAGCTGGCGGAAGTGGGCAAGAAGCGGGTCAGCGTGACCCTCAGCGAACAGCTGCCGGGCATGGCCGAGTCGCCCCTGCACATCCACCTCGGTCAGGGGCTGTCGCGCGGCGAGCGAATGGACTGGGCGATCCAGAAGGCCACCGAACTGGGCGTCAGCGAGATCACCCCGCTGTTCAGCGAGCGCTGCGAGGTACGCCTGAATGACGAGCGCGCCGACAAGCGCCTGGCCCACTGGCGGCAGGTGGCGATCAGCGCCTGCGAGCAATGCGGCCGCTCGGTGCTACCAACGATCCATCCGCCGCTGCCGATGGCCGACTGGGCCAAGTCCTGCGCGGCGGAGCTCAAGCTGATCCTGCACCCGGTCGCCGTGCCGCTCACCGAGCATGCGCGCCCGGCGTCGCTGGCCTTTCTGATCGGTCCGGAAGGGGGGTTCAGCGAGGAGGAAGTGCAGCAGGCAATGGCCAGCGGCTTCACTGCCGCCCGCCTGGGCCCGCGGGTGCTGCGCACCGAAACCGCGCCGGTGGTCGCGCTCAGCGTCGCCCAACAGCTGTGGGGCGACTTCTAACCCGCTAGATCAGCCCGGCCTGGGCCAGCTTGTCTTCCAGCGCGATCAGGTCGGGGATGCGCGCTTCCTGCTCGTCGACCCGCACCGCCTCCAGCTCCAGCGAAGCCAGCGGCGCCGGGTGACGGGGCAGCGCTGCGTCGACCCGCACCGAGCGCGGAATGCCCTGTAGCAACAGGGCGATGAACTTGACGTGCTCGCGCCCGCCCAGTGCGTTGAGCACCGCGATGCGCGGCTGCTCGCCGGCCACCAGCCGGGCCCCACACGCCAGTTCGAAGCACAGCAGCGGCAGGCGCAGGTCGCGCCAGTCGATCTGCCCGAGCACCCACCCCGGCATGTCCGGCATGGCGCGCGGTGCACGATAGGGCACCAGCTCGGCGACCACCGAGTTGGGCACCAGCAACTGCCGGTCGCCCAGCGGCAAGAGCAGCGCGCCGAGGCTGTCCTGCGCCTGGGTTTTCAATGACGAAGAACTCATGGATGTCCCTGTTCGAAAGCGAAGCCGACTTCGACGGCCTGTTCGGTGAGGCGCTCGACCAGGGCATGGGCAAGCTCCCTAGGCGATCCGCTGTAGCTGCTGTAGTCACCCTCGCGCAGACTGTCGGGCATGCTCGAGCAGGCGCAGGTCGCCGCGCTCTGGGTCCAGATCTGGCCACCCTGGCGCCTCACGTAGGCGGCCGCGGCCGAACCGTCGCTACCCATGCCGCTGAAGGCGATCACCCCGCAGCGCGCGCCGAAGCGCTGCGCGAGGTTGAGCATGATGCGGTCGATCGACGGACTGTAAGGTTCCGGCCAGGCACGCCCAGTCAGGTCCATCGCTTCCTGGCTGTCGAAGTCGAGCTCCTGACCCACCGGCACCACGATCACCTCGCCGCAGCGCACCGGGTCGCCGGCGCGGGCCAGCCCGACCTTCCACTGACTGTGCCGCCCCACCGCCTGCGGCAACCGTTCCTCGAAGCTCGCATCGATGTGTTGGGCGTAGAGAAAGCCGACCGGCAGGCCCGCCGGCAGGCTGTCGAGAAACTGCTTGACCGCTTCCGGGCCACCCATCGAGGCGGCCAGCAGCCAGACCTGTGGCGCCGGCGAACCCTCCACCGGCGGGGTTTCGGCCAGAATCAGCGGCAACTCGACACGCGCCGGGGCCGGGGACTGCCCCATCAGCCCCTCCAGGCTCGGCCCGACCGCCCGCGCGGGATCACCCACCAGGTGCTTGAGCTTGCCGATCAGGCGACGCTCCCAGCGCGGATAGTGCTCGGACTGGCGCTCCGGGGCATGGCCCTCGCCGAACAGCACCGGCACTTCGGCGCTTTCGAGCAAGGTGTCGACCAGCGGCGAGTCTTCCAGCTCGGCCAGATCCACCAGCCAGAGATCGGTGTCACAGGCCGCCAGGTCAGCACGTTCGAGCCGCGCCGGATCACTGTTCAACACGACCTGGTAACCGTTGGCGCCCAATGCCTGCTGCAGTACATGACGCTGCAGCGAGGTGTCGGCGATCACGGCGATGCGCGCCGAGGTGTATTCATTCATGGCCAGGAACCAACCGGTGGATGGCATCGAGCAGTACGGATTCCTGGTACGGCTTGCCAAGGTATTCGTTCACGCCAATACCCATGGCACGCTCGCGGTGTTTGTCACCGGTCCTTGAGGTGATCATGATGATCGGCAGGTCCTTCAGTCGCTCGTCATGGCGCACCAGGGTGGCCACCTCGAAACCGTCCATACGCGGCATTTCAATGTCCAGCAGCATAACGTCCGGACGCGTCTCCTGCAGTTGGCTGATGGCATCGGCGCCATCCTTGGCGGTCAGCACGTTCATGCCGTGACGCTCGAGCAGACGGCTGGTCACCTTGCGCACGGTGACCGAGTCGTCGACCACCATCACCAGGGTCGGCCGGCCGCTGGCCGCAGCGAGCGGCTCTTCCAGCACGGCCTCGGCGGCCTGCGGCAACTGCCGCGCCTGCTGCAGGCGGATCATCGCCAACAGATCGAGAATCACCACCACTCGGCCATCACCGAGAATGGTGGCGCCGGAGATTCCCGGCACCGCGTTGAATTGCGGGCCCAGGCTCTTCACCACGATTTCCCGCGAGCCGGCCAGGCTGTCTACCTGGACGGCCACGGCGAAGTCGGCCGAACGCACCAGTACCACCGGCAGCGGCAGGGTCTGGCCCACCAGCTTGGGATGCTGGCCGGTGCCCAGCAGGTCGCCGACATAGCGCACCTCATAGGACTGCCCGGCATATTCGAAGCGCGGCGCATTGGGCTGGTAGTAGCTTTCCAGACGCTGCGGCGGGATCCGCACGATACCTTCGATGGCGTTCAGCGGAATCGCGTAGAGGTCTTCGCCGGCATGCACCATCAGCGCCCGGTTCACCGACACGGTGAACGGCAGGCGGATGACAAAGCGAGTGCCCTGGCCCAGCTGCGACTCGATGCTCATCGAGCCGCCGAGCTGCTTGACCTCCGAGTTGACCACGTCCATGCCCACGCCGCGGCCGGAGATCTGCGTCACCTTCTGCGCGGTGGAGAAACCCGCCTCGAGAATGAACTGCAGCACGTCCTGGTCTGGCAGGTTGCTGTCGGCGGTCATCAGGCCACGCTCGATCGCCTTGCGCCGCACGGCGGCCAGATCGATGCCGCCACCGTCGTCGGACAGGGTCAGCATGATGTCACCCCCCTCGCGGGAGAGGTCCAGGCGCACCGTACCCTGCGCCGGCTTGCCGGCCTGCAGGCGGCGCTCCTGCGATTCGATACCGTGGTCCACGGCATTGCGCAGCATGTGTTCCAGCGGCGCGATGATCCGTTCCAGCACCGTGCGGTCCATTTCCCCTTCAGCGTTGCCGGCGGCGAAATCGACCTGTTTGCCCAGTTCGGCGGCCACCTGCCGGACGATTCGGCGCAGACGCGGCATGATGCGATCGAACGGCACCATGCGGGTGCGCATCAGGCCTTCCTGCAGCTCGGTGTTCACGCGTGACTGCTGCAGCAGCAGCGTTTCGGCGTCGCGGCTGCGCGCGGCCAGGGTTTCCTTGAGATCGAGGAGGTCGGACGCCGACTCGAACAGCGCGCGCGACAGCTGCTGCAACTGGGAGTAGCGGTCCATCTCCAGCAGGTCGAAGTCTTCGTAACCGGAGCGCTCGATCTCCGCCTGATAGCGGCTGAGGATCTGCGCCTGGGTCTCGGTATCCAACCGCCGCAGCTGATCGCGCACCCGCTCGATGGTCGACTCCATTTCCGTCAGGGTGAAGCTGAAGTCACTGACCTGCTGCTCGACCCGGCTGCGGAAGATCGAGGTTTCACCGGCCAGGTTGACCAGCCCCTCGAGCAGCTCGGCCGGAACACGAACCATCTCCTGCGGTGCACGATTGGCCGCCGCTTCCTGGGCGGCCTGCTGGGCCTGACGGACGAAAGGCAGGATTTGTCCCGACGACTCGGGTTGCGCCACCGCCGGCGCCACCATCAGCGGACGCTCGAGCGGTGCCAAGCTCGCCGGAGCCGTTGCCGGCGAGGCCAACGGCGGCTCTGCCGGCGTATCGGCGACGACCTCGCTGGGCAGCGCGCCCAATTCGGCCGCGGCTTCAGCCAATGCATCGGCGGGGGCGGCCGGCTCTGGCACTTCAGGCGCTTGCGCCTGGAGCGGCTGCGCAAACTGCTCGGCCTGCTGCGGATCGGCCTGGACAAGCGGCTCGGACAGTAGCACCGACTCTTCCGGTTCGCCTTGCAGCCGGCGGCGGAACTCGTTGACCGCCTGCTCCAGCGCCAGGTGCCCGCGCTGCAGCTCGGCGAATACCTCGCCATTGGGCGCACCCTTGTGCTGTGCATCGCTCAGCCGCTGCTCCAGCCCATGGGCCATATCGCCCAAGCGCGCTTCGCTGGCCAATCGTGCACCGCCCTTGAGGGTATGCAGGATGCGCAGCATGGCCGCCAGCGACGCCACCTGCTGGCGTTCGTTCTGCCAAGCATCCAGGGCCGCCTCGAAGTCTTCCAGCAGCGCCTCGGCTTCCTCGAGGAAAATTTCCTGAACCTCGCGCTCGGCCTCCTCGTCTGCGTTCGACGACGATGATCGCACCGCGGTGTCTGCCACAGAAACGGGCGGGACAGCGCCGGCAGACGCCGGCAGGTCGGCCGGGCGACGGAACTGCTCGATCGCCTGGATCAGCTCGGCGCCACCCGACAATCGCTGGCGCGCACGCAGCGCTTCGAGCATCTCGGCCAACCGGTCATGGCAGCGCTGCAACAGGCTGAACAGCTCCGGGGTTACCTGCAACTGCTTGCCGCTCAGATCCTCGTAGAGAAATTCGAGCTCGTGGGCGAGGTCGCCGATCGCCGGCAACTCGGCCATGCGGGCGCCGCCCTTCAAGGTGTGCAGATGGCGCTGCAGCCCCTCGACCTCCTTCAGCTGATCGGGGGCGTGAGTCCAGCGCTGCAGACCCGCAGCGACGTGCTCCAGAATGTCGAAACCTTCCTCGAGGAAGATCTCGACCAGGTCGGCGTCTTTGCCCTCCCACGGGTTTTCCGCGCCGACGGGCTCGGCGAACACCGGCGAGGCCGCCGGTAGTGCTTCGGCGGACCACTGGGGCTCGGGCTCGGGCTCGGGCTCGGGCTCGGGCTCGGGCTCGGGCTCGGGAGCATCGCCTTCGAAGGCCGGCGGGGCGACCGCCTCTCCTAGCATCGGCGAGGCGGCTTCGGCTTCGGCTTCGGCTTCGGCTTCGGCTTCGGCTTCGGCTTCGGCTTCGGCTTCGGCTTCGGCTTCGGCTTCGGCTTCGGCTTCGGCTTCGGCTTCGGCGTCGGCTTCGGCTTCGGCG
>JAUVZY010000011.1 GCA_030602315.1 Pseudomonadaceae bacterium | reverse complement strand
GGCGCGGTCGTCGCCGAGGATCATCAGGGCGAACAGTCGCTCGGCCAGTGTCGTCGCGCTGGCCATGCGCTGGGCCAGCAGCGGCGTGGCGGCGAGGTCGAGCACCACGAAGTCGGCGTCCTTGCCGGGCAGGAAGTTGCCTAGGCAGTCGTCGAGATACAGCGCCCGTGCGCCGCCGAGAGTGGCCAGATACAGCGCCTTGAACGGATCGAGCGACTGGCCCTGCAGCTGCAGCACCTTGTAGGCCTCGTTTAGCGTCTGCAGTGCGGACAGGCTGGTACCGGCGCCGATGTCGGTGCCCAGCCCCACCCGCACGCCGAAGCCCTCCAGCCGCGCCAGATCGAGCAGGCCGCTGCCGAGAAACAGGTTGGAGCTGGGGCAGAAGGCTACCGCCGAGCCGCTGTCAGCCAGCCGCTGGCACTCGTCGTCGCACAGATGAATGCCGTGGGCGAACACCGCGCGCGGGCCGGTCAGGCCGTGGTGGTCGTAGACGTCCAGATAGTGCGCGCGCTCGGGGAACAGCTGGCGCACCCAGTCGATCTCGGCGCGGTTTTCCGAAAGGTGGGTGTGCAGGTATAGGCCGGGAATTTCGCGGAACAGCTCACCGGCCAGGCGCAGTTGTTCAGGCGTACTGGTGGCGGCAAAGCGCGGGGTGATCGCGTAGTGCAGGCGGCCCTTGCCGTGCCAGCGCTCGATCAGCGCGCGGCTGTCGGCATCGCCGCTTTGCGCCGTGTCGCAGAGGGCTGCCGGGGCGTGGCGGTCCATCAGCACCTTGCCGGCGATCATGCGCAGGTTGCGCGCCAGCGCCTCGGCGAAGAAGGCGTCCACCGAATGGGCATGCACGGTGCAGAACACCGCAGCGGTGGTGGTGCCGTTGCGCAGCAGTTCGTCGAGAAACAACTTCGCCTGGCGCTCGGCATGCGCCGGGTCGGCGAAGCGCGCCTCGGCAGGGAAGGTGTAGCGGTTCAGCCAGTCGAGCAGCTGGGTGCCGTAGGCCCCGATCACCGCTAGCTGCGGGTAATGCACGTGGGTGTCGACGAAGCCGGGGACGATCAGCGCGTCGGGGTATTCGATCAGCTCGGTGCCGGGCGGCAGTGTCGGCAACAGGGTCGCCGCCTCGCCGAAGGCCTCGATGCGGCCGTGGTCCACCAGCAAGAGGCCATCGGCCAGATACTGGTGGGCGGCCTGCGGGCCGACCTCGCGCGGGTCGGCCAGGCAGTGCAGCAAGGCGCCGCGAATGGCCTTGGCGGGCATGGCCGCGTCAGCCGGCGACCAGCACGCGGATGGCTTCCAGGCGCAGGGCGGCCTTCTCCAGCGCCGCCAGTCCTTCGTCGCGCTGCTTGCGCAAGGCGTCGATTTCCGCCGGGCGCACGTTGGAGTTGACTGCCTGCAGGGCGGTCAGGCGGGAGATTTCCTCGTCCAGGCTCTCGACCAGTCGCTGGCGGGCATGGCTGACCCGCTCCACATGCCGCGGCGAGGCCTTGGCTTCACCCTTGGCGATGACCGCGGCGATTTCGTCGCGCTGCGCCTGGACGAACTTGTTGGCACTGGCGCGCGGCACGCTTTCGAGCTGGTCGTTGAGGGTGTCGAAGGCCACTTTCGCCGCCAGATCGTTTCCGTTGCCGTCCAGCAGGCAGCGGATCGCCGAGGGTGGCAGAAAGCGCGACAGCTGCAGCGCGCGCGGCGCCACCACTTCGCTGACGAACAGCAGCTCGACCAGCATGGTGCCGGGCTTGAGCGCCTTGTTCTTGATCAGCGCCACCGCCGTGTTGCCCATCGAGCCGGAGAGCACCAGGTCCATGCCGCCGATCACCATCGGGTGTTCCCAGGTGAGGAACTGCATGTCCTCGCGTGACAGCGCCTGGTTGCGGTCATAGGTGATGGTCACGCCTTCGTCGTCGCCGAGCGGGAAGCTGGCGTCGAGCATCTTTTCGCTGGGGCGCAGGATCAGCGCGTTTTCCGAGTGATCCTCGCTGTCGATGCCAAAGGCGTTGAACAGCTCTTCCATATAGATGGGCAGGGCGAACTGGTCGTCCTTGTCCTCCACGGCCTCGACCAGCCCGTGGCCCTTGTCGCCGCCGGCAGAGTTGAGTTCCAGCAGGCGGTCACGGCCGTTGTGCAGCTCGCTTTCCAGGCGCTCGCGGGTGGCGCGGGCCTCGGCGATCAGGCCGTCGAGGTCGCCGGGCTCGCCATCGAGCAGCGGCAGCAGGCGCGCGCCGAACTGGTGCTGCAGAGCGCTGCCGGCCGGGCAGGTGGCGAGGAAGGCGTTGAGCGCTTCGTGGTACCAGCGAAACAGCGCCTGCTGCGGGCTGTTTTCCAGGTACGGCACGTGCAGCTGGATGCGGTGCTTCTGGCCGATACGGTCGAGACGGCCGATGCGCTGCTCCAGCAGGTCCGGATGGGCCGGCAGATCGAACAGCACCAGATGGTGGCTGAACTGGAAGTTACGGCCTTCGGAGCCGATTTCCGAACAGATCAGCACCTGCGCGCCGAATTCCTCGTCGGCGAAGTAGGCCGCGGCGCGGTCGCGCTCGATGATGCTCATGCCTTCGTGGAACACCGTGGCCGGGATGCCGGAGCGCACGCGCAGGGCGTCTTCCAGGTCCAGCGCGGTTTCGGCGTGGGCGCAGATCACCAGCACCTTGTACTTTTTCAGCATCTTCAGCGTGTCGATCAGCCACTCCACGCGCGGATCGAACTGCCACCAGCGGCTGGACTCGTCGCCCTCGAGCTGCAAGCCGAGTTCGGGGTACAGCTCGGTGCTGTCCTGATAGGCCGCCGGCAGCGCCAGCGGGTAGGGGTGCAGCTCGCGCTCGGGGAAGCCCTGCACCGCATGGCGGGTGTTGCGAAACAGCAGACGGCCGGTGCCGTGGCGATCGAGCAGCTCGCGGATCAGCCGTGCGCTGGCGGCGACATCGCCATCGCTGACCGCCGCCAGCAGCGCCTCACCTTCGGCGCCGAGGAACGCGTGGATGGTCTGGTGCGCCTTGTCCGACAGGCGGCCCTCGTCGAGCAGTTCCTGCACCGCGTCGGCCACCGGCTGGTAGTTGGCGCTCTCGGCGCGGAAGGCCTCCAGATCATGGAAACGTGCCGGGTCGAGCAGGCGCAGGCGGGCGAAGTGGCTCTCCTGGCCGAGCTGCTCGGGGGTGGCGGTGAGCAGCAGCACGCCGGGGATGACTTCGGCGAACTGCTCGACCAGGCGGTACTCGGCGCTGGCGCCTTCCGGGTGCCAGACCAGGTGGTGCGCCTCGTCCACCACCATCAGGTCGAAGCCGGCGGCGAAGGCGGCATCCTGGGCGCGCTCGTCGTGCTTGATCCAGTCCAGCGCCACCAGCGCCAGCTGGCTGTCCTCGAACGGGTTGCCGGTGTCGCTGGCGGCGAAGCGCTCTTCGTCGAACAGGGTGAACTGCAGGTTGAAGCGCCGGCGCATCTCCACCAGCCACTGGTGCTGCAGGGTTTCCGGCACCAGGATCAGCACCCGGCGGGCGCGGCCGCAGAGCAGCTGGCGGTGGATGATCAGGCCGGCCTCGATGGTCTTGCCCAGGCCCACCTCATCGGCCAGCAGCACGCGCGGGGCGATGCGGTCGGCCACTTCCCGGGCGATGTGCAACTGGTGCGCGATCGGCTGCACGCGCGCGCCGGCCAGGCCCCAGAGGGACGACTGCAGCTCGCGGCTCTGGTGCTCGAGGGTGTGATAGCGCAGGGCGAACCAGTTCAGCGGGTCGATCTGCCCGGCGAACAGGCGGTCGCTGGCCAGGCGGAACTGGATGAAGTTTGACAGCTGGGTTTCCGGCATCACGCAGGGTTCGTGCTGCGCGTTGAGGCCGTGGTAGACGAGCAGGCCATCGACGTCCTCGACCTCGCGCACGGTCATCACCCAGCCTTCGTAATGGGTGATCTCGTCGCCGGGAGCGAAGCGCACGCGGGTCAGCGGAGCATTGCGCAGAGCGTACTGGCGCGTCTCGCCGGTAGCCGGATAAAGCACGGTGAGCAGTCGCCCGTCCTGGGTGAGAATGGTGCCCAGACCGAGCTCGGCCTCGCTGTCGCTGATCCAGCGTTGACCCGGTAGATACTGCTGCTGCGCCATGCTGCCTCCCCGCCATGAAAAAAGCCGGCTATGTTAACGGAACGACGCCGGCAGAGCGACGTGGTTCAATGCCAGACGCCTGTCTTAGTGTAGCGTTGCTCCGACGCTCGCCCCGTTGCGCTCGGGCCGCCGCGCCCCCTTCCGACCAACCCGATGGATCAGCGAATGTTGCCGCCAATTCCCGCCAGCCTGGTGCCGGTCACCCCCCAGCAGGACATGGTCAAACCGCGCCCGGACATCCCGCCGGTGACCCCGGCACAAGCGAGTGCCAACGAGAGCGGGGTGTCGCTGGACAAGCGCCACCCGCAGGAAAACGCCGAGTGGCTGGCCGAGGAGCACCGCCGCCGCCAGCGCGAGCGCCGCGCCGCGCAAACGGCGGAGGCCGAAGCGGACGAATCCGAAGCGGCCAGCGAGGCCACCGACGAGGAGCCGCCGCGCCTCGGCGGGCATATCGACGTATCCGTTTAGGCCGGCAGATCGCCGGTTGTCCGGCGCTGCCGCACACCCGCTAAGCTGCCGGTTTGCGCCCCGGTTCCTCTCATGCACTTAGCCGACGCCGATCTCACCTACCTGCCCGCCTGGCTCGCGCCGGAGCGCGCCGACGCCTGGCTCGCCGCGCTGATCGAACAGACGCCCTGGAGCCAGCCGCGGGTGCGGGTGTTCGGCCGCGAGCATCCGGTGCCACGGCTGGTCGCCTGGTACGGTGACCCGCAGGCGGGGTATCGCTATTCCGGCCAGACCCATCAGCCGCTGGCGTGGACGCCGCTGCTGGCGCAGATCCGCCGGGCGGTCGAGCGGGAAAGCGGCGGGTCATTCAACGGCGTGCTGCTCAACCTCTATCGCAGCGGCGAGGACGCCATGGGCTGGCACAGCGACGATGAGGCCGAACTCGGGGCGAATCCTTTGATCGCCTCGCTGAGCCTTGGCGCCCCCCGACGTTTCGATCTACGGCGCAAGGGCGGCCAGCGCATCGAGCACTCGCTGCTGCTGGAACACGGCTCGCTGCTGGTCATGGCCGGCGCGACCCAGCATCATTGGCAGCATCAGGTCGCGCGCACCCGCAAGGTCGACGCGCCGCGCCTGAACCTCACCTTCCGCCTGATCCGGACGCCCGCATGAGCAACGATGGCAAGCTGATCGACTTTTCCAGCGAACGCGAAAAGCGCATCCATGACCTCAAGGACAAGCGCCTGGAGCAGATGCGCCAGGCCTTCGAACAGGCGCTGCCGCTGGGCAAAGGCAAGAAGAAGAGCAAGTCCAAGCCGAAGAAGCGCTAAGCGAGCCTTTCCCACCCACCGCAAGGCCGACGTTGCGCGGTCCACCGTCCGTTCCTCGGTGCCGGTGGCGGCCAAGACCTGTCGGTCGTTGACCGCCCTACGGTCGGCGGTGCGCTGCTCGCGTAGGGGAGCTGCCGCGCAGGGTTGCCCACCGTCCGTTGTTCGGCCCAGGTGGCGGCCAAGACCTGTCGGTCGTTGACCGCCCTACGGTCGGCGGTGCGCTGCCTGCGTAGGGTGGGCAACCGCGCAGCGTTGCCCACCGACTGTCCTTCGGCGCGGCCGGCGGCCGAGCGTCGGTCGGTAGGTGCCTTCGGTTTGACCCAGATCAGTTTTCCCAGGCGTTCTCCAGCAAGCGGCTGGCGGCCTTTGACGCCGGTCAATTTTCAGCCGAACCGGCGTGTATATCGTCACTTCCAACACGACGCACAACGCGTCACACGCATAGCGCTGCACCGGAGGGTTTGAACATGTTTCTTGATGATGTGGTACTGGCGGGAGTAATCACTGTCGGCCTCATGGTGGTCTTCCTCGGCGCAGTGGCTTGGTTCATCTGGCAGGACTCCAAGAAGGAAAAACACTGAGTCCGCTTAAAAAGAGCACGCAAGGCAATTCGGGCGACTTCGGTCGCCTATTTTTTTGCCCGAAGAAAAGTGATTGCCCTCGGCCCGGCCCGGCGCGTGCGGCGCCCGGGCCTGTGGCAGCCGATCAGCGCCGGCGGCGGCGTCGCTCCTGGCGATGCCGGAGCAGCCAGTTGTAGATGCGCACATCCTTGAACGCCAGTTGCGCCGAGCGCACGTGATCGGCGCCTTCGTCCAGATACAGCCGGTCGCCCGCCGGCTCTTCGCTCGCCGCGGCCTCGAGGCCCAGCGTTTCGATGAATACCATCTCCTGCCGCCTGGCGATCTGGCCGATCGATAGCCAGATCGGCGGTTTGACCGGGTCCTCCGGCAGGCGCGTCGGGTCCACCGCCCACAGCGCCGCCCAGCGCCCGGGCATCGCCAGCGCCAGGTCGAACACGCCGTTGCCGCCGAAACTGAAACCGCACAGGTAGCAGCGCGCCGGATCGCCCTGGTGGCGATCGAGCACCAGCGCCAGCAGCTCTTCCACCGCGCCAGCGAAGCGGAACCATTGGTCGCCGGCGTTCACCAGTTGCGGGGCGATGAGGATGAACTGCTCGCGCACCAGCGGCGGATTGCCCGGATTGAACGGGCCGTGCTGGGTGAGCGCCTGTTCGATCGGCTGCGGCGCGGCCTCGTCGTAACCGTGCAGGAAGAACAGCACCGGCCATCCACCGGCGGGCGGCGGCCCTTCGGGAACCGACAACAGACTGGGCAGTGGATGGGAATCGAGCCGCTCGAACATATGCACCTCCTGAATGCGATCCCCCTTAGACGGTGCAAACGGCCAAGTGTGCGACCGTCCGAGGGAAAGAATCAGCGGGTGGGAGGTCTGCGCCGCGGCCGGCGTTGGCGCAGTTTTTCAGCCGACCTGAATCGGTGGCAGTTCGGTCAGCTCGACTTCTTCCTGCTTGCGCGGGGCCAGCACCTCGGCCACGCCGTCCACCAGCTGTTCGCTGTTCTGGTTGAACACGCGGGTGGCGATGCGCACGCGGAACTTGGGCAGCAGCTCGAGCACTTCCAGCTGCACGGTCAGGGTGTCGCCGAGCTTGGCCGGACGGCTGAACGTCAGCTGCTGGCCGAGGTAAATCGAACCCGGGCCGGGCAGCTCGCAGGCGATGGCGGCGCTGATCAGCGCGCCGGTGAACATGCCGTGGGCGATGCGCTCCTTGAACATGGTCTTGGCCGCATAGTCGGCGTCCAGGTGTACCGGGTTGCGGTCACCGGACACGGCGGCGAACAGCAGAAGATCGCGCTCTTCGAGGGTCTTGCTGAAGGTGGCGGTCTGGCCGACCTGCAGCGCGGAATAGGGAACGTTGCTGACCTTGCTCATAGATATGCCCTGGCAGATGAAATGCGGCGCGCATTCTAGCAGGGCAGTCAGCGGCCGCTGCACTCAAGGGGCGGGGGTGCCCAGTGCGTCGCGCAGCAGCTCGGCCAGGTGACGTGGGCGCGGGTCGCCGTGGCCGCGCATCTGCTGGCGGCAGGAAAAACCGTTGGCCACCACCCGCGCCTCGGGCTGGGCGCGCAGCGCCGGCAAAAGCGCCTGTTCGGCCATCGCCGAGGACAGCGCCGCATGCTCCTGCTCCAGGCCGAAGGTGCCGGCCATGCCGCAGCAGCTCGATTCGATCAGCGCGAAGTCGTGTTCGGGGATCAGCTTGAGCACCTTGCGCATGGCCTTCATCGCGCCGACCGCCTTCTGGTGGCAATGGCCGTGCACCAGGGTCGCGCCGGGCAGTCGGGCAAGGGGCAGGTTCAGGCGCTTGGCGCTGACCTCGCGGGCGAGAAACTCCTCGAACAGCAGCGTGCGCCCGGCCACTTCGGCCAGCGTCTCGCCCAGTTGCAGGGCCTGGGCGTCGTCGCGCAGACCGAGCACGCAGGAGGCTTCCAGCCCGATCACCGTGCGCCCGGCGCGCACGTGCGGCAACAGTGCGGCCACCAGGCGAGCGGCCTCGCGGCGCGCCTGGGCGATCATGCCCTGGGCCAGGTAGGTGCGCCCGCAGCACAGCGGCCGCTCGCTGCTGTCGCGCTCGTCCGGCTCGGCCAGCAGTACCGCGTAGCCGCCGGCCTGCAGCACCTCGATCGCCGCAGCGGCGATGCCCGGCTCGAAGTGGCGGCTGAAGGTGTCGACCAGCAGCACCACTTCCGGCAGCGCGGGGTCGACCGGTGTGGTGCGTGGCGGCAGGGCGTGCGCGGTGAATGCGCGTGGCGCCGGGGCGGGCAGCGGACGGTCATCGGCCAGCTCGAACAGGCTGCGGGTCAGCCGGGCCAGCCGCGGACTGGCGTTGCGCCAGCGGATCAGCGCCCCCAGCCAACGGGCATGGTGCAGCCAGCGTGGCGCGTGGCCGAACAGCCGGCTGCGCCAGCTCAGCCCCTGGCGCGCGGCGCGCTGGGCCAGGTACTCGGCCTTGATCAGCGGCATGTCCACGTTGGCCTCGCACTCGCGCTTGCAGCCCTTGCAGGACACACACAAATCCATCGCCTCGGCCAGCTCGGGGTCGGCCAGCGCCTGATCGGGCGAGGGACTGTTCAGCGCCCACTTGAGCAGGCGCACGCGCCCACCGGTGGACAGGTTCGGGTTGCCGCTCAGGCGAAAGCTCGGGCACATCACCTGCTTGCCCTCGGCCTCGCACTGGCGGCTGTTGATGCAGGCGGCCACCGCCTTGGCGAAGTCGCCGCCTTCTTTGGGGATGTCGGCGTAGGCATCGCCCATGCCGGCGTCTCGGTAGGCGGACCAGTCGAGAAAGCGCTTCATGGCCGGCTGCCTGCCGGGCGCAAGGCGAGCGGGGCGGTCAGGGGCAGGAATTGGCGCATGGGGGCAGGCTCGTGGTGGTCGGCACAACGTATCCTGCAAGCCTTGATCCATTGCCTAACCGATTGAAATATAAAGATATTCCGTCTGCTGCAAAGACGACAGCCGGTGTGCGTTGTCGTAATCGCGACAGCCTCGCCGTGCCGGTTCGCCAACGGCGGATACAAAATGGCCCGCCAGCCAGCAGTCAGCGAGGCCCGCGCGGGCCTAAACTCGGGGCATACAAGAACAATCGGCCAAGGGCATAAGGAGCAGGCAGATGCGTACGGACTTCTGGCACGACAAGTACCCCGAAGGGCTTCCCCGCGAGATCGACCCGGACCGTTACCGCAATGTGCTGGCGGTGCTGCGCGAGTCCTGCGCGCGGTTCGCCGACAAGCCGGCCTTCACCAACCTCGGTCACTCGCTGAGCTATCGGGAGCTGTACGAGCAGTCCGGCTACTTCGCCTCCTGGCTGCAGCACCACACCGACCTGCAGCCGGGCGACCGCATCGCCGTGCAGCTGCCCAACGTGCTGCAGTACCCGGTGGTGGTGTTCGGCGCCATGCGCGCCGGGCTGATCGTGGTCAACACCAACCCGCTGTACACGGCGCGCGAGCTGGAGCACCAGTTCATCGACTCGAGCGCCAAGGCGCTGGTGTGCCTGGCCAACATGGCCAATCGGGTGGAGGAGGTGTTGCCGCTGACCGGCATCCGCCACCTGGTGATCACCGAGCTGGCCGACCTGTTGCCGGCGCCGAAGCGGCAGCTGGTCAACGCGGTGGTGAAGTACGTCAAACGCATGGTGCCCAAGTACCACTTGCCGCAGGCGGTGGCCTTCCGCCAGACGCTGGCTTTGGGCGAGCGCAAGATCTTGCGCGAGGCCAATCCCGAGCCGACCGACACCGCCGTGCTGCAGTACACCGGCGGCACCACCGGGGTGGCCAAGGGCGCGATGCTCAGCCACCGCAATCTGGTCGCCAACATGCTGCAATGCCATCCGCTGATGACCGCGCGGCTGGTGGAGGGGCAGGAACTGATGGTGGCGCCGCTGCCGCTCTACCACATCTATGCCTTCACCCTGCACTGCATGGTGATGATGCTGATCGGCGCCAACAACCTGTTGATCACCAACCCGCGCGATCTCGACGGCTTCGTCAAGGAACTGCGCAAATATCGCTTCAGCGGGCTGGTCGGCCTCAATACCCTGTTCGTTGGCCTGTGCAACCACGAGGGCTTCAAGCAGCTGGATTTCTCCGGCCTCAAGGCCACCTTCTCCGGCGGCATGGCACTGCAGCACGCGACCTATGAGCGCTGGGAGGCGCTGACCGGCTGCCCCATCGCCGAAGGCTACGGCCTGACCGAAACCAGCCCGGTGGTGTCGGTCAATCCGTTCCAGAAGAACCGTCCCGGCACCATCGGCCTGCCGCTGCCCTCGACCCTGTGCAAGGTGATCGACGAGGCCGGCAACGAGCTGCCGCCCGGCGAGCCCGGCGAGCTGTGCATCCAGGGCCCGCAGGTGATGAAAGGCTATTGGCAGCGCCCCGACGCCACCGCCGAGGTGCTCGACGCCGAGGGCTGGCTGAAGACCGGCGACATCGCGGTGATCGAACCGGACGGCTTCCTGCGCATCGTCGACCGCAAGAAGGACATGATCCTGGTGTCGGGCTTCAACGTGTACCCCAACGAGCTCGAAGACGTGCTGGCCACCCTGCCCGGCGTCGCCCAGTGCGCCGCCATCGGCGTGCCCGACCCGGTCAGCGGCGAGCAGATCAAGATGTTCGTGGTGACCCGCCCCGGCGTGAGCCTGACCGAGGAGCAGGTGCTGCGCCACCTGCACGACAACCTCACCGGCTACAAGCGGCCCAAGCTGATCGAATTCCGCGACAGCCTGCCCACCACCACCGTCGGCAAGATCCTGCGCCGCGAACTGCGCGACGAGGAATTGAAAAAGCGCAAGGAGGGGGCGCCGGCGGCTTGAGGGCGGCCGCGGGCCCCTTACGGTCGGTGCCGTTGCGCTCGCGTAAGGGGACAACCGAAGAAGCGTCCGTTCCCTGGGCAAGGGCGGCGGCCAAGACCTGACGGTCGTTGACCGCCCTGCGGCTGGCATTGCGACTCCGGCGTAGGGTGGACAACCGCGCAGCGTTGTCCACCGTTCGTTCGTTGGCGCCAGCCGCCCGCGCGGAACGCCGTCTGCCGCGAAATCTGCGACAATCCCGCGCTTTCCCCGAGAGCCGCACGCCCCGCGATGCCTGACGCCAAACCCGCCGTATCCACCCTGCTGAAGAACCTCGATCAGGCGCTGATCGCCGACCGCCACCGCCTGCGCCGCCAGCTGCACGAGCTGCAAAAGCACCCGGACGAAAGCAAGCTCGCCGGGTGGCTGGAGCGCTTCCAGGCGTCCGCCGCCAAGGTCGAGGCGCGCCGGCAGAGCGTGCCGGCCATGCGTTACGACGACGCCCTGCCGATCGCCGCCAAGCGCGACGAGATCAAGGCCGCGCTTTTAAAGCACCAGGTGGTGGTGATCGCCGGCGAAACCGGCTCGGGCAAGACCACCCAGCTGCCGAAGATCTGCCTGGAGCTGGGCCGCGGCGTGCACGGGCTGATCGGCCATACCCAGCCGCGCCGGCTCGCCGCGCGCAGCGTGGCCACCCGGGTGGCCGAGGAAATCGGCACGCCGCTTGGGGAGCTGGTGGGCTATCAGGTGCGCTTCGAGGATCAGTCCAACGAGCGCAGCCTGATCAAGCTGATGACCGACGGCATCCTGCTCGCCGAGACCCAGCACGACCGCTACCTGGAAAAGTACGACACGATCATCGTCGACGAGGCCCACGAGCGCTCGCTGAACATCGACTTCCTGCTCGGCTTTCTCAAGACCCTGCTGCCGCGCCGACCGGACCTGAAGGTGATCATCACCTCGGCGACCATCGACCTGGAACGCTTTTCCAAACACTTCAACGACGCGCCCATCGTCGAAGTGTCGGGCCGCACCTACCCGGTGGAAACCTGGTATCGCCCGCTAGCCGCCGAGCTGGACGAGGACGGCGAGCCGTTGATGGATGATCTGACCGTCGACCAAGGCATCCTCGCCGCGCTGGAGGAGATCGAGGCGCACGAGAAGCGCGAGGGCAAGCGCCCGGGCGATGTGCTGGTGTTCCTGCCCGGCGAGCGCGAGATCCGCGACGCCGCCGAGGTGCTGCGCAAGGCCAACCTGCGCTTTACCGAGGTGCTGCCGCTGTATGCGCGGCTGACCCCAGGCGAGCAGCAGAAGATCTTCCAGCCGCGCCCGGCGCGCAAGATCGTGCTGGCCACCAACGTGGCGGAAACCTCGCTCACCGTGCCCGGCATCCGCTACGTGATCGACTCGGGCACCGCACGCATCAGCCGCTACAGCTACCGCGCCAAGGTCCAGCGCCTGCCGATCGAGGCGGTGTCCCAGGCCAGCGCCAACCAGCGCAAGGGCCGCTGCGGGCGGGTCGAGCCGGGCATCTGCATCCGCCTGTACAGCGAGGAGGATTTCCTCGGCCGCCCTGAATTCACCGATCCGGAAATCCTGCGCACCAACCTCGCTGCAGTGATCCTCTCGATGCTGCACCTGCGCCTGGGCAACATCGAGGACTTCCCCTTCATCGAGCCGCCGGAAGGCAAGGCCATCACCGACGGCTTCACCCTGTTGCAGGAGCTCTCGGCGGTCAATCGGGAAGGCCAGCTCACCCCGCTGGGTCGCCAGCTGGCGCGCCTGCCGATCGACCCGCGCCTCGGCCGCATGCTGCTGGAAGGCGCGAAGCAGGGCAGCCTCGCGGAAATTCTCATCGTCGCCAGCGCGCTCTCGGTGCAGGACCCGCGCGAGCGGCCGATGGAGCGCCAGCAGGCCGCCGACCAGGCCCATGCCCAGTGGAAGGACGTGGATTCGGACTTCGCCGCGCTGATCAACCTCTGGCACGGCTTCGAGGAGCAGCGGCAAGCCCTTGGCTCGAATGCGCTGCGCAGCTGGTGCAAGAAGAACTTCCTCAACTACATGCGCCTGCGCGAATGGCGCGACGCCCACCGCCAGCTCGCCCTGATCGTGCGCGAGCTGAAGCTCGGCGATGGCCATGCTGACCGTAGGGTGGACAACGCCGCAGGCTTGTCCACCAAAGCCCCCGCCGAAGCGCCGAACCGTAGGGTGGGCAACGGCGCAGCCTTGCCCGCCAATGCCGCCGCCAATGCCCCAGCCCCCACCACCGACACCAAGGTCAACGTCCTGCTCCGCCAGCAGGCCGAGGCCGGCGAAGCGGCCGTGCGTGCGCGAAACTACGCCGCCGTGCACAAGGCCATCCTCGCGGGCCTTCTGAGCCAGATCGGCAGCAAAACCGAGGAAGGCGACTTCCTCGGCGCGCGCAGCCGGCGCTTCTGGGTGCACCCGGGCAGCGTCATCGGCCGCAAGAAGCCCAACTGGATCATGGCCGCCGAGCTGGTGGAAACCACCAAGCTGTTCGCTCGCATGGTGGCGAAGATCGAGCCGGAGTGGATCGAGCCCCTGGCCGGCCATCTGGTGAAAAAGACCTGGCTCGAACCGCACTGGGAGAAAAAGCGCGGCCAGGTGGTGGCCTACGAGCAGGTCACCCTCTACGGGCTGATCGTGGTCGGCCGCCGGCCGGTGCACTACGGCCCGCACGAACCGGCCGCCGCCCGCGAGCTGTTCATCCGCGAAGGGCTGGTGCGCGGCGACATCACCAGCCGGGCCAGGGCGCTGTCGGCCAACCGCCAGCTGCTCGAACGCATGGACGAGCTGGAAGCCAAGGCCCGCCGCCGCGACATCCTCGCCGACGAGGAAACCCTGTTCGCCTACTACGACGCGCGCCTGCCGGCCGACATCTACCAGACCGCCAGCTTCGAGACCTGGTACAAGCGCGAGAGCCAGAAGAACCCCGAGCTCCTGATCATGCGCGAGGAAGACGTGTTGGCCCGCGAGGCCAGCGAAGTCACCGCCGCGCAGTACCCCGATCACCTCCGGCTCGGCGAGCTGCAGCTGCCGCTGGAATATCACTTCGAACCCAACCACCCGCGTGATGGCGTCACCGTCCGCGTGCCGGCGCCGCTGTTGCCGCAGTTGCGCCCCGAGCGGCTGGACTGGCTAGTGCCGGGCCTGCTGGAAGCCAAGGCCGTGGCCCTGGTGCGCGGGCTGCCCAAGGCCATCCGCAAGAACTTCGTGCCGGTGCCGGACTTCGTCTCGGCGGCGCTGGCCAAGATCACCTTCGGCGAGGGCGCGCTGCCCGAGGCCTTGGGCCGGGAGCTTTTGCGCATGACCGGCGCCCGGGTGGCGGAAGAAGCCTGGGCCGAAGCCGCCGCGCAGCTCGAGCCGCACCTGAAGATGAACATCGAGGTGGTCGATGCGCGCGGCAAGCCGCTGGGCGAGGGGCGTGATCTGGCCGAACTGACCGCGCGTTTTGCCGCCGAAAGCCAGGCCGCGCTGGCCATCCCGCAGAAGAAGGACGCGCAGGAAAAACCGGTCGAGGCCAGGGCCTTCAACGCCGTGCCGGAGAAGACCCAGCAGAAGATCGCCGGGCTCTCGATGACCGTCTACCCGGCGCTGGTCGAAGAGGCCGGCGTGGTCAAGGAAGGCCGCTTCCCTACCGCCGCCGAAGCCGAATACCAGCACCGCCGCGCCCTGCAGCGTCTGCTCTTGCAGCAGCTCAACGAGCAGGCCAAATACCTGCGCGGCAAGCTGCCGGGGCTGACCGAGCTGAGCCTGCTTTACCGCGACATGGGCAAGCCCGACAGCCTGGTCGAGGACATCCTGCTGGCCAGCCTGGACAGCGCCATCCTCGATGGTGAAACCGCGCTGCCGCGCGATGGCGCCGCGCTGGCCAATCTCGCCGAGCAAAAACGCGGCGGCTGGACCGAGCACGCCGAGCGCCTGGCCCGGCTAGTGCTGGAAATCCTCAAGCGCCGCCATGAGCTACTCAAACGCTTCAAGGGCAAGATCGACCTGGCCCAGGCCATGGCGCTCAACGACATCAAGGCCCAGCTCGCCACCCTGGTGCACCCGCACTTCGTGCGCGACACCCCGGCCGAGTGGCTGAAGGAGTTTCCGCGCTACCTCAAGGCCATCGACCAGCGCCTGGACAAGGTCGGCGCCCAGGTACAGCGCGACCGCGTGTGGACCGGCGAGATCGCCGGCTACTGGGAACAGTACCGTGCCCGCGCCGGCAAGCACGCCCAGGAAGGCAAGCGCGACCCCAACCTCGAGGCCTACCGCTGGATGCTGGAGGAATACCGGGTCTCGCTGTTCGCCCAGCAGCTGGGCACGAAGATGGCGGTGTCGGACAAGCGCCTGGCCAAGCAGTGGGCGGCGGTGGAGGCCTGAGCCGGCCCGGCGCACCGCCCGGGCTGGCAGGGTGAGCGCGGTCCGCCCCGTGCGCGCCGCGCTGGCCCGGCGGTCGGCCAGCCGCTACCCTTGCACGCCACGCTGACTGCCCCAAGGACTTGGCCCATGTTCGAAATCCAGCCCATGAGCGGCGAAACCTACCGCCAGCAGACCCGCCGCATCGCCATGCTCGTGCTCGGCATCTTCGTCGTGCTCGGCATGCTGTTTGCGAGCCTCTCGGTACAGCTGTTCGGCGCGCCGGGTGGCGACAACTTCCGCTGGAACCTGACCGGCGTGATCGCCGGGCTGCTGGCCACCGTGCTGGTGGTGCGCACCCAGCTGTGGCCCAAACCCTGGATGGCGCCGGCCCGCTACGGCTGGGCGCTCAAGCGTCATCTGATGAGCATCACCAACGTGATGCACCATGTGAAGGCCGGAGTCGCCGCCAACGATCCGACCGCGATGAAAGTGCTGCGCTTCTACCACCTGGGGGTGACCCAGATGCACCAGCTCGATGGCAACCTTGGCGAGATGAGCCAGATGGTCCACGACATCGACCGGCACAAGGAGCGCATGGCCGAGCAGGGGCTGGACACCGAGCAGACCCGCTTCGACCCGCAATGGATCGAAGCGATGAAGAAGATCCCCGCCACGCGCTGAGGCGCCTGCGACCCGCCTGACCAAAGCGTGCCGATCATTCGTTGCGCCGCCGGTCGAATGACCGGGCCTGTCCTGATCAGGCCATCGGGAGGAGGGCGCGCCATGCAGCTGTTTCGTCGGTCTGTTTTCAGGGTTTGCCTGCTCGGGCTGGCGCTGCCGGCCCTCGCCGCGGCGAGCGATCGCCCGGCCGTTGACGGCGCACGGATTCATGCCAAAGGCGGCGCCGATCCCGCTGCCGCCGCCTGCGCCAGTTGCCACAACGCCGACGCGCTGGGCATTCCGGCGGCCGCGGTGCCGCGTCTGGCCGGTCTGCAGGCCGCCTACCTGGCCAAGCAGCTGGCCGACTTTCGCGCCGGTACGCGGATCGACCCGATGATGCAGCCGATCGCCAGGGCGCTGAGCGAGGCTGAAATCCAGGCCGTCAGCCAGACGCTCTCAGCGCTGCCGGCACCTGCTTATCCGACCGACGCCCCGACCGCCGAATCACTTGGCGCCACCTTGGCGCTGCGCGGCGATCCTGCCGGCAAGGTGCCGGCCTGCGTGTCGTGCCACGGGCCGGGTGGCGTTGGCCTGGGCGATGATGTGCCGCCGCTGGTGGGGCAGGGCGCGCCATACCTCAAAGCCCAGCTCGACGCCTGGCGCCAGGGCACGCGCAAGAACGACGAAGACGACCTGATGGGCAGCGTCGCCCGTGCCCTGAGCGAGGAGCAGGCCCAGGCGGTCGTCGACTATTTCGCCGGAATGCGCCCGCTTGCCGACGCCATAAAGTCGCCCGCCCCGTAGGGTGGATTGCGCCTACCCACCCACCGGCCGGTGGATGTGCGCGACGGTGGACAAGGCTACGCCGTTGTCCACCCTACGGGTCGGTGCCGGCTGATGCGCAGAGCCACGAGAGGATGGCGAGCGGTCACCGTGCGCCAGACGCGCTGCATCCCACCAACCGGCCCGCGGCCGGCCGGCCCGCAATCCACGTCGTTCTGCTTCACGCGTCACCATGCGACCAACGCACTCCACGGGGCACACCAAAGTACTATTCGGACCGCCCGCCGGCCTTCGTACCCTGCGGACATGAGCCAGATTTCCCTGTCGTTCGCCCGCCGTATTCGCCGCGCCTGGAAGGCTGTTCGCCTGAGCGCGCCTGCCTTCTTCGCCGGGCTGCTGTTGGCCGTCAGCGCCACTGCCCAGGCGCAGGATCTGCCGGCGCTCAGGCTGTCCGTCCTGCAGTTCGGCACCGCCCACTGGGAGCTGGACCACCTGCAGCGCCAGGGGCTGGATCGTGCCCACGGCTTCGAACTCAAGGTGCGCCTGGTAGCCGACGTGCCGGCCTCGCGCCTGGCGGTAACCAGCGGCAGCGCCGATGGCGCGGTGAGCGACGTGCTTTGGGCTCAGGCGCGGCACGAGGCTGGCACTTCTTATCTGTTCCTGCCGTTTTCCTCGCAGATCGGCGAAGTGATGGTGCCCGAAGGCAGCGCCATCAAGACGCTCGAAGACCTGGTCGGCAAGCGCCTCGGCGTCGCCGGTGGGCCGGACGGCCAGGGTTGGCTGCTGCTGCAGCGCGCCGCCAGGGAGCAGGGTATCGATCTGGCCAGGCAGGCCACCGTCCAGTTCGGCGCGCCGCCGCTGTTGGCACAGTCGCTGCGCCGTGGTCAGGTGGATGCGCTACTGACCTTCTGGCACTTCGCCGCCCGCATGCGCGGGGAGGGCGGCGTGAGCACCGCCTTCACCATGGACGAGCTGCTCGAGGGCGCCGGCCTCACCCCCAACCTGCCGGTGCTCGGCTACCTGTTCCCGGCCGAGTGGGCGAAGGACCACCCCGAGCTGATCGAACGCTTCCATCGCGCGCTGCGCCAGACCAAGCAGCAGCTCGCCGCCCACCCCGAGCACTGGAACGCCATCCGCCCGCTGATGCGCGCCGACGATGACGCGGTGTTCGCCGCCCTGCGCGACAGCTTCATCGCCGGCGTCCCCGTGCCACTGGACCAAGCGAGTATCCGCGCGCTGCGCGAACTGCTGCTGGCCACCGGCACCCGACCCGAGCGGCTGATGCCCGAGCAGCTGTTCTATCAGGCGCGGCCATGAGCAACGCCAGGGCGCCGCGCTGGGGCTACTGGGTCAGCCTGCCGGCTGCCGTGGCGCTTTGGGCGGTGGTCGCCGTGATCCTCGACAGCGCCGTGCTGCCCACCCCGCTCGCCGTGCTCGATTCGCTCTGGCAGGCGCTGCAGAGCGGCGAGCTGCTGCATCACCTGGCCGTCACCCTGCGCCGAGTGCTGATCGCCTTCGCCCTGGCGATGCTGCTCGGTAGCGCGCTGGGCTTGTGGATGGGCCGCTCGGCCACCGCCAATGCGCTGCTCGATCCGCTGTTGGTGCTGTTTCTCAACCTGCCGGCGCTGGTCACCATCATCCTGCTCTATGTCTGGTTCGGCCTGGTGGAAGTGGCCGCCGTGCTCGCGGTGGTGATCAACAAGGTGCCCAACGTCACCGTCACCCTGCGCGAAGGGGCGCGCAGCCTCGACCCCAAGCTCGAGCAGATGGCCCGCGTCTACCGCTTCACCCGCTGGCAGCGCCTGAAGGATGTGTGGGCGCCGCAACTGTTTCCCTACTTCATGGCCGCCACCCGCGGCGGGCTGGCGCTGATCTGGAAGATCGTGCTGGTGGTGGAGCTGCTCGGCCGCTCCGATGGTGTGGGCTTCATGCTGCACATGGCCTTCCAGGTGTTCGACGTGGCCACCATCCTCGCCTACAGCCTGGCCTTCATCGCGGTGGTGCAGGCCATCGAGCTGCTGGTGCTGCAGCCGCTGGAGCGCCGCGCCTCGGCCTGGCGCGAAGCCGGGGTGCCGCATGCTTGATCTGGCGATCGACGGTGCGGCCTGCGGCCACCCGATCCTCGGGCGCGTCGACGCCACGCTCCGCCCCGGCGACCGCATCTGCCTGCTCGGCCCCTCCGGCATCGGCAAGACCACGCTGATCAACGCCATCGCCGGCCTCGACCCGCGGGTGCCGGCGGCGATGATCCGCCTCGCCCCCGGCACCCGCATCGGCTACCTGTTCCAGGAGCACCGCCTGCTGCCCTGGCGCACCGTCCGCCAGAACCTCGCCATGGTCGGCGCCAGTCCCGCCGAGATCAGTCGCCTGCTGGCCGAAGTCGGCTTGCCCCAGGCCGCCGACCTCCTGCCCGACCAGCTTTCCCTCGGCATGGCCCGCCGCGCCGCGCTGGCCCGCGCGCTGGCCATCAAGCCCGACCTGCTGCTGCTCGACGAACCCTTCGCCAGCCTCGACGCCGACCGCGCCAACGAACTGCGCCGGCTGATCCGCCAACTGCTCGACGCCCACCCCGGCATGGCCATGCTCTGCGTGACCCATGAACCGAGGGATGCGCAGGAGCTGGGGGCGGGGGTGTGGCGGATGGATGCGGCGGGGTTTGCGGCGGGTGCCTGACTGACAGGCATGGAAAGCGGCAAGCCAGAGTTACGGTCCTCCGGCTCGCCGGGGAAGGGCTTACAGCGAAACAAGGACCAAGGCTGAAAGCGCGAAGAGCACGCCCAGCACCACTGCCACGCTGATCGCGATGGACAAAAGCCCCACGCCGAAGACTTTCCAGTTCGACTGGAAACGATGGGTAGCCGAGCTGGCGATGGCTTCTTTTGTCAATTGCAGCTTCTCTGCCGTAGCACGCGCTCCAAAGGCAGCGGCGACGCTGAAAGGCAGGCCTGGGAAGTCGTCGGGTAATACGAATGCCAGCGCGAACAGCGCCATCACTATCGCCGAGCCCCAGACCAGCGTGCTCCGCGCGGCCTCAAAGGCGTTTAGCTGATTGAAATTGGCCCGCAGAAAGAAAATCGCCGCTATTGGGCCACCGAGCAGGGTGCCGGCCGCAATCTGGTTGGGGGAATAGATCGCTCCAGCGGCAGCGCTGGCGTCGTCGAGGGCGGCGGCGGGTGCCGCATAGGGATTGTTCGGCATGATCATTCCTTGATGTGGCCGTGAGAGGGGCGCTGGATGCTAGCGCTGTTGCTGGGCGAAATCGAGCACAGGGTGTGCTGCGAGCGAGGCGCACCGAGCGGGGAGTTTCGGCTGGCCCTGCGCTAGCGGTGGTGAAAAAACGCGGGACGGCACCCCATTGGTGCCTCCGCTTGCCCGCGCGCGGTTCCAACGGTCGGATGCGTGCTGGGCAAAACCTCTCGGGTGGGCGCGCAAAGCGATGCGGGTACACTTGGCGCTAGCTCCAATCAACCAAACCGTTCCCTTTACCTGACTGGCGGCGCTCCCTGTGCGGATCGTGCGGCCGGCTTTCCGAGAGACCGCATGACCCCCGAAGCCCTCGATACCCTGGAGCGGCACCTGCTGCAGGCGCTGGATCCGGCGCCGTCCGAAGCGCGGCGACTGCTGCACGGCCGCGGTCGCTGCTGGCCGGGGCTCGAGCAGATCACCGTCGACTGGCTGCAGGGCGTACTGCTGGTGGCGCTCTACCGAGACCCCGGCGAAGTGGCGCTGGCCTCGCTGCAGGCGCGGCTTCAGGCCCTGGCGGCAACGCCGCTTTGGCAGCGTGCGGGCGGTGAAACGCTGCTGTTGCAGCACCGTTATCGCCCCGGCGCCGAAACCGAGCGCCTGGCAGGCAAGCCCATCGAGCAGCACGACATCCTCGAGGACGGTCTGCGCTTTCGCCTGGATTTTTGCCGCAACCAGAACAGCGGCCTGTTTCTCGACATGCGCTACGGCCGGCGCTGGGTGCGCGAACAGGCGGCGGGGCGCCGGGTGCTCAATCTGTTCGCCTACACCTGCGGCTTTTCCGTGGCGGCCATCGCCGGCGGTGCCGAGCAGGTGGTGAATCTCGACATGGCCGGGGCGGCCCTTTCCCGCGGTCGGGAAAATCACCGGCTGAACGGCCATGACCTGTCGAAGGTCAGCTTTTTCGCCTACGACCTGCTGAAGTCCTGGGGGCGGCTCGCGCGGCTCGGCCCGTACGACCTGATCGTCGCCGACCCGCCATCCTTCCAGAAGGGCAGCTTCATCCTCACCCGCGACTACCGCAAGGTACTGCGCCGGCTACCGGAGCTGCTCAGCCCCGGCGGACGGGTGCTGGCCTGCGTCAACGACCCGGAAATCGTCGCTGACTTCCTGATCGACGAGGCCGCCGCCGTGGCGCCCGCGCTGCGCTTCGTCGAGCGGCTGGCCAACCCGCCGGAATTCCCCGACATCGAACCGGCCGGCGGCCTCAAGGCGCTGGTGTTCCAGCGTGACGAGGAGGCGAGCGCGCCCGAGCGGTGAGCGGCTGGCCGTTGAGCTGAAGGGCTATCGGCTGCAATCGATAAGCGTGCTTCGGCGTCGTGAAAGTGGCCGGTGCGCTAATCGCCACGGCGGGCAACCCGAGGAATGGAACTTGCAGCCGGGCTCTGAAAAGCCCGTCTGGCGCGCGGTTATGTCCGTCTTGCGACAACGCTGGCGCCCACTTCCTGACTGCGAGTCCACTGATGAACAAGATCGGCATCTTCTTCGGCACCGAAACCGGCACCACCCGCCTGATCGCCAAAAAAATCCACAAGCTGCTGGGTGACGAACTGGCGGACAAGCCGGTCAACGTCAACCGCATCACCCCGGCCGACATGCTCAAGTACGACGCCCTGATCCTCGGCACCCCCAGCTACGGCATCGGCCAGATCCCCGGCAAATCCGCCGGCTGCCTGGAGCCGAACTGGGAAGAGTTCCTGCTGCAGATGGACAACCCCGACTTCACCGGCAAACGCATCGCCTTCTTCGGCCTCGGCGCCCAGGAACGCTACGCCGACCGCTTCGCCAGCTCGTTGATGGCGTTGTACACCGTGTTCCAGGGCTACGGCGCCGACATCGTCGCCGACGACTGGGCCAACGAGGGCTACACCTTCAACCACTCCGATTCGCTGAAAGACGGCAAATTCGTCGGCCTGGTCATCGACCAGCGTACCCAGGGGATGTACACGGACGAGCGTTTGGCCAAGTGGGTGGGGCAGGTGAGGGCGGTGTTGGGGGAGAGGCTGGGTTGATCGGGCCAAGGCACGCCTGATCCAACTTCCGTCGATCCCCCGATGGGCGCTGGCAAGGACAATGCGCCTATAGATCCTCGGCTCGCTCCACTTGGCGAGGCGCCAGTCGCCTTTCGCCTGCCCTTCCAGACGACTCGGAGCCTAAGTCCCGTCAGAAGGCCGATCGCAGGTGTTGCGAAGGGGGACGCGAGGCATGGACGCCCAGCGAGGAATGAAAGGACGGGGCCGCCAAGGTAGGGACGTCCCTTAGTGAGGGGGCGCCGAGCCCGGCTCCCGGAGCGGCGCCGGAGGGAGGGAAACGGAGCGAAGCGGAGTAACCGCCAAAGGCTGGCCCGAAGGGCGAGCGAAGCGAGTCAAGTGACTCGCGGTGCAAGGCGAAGCGCGTCTTGCCAGCGAGGGGAGCGATGCGGGGGAATTCGGCACTCGCTCCGATAAATCAATCTGTCAATTTCCCTTCCGGACGCCCCATAAAAAAGTATTTATTCTGGCGAGCTTTTTTGATGTTCGTAATCTGTCGGGAGAACACGCCTCAATGGCATGTTGACGCGATCACTATATGCTGGGGCTGAAATGCTTCGTGAGGTCAAGTGCATCAAAGTCGGTGATGTCTCGCAAAAGGATGGGTTTTGGAAAAGAGATATTCGTCCACGTTTCTTCAAAGATGTCCACGCCCATCCCGTCGACGTCTTCATTGAGATTTTTCCGGGTTAGCATTTTCTTTGTTGAAAAGTTAATGCTGGTCTGGCGCTCTATCAGAGGTCCGAAGTTTTCGCTTTGATCGTAGCCAATCAGCTCGAAGTCGGAGTTCTGGTGACGAAACCTGTAAGCCCAGTCACCATATCTGCCATGTCCGTAATACAAGATAATAATTCCCTTGCTTATGCTTACGCTTAGGTCTGGCGAAAAGTACCCGCCGCCGTCTTCGTTTTCGGAAGAAAAGCATTCGCGATTTTCAAGGGCGAGTTCGTATTGGCTTCCTTTTTTTAACGCAATGATCAATCCGCGACGATTTCTATCGAGCTTGCCGCGATATTTATCCATGACAAAGTTTTCTTCGGCTGTTCCCTTGATTATGAAGATGTGATCTATCTGGTTGTCTTTGTTTAGGTCGCCTTGGATTTCTTCGTAAATCACATGATCGGCTGGGATGAAGTCTGTCGGAGAGTCAGCCATCGGCGGTTGGCCGAAAGCACTCGGTGTGAGTGCGAAGAGCGCGGTTGCTAATAAAAAGATTTTTTTAGTCTGTTCGAAGATGCCGATGGCAGCGAGGTTGTGTGCGTTGCGAGAGCGTTCGGTGGGTTGAGAGGCGGTCAGGGTTACATAGGAATTGTTTGGCATGATCGTCCTTGATTGCCGTGATAAACGTGCCGTGATGCTAGTGCTCTTTTCGTGACGGGATCGAGTTCCGCACGTTTTTCACAGCACAACAGAGATGCTCAGCGCTGGCCTGTCTCCACCACCACGTCATCCCACTCCGAATGCTTCCCCACATAAGCCGCAATGAACTCACACACCGGCACGATCTTCTTCCCCCGATCCTTCGCATCATCCAGCGCCCCACGGGCGAGTTGGCTGCCTAGTCCTTTGCCCTTGAGGCTGGGGTCGACTTCGGTGTGGGTGAAGATCAGCCGGTCGTCTTCTTCCTGGTAATAGGCGGCGCCCAGCGATTGGCCGTTGACCAGCAGGACGTAGCAGTTATGAGTGGCGTCGCGGGTGATTTCGACGTTTTCTTCGCTCATGGCGGTTTCCCCTCGGGAGTGACGTTCAGGGGATTGGATGGCGCGGGCGGCGAACAGGTCCGCCCGTTCGACCGGCCGCGCCGCGCCGGAGGCGCCGGGCGTCAGTCCAGTTCCGGTTCGCGGATCAGCACGTAGGCGTCGGGTTGGTCGCCTTCGAGGCGGTCGTAGACGTAGTACATGGCGACCTTGTGGTCGCTGCCCACCACCGCGGCGTGGTCGCCGGGCAGGGCGATGAAGTGGCCGGGGGTGCCCGGCTCGGCTTCGCATTCGATACGGGCGGTGAGGAAGTCTTCTTCCGGGGCGCCGTCGAAGTATTCCTCGTGGTCCTTGGCGTCCCACTCGGCCGGGGCCTGGAAGGTGCCGGTGAACAGCACGCGGGCGTCGCCCAGGTCGGTTTCTTCTTCCGGGGTGCGCTCGTCGGGGCGGTAGAGGGTGCAGTCGAGGGCCTCGGGGTGTTCGAGGACGGCGCGGCGGTCTGCGGCGATGGGCGTGCGCATGGGGAGCTCCATAGAAGTGAAGCGGCAGTGTGTCGCAGGGAGGGCAGGGCGGCAATTGATGGACGTCACGCCTTAGGCGGCTGCGCGGCGCATTGGTGCCCGTACGCCGGTCAGGGGCTTTGCTCGACGCGCGCTGGCGTTCGCCCACTACACTCCAGGGCACAAGGTGAGTCGGGAGCGTGGCGATGGCAGGGCGCGGAATCTTGCTGGTCACAGGCGGCGGGCGCGGTATCGGTGCGGCGACGGCGCGCCTGGCGGCGCAACGCGGTTATCGGGTGTGCATCAATTACCGGCGCGACGCCGAGGCGGCGCAGGCGCTGGTGGCGGCGATCGTCCGCGAGGGCGGCGAGGCGCTGGCGCTGCAGGCGGATGTGTCGCAGGAGGCCGAGGTGCTGCGGCTGTTCGAGGCGATCGACCGGCTGCCCGATCCGCTGACCGCGCTGGTGAACAACGCCGGCACGCTGGAGCAGCAGATGCGCCTGGACGAGATGAGCGCCGCGCGCCTGCAGCGGGTGCTGGCGACCAACGTGCTCGGTCCGCTGCTCTGCGCCCGCGAGGCGGTCAGGCGGATGTCCACTGCCCACGGCGGGCGCGGCGGGGCGATCGTCAATCTGTCATCGATGGCGGCGCGGCTCGGTTCGCCCAACGAGTACGTGGACTACGCGGCCTCCAAGGGGGCGATCGACAGCCTGACCATTGGCCTGGCCAAGGAGGTGGCCGGCGAGGGGATTCGGGTCAACGCGGTGCGCCCGGGGCTGATTCATACCGACATTCACGCCCAGGGCGGCGAGCCGGGGCGCGTCGAGCGGCTGCAATCGAGCATCCCCATGGGCCGCGGCGGGCAGCCGGAGGAGGTGGCGCGGGCGATTCTCTGGCTGCTGTCGGACGAGGCGTCGTACGCCACCGGCACGTTCATCGACCTGTCCGGCGGTCGCTGAGGATCAATCGTCGCGGGTCAGCACTTCCAGCAGCTCGATCTCGAAGATCAGGTTGGAGTTGGGCTTGATGTGCGCGCCGATCTGCCGCTCGCCGTAGGCCAGGTGCGCCGGGACGTAGAGCTTGCGCTTGCCGCCGACCTGCATGCCCATCAGGCCCTGGTCCCAGCCCTTGATCACCCGGCCGGTGCCGATCACGCACTGGAACGGCTTGCCCTTCTGGACGGACGAGTCGAACACGGTGCCGTCTTCCAGCCAGCCGGTGTAGTGGGTGGTGATCAGGGCGCCCTTGACGCACGCCTTGCCAGTGCCGGGGATGAGGTCTTCGATCTTCAGTTCGTCTTGCATGGTCTGTCCTGTGGCGGTGACGCGGCCGAGCCGGCCGGCCGCGCATTTTGCCGCAGTCAGTGGCGCGCCTGCACGGCGCGCTGGTTGGACAGGTAGATGTTGTCGGGGTGGGTCGGCGCCTTGTGTTCCACGGCGCGCAACCAGTTGACGGTCTTCACCACGGCGGCGAAGCCGGTATGCAGGACCAGGCAGAACACCCGGTGGATGGCCTCGGCGCCCATGTCGCCCCATTCGTTCAGGTAGGGCACCGAGCCGGTGGCGTCGTACAGCACCTCGACCTTCCAGCCTTCCTGCACGGCCTGACGGGCGGTGGCGTCGATGCAGTTATGGGTCATGTAGCCGACCAGGGTGAGGGTGTCGATGCGCCGTTCGCGCAGCCAGGCACCGAGTTCGGTGCCGGCCAGGGCGCTGGCGCGGGTTTTCTCCACGTGCAGGTCGTAGGGCCGGGCGCTGATCTGTGGGTGCAGCCCGGCGCCGAGGCTGCCCTTGGCGAACACCGGCGCGTCGGCCGGCAGCAGATGGCGTACCCGTACCACCGGGATGCCGGCGGCGTGGGCGACATCCATCACCTGGGTGATGTTGCTGAGCGATTCGGCCGGGTCGGGGTATTCGATGCGCAGGTTGCCGGTGAAGTATTCGTTCTGCACGTCGATAACGATAAGCGCGCGGCGCGGCGAGTGGGGCATGGGCGGTCTCCTCGAACGGGCCATGCGCAGGCGGTTGGCCCTTGGACGGTACGCGTGGCGCGGGCTGCGCTGGCGCGCCCGCCGGCCGGCTGGCCGAATTCATCGGTTTGACTGCAAGGCACGCGCAAGATCGCGCCTGGCGGGCGTCATCTTCTTGTCGCTGGATAGTTGACTAAATTGTTGGCAGAATTGCGCCCCCCTTTTTTCGCTTGGATCGGTCCCGATCGGGAGAAAAACATGCATTTCGGAACCATTCGCATCCGTTTGACGTTGCTGGTGCTCGCCATGCTGGCCGCCAGCGCCATCATCGGCGTACTCGGTTTGAACGGCCTGCAGCGCACCGTTGCCGGGCTCAATACGGTGTATCTGGACCGGGTGGTGCCGCTGCGCGATTTGAAGACCATCGCCGACCTGTACGCGGTGAGCATCGTCGATGCCAGCCACAAGGCGCGTAACGGCAATATCCGCTACGCCGAAGCAGCCGATGAGATGGCCCAGTCGCGCCAGCGCATCCAGCAGTTGTGGCAGGCGTACCTGGCCACCGAGCTGATCGACGCCGAACGCCAGGCCATTGCGCGGTTGGAGCCGCTGATGCGCAAAGCGCAGGCACCGCTGGAGCAGCTGGAAGCCAGTTTGCGCGGCGGCGATGCCGTGTTCCTCGGCGATTTCATCGACGAGGAGCTGTACGCGCTGGTCGATCCGCTGTCGGCAGGTTTCAGCGAGCTGATCGAGATCCAGCTGGACGAGTCGCGCCGCCAGTACGAGCTGGCCCTGTCGGTCTATCAGACCAACCGTGCGCTGGTGGCCGGGCTGCTGCTGGTGGTGCTGGTCGGCGGCGGGCTGTTCGCCTGGTCGCTGGTGCGCGGCATCACTCGTCCGCTGGAGGAGCTCAAGCTCGCCGCCGCGCGGGTCGCCGCGGGCAACCTGAGCCAGCCGGTGCGCTGCCAGGAGCGCGACGAGATCAGCGATGTGCAGCACTCGTTGCAGCAGATGCAGGAAACCCTGCGCGACACCCTGCAGAACATTCAGGGCTCGGCCAGCCAGCTGGCCGCCGCCGCCGAGGAGTTGCACGCGGTGACCGAAGACGCGGCCCGCGGCATTCATCAGCAGAACGAAGAAGTGCAGATGGCCGCCACCGCGGTCACCGAGATGTCCGCCGCCGTCGAGGAGGTCGCCGGCAACGCCAATCGCACCTCCAGCGCCTCGCGCGAGACCGAGCAGGTGGCCCAGGCCGGGCGCGAGCAGGTCAGCGTGACCCGCGCCACCATCGACCGGCTCTCCGCCCGCCTCGGCGAGACCACCGTGAGCGTCGAGCGGCTGGCCGGCGAAGCGGCCGGCATCGGCAAGGTGGTGGAGGTGATTCACACCATCGCCGACCAGACCAACCTGCTGGCGCTCAACGCGGCCATCGAGGCGGCGCGCGCCGGCGAGGCCGGGCGAGGCTTTGCCGTGGTGGCCGATGAGGTGCGCACCCTGGCGCGCCGCACGCAGGAGTCGACCCAGGAAATCGAGCAGATGGTCAGCGGCATCCAGCGCGCCAGCCAGCAGGCGGTGACCGAGATGCAGGAGAGCGGCGAGCTGGCCGGGCGCAGTCAGGCGCTGGCCAGCCAGGCCGACGAGGCCCTGCTGCGCATCACCGAGCGCATCGAGCAGATCAACGAGATGAACCTGGTGATCGCCAGCGCCGCCGAAGAGCAGGCCCAGGTGGCGCGCGAGGTGGATCGCAACCTGGTGGCGATCCGCGATGTGTCCGAGCAGAGCGCCAGCAGCGCCCAGCAGACCTCCCAGGCCAGTGACGAGCTGACCCGTCTGGCGAGCGGGCTGAGCGAGCTGGTGCGGCGGTTCCGTCTGTAACCGCTTGCGCTCGTCGGGCGGCGGGGAGTCCGCTAGGCTTGCCCGCCCGCCCAGCGCACACCGCCCATGAACAAGTTGCAGCTGCACCAGCAGATCCTCGCCCGTCTCGAAGCCGATCGAGAGGTCGCCGCGGCGGCGCTTCAGGCCGCGCATGACGCGGCCACCCACGCCGAAAGCAAGGCCGAGAACAAGTACGACACCCGGGGACTGGAAGCGGCCTATCTGGCCGATGGCCAGCGCCGGCGCCTGCACGAGATCGAGCTGGCGCTGGCGGCGTTTCGCAAGCTGGCGCCGGCGCCATGCGAAGGGCCGGTGCGGATCGGCGCGCTGGTGCTGCTCGCCGGCGCGACGGGCGAGCGCTGGGTGTTCCTCGGCCCGGACGGGGCCGGGTTGAAGGTGCAGCAGGCTGGCTGCGAAGTGCTGGTCATTTCGCCGCGCTCGCCGCTCGGCCAGGCGCTGCTCGGGCGCGAGGCGGGCGACGAACTGGCGCTGCAGGTCAACGGGCCGGCGCAGCACTACGAGCTCATCGAGGTTTTGTGAGCGGCCATGCCCGCCTGATCCGAGTGTGCGCTGCGTCACGATCTGAGTGTGTCGCTCGCCACCGCCTGGCTGTGAGCGAGTTGGCGCAAAGCCCCGCCCTACGGCCTTTGTGGCTTTTCGGCAGCGCGCAAGCGGCGTTCGGCGAGGATGACGCTGGCTGACGCCGTTGGCAGTGCCGCCAAGCGCTGTCTATGCTGACGCCGTTTCGCCGAGCAACGGGCTGCGTCACCGGCGTGCGCCGGCCCGGGGCAGATCGCCTTTTTTCGCCAGTGCATCGACGGACCTTCCCTTGCCCGAGTTTCCCGCTTCCTTTGACTCTCTTTCCCTCGCCGAGCGGTTGTTTCCTGCTGGCGGCGAAATGGGTTTGTTGTGCCGCGAGCTGGACTGGTCGCACACGCTGCTCGGGCCGCTGGAGTGCTGGCCGGCCGCCTTGCGCGCGGCGGCCAGTCTGGTGCTTGCCGCGCCGCAACCGATGTTGCTGCTGTGGGGGCCGCAGCTGGTGCAGTTCTACAACGACGGCTTCCGCGCGCTGCTCGGTGCACGCCATCCGGCGACACTCGGCCGGCGCGCCTGCGAGGGCTGGCCGCAGCTTTGGAAGTTCAGCCTGCCGATCTACCGTAGCGTGCTGGAGGAAGGCGAGTCGTTCGTGCGCGATGAACAGCCGCTGGCGCTCGAGCGCGACGGCAGCCGTCAGCAGGCGTTCTTCAATCTCGCCTACAGTGCCGTGCGTGACGAGCTCGGCGAGGTGGTCGGCATTCTGCTCTGTGCGCAGGACGTCACGGCGGCGCGTCGGGCTCGGGAGGAGACCGACCTTCAGCGGCGCCGGCTGCATGCCGCCCTCGAGCTGCTGCCGGTGGGGGTATGGATCGCTGACGACCAGGGACAGATCCTGTATGCCAACCCATCCACCCGCGCCGTATGGGGAGGGCCGGCACCGCTGCTGGACGATCCGCAGCAATACCAGCAGGTCTACCGCGGCTGGTGGCCGGACGGGCGCCCGCTGGCCGATGGCGAGTGGGGGCTGGCGCGGGCGGTGCAGCGCGGTGAATCGTCCGGGCCGGAAGTCGTCCACATCGCCGCCTTCGACGGCACGCGACGGGTGCTGGAAAACTACGGCACGCCGATTCTCGACCGGCACGGGCAAGTCGCCGGGGCGGTGGCCGTCTCGCGTGACATCACCGCGGCCCACCGGGCCGAGGTCGCACTGCGGCAGAGCGAGGAGAAATACCGCTCGCTGTTCGAGTCGCTGGACGACGGCTTTGCCATCTTGCAGATGCTCTATGACGTGCACGGTGCGCCGGTGGACTACCGCTTCCTGGAAGTGAACGCCAGCTTCGCCCGTCACACCGGGCTCGAAGGGGTGCGCGGGCGGCGCATCCGCGAGTTGTGGCCCAACCTCGATCCATTCTGGCCGCAGACCTACGGGCGGGTGGCCGAGAGTGGCGAGCCGGTCCGCTTTACCCATCACTCGGATCTGGTCGGGCGCTGGTTCGAGGTTTACGCCTTTCGCGTCGGCGCGGCCGAACAGCGCCAGGTGGCTGCCTTGTTCGCCGACATCACCGAGCGCCGTGAAGCCGAGGCCGCCCAGGAGCAGGCCGCGCGGCGCAAGGATGAGTTTCTCGCCATGCTCGGCCATGAGCTGCGCAATCCGCTGGCGGCCATCAGCAACACCCTGTGGCTGCTGCAGCGCCGAGTGGAGGAGCCGTTCGCCCGACATTACCTGGAGATCATCGAGCGCCAGTCGCGTCTGTTGCGCGGCATGGTGGACGATCTGCTGGACGTCTCGCGGATCACCCGCGGGCTGGTGCAGATCCGCCACGAGCCGGTCGAGCTCGGCGCGGTGGTGCGCCGCGCGCTCGAAGGCGTGCAGGGGCTGATGAGCAGCCTGCACCATCAGCTGCTGATCGATCTGCCGCAGCAGCCGTTGCATGTTTCCGGCGACGCCGTGCGCCTGGAGCAGGTGCTCAACAACCTGTTGACCAACGCGGCGAAGTACACCGACCCCGGCGGCCAGATCGAGGTGACTCTCGCCGCCGCCGGCGCGTGGATCGAGCTGGGCGTGCGCGACAACGGCATCGGCATGAGCGACGAGGTGCTGGCGCGTGCCTTCGAACTGTTCGCCCAGGCCGAGCGCGGACTGGATCGCGCCCAGGGGGGCTTGGGCATCGGCCTGACCGTGGTGCGCCGGCTGGTGGAGCTGCACGGTGGTTCGGTGCATGGCGAAAGCGCCGGGCTTGGCCGCGGTGCGTTTTTTCTCGTGCGCCTGCCGCGCCTGCAGCGCGTGCCGGAGGCCGCCCCGGCGCCTTCGGTCGAGCCGGGTATCCACGCTCCGCGCAAGGTGCTGGTGGTGGACGACAGCGTGGAAATCGCCACCACGCTGGCCCATGTGCTCGAGCAGGCCGGGCATACGGTGAGCATCGCCCATCAGGGCGAGCGGGCGTTGGGTCTGGCGCAGAATGAGTGCCCTGAAGTGGTGCTGCTCGACATCGGCCTGCCCGGACTCAGCGGCTATGAAGTGGCGGCGCGCTTGCGTGGCCATCCGGCCACGCGCGATGCGCTGCTGGTGGCCTTGACCGGCTACGGTCAGGCCGCGGACCGGGTCCGCGCATTGCAGGCCGGCTTCGATGCGCATTTCGTCAAGCCGGTGGATATCGATGCGCTGGAGGCGTTCGTCGCGCGTACCCGGCGCGCCTGAGGCGGCGCGAGGCGTGCCGGAAGAAGCAAACCTTTGATCTGGCGCGCTTCTTGCCTTGCTTTGCCGCTTGCAACCCCGCAGTCAGTTTCCCGCCGTGCCGTATGCCTCCTTTTCGCAATCGCTTTCGCCGCAACAGCCTGCTGTCCAGTGAAGTACTGGACCGCTCCCGCGTGCTCGACACGCTGGTCAACAACCTCGACGGGATGGTCTATCGCTGTCTGAATGACGAGCGCTGGAAGATGATCTTCGTCAGCGAAGGTTGCCTGCGCCTGTGCGGCTACAGCGCCGAGGAAATGGTCAACGACCCGGCGTTCTCCTGGAACGCGGTGACGCACCCCGAGGACCGCCAGCGCGTGCATCAGGTGATCGGCATGGCGGTCGCCGCGCGCCAGCGCTTTTCGGTGGAGTACCGCATCCGCACCAAGAACCGCGAGATCCGCTGGGTCACCGAGCGCGGCATGCCGGTGCCCAACGAACAGGGCGAGTGGGTGATCGAGGGCCATATCGCTGACATTACCGAGCAGCGGGCGATGATCGAGTCGCTGGCGCAGGCCGAACAGCGCTTCCGGCATATCTTCGAGAACGCCAGCGAAGGCATTTTCCAGTCCACCCGCAGCGGCCGTTACCTGGCCGCCAACCAGTCGCTGGCGCGCATGTACGGCTACACCAGCCCCGATGAGCTGATCGCCGACCTGTCGGATCTGGACCGGCGACTGTACGTCGATCCCAACCGGCGCAACGAATTTCTGCGGCAGATGAAGGCCAGCGGGCAGGTGGTCAACTTCGAGTCGGAGGTGTATCGCCGCGACGGCTCGCGCTTCTGGATCTCGGAGAACGCCCACGAGGTGTGGGACGCCCAAGGCCATTTCGTCTGCTACGAAGGCACCGTGCAGGACATCTCCGAGCGCAAGCACTACCAGCAGCAGCTCGAGCGCCAGGCCAGCCACGACCTGCTCACCGGGCTGCCCAACCGCACCCTGCTCAATGATCGCCTGGCGCAAGGGCTGGCCAAGGCCGCGCGCTCGGGCTACTACCTGGGCGTGGTGTTCATCGACCTGGACAACTTCAAGTTCATCAACGACGGGCTGGGCCACTCGGCCGGCGACGAGCTGATCAAGGTCGTGGCCGATCGCCTGCGCGGCTGCATCGGCCCGGCCGATACCGTGGCGCGCCTGGGCGGCGACGAGTTCGTGCTGGTGCTCAACGATCACTACCGGCTGATCACCGTCATCAATCTGCTCGAGAAGGTGCTCAAGGCCATCGGTCAGCCGCTGATCCTCGAGGGGCGCGAATTCCAGGTCGGCGCCAGCCTCGGCGTATCGATGTTCCCCGGCGACGGCGATGATCCGGCAAACCTGCTCAAGTGCGCCGATATCGCCATGTACGAGGCGAAAAAACGCGGGCGCAACAACTTCCAGTTCTTCACCCAGGAGCTCAACCGCCTGGCCGACGATCGCCTGAATCTGGAGGCGGCGATGCGCGTGGCGCTGGAGCATGACGGCTTCGACGTGCATTTCCAGCCGAAGATGGACGGGCGGCGGCGGATGGTCGGGGTGGAGGCGCTGGCGCGCTGGCACCATCCGTTGCTGGGCGCGGTCGGTCCTGATCGCTTCGTGCCGATCGCCGAGGAAACCGGGCTGATCATGCCGCTGACCATGGCCATCCTGCGCCGTGCCTTCACCGCCGCGCGGCGCTGGAACGAGGGCCGCGCCGAGCCGATCCAGGTTGCGGTGAACCTCTCGCCGGTGCTGTTCGTCGGCCAGGACCTGGTGCGCCGCTTCACCGATGTGCTGGAGGAAACCGGCCTGTCGCCGGCGTGCGTGGAGGTGGAGATCACCGAAACGGTCTTTCTGGGCGACAAGGAGCGTGCGGTAAGCATCCTCGAGGCCTTCCGTGCGCTGGGCGTGAGCCTGGCGATGGATGATTTCGGGACCGGCTATTCCTCGCTCAGCTACCTGCGCCACTTCCCGCTGGATGTCATCAAGATCGACCGCTCGCTGGTCACCGGGGTGGAGAACGAGGAAGAGGTGGCGATGATCGCCGGCGCGGCCATCTCGCTGGGCAAGCGCCTGCGCAAGCGGGTGGTGGCCGAAGGGGTGGAGAACCAGGCGCAGTTCGAGTTTCTGCGCGAGCAGGGATGCGACGAGTTCCAGGGCTATCTGCTGTCGCGGCCGGTGCCTGAAGCCGAGATCGATGCCCTGCTGGCGCTCGAAAGTACCGAGCTGACCAATCTGGTGCGCAATCAGCGTCGACTTGCACTTTTCTAGTGCCTAGCCGGCGTCGCCGTGCGCGTATTTGGTGCGAACGGCGGCGAACGGTCGCTCGCGGCGGGCGCCGCTGCCAATTCGACCAACGATTATTTGTGAGTGCCGCTCCAGATCGCGCACGCCGCGCTCGGCTTGGCTGCGGCCGTTGGCCACACTGCGCGTCCCGTCGCCGCCTGCGGCCCTGATTCGGTCGCGTGCCTGGTCTTTTTCCTTGCTGTGCCCAGGCCCGCGCGGGCCGGAGCGGGACGGGCCAAAAAGCCTGATACAAGGAAAGGGAATCCTCATGTTCAAGACTGCAGCCCTGGGCCTTTGCCTGGCCTCGGCTTTGTTTGCCAGCGTGTCACAGGCGGCCGAAGAGCCGCTGATCATCAAGTTCTCCCACGTGGTCACCGAGGACACCCCGAAGGGGCGCGGTGCGCTGTTGTTCCAGAAACTGGTCAACCAGCAGCTGGCCGGCCGCGTGCGGGTCGAGGTCTACCCCGATTCGAGCCTGTTCAACGACGCCGAGGAAATCGATGCGCTGCTGCGCAACGAGGTGCAACTGCTGGCGCCGACGCTCTCCAACCTGAGCCAGTACAACGCCGAACTGAAGGTGTTCGACCTGCCGTTTCTGTTCGACGACCTGGCCGCGGTGGAGCGTTTCCAGCGCCGGCGGCCGAGCCAGCAGATGCTCAGTTCGATGGTCAATCACGGCATCGTCGGGCTGTCCTACTGGAACAACGGCATGAAGCAGCTGTCGGCCAACCGGCCGCTGCGCAACCCGCAGGATGCCAAGGGTCTGGCCTTCCGTATCCAGCAGTCGCCGGTGCTGGAGGGTCAGTTCGCCGCGGTGGGCGCCAAGGGGGTGAACGTTCCGTTCACCCAGTCCTACCAGGCGGTGAAGAACGGCCAGATCCAGGGCGCGGAAAACCCCTGGTCGAACCTCTCCAGCCACCGTTTTCACACCCTCCAGCCGTACATCACCGAGAGCAACCACGGGGTGATGAGCTACATGTTCATCACCAACGCGACGTTCTGGAACGCGCTGCCCTTCGAGCTGCGTAGCGAGCTGCAGGCGATCGCCGACAAGGTGACCCAGGCGGTGAACGCCGAGGCGCAGGCGATCAATGCCCGTGAGCGCGAGCGCATCGTGGCCGCCGGCACCAGCCGGCTGATCACCCTCAACCAGGCCCAGCGCGATGCCTGGCGCGAGGCGATGACGCCCCTGTACCAGCAGGTGGAGAAGGAAGTCGGCGCCGAGATGATCCGCGCGGCGCTGATCGTCAATCGCTGATCGGGTGCCCTTCAAAACGGCTGGCCAGTCAGGAGCGCGGTCTCTAGACTGGCCGGCCGTTTTTTCTGGAGCCCTGCATGTCTTCCGCTGCTGCCGCCCGCGCCCTGGGCATCGACTTCGGCACCTCCAATTCCACCGTCGGCTGGCAGCGTCCCGGCCAGCATGCTTTGCTGCCGCTGGAAGACGGCAAGCCCACGCTGCCCTCGGTGGTGTTCTTCAACCTCGAGGAGCGCCGCCCGGTGTTCGGCCGGCTGGCGCTGCACGAGTACCTGGAAGGCTACGAGGGCCGGCTGATGCGCTCGCTGAAAAGCCTGCTGGGCTCCTCGCTTTTGAAAAGCGAGACCACCGTGCTGGGCAGCGCGGTGCCGTTCAAGCAGATCCTCGGGCTGTTTCTCGGCGAGCTGAAAAGCCGCGCCGAGGCGATTGCCGGGCGCGAGTTCGAGCAGGTGGTGCTGGGCCGGCCGGTGTTCTTCGTCGATGACGATCCGGCCGCCGACCGCGAGGCGCAGGACACCCTGGTGGACGTGGCGCGCAAGCTGGGCTTTGCCGAGATTTCCTTCCAGTACGAGCCGATTGCCGCGGCGTTCGACTACGAATCGGTGATCGAACGCGAGGAGCTAGTGCTGATCGTCGACATCGGCGGCGGTACTTCGGACTTTTCGCTGGTGCGCCTGTCGCCCGAGCGGCGCGCGCTCAGCGAGCGCAGCGCGGACATCCTCGCCACCGGCGGCGTGCACGTGGGCGGCACCGACTTCGACAAGCAGCTCAGCCTGCAGGGCGTGATGCCGCTGTTCGGCCACGGCAGCCGGATGAAGAGCGGGGCGCCGATGCCCACCGCCACCCACCTGAACCTCGCCACCTGGCACACCATCAACGCGGTCTATGCGCCGGCCTCGCAGCGCTCGCTGGCCAGCATGCGCTACGACATCGAAGACCCGACCGGCATCGACCGGCTGTTTCGCCTGATCGAGCAACGCGCCGGGCACTGGCTGGCGATGGAGGTGGAGGCGAGCAAGATCGCGCTGACCGACACCGACGCCCGCACCGTGGACCTGGCGCGCATCGAACCGGGGTTGGCCGCGGCGCTGGACCGGTCACTGTTCGAAGACGCGATCGCCGATGCCCTGGCGCGGGTACAGGGTGCCGTGGCGCGCTTGCTGGAGGATGCCGGTGTGCGCGCCGAGGCGGTCGACACGCTGTTTTTCACCGGCGGCTCGAGTGGCATTCCGGCGCTGCGCCGTGCGGTGGGCGAGCTGTTGCCGCAGGCGCGGCGGGTGGAGGGCGATACGTTCGGCTCGATCGGTGCGGGCCTGGCCATCGAGGCGGCGAGGCGCTACGGCTGAGCCTCAGCGGTAGCGCTTGAGGATCGACTCGAAGGTGCCGTCGCGCTTGACCCGGACAATGGCGCGCAGCAGCGCCTGGGTCGGCACCTGCGGCGCTTCGCTGACCACGCAAGCCACCAGCGTCGAGCTGATCGTAGACACGGCCTGCAGCTGCTGTTCGGCCGGCAGCCCGCGGTTGTACCAGCCCAGCGCCAGTGCGCTGCTCACGCCGTAGTCCAGCCGCCCGGCGGCCACCATCTGCAGCACCTGCTCCTGGGTGCGAATATCGGTGCGCAACAACTGGCCGCGCTCGAAGTAGGGCGTGAGCACCGGGTAGATGAAGCCGAGCACGGTGGCGATGCGCTCGCCTTGCAGCTCGCCAAGTGCTGGCAGAGGGGGCGTGCCATGACGCGCGATCAGCAGGTTGTCCTGCGTCATCAGCGGCGCACTCCAGGTAAAGCCGGGCAGCGTGCTTTCCAGCCATTGCGGATTGGTATAGCAATGCGCGTCGACCTGACCGCGCTCCAGCGCCTGGGCGATGCGCCGGCGCGGCAGGACCACCAGCTCGGCATCGCGGCCCACCAGGGTGGCCAGCCGGTGGTAGAGGTCGGGGAGAATGCCATCCACTGCCTTGTCGTCTTCGATGTCGACCACAGGCATGGCCCAGCTGTCACTGACGGAAAAACGCACCGGGCGTTCTTCTGTTGCCGCCAGCGGCATGGCAAACAGCAGGCCGGTGGCCAGCCCGACGGCTTTGAGGTTCATGCAGCGGCTCCAGGGATGTCCGCGCTGATGTTACGTCCCGCCCGGTTGCGGGGGGAAGGGCGGCGAACTTGCCGGGCCGGTGTTCTTCTAACTCGCTAAAGCCCGTGCGCGGAGGTTTGCATGAGATACGTCCCTGTGGCCGCCGCTCTGGCGCTGGCCGGTTGGCTGTTGCCGATGTCCGTTAGCGCCCAGTGGCAGCTCGATAGCGAACTCAACGACGTCGCCGCGCAAGTCGAGGTGCTCGACGTGCAGAGCGATGGTCGCACCCAGGTCGCTCAGGGGGCGCTGGCGGTGATGGTCAGCAATCAGGACGAGCGGCCGATCCAGTGCAAGCTGTTGCCGGGCGAGCGCGAGGCGGATACCGGCTTGCAGCCGTCGCTGATGCGATTGATCGAGCCAGGCCAGCGTGCGGTGCTGGAGATGGGCGGCGAGCATGGCGATGCCAGCCTGACCGCCCGCCTGATCTGCCACCCGCGCGACGGCTCGCGCGGCTCGTTCGACTGATCAGCGCGGGGCGAGAAAGCGGGTGTCCGCCGAGCCGTCGGCGTTGAGCTGGCGGATCTCCAGCGGGCGGCCGTGCTCGTCCAGGCGCAGCTGGCCGATGCCGGCGCCGTTCCACACCCGCTCGCCATGTTGGCGCCGATCCGGCAGATAGGGCGTGATCTCCATTGGCCGGCGCTTGGTGAACCAGTTGAGCGGTGAGTGGGGCGAGTAGAGCCAGCGATTCAGGCGGTCGAACCAGTCCAGCAGGCGCGGCGGGAATTCGTTCTTGATGCCACTGCTGGTGACCTGCCAGATGTTCGGCCCGTGCGGCCGGCTGCGGATCACCACGCGGTAGACGAACGAGTAGTGCACATCGCCCGAGAGCACCACGTAGTTGGCCGGGGTGCGCGAGTGGCGGAAGATGTTGAGCATGGTCTTGGCTGCGCCGCGGTGGGCCATCCAGTTTTCCGCATCGACCATCAGCGGATGGCCGGCCCAGGTGAACAGCCGCTGAATCGCCTCGATCAGCTTGACGCCGAACATCGGCGCCGGCGAGACGATGACCACCGCCGATTCGTCGAACAGATCATTCTGCAGCTCGCTCAACGCCTCCCAGTCCAGCAGGCCGGAGGGGCGATACAGGTGATGCTCGCGGCGCCAGCGCCGGGTGCGGGTATCGAGCACCAGCAAGGTCGGCTGGCCACGCACGCAGTAATGCCAGCGCTTGAACAGCAGCAGGCGGTCGATCAGCAGGTCCTGCCCGTCGGCCGGCAGCTGGCCCGTGGGCAGCGCCTCGGCGAGCAGCGTGCGGGTTGGCCGCAGCAGCTCGCCGAACAGCTCGGGTGCGTTGCCCCAGCCCTGGCACAGCCAGTAGGCCACCAGCGCGTTGCCGACGATGCGCCGCGAGAATGGGTGGTTGTAGACCACATCCTCCCAGTGCGCCGAGAGGTTCCAGTCATCGGTGACATCGTGGTCATCGAAGATCATCAGGCACGGGCACTGGGCCAGCGCCCGTGCAGCCAGCGGCAGGTCGGCGACGAATGCCTCGAGCGCCTGGGCTTCTCGGCGGTAGCGCGCGGTGAACTGCTCGGGCAGCGCCGGCATGGTCGGCTCGATCAGCCGCCAGGGCAGTGGCGACCAGACCAGCAGGTACATGGCGAGCATCTCGGCCAGCGTGACGAGGTGGTTCTGCGCGCTGGCGGTGGTGAACACCGGCTTGCGCACCCCGCCGAAGAAACGCTCGCGCAGGTCATGGGCGTCGTAGGCCGGCAGCAGGTCTTCGCGCCGATAGTAGGTGGCGGGGTGGGCGTACAGCTCGGCGCTGTCGGCCACCTGGGCGCCGGCCAGCTGTTCGCCATACAGGCCCAGGCGTTCGATCAGCCGGTGGATCGCCACCAGCATCGGCCCGGCCACGTCGTCGGCATAGATCTGGTCGCCGGTCATCAACAGCAGCGTGGGACGGGCGTGGGGCGTCTGCAGGGTGGCGCCGAGCAGCTGGTCCACCCGCCACAGGCCGTCACGGCTGTGGTGATGCGGGCGCCGGCAGGAGCCGTGCAGCAGGTGGTCGAGCCGGCCGCGGCGCACGAAGCTTGGCTGGTGCTGGCCGGGGTAGAGCAGGTGCGGCGCCCAGTCGGCCAGGCCACCGCCGGTGCCGGGCAGGCGCAGGTCATAGTGGATCAGCGTATCGCTCGGCAGCTCGTCTTCGAGTTCGACGTCGAACTGCTGAATCCAGGCATGCTGCCCCACTTGCAGCGCCTCGCCGCTTCCCAGCGCGCGCTCGAGCCGCAGCGGTGGGATGTCGTCCGCTTCGCTTTCAAGCGTTAGCGTGATCTCCAGGCGCTGGCTGGCGACCAGCCAGAGCACCAGGCGCCGGGCATCGACCCGGCGCAGGATCGGTCCGGCCAGCACCGGCGGTAGCGGCTCGATGTGCGCGCGCATGCGTCGATCGCCATCGGCCTTATGCGGGCGCACTCATTCGGCTAGCGGGCGCAGCGCTTCAAGCGCCTCGCGCTCGCGCAGGATCTCGGCCTGGGTGCGCACGCCAAAGCGGCGCATCACCGGCAGCGGCGGGCACCAGCCCTGCACCGCGTGCTGCAACAAAAAACCGCCCACCACCAGCGGCACGGCGAGAAAGCGCCGGCTGGAAAAAAGCGCCAGCAGGCTCCCGGCCAGCACCAGGGTCGCGGCGTTGGCTTCCAGCGTGCGCTCGATGTCCCATTCGCGCTCCAGCTCGCGCAGGCGCGCCGGAATCTCTTGCGGATGCTCGCGGTGATAGGCGATGGAGGCCTCGATCGCCTGGTAGATGCGCTCGTTGTAGGCCGGTGGGCTGTGACGGATGACACGTTCGGTATTTTCTTGCGGGCTCATGGCTGGCTCCTGCGGAACACGGCGTCCCGATGCCTCTCGAAAGTGCTCCTGCAGAGTTAGTGGGTGGCGGGCAGGGGAATGTTCAGCAGACAGGCCGACGAGCTGTAGGGGGCTTGTGCTGCAGAAGGCTGTTTTTGAGCCGATAGGAACAGGCAGAAGCGTCCGCGTTTCGCTAAAATTTGAGATGTGCGGCCCACTAATCCTGCTATGAGCATCACAACATGCGCGCCAGAACGCTTGTACCCGTCTGTAGTCTTTTTCTTCTTTGCTCCGCGCTGATGCCTGTTCCGCCCGTGCTGGCGGCCAATCCGACCCCTGCCGTGCAGTCGCGCCTCGAATTGGCCTCCACCAGTGCCATGGTGGTGGACCTGAGCACCGGCAAGGAAATCTATTCGAGCCTGCCGGATGTGCCGGTGTCGATCGCTTCGATCACCAAACTGATGACCGCCATCGTGGTGCTTGATGCCAAGCAGTCGATGGACGAGCTTCTGACCGTGGATATCAGGGACACCAAGGAGCTCAAGGGCGTGTTCTCCCGCGTGCGGGTCGGCAGCCAGCTGAGTCGGCGCGAGCTGCTGCGCCTGTCTTTGATGTCCTCGGAAAACCGCGCGGCGTCGGCGCTGGCGCATCACTACCCGGGCGGCCACGCGGCGTTCGTCGCGGCGATGAACGCCAAGGCCCGGGCGCTCGGTCTGCGCCACACGCGCTTTGTCGAGCCGACCGGCCTGTCGGCCTTGAACGTGTCCACCGCGCGCGAGCTGGTGACCCTGCTCAAGGCGGCGCGGCAGTACCCGACGATCAACACCATGAGCACCCATCCGCAGGGCGATGCGTTCTTCCGCAAGCCCAACTACGCGCTGGCGTTCTTCAACACCAATCCGCTGGTGCGCAAGGGGGGCTGGAACATCCAGCTGAGCAAGACCGGTTTCACCAACGCCGCCGGGCACTGCCTGGTGATGGTGGCCGAGGTGAAGAACAAGCCCATGGCCATGGTGCTGCTCGATTCGTATGGCAAGAGCTCGCGCTTTGGCGATGCGACGCGCCTGCGCAACTGGGTGGAGTCGGGCCGGGCCAGCCCGATCCCGCAGGAGGCGCGTTATTACAAGCAGCAGCGCAGCAAGTCGCTGCAGCAGGTCGCGCTGTCCCAGGTGCGCCCTTGATGCGCTGAGCCTGGCGGGCGGCGCTCAGTGCAGCGCCGCCTCGTACAGGCGAATCCCGTCGCGGCCCTGCCTCTTCGCCTGGTACATCGCCTCGTCGGCATGCTTGCACAGCTCCAGCTCGCTCAGCCCGTGCAGCGGGTAGAGGGCGATGCCGATGCTCGAGGAGATGTGCAGCTGGCGGTTGGCCAGATCGAACGGCTCGCGCAGCACTTTCTGCAGCTTGGTCGCCACCTGATTGGCGGCATGCACATCGGCGATTCGACTGAGCAGCACGACGAACTCGTCGCCGCCGACCCGCGCCAGGGTGTCCGTGGTGCGAATGCAGCTCTGCATGCGCACGGCGGCGATGCGCAGCAGCTGATCGCCCACGTCGTGGCCGTAGGTGTCGTTGATCGGCTTGAAGTGGTCGAGGTCGATGAACAGCACTGCCATGCGGTGCTGATAGCGCATCGCATGGGCCAGCGCCTGGCGCAGCCGGTCGTTGAACAGGGCGCGGTTGGGCAGGTCGGTGAGCGGGTCGTGGCGGGCCAGGTGGTGAATGCGCTGCTCGGCGCTACGTCGCTGGGTGATGTCGCGGGCTACGCCGAGCAAGCCGATGAAGGTGCCCTTGCGGTTGCGCATCTCCGAGAGGGTGGCTTCGATCCACAGCGGCTCGCCACTGGGACGATGCATTTCCAGCTCGGCGCGAAAGTCTTCGATGGGCTTGTCATCGCGCAGGCGCTCGTCGAACTGTTGCAGGCGGTCTTGCAGCAGCGCTGCGGATTCGGCACTCAGCCAGTTGGCGAACGCATGGCGGGTGAGCTTTTCCGGCGGCAGCTCAAGCAGGCGCTCGGCGGATGGGCTGATGTAGGTGATGGTGCCCTGCAGATCCATGGTCCAGATCACGTCGGTGGCGTTGTCGGCGAGCAGCCGGTGGCGCTCCTCGCTTTCGCGCAGCGCCTGCTCGGCGAGCTGACTCTTGCGCAGCGCCTGGTCCAGACGGCGGTTCAGGCGGACGGTGTAGAACAGCGTGGACAGCGCGAGCAGCGCCAGGGCCAGGGCCAGCAGCAGCCAGGTCGGGTCGACGCTGGGCGCACCCGTGTGCTCCAGGCCGAGGGCGGTGCTTAGCGGGTCTTCGAATGGCGGCCGCTGAGCCGATGGCGGGTTGCCCTGGCCGTGCACGCTCCAGGTGGGCGTGAACAGGCCCAGCGCCGGCAGGGTAGATAACAGCCAGTGCAACTTCATGTCCGTCCCGTCCGTGTGACTTTGGGATCTGCACCGACGCGTTGAAAAACGCGGGGGTTGGCTCCGAGTCTAGCGCCACTGGCGTGACGGATGTCGAGAATCCTCAGTTTTTTTAATGACGCTTTCGTAGTAGTTCGAAAGTATCGCTGGCGCCCATCATCGCCGCGGCGGCCAGCGGGCTGACGCCGTTGATGTCCTCGGCCTGCGGGTCGGCGCCCTGTTCGACCAGGTAGGCAGCGATTTCCACCCGATTGAACATGGCGGCGGTCATCAGCGCGGTCTTGCCATCCGGCGCGGCACGGTTCACATCGGCGCCGTGTTCGAGCAGCAGGCGCACCATCGGCAGGTCGCCCTTGAAGGCGGCGCCGGCCAACGGGGTCTGGCCGCGGTCGTTGGCCAGTTGGGGATCGGCGCCCTGCTGCAGCAGCAGGCGGGCGGTGTTCAGGCGGCCATGATAGCTGGCGAGCATCAGTAGGCTGTCACCTGCGTGGTTGCGCAGGTTGGCCGGCAGGCCCTGGGCCAGCAGCTGGCCGAGAAAATCGCTGTCACCGCAACGAGCGGCATCGAACACGCGTTCGGCGAAGGCGAGGGTGGCATCGTCCAGTGCGGGGCGCTGGCGGTCGGGCTCGGTCATGGCGGCCTCCGGGCGGTGGGGCGACTGTCGGCGTTGGACAACGCCCATTGCGCTGCGGCACCCTTGGCGCCCCGTTCCCGACGCCCGGCAGCCATGCATCCTCACGACCTGCAACGTCTGGTGACCCAGACCATGCCCTACGGCAAGTACAAGGGCCGCGTGCTGGCCGACCTGCCGGGGCACTACCTCAACTGGTTCGCCCGTGAAGGCTTTCCGCCCGGTCAGCTGGGCCGGCTACTGGCGCTGATGCACGAGATCGACCACAACGGGCTGGCCGATCTGCTCAAGCCGCTGCGCCGTCAGCCTTCCAGCTCCGCGCGCAGGGACTCGTAGGCCGGCGCGGCGTAGATGCCCACTTCTACCGCGAGCTTGAGCACCTGCTCCAGATCGCAGGCGTAGACCAGCACCGCCTGCAGTTCGTCGTCCAAAGGCTCGCTGAAGTCCACCAGCACATAGCCACCCTTTTCCGGATACAGGCTCGAGAGCTGCACCTGAATACGGTTGAGTGCCTTGAGCGGTTCGGTCTTGGCCAGCTGCTTGGGCTTGAGCACGAAGTTCACCTCGGGGCCGAACGAGGCGACGATCTGGGCGAACAGTTCTTCGTAGCTGTCGGCCTGGAACAGCACGGTGTCGGGCAGGCTGCCCACCACCACCCACTCGCCCAGCGGAATGGGGAAGTCGTCGTCGTAGTTGATATCCGGATTGGCGGCGAGAAACGCCTGCGGGTCGGCGTAGGCCTGGGCCGCTTCGTCGGCGATGCGTTCGATATCGTCATCGGCCATGCAGCCGGAGCTGATTGCGCGAAGCAGGGCGAGCAGGGCGTCTTTCATCGGTCGTACCACAGTCGGCGAGAGGGGCGCGCAGGATAGCCGAATTTGTCCAGCGTGATGCGCAAAGGCCCCGGTTGGCACCGAGCGAAGCGGCAGGAGCATCAATCTAGAGCGGGTTTGCAAGTGGCCGGGAAAGTTCCGAATGTCACAAAACTTTTATCTTCTAGCCATCTAACTGACATCACTGCTGACCAAGATTCCCCGCAACACCTGGAGCCCATCTGGCGTGTTTCCAAATCAAAACAGAAGGGGAATATTTCGATGATTCGCAAGCACTTCGCCGGTTTTGCCGCCAGCGCACTTGCTCTGGCCGTATCGGCCCAGGCTTTCGCCGGCACCGTCACCACCGACGGCGCCGATATCGTCATCAAGACCAAGGGCGGTCTGGAAGTCGGCACCACCGACAAGCAGTTCGCCTTCAAGGTCGGTGGTCGTCTGCAGGCCGACTACAGCACCTTCGACGGCTTCTACACGGTAAACGGTGACAAGGCCGACGCGGCCTACTTCCGCCGTGCCTTCCTGGAAATCGGTGGTGTGGCCTTCACCCACTGGAAATACCAGTTCAACTACGACTTCTCCCACAACGCCGGCTCGGCTGACGACGGCTACTGGGATGAGGCATCCATCCAGTACAGCGGCTTTAACCCGATCAACATCAAGATGGGTCGTTTCGACCCCGACTTCGGTCTGGAAAAAGCCACCAGCTCCAAGTGGGTGACCGCCCAGGAGCGTACCGCCGCCTATGATCTGGTGGACTGGACCAACGCTCACCAGAACGGTCTGGGCATCCAGGTCAACGGCACCTTCGGTCCGACCCTGTACGGTTCGGCCGGCCTGCATGCCAAGGATCAGAATGATGAGGACGGCAACAGCGTCAAGCAGATGAACCTGCGCGGTGTGTTCGCGCCGTTGAACACCGCCGGCAACGTTCTGCACCTGGGCGTGAACTACGCCAAGCGCAACCTGGACGACACCGCGCTCGACACCCGCATTCGCAGCCGCCTGGGCATGCGTGGCGTATCCACCGCCGGTGGCAACGACGCCGGCACCAACGGCAACCGTCTGGTGCTGGCCGGTGCCAACAACCAGCCGGTCGGCTCCTATGACGACGATACCGCCTGGGGCCTGGAGGCTGCCTGGGCCATGGGGCCGCTGTCGATTCAGGGCGAATACATCAAGCGTGATCTGGACGCGGCCGATGCGGCCTACCAGGACATCGAAGCCAAGGGTTACTACGGCCAGATCGCTTACACCATCACCGGTGAAGCGCGTGACTACAAGCTGGGTCGCTTCGACTCGATCAAGCCGAGCAACAAGCAGATCGGCGCCTGGGAAGTCTTCTATCGCTATGACTACCTCGAGGGCGAGCATGATGTGGTCGGCCTCACGCCCACCAGCGCCGTGGAAGCCAAGGTGCACAACATCGGCCTGAACTGGTACGCCAACGAGAACGTCAAGCTCAGTGGCGTTTACGTCAAGACCGCGGTGGACAACGCCGTCAACAGCAACGCTGCCGGCGACGACGACGGCGACGGCCTGGTGTTCCGCGCGCAGTACGCGTTCTAAGCGAATCGCTGCAAGGTGGTGCTCTGTTTAACCCCGCTTCGGCGGGGTTTTTTTCGTGCAGGGTGCAGCGCACACTGTGCCGATGCCGACGCTCACCCTGACCCGCCTCGCCGACATCGCCCCCGCCGACTGGGATCGCCTGCTGCCGTGCGAGCAGCCGTTCCTGCGGCATGCCTTTCTCAGCGCGCTGGAAGACAGCGCCAGCGTCACCGCCAGTCGCGGCTGGCAGCCCGCGCACCGCGTCTTGACCGATGCCGCCGGCCAGCCGCTGGCCGCCTTGCCGCTGTATCGCAAGCGCCATTCCTACGGCGAGTACGTGTTCGACTGGGCCTGGGCCGACGCCTGCCAGCGCGCCGGTATCGCCTATTACCCCAAGCTGCTGTGCGCCGTGCCGTTCTCACCCATCATGGGCGCGCGGCTGCTCGGCGAGGCCGAGGCCGCGGGGCAGTTGCTGGAGCAGCTGACCGCGGGCCTGCCAGGCGAGGGGCTGTCCGGGCTGCATGTGAACTTCACCGACGCGGCGGCCGACGCGCAGTTGGCCGGGCGCGACGGCTGGCTCGAGCGCACCGGCTGCCAGTTTCACTGGTTCAACCGCGACTACCGGGACTTTCAGGATTTTCTCGGCGCGCTGGCTTCGCGCAAGCGCAAGCAGTTGCGCAAGGAGCGCGAGCAGGTGGCCGGTCAGGGCATCGCCTTCGATTGGCGAGACGGGGCCCAGCTCACCGAGGCCGAGTGGGACTTCGTCTACGCCTGTTACGCCAATACCTACGAGGTGCGCGGTCAGGCGCCGTATCTTGCGCGCGCCTTCTTCAGCCTTCTGGCCGAGCGCATGCCCGAGGCGATCCGCGTGGTGTTCGCCCGCCAGCATGGCCGGCCGGTGGCGATGGCTTTTTGCCTCATCGACGGCGATACCCTCTACGGGCGCTACTGGGGATCGCTCGCCGAGTTCGACCGGCTGCATTTCGAGACCTGCTTCTATCAGGGCATCGAGCAGGCCATCGCCCTGGGCCTGCGCCGCTTCGACGCCGGCGCCCAGGGCGAGCACAAGCTGATTCGCGGCTTCGAGCCGGTGATCACCCGCTCCTGGCATTACCTGACGCACCCCGGCCTGCGCGCGGCGGTGGCGGATTTCTTGCGTCAGGAGAGAGAGGGGATCGCCCGTTATGTCGAGGCGGCCCGGGAGGCGCTGCCGTATCGGCGCGACTGAAGGGGGGCCGCCGCTCGGGCGAGCGGCGGCCTGAGGCGTTACAGGCGGGTGGCGGAGAGGATCTTCACCGGCTGGCGCGGCACGTCCTGCATCATGCCCTTGCGGGCGGTCGGCACCTGGGCGATCTGGTCGACCACGTCCATGCCGCGCACCACCTTGCCGAACACCGCATAACCGAAGTCGCGGGCGCCGTGGTCGAGGAAGGCGTTGTCGCGGTGGTTGATGAAGAACTGGCTGGTGGCCGAATCCTTCACCGCGGTGCGGGCCATGGCCAGCGTGCCGCGCACGTTGTGCAGGCCGTTGTCGGCTTCGTTCTTGATCGAGGCGCGAGTGGGCTTTTGCGCCAGGTCTTCGGTGAAACCGCCGCCCTGGATCATGAAGCCGGGGATCACGCGATGAAAGATGGTGCCGTCGTAGTGGCCGCTTTCCACGTAAGCCAGGAAGTTTTCCACGCTGATCGGCGCCTTTTCCGCCTCCAGTTCCACCTCGATCTCGCCGAGGCTGGTGCTCAGCAGCACCCGCGGCGCATCGGCCGCCAACAGATCGCCGGCCAGCAGCAGCGTACAGGCAGCCAGTGCAAGTCGTTTCAGCATGGTGTGTTTCCTAAGGTTGTGGGCAATCGGTTCAGCCCCGTGCAGGGGCGCTCGGGTCGGCATCGTACGTCTTGATCAGCTGGATGAGAATCTGTGTCGCCGGGCCGAGGGTCTTGTCCTTGTTGGTGTAGAGGTAGAAGCGTGGGCGGCGGATGGCGCCCTGGATCAGCGGCAGCGGCTTGAGGATGCCGTCGGCGAGTTCGCGCTGGATCAGGTGGCGCGGCAGCCAGGCAAAGCCCAGGCCGCTGGCGACGAACGACACCGAGGTGGCCAGGCTGCCCACCGTCCAGCGCTGCTCGGCGCCGAGCCAGCCCGAATCGCGCGGTTGGCGCTGGCCGCTGTCGCGCACCACGATCTGCAGGTGCGCTTCCAGATCCTGGGTGCTGAGCTTGCGCTGCAGGACATGCAGCGGATGGGCGGCGTGGGCGACGGCGACGAATTCCACCGTACCGAGCTCCGCGCCGAGATAACCATTGATGTTCAGGCCGCTGATGGCGACATCGGCGGTGCCGTCGAGCAGCACGTCCTCGACGCCGGAAAGCACCTCCTCACGCAGGCGGATGCGACAGCCGCGGCTCTGCGGCATGAAGTCGGTCAGGGCGCGGATCAGCCGGGCGCTGGGGTAGGCCGCATCCACCACCAGGCGCACCTCGGCCTCCCAGCCCTGTTCCATGTGATGGGCCAGCTCTTCGAGCTGGGCGGCCTGCTTGACCAGCTGCCGCGAGCGGCGCAGCAGCATCTCGCCCGCCTCGGTCAGCACCGCGCGGCGGCCCTCGATGCGCAGCAGCGGCACGCCCAGCTGCTCCTGCAGCCGACCGATGGCGTAGCTGACCGAGGACTGCGAGCGGTGCAGCGCTTCGGCCGCCTGGGCAAAGCCGCCGTGGTCGATGACCGCTTGCAGGGTTCGCCATTGATCGAGGGTCACGCGCGGGGTTTTCAACTCGAGGCTCCAGAAGGCGGACGGGGAACCGATCGATCGGGTCGATCGGTGGGCGACGACATCCCTGTCGTTTATAGCAACCAGTCGATGACAGGCCCAGCGCTCAGTCGAGCACGCCCTGCAAGATGGCGTAGATGATGCCGGTGGTAACGCTGGCAAGCACCACATCGCGGCCGACCTGCTTCCACTCGTAGCCTTCGTAGTAGGGCAGACGGTCGCGCAGGCGGGGGTCGAGTTTTTTGGCGATCCCCGGTGGCAGCGGCTTGCCGCGCGCGAGGTTCATGCGGATGCCAGGCGGTAGGGTATCCACCGGTGCCAGCAGGTGGCGATGGCCGAGCAGGATGTTGCGCACCTCGATCACGTTCACCTCGGGCTCACGGGTCTTGCCGAAGGGCCCGCCGACCTTGTGCTCGTAGGCCTTGTAGCGCGGCTCGGGCTGGCCGCGGTCGTCGGGTTTGCCGCGCTGGCTGTCGGGATGGCCGTGCTTGCCGGCCTGGCCCCTGTGCTCCGGCTGGCCCTGCTCGGCAACCAGGCTGGCGGCGTTTCCCCCGGCCTGTTTCGGCTCGGCCAGGGCGTGGCTGCCGGCAAGTGCCAGGACCAGGCTGGCACCGAGCAGCAGCGGACGGCGAGACGGTGCGTTCATGACGACTCCTTGGGGCGAGCCCCCGCCGAATGGTGACACTTCAAGCATAGTGCTATTTCACCCAGCGGCGTTGCGACGGGTTAACCTATGCGGCCCTGATTGGATCACCCGAGGTAGCTGCCCTTGTTCGCCGAATTCGCCCTGCACGAACGTCTGCTCAAAGCCCTGGCCGAGCTGGGATTCACCGAGCCCACGCCGGTGCAGGCCGCGGCCATCCCGCTGGCGCTCGAAGGGCACGATCTGCGGGCCACGGCGCAAACCGGCAGCGGCAAGACGGCGGCGTTCCTGCTGCCGCTGCTGCATCGTTTGCTCGGCGAGGAAAAGCCCAGGGGCGACGTGCGTTCGCTGATCCTGCTGCCCACCCGCGAGCTGGCCCAGCAGACGCTCAAGGAGTTCGAGCGCTTTGCCCAGTTCACCTTCCTTAAGGCCGGGCTGATCACCGGCGGCGAGGACTTCAAGGTGCAGGCGGCCATGCTGCGCAAGATCCCCGACGTGCTGATCGGCACGCCGGGGCGGCTGATGGAGCACCTCGACGCCGGCAACCTGATCCTGCGCGACGTGCAGGTGCTGGTGCTGGACGAGGCCGACCGCATGCTGGACATGGGCTTTGCCGAGGACGTCACGCGCCTGGCCGGTGAGTGCGCCAACCGCCGCAATACCTGGCTGTTCTCCGCCACCACCGGCGGCGGTGCGCTGCGCGAGATGACCGGCCAGCTGCTGAAAAGCCCCAAGCACCTGATGCTCAACCAGGTCGCCGAGCTGAACGAGAACGTCCGCCAGCAGATCATCACCGCCGACGATCCGGCGCATAAGGAAAAGCTCATCCACTGGCTGCTGGCCAACGAGACCTACCAGAAGGCGATCATCTTCACCAACACCCGCGCCCAGGCCGACCGGCTGTACGGCCACCTGGTCGCCGCCGAGGTGAAGGTGTTCGTGCTGCACGGCGACAAGGACCAGAAGGAGCGCAAGCTGGCCATCGAGCGCCTCAAGCAGGGCGGGGTGAAGGTGCTGGTGGCCACCGACGTGGCGGCGCGTGGCCTGGACATCGACGGCCTCGACCTGGTGATCAACTTCGACATGCCGCGCTCGGGCGACGAATACGTGCACCGCATCGGCCGTACCGGTCGCGCCGGTGGCGACGGGCTGGCGATCTCGCTGATCTGCCACACCGACTGGAACCTGATGTCGAGCATCGAGCGCTACCTCAAGCAGCGCTTCGAGCGTCGGGTGATCAAGGGCCTCAAGGGCCATTACCAGGGGCCGAAGAACCTCAAGGCCTCCGGCAAGGCCGCCGGCAGCAAGAAGAAAAAGACCGACAAGAAGGCCGACCCGAAGAAGGCCGCGCCCAAGCGCGCGCCGAAGGCCAAGCCCTCGCTGGTCAGCCAGGACGGCCTGGCCCCGCTCAAGCGGCGCAAGCCCGCCGGCGAGTGAGCCGCTCTGACTACTGGCCGGCCGGGTGCTGCGGCGCCGGACGGCGGACCTCATCCTCGTGCGGCAAGCCGGCCTTGTCACGTGCCCGCTCGATGTCTTGCATGCGGGTGCGGTAAGCCTCGCACTCGTGCTCGAGGCTCTCGGCGGTGCGCTTCAGGCGCATCTCGCGCAGCTCGGCATTGATTGCTGTGGCGCGCTCGGGATCGTTGGCCAGGATCTCGTTGACCCGCTCGGCGGTTTCGCTGGCCAGGCGGTTGGCCTCGTCCGGGGTACAGGCGCCGGTGGTTTCCCCAGCTGGCGCGGTGGCCAGCGCCAGCGGGCTGAATAGAAGCGCGAGCAAGACGGCTGGCAGGCGTTTCATGGCAGGACTCCTTCAAGGTGTTTCTCGGTGGATACCGGCCGTCCCGGTTGGTTCAGCCGTCCCGCTCGTTGGCAGGCGAACCCCGCCCCGTACGCCCGGTCCCAACACAAAAGCGCCTGCCGCTCCGGTAGGCGCCTGTACGGGAGACCACTCGCATGAGCTACAACTGGGATCTGATGCGCAAGTTGCTGCGCGAGGCGCAGCAGTCGGCCTATCGGCACTTCACCCCGCGCCAGTACGCCGAACAGTTCGCCATGGAGCTGGAGGACGCCGGCCAGCCACTACCTGATCTCGACGCCCTGCGCGGCGAGGCAGCGGCCTATGAAGGGCATCTGGTGAATGGCGAATTCATGGTGCCGCGCCCGGAAGACGAAGGCGGCACGGCGGAGAACTACATGCTCACGCCGCGAGGCGAGCGGCTGCTGCAGCTGTTGGAGGACCGCGACGAACGCATCCGCCGCGCGCTGGACGAGAAGGGAACCGCGGCGATGACGCCGGAAGTGTTCGATGACCTGGAGCTGACGCTGCCCTGAAGTGGTGGGCGTGCCGGGGTTCGCTCCGGCACGCCCGATGCCTCAGGGCTTGCGCAGGAAGTGCACGCTGAACAGCCGCTCGGCATCGGTCCAGCGGCCGATGCAGTCGAAGCCCACCGAGCGGGCCAGGCCGCAGAACGCCTCCAGCGAGTACTTGTAGGAGTTTTCGGTGTGCAGGCTTTCGCCTTCATCGAAGTGAAAGCGCCGGCCCTCGATCAGCACCTCCTGCGGCTCGGTGCTCACCAGGTGCATCTCGATGCGCGACTCGGCCTCGTTGAAGAAGGCGCGATGTTCGAAGCGGGTCGGATCGATGTCGGCATGCAGCTCGTTGCGAATGCGCTGCAGCACATTGAGGTTGAATGCCGCCGTCGCCTGCGCTCGGTCGTTGTAGGCGGCCTCGAGCATCTTGCGGTCCTTGACCAGGTCAACGCCGATCAGCGCGCTGCCGCCGGAGGGTAACAGCTGGTGCAGTTCGAATAGAAAGCGCCGGGCCTGCGCCGGGGTGAAATTGCCGATGCTCGAACCGGGAAAGAAGGCCAGGGGCTGGCGGGTTTGGAAATCGTCGGGCAACTCGACTTGTTCGGAGAAGTCGCAGCAGGCGGCATGCACCTCTAGCCAGGGGTAGTCGGCCGCCAGGCGCTGGGTGCTAGTCAGCAGAAAATCCTGGGAGATATCCAGGCCCAGATAACTGGACGGATGCAGTGCCTCGAGCAGCAGGCGCACCTTGCGGCTGGCGCCGCTGCCGAACTCGATCAGGTCGGCACCGGGGCCGGCCAGCTCGACGATCTCGTTGGCGGCCTGGCTGAGAATCTGTTCTTCGACGCGGGTGAGGTAATACTCCGGTTGCCGGCAGATGTTCTCGAACAGCTCCGAGCCGCGCCGGTCGTAAAAGAATTTTGGCGATATCTGCTTGGGCGAGGCGGAAAAGCCGGCCAGCACCTCGTCACGCAGGGAGCTCTGCCGTTCGCAAGAGGGTTGTTCATGAAAATGAATGGCCAACGCCATGTCAGATCTCCTTGGCCAGTCGCACACCGGCGAACGGCCAGCGGGCGGCGGGTTGGAAAAAGTTGCGGTAGCTGGCGCGCAGGTGCGAGGCCGGGGTGGCGCAGCTGCCGCCGCGCAGCACCATCTGGCCGGACATGAACTTGCCGTTGTATTCGCCGAGGCTGCCTTCGAGCGGCTTGAAGCCGGGGTAGGGCCGATAGGCGCTGGCGGTCCACTCCCAGACATCGCCGAACAATTGCGCCGGCCGCGCGGCCGGCTCGCTGAGGGCGACCGGCTGCAAGAAGTCGCTTTCCAGCAGGTTCCCGGTGATCGGCCGGTCGCTGGCCGCCAGCTCCCATTCGGCTTCGCTGGGCAGCCGGGCGCCGGCCCAGCGGGCGTAGGCGTCGGCCTCGTAGAAGCTGATGTGGCAGACCGGCGCGGCCAGGTCCAGCGGGCGCAGGCCGCCCAGGGTCATCTCGTGCCAGAAGCCGTCCTCGCGCTGCCAGTACAGCGGCGCATGCCAGCCGGCCTGCTGGATCAGCGCCCAGCCGTCGGACAGCCACAGTTCGGGCCGCGCATAGCCGCCATCCGCCATGAACGACAGATATTCACCATTGCTCACCAGCCGGTCGGCCAGGCGAAAGTCCTCGATGTATTCGCGGTGGCGCGGCGTCTCGCAGTCGAACGCAAACCCTGCGCCGGCATGGCCGACCTCCTTCACGCCACCCTGGTATGGATGCCAGTGCGGGCGGTCCGGCGTGCTTTGCGGCGGGCTGCGCAGGTCGGTGCGGTACACCGGGTGCAGCGGGTTCTGCGCGAGGATGTGCTTGATGTCCATCAGCAGCAGCTCCTGGTGCTGCTGTTCGTGCTGGATGCCCAGTTCGGCGCGCCGCGCCACTTCTGCCGCACGCTCGCCGGGCTGGCTCAGCAGTTCGCCCATCGCCTGGTCCACATGGGCGCGGTAGCGATAGATGTCAGCCACGCCGGGGCGCGAAAGCAGGCCTCGGCGCGGCCGTGGGAAGGGTTGGCCATGGGTTTCGTAATAGGAGTTGAACAGGTGGTCGTAAGCCTTGTTCAGCGGGCGATAGCCCGGCAGAAACGGTGTCAGCAGGAAGGCTTCGAAGAACCAGGTGACGTGTGCCAGGTGCCATTTGGGCGGGCTCACGTCGGGCATGCTCTGGATGACGTAGTCCTCGATTTCGAGCGGTTGGCAGATGCGTTCGGTGCTACTACGACAGCGCTGATAGCGCTGCCACAGGTCGTCCAGCGCAGCATGGGCCGGCTGGCCTGGCTCGTGTGCCAGGTTGGCCATGGGCGTCCCTCATCCTAGGTTGATCGGAGCGTGCCGGTGCGAACGCGCGGCAGGCGGGCACTCGGGCACACGATTAACGACTCGTGCGCCGCGGTGAAAGTTCGCCGCGCCGGCATTAATGACTGGCAACCACGCCGTCATCGCGTAGTAGCGGCATGGTCCAGGGGTCGAGCCGGCAACCCAGTTGCTCGAGCTCCTGCCGCGCCTGCTGCAGCTCGCGGGTCAGCCGGTCCGGATCGCAATAGCGGCCGTGGGTGATGTCGGCGACGCGCAGCACTTCCTCGCCGGCACCGTTCATCACCGTCAGGCTGAAACTGTCGTCGTCCGGGTTGGCGCTGGTGATGCAGCCGTAGGGCAGAAAGGCTTCGCTCGCAAGGTGCATGGCATTGTCCAGACTCAGCGACGTCAGGCTCATCGGGCGGCTCTCGCGGTGATGGTTGCTGGGTAGACTGCGCCGCGCTTTTGTCGTTTCGATTGGCCGCGGCCGCGCGACGAAAATCGCCCGCTGGCGTGGTCAACCTGCAAAGGCCCGAGCGCGGAGGTGTGCGATGAAGCTGGAAGTCAAACAACTCAAGAGCAACGAGATCCCCCAGGCCTGGCGCGCCGCCTGGGTGGTGTGCTGGGTCGTCGAGCTGGACGGCAAGATCATGGCCGGGCCGTTCGCCAGCGAAGACGAAGCTCAGGCCGTGGCCCGCGGCGAGAAGCGCGAGCACTGGTCGCCGCAACCCTGAGCGGCGCCTGGCTGGCAGCGGCGGCGTAGTTATCTAGGCTAGAGGCATCGCGTACCCAAAGAAGGAGATGCCTCATGTTGCGTGTTGCCCTGACCGCCGCCGCGCTGGCGCTGCTCGGCCCTGGTCTTGCCAGCGCCCAGACCGAGCGGCTGAACAGCGAGAAGGGGACCGTCGAGGTCCAGTCGATCACCCAGTCCCTGGAAAACCCCTGGGGCATGGCCTTTCTCCCCGACGGCAAGCGCCTGCTGGTCACCGAGCGGCCCGGCCGGCTGAGACTTGTGGGGCTCGATGGGCAGCTGTCCGCGCCGCTGGGTGGCGTGCCCAAGGTCTACGCCCGAGGCCAGGGCGGGCTGCTGGACGTGGCGCTGTCGCCTGATTTCGCCGCAGACCGCCTGGTGTACCTGACCTGGGCAGAGCAGGGCATCGACGGCAAGGCCGGCACCAGCGCCGGACGCGGGCGGCTGAGCGATGACTCCAGCCGGCTGGAGAACTTCGAGGTGATCTTCCAGCAGCAGCCGAAGTTGTCCGAGGGGCTGCATTTCGGCTCGCGGCTGGTGTTCTCCGGCGACTACCTGTTCATCGCCCTGGGCGACAACAACGCCCGCGCCGAGGCGCAGAACCTCGCCAGTCATCAGGGCACGGTGGTGCGCCTGCACCACGACGGCAGCGTTCCGCCAGACAACCCCTTCGTCGAACGCGCTGGCGCCCGCCCGGAAATCTGGGCCTACGGGCTGCGCAACCAGCAGGGGGCGGCCATCAACCCGTGGACCGGCGAACTGTGGACGGTCGACCACGGCCCGCGGGGCGGCGACGAGATCAACCGGCCCCGCGCTGGGGAGAACTACGGCTGGCCACTGGCGACCCATGGCATCAACTACAGCGGTCTGCGCATTCCCGAGGCCAAGGGCGAGTGGGTGGAGGGCAGCGTGCGCCCGCATCACGTCTGGCCCCGCTCGCCTGCCGTGAGTGGCATGGCCTTCTACGATGCCGAGCGTTTTCCCGCCTGGCAGCGCAGCCTGTTCATCGGCGCGCTGGCCGATCGCTCGCTGATCCGCCTGGAGCTGGACGGCGAACGCATTGCCCATGAGGAGCGCCTGCTCAAGGAGCGCAACCGGCGCATCCGCGCGGTGCAGGTGGGGCCCGATGGCTTCCTTTATATGCTTACCGACGATGCGCGCGGTGAACTGCTGCGGGTGGGGCTGGCGCCCTGAGGCAAACGGCGGTCGTTTGGCAAGCGCGCTGGCGCGAACTTGCAGAGCCGGACGCAAAAACGGCCGCTGGTCACAACCGCTCGTCGGCCGAGGCCGGCGGTCGCGTGCGGCCTCGAATGGGCGGATCACCAAAAAATTGTCGCGTCGAAATTACTGAATGTTGCAGGCGAAGTGTAAAGCGCGCGGGTTTATGGGGCTTTTGAGTGATATCCCATTAATATCAAGTTCTCCAATCAAGCTATCGAACTGATATTACCGCTGCATTTTTGCCGGGTTTTTGGCGCCGGCGAAATCGACATCAAGTTTCCCATCGCCAGAGAAACCCTTTATAAATCTCTCCACGCCACGGACGGCCCCGCTAGTTACGGGGTCATCCGCAGCGATTAACTCAGGCGAAAAGATACGGCGCTTTTGCAGTGTCTCTTTCAATTTCAGTTGATCACATCCGTACTTTTTAAAAGCTCCGGCTTTTGAAGTAGTAAGTTTCGGAGAGATATAAATGCGTAAGACTTTCTTCTCCAGCGCTCGCAAGGCGATCGTTGCTTCCTCCGCCGCCGCTACCGTTCTGGCCGGTGCCTATGCCGTAGCCTGTGAAAAGCACACCGGCACTACCACCACCCCGACCACCAACACCTCGGTGAGCAACCCGATCCACCTGGTGGGCGTGAACCTCGCCGGCGCCGAATTCGGCAGCCACACCCTGCCGGGCACCTACAACAAGGAATACATCTACCCGGGCGAGGCCAATTTCAAGCGCCATGCCGATCTGGGTCTCAAGCTGATTCGCCTGCCGTTCCGCTGGGAGCGTATCCAGCCGAAACTGGGCACTGCGCTCAACGAAGCCGAAGTGGCCCGCATGGTCCAGGCCCTCGATTACGCGCACAAGTACAACCTCAAAGTCATCCTGGACATGCACAACTACTACCGTTACTACGGCAAGTTGATTGCAACCACCGATGTACCAATCAGCCAGTTCGCCAACACCTGGAAGATGATCGCCCAGCGCGTGATCAACCACCCGGCGGTCTACGGCTACGGCCTGATGAACGAGCCGCACAGCACCAACGGCCAGTGGCCGCAGGCGGCGCTGGCTGCGTCCAAGGCGATCCGCACCGTGGACAAGAACCGCTGGATCTTCGTTGCCGGTGACCGCTGGTCCAACTCCTTCTACTGGGCCAGCCACAACGCCAACCTGATCAGCGATCCGTGGATGCGCGACAACAACAACAAGCTGGTCTACGAAGCGCACATGTATCTGGACCACGACTACTCGGGCAGCTACGCGAACAAGTCCGAGACGTTCGCCCCGGATCTGGGCGTGCGTCGCGTCAAGCCGTTCGTCGACTGGCTCAAGACCCACAACCTGCGCGGCTTCATCGGCGAGCACGGCGTGCCGGCCTGGTCCTCCTCGGCAATGGTGGCCACCGACAACCTGCTGGCCTACCTGAACCAGAACTGCATCCCCAGCACCTACTGGGCGGGCGGTCCCTGGTGGGGCGAGTACGCCCTGTCGCTGGACGTCAAGAGCGGCGCTCATCGTCCGCAGATCCCGGTGCTGCAAAAGCACACCGGCTACAAGGGCTGCACCACCATCGGTCCGGCCAAGTAAGCCACCGATCGCGGTACATGCAAAAAAACGGGCCTTCGGGCCCGTTTTTTTATGCGCGAGAGTTTGCAGCGTTGCTGACATCGCAGCTGGCCAAGTTGCAATTGGTCGCTTCGTTTATATGGCAGAAGAGCAACTAGCAAGCGCTTGCTTGATATGCCTGCTCGTCATCCGCCGGTATTTTGCGCGGAACTCGGTTTTTAGGGTCGGGTCACCTTTTATGTACGACGAAACCGCACGGTAAGGCCTCTTCGAAGTTGTCGGGGCGAACTGTGTATCCCACGGAATCGTGGTCATCGACCCAGCCATAAGAAGGTGGACAGAAGATGAGACCCGACGAAGAAATTACAGGTTATGGCGGACAGCCACGGACGAGTCCCTCCATGTCGACCGGCTCTTCCGAGCGGGCGGACAGCATGCACGCGACCGAGGACATCAAGGACAAGGCCCGCCAGGCCGGCGACGAAGCCAAGCACGCCGGCAAGGACCAGCTCGAGCGCTACCGCGGCACCGGTGCCGACGAGCTGGCGCGGGTCGCCCAGAGCGTCAAGGCCGCTGCCAGTGATCTGGAGCGGGACCGCCCCGGCCTGTCGCGCTACGTCGCCAACATGGCCGGTGGCATGGAACGCATTGCCGACGACCTGCGTGGCAAGAGCGTGGACGAGCTGTTTCGTGACGTGAACCGCCTCGCCCGGCAGAACCCCGGCCTGTTCATCGCCGGCAGCGTGGCGCTCGGTTTTGGTCTGATGCGCTTTGCCAAGGCCTCCAGCCAGCACACCGCCGCCGATTACGAGCGGCATCCGGTGCGTGATCGTATGCACGAGCTGCATGACGAGCACGAGCAGGGCGACATGGTCGCGCACACGCCGGGTGACACCTATAGCGCCGGTCAAGGCGAAATGAAGCGGCAGACTCAGGGCGAGACGGGCGCCAGCGCAGCGAGCGTGAGCAACGCCGGCGGCACGCGCACCGACACCCTCGCCGGAGGGGTAAGCAGCACCACCACGCGCACCACCACCACGCTGGACGCGACCACCAGCAGCACCACGCAAAACCCGACCAACAAGGCCAGCGGCGTCACCACGCGCAGCGATCCGCGCATCCGCAATGCCGGCACCACGCCGAGCAACGTAAACCGTGACGGCAAAGGAGGTCTTCAGCCATGAGTCAGCAACGCAAGACACCGACCCAACATGCCGACCCGCGTCCGGGTACGGTCAATGCCACCACGGCCGAGCACCTCGGCGATCCCCAGATCGACCACAACCGCTCCACCGAGTACAGCCGCCCCAGCGGCAACGTGCACCAGCACGACAACTCGGTCGGCGGCCTGCTGCGCCAGCTCAGTCGTGAGGTGCCGTTGCTGTTCACCAAGGAGCTGGCGCTGGCGCGCGCCGAGCTGACCGAGTCGGTGCGCGCGACCAAGCGCGGCGTGGGCAGCGTCGCCGCCGGCGGCGCGGTGCTGCTCGGCGGTTTCATCATGCTGCTGCTCTCGGCGGTGTTCGGCCTGGCCAACGTAGTCGAGCCCTGGCTCGCCGCGCTGATTGTCGGTGGCGTGACCGCCATCGTCGGCCTGGTCATGGTCTCGGCCGGCAAGAAAAAGTTCACCGCGACCTCTTTCAAGCCCGAGCGCACCATGCACTCCATGCAGAAAGACAAGCAAGCCGTAAGGGAGCACGCCCATGAGCACCCGTAACCAGATCGAGATCGAATCGCAGAAGGACCCGGCGACCCTCGAACGCGAGATCGACCAGCAGCGCGCCGAGATCAGCCACATCGTCGAGGAACTCGAGCACAAGCTGTCGCCCGGCGAGATGATGGACCGGGTGCTGGGCTACGCCCGCGGCAACGGCGGCGAGTTCTTCGACAACCTGACCAACACGGTCAAGGCCAACCCGGTGCCTACGCTGTTGACCGGCATCGGCATCGCCTGGCTGATGGCCGGGCAGAACCGCCAGCCACCGCGTTACGACGCCACGGCGCCGCACGCTTCGGTGGGCGACAAGCTGTCCCACACCGGCGGTGCGGCCAAGGAGCGTGCGGCGCACATGCGTGACAGCGTCAGCCAGTCCACCCATCGGGTGGGCGAGTCGATGCACAACGCCAGTGCCCGGGTGGGCGACTCGGTGAACAGCGCCAGGATGCGCATCAGCGAATCGACCCACCATGCCGGTGAAAGTCTGCGCCATGGTGCCGACCGGGCCCGCAGCAGTTACGAGCGCCTGCGTACCGAGCAGCCGCTGGCCCTCGGTGCCATCGGTCTGGCGCTGGGTGCGCTGTTCGCCTCCGCCCTGCCACCGACCCGTCGGGAAGACGAGCTGATGGGCGAGACCCGCGATCAGATGAAGGAGCGCGCGCGGCAGAAAGCCGAGGAAGGCTACCAGCAGGTCAGTGCCAAGACCGAGGAAGTGGCCTCCCAGATGCGCCAGGAGCGCAGTAACGGGCAGACCCAGCACGCCGCCGGTCCGCACTGAGTCCCCACCCAGCGCCCGCCGGCCCCTGCTGGCGGGCGCTTCACGGGGCTTGAGTCCTCGCCCGCAAGCCCGGATAATGCGCGCCGGTTTGCCGGTGTAGCTCAGTCGGTAGAGCAGCTCATTCGTAATGAGAAGGTCGAGGGTTCGATTCCTTTCACCGGCACCACCCATAACAAAAAAAGGCCCCCAGCGATGCGGGCCTTTTTTGTTGTCTGCGTTTTTTCTCCGCCGGTCGGTCCGCCGCCGTCGCCTTCACCGCTCAAATGGAGTTCGCCAGGACAGGGTCGTCCATCCGCCACCGCTTACCTTGCCGCCGTGGGCAGCCAGACTGCGCCTGCAATGGCGTTTACCCGGATAGGGTCATTGTTCAAGAGGCGCCGGCAATGTCGGTGCGCAAAAGCGTGACCAGAAATTGTGCGCAGTTACTTTTCGAATAAACGCCGCGCTCAGAACAAATGCGTAATTTCGTGAAGAAGATCGCGTGATTGCCAAACAGTCGCTACGAATTGTCGTGTTTGACGCGAGAGAATCCGCGCCTTTGCACTCCAACCGTCTTCGCTAACTGACGAAGCCAAGAAACAGATAACCCGAAATGAAAAATATTATATTTACCGCCGTTGCGTTCGCATTCACTTCGCAGAGTTTCGCCGCCGAGGCCGACAGTGCGATTGGTCAACATGTCACCCCGGTTCAGGCCAACGAGAGCCGGGTGATTTACCTCTACGACGGGGCTGCCGCGCATGCTTCCTGTCAGGGGCACAAGCGCGCCGCGGCGTTCTACATGTCCGCGGGCCAGGCGGAAAAGTTGGCCGATGGTTGCTGGATCGACAAGGGCGAACAGATCACCTTCCGGCTGTACGCCGACTCCGGCATGGCATTGGTTACCGAAGTTCCGCGCCGCGAAGTCAAGTTCAACTAGTGCATTAATCTCCAGGCGAGGCGGTCTTTGCGATCGCCTTGTCGGCCTGTCTTATCGCCAACTGTCCGTTAGCGCGTATCCCGTGTAGTACCAATCTTTCTGCCCTGTTGAACTTCGCTGCGCGATAACTGTCGGCGCAACTTCTTGCGCAGTTTTTTAATGGCGAGATGGCGCGCGAAGTTGCTCGGTGTGCGTTGTCGCGGGTGCCGGTGAGGGCAGGGTGGCCGAGCCGATGGGGCTTTCGGTGGGCGGGCGATCGGACGATCGCGCGGGTCGGTAGGCGCGTGGCGCCCGGCGCGGCTGGCCGGGCGCCGCCTGGGTCACAGGTCGTCAACGTTGCGTTTTACCCGCTCCTTCGCATCGCCCTTGATCTGCTGGGCGTCGCCGCGGATTTCCTGGTGCTCGCCTTCGCGGCGCAGGCGTTCGTTGTCGGTTGCCTCGCCGAGGCCCTGCTTGGTTTTGCCCATGGCTTCGTTGAGGTTGCCTTTCATCTTGTCGGTTCCGCTGGTCATGGCAGCGCTCCTCTTGGGATGGGTTCAGTCGGTTGACTGGCCCGGGCTGACAGCGTTCCGGCCGTTCGGCAGTTATCGCTGGCGTGTACGAACCAGCTTGCGCAGCAGCGGTCGGCCGGCCAGGTGCAGAAACACCGGCGCTCCGGCGATCAGGTAGAAGTAGTAGGTGACGAAGCGCCAGATGACGATGGCCGCTGCGCTGGACGATTTGCCGACCAGTGGCGCGAGCAGGGCGGCGGCGGCCAGCTCGGCGCTGCCGGCGCCTCCCGGCAGCAGGCTGAACTGGCCGGCGGTAAGGGCAAGGATCTGCACCACGAAGGTCCAGGCCCAGGCCAGCTCGCTGCCCAGCCCGCGCAGGGTCAGGTAGAGCACGCTGTAGCGCAGCAGCCAGTGGATCACGGTGAGGGCGAACACGCCGAGCAGGATCGCCCACGGCAGGCTGAGCGACTCGCCCAGCGCGTTGCGAAAGCCCAGCAGGCGTCTGGCCCAGCGCCGCTTGAAGCGAGGCTTGGCGCCGAGTCGGCCGATCAGCCAGCCGTTGAAGCGAAACACCTGGCGATGGAAGCGTCCGAGCAGCGCCAGCAGCACCAGCGCGCCGATCATCAGGAACGCGGCCAGCGCCAGCAGGCCGGCGAGGCGGGTGCTGACGGCATGGGTCATGGCGTAGAACAGCACGCCGATCAGTGCACAGGCAAAGAATGCGAGGTCGCACAGCTGCTCGACGGCAAATACCGCCGTGCCGCGCGCGGCCGTGATGCCTTGGCGCATCAGTAGAACCATCATGGTCAGTGCGCCGCCGGCGCCGGCGGGGGTCGCGCAGATGGCGAATTCGGTGGCGATAACGATGCCGAAGGCGCGCAACGGCGGCGGGCGCCGTGGGCCCAGCAGCAACTGCAGGCGCAGGCTGTTGAGCAGCCAGCCGAGCAGCACCATGCCCAGCATCAGTAGCAGCAGGTCCGCCGGGAAGTTCGCCAGCCGCCCGAACAGGCCGCTGCCGCCGAGCAGCAGCGGCACCAACAGGGCGACCAGCAGTGCGCCGGCCAGCAGCCAGAGCCCGCGGCTCATGCTGCCGAGGCCGCTGCCGATCGCTGGCCCAGCCACGCGGCGCAGGTACGGGCGCGGCGTCCGTCGGCGAGCAGGCGTTCGACGGTGATCAGCCAGTAGCGGCGCGCCTGCTGGTGGCGCAGGTCAGCCGGATGCAGCGCCAGCCGCAGCACGGGGCTTTTGCGGTGTCGTTCGAGCAGCTGCGCGCAGTAGATCTGCGAGAGCACACGGCGGGCGGCGCTGCGGGCACTCCAGACCAGCGCCGGTGCCGGTAGCGATTCGAACTGCGGCAGGCGCAGTAGGGCCTGTCGGTCGCTGGTGTAGGCCAGGCCCGAGCGGGCCAGCGCCCGGCGGGCGCCCGAACCGAGCAGCCAGCCGGGGGCGACGAAGCCGTGCAGCGGCCAGCCGAGTCGCTCGAACAGCGCCTGACCGGCGGCGATGCGCCGCGCCGCTTCGGCTTCGTCCAGGGCGGCGAACTCGCCTTCGTGGGTGTACAGCCGGCGCCGCAGCCAGTCCTTCGGCGTGCGCGGCGGGGCGGCTTCGTCGGCGTGGGCGTAGCCGTGCAGCAGCAGCTCGTCACCACGCGCCAGTCGCGCTTCGAGGGCACGGCAGAAGGTGGGGGCGCGCTCGAGCGGGGTGCGGCGGTGGAAGTCAGGCACCACCAGCCAGCTGAGCGGCAGTGGGCCGAGGGCGTCCAGCTGGGCGACGAACTCGTGGTAATCGAACCAGCTGGCGGGCGTCACGTCATGCAGTTCGATGACGACCGAGCGTTCAGCCATGTACCGCGACCGGCAGCTCGACCGAGCCCAGCACTGCCTGATAGTGGGTGATCAGCCCGGCGACCACCGCATCCCAGGCGTGGTGCGCTTCGACGTGTTGGCGTGCCTTGCGGCCCAGCAGGTAGGGGTCGGCCTCGTAGACCTCGCGCACCGCGGCGGCCATGGACGCCGGATCGAACGGCTCGCATACGCGTCCGGCGAAGAACGGCACGATCTCCGGCAGTGCGCCGGCGTTGGCGGCGACCACCGGCAGTCCGCAGGCCATCGCCTCCAGCGCCACCAGGCCGAAGGTTTCCTGCGTGCCGGCATGCAGGAACACATCGCAGCTGGCTACCAGGCGGGCCACTTCCTGCGCCGGGCAGAAGCGGCGCAGCACGCTGACATTGGCCGGCACCCGGCGTGGCATGCCCGAGCCGATCAGCAGCAGGTGGTAGGGCGCGCCGAGCCGACGCATGGTTTCCAGCAGCACTGGCAGGTTCTTTTCACGGGCGCCGCGCCCGGCGTACACCAGCAGGCGGGTGTGGTCCGGCAGGCGCAGGCGCTGGCGCAGGGTGTCGTCGCAGTGCTGCGGATTGAACAGGTCAAGGTCCACGCCCAACGGCTGGATGAATACGCTCTGCAGGCCCAGCGCTTCGAGCTTGTCGGCCACCACCGTGCTGGGGGCGAGGACGCGGTTGAACTGGCGGTAGAGCTTGACCACGTAGGGATCGCAGCGCCGTCCTGCCCACTGGCCGAAGCGGTTACTGGCCAGCAGGGGCAGGTCGGAATGGTAGAAGCCGACCACCGGGATGCCCAGGCGCCGGCCGGCATCCAGTGCCGCCCAGGCGGTGACATACGGGTCGCCGACCTCGATCAGCTCCGGGCGCAGGGCCTGGAGCAGATCGCGCCACGGCGCGCGGCGCAGCGGAAAGCGGTGGCCACGGCTGAACGGCAGCAACGGCGCCGGCACCCTGTGCAGGCCGGCCTCGTGGGCATAGCGCCGGCCGGGCACCAGCACGCTGTGGCGGACGCCCGGATAAAGCTTCAGCCGGCGATGCTTGGCGTCCAGATAAGTGCGCACGCCACCACTGGCGGTGGCGTAGAACATGGTCATATCGGCGATATGCAAGGTGGCTTCTCCGGTAGATCGCCGTCGATCACCGCTGCTGACGACCTCCAATGGACCCTGGCCGGTCAGCCTCGGTTCGCCGGCTTGCCTTCAGTCGACCTCTTTCTCGCCCTTGTTCTTGCCCTCGACCGAGGCGTGCTCGATCACCGCGTTCAGTTCGGCGCCCAAGAGCAGCACCAGCGCCGAGATGTAGAAATACAACAGCAGAACGATGATGGCGCCGATGCTGCCGTAGGTGGCGTTGTAGTCGCCGAAGTTCTGCACATAGAAGCCGAAGGCCAGCGAGGCGAGAATCCACACCAGCACGGCGATCACCGAGCCTGGGGTGATGAAGCGGAATCTCTGCTCCACGTCCGGCGCCACGTAGTAGATCACCGCCACGGCCAGCATCAGCAGCACGATGGCGACCGGCCAGCGCAGCCAGGTCCAGAGGGTGACGAACAGCTCGCGCAGGCCGATCTGGCCGGCCAGCCATTCGACGATCTGCGGCCCCATCAGCATCAGTGCGGCGGCCGCCAGCAGCATCACGGCCAGGCCGATGGTGTTGACCAGCGAGAGCAGAAACAGCTTCCAGCCTGAGCGCTCCTCCTCCACGTCATAGGCGACATTGAGCGCGTGCATCAGTGTGCGCACGCCTTTGGAAGCGGAGATCAGCGCCAGCAGCGCGCCCACCGACAGCAGGCCACCCTGGGAGCTGCGCACTTCCTCGATCACCGTGTCGATCTGCTGCATGGCGTTGGCCGGCAACAGCAGCGCCGCCTGCTCGCGCATCCAGTCGAAGAACTGTTGCAGGTCGAGAAAGCCGATCAGCGCGACCAGAAACAGCACGAACGGAAACAACGACAGCAACCCGTGAAAGGACAGGGCTGCGGCATAGATGGACATGTCGTCTTCGCTGAATTCCTTGAAGGTGCTTTTTATCAGGGTGCCGGCCCCGATCCCCCGTGTATCGAACATCGCCATGCGTGATCTCCCGCCATAGGGTTCGCTAGGTGGGACGAACACGCGGGCGCAGAGTTCGGCGGGGCGCGGAACGCGCCTTGCGTATCGCCGGTCAGACAGCCGAACCCACTCGGCGGCGGAACGAGACGCTTATGAGCAGCCAGATCCAAACCATCCTGCTGTTGTGCGCGCTGGTCTTCGCCGGCGCCGGCTTTGCCCTCGGTTTCTATTTCAATGTCCGCAAGGTGAGCCAGCTGGAGGACAAGGTGGCGCGCCTCAAGCGCACCATCCGTCACCTGCAGGACAAGGGCCAGGCCAGCGATCGGCGCCCGCGTGTGGCCGCGGCCAACGCCGGCGGTCGCCAGCGCCCCGCCTGAGGCGGCTCAGGGCAGCACCAGCTGACGCAGTGTGGCGGTCCCGCCGTCGTGTTCCACGTGCGCGTGGGTCAGGCCGGGGCCGGGCGGGCGCACCTTGAGTTCTACCTGCAGGGCTTGGCGCGGCAGGCCGCGGTAGAGCAGGCGCAGGCGGCCGTCTCGGTGTTCGATAAGCGCCGGCGCCGGGTTCAGCTGGGTGATCAGCGTGCGCCGGGCCAGCGGGCCGGCAAGGCTCAGCCACGCTTCGCCGCGCTCATCGGTGCGCAGGCGCACGCGCAACGGGCTGGCGGTGTCGTCGAACAGCAGGCGCCGGTATTGCAGTTGCAGCGGGCCGCTGGTGGCACTGCTTTCGCCCCAGCCGAGCGGGCCGTGCTTGAGCAGGCCGAGCAGCGCAAACGGCAGCAGGAACGCCAGCGCCAGCCAGCTCAGGCACTCCAGGTGCCAGGCCGTCCGCTGGATCAGCCTGTCTCGTCTGGGCAGATGCAGACGGTTGAAGTCGTCATCCAATGTCGGCACGCGCTCACTCCCTGCACGGTATGGCTCATCGATAGAGCGCCTGCCGTGGTGGCAAGTTCAGCGCTGCGCTGCGGCCGATGCAGGGCAATCTGGCGAACATCATGCCGATGTCGCACTCCAACCCTGGCGTACTCCCCCAGTCGCCTTTGCGGCGCAGGCCAACAGCAGGAGAAGAGCGATGGCTGTACATCCCGACGACCGCCTCATCGACCAGGAAGACCCGGACCGCGACCCGGAAGAGCTTGAGTATGAGGAGAGTCTGGTGCGCGATGATCCGGTGGACGACAGCGACCCGCTGGTGTTGCCCGAAGATCCGACGATCCAGCAGAACCGCTAAAACGGCCGGCTGAAAACGACGATGCCCGCAGGTGCGGGCATCGTTAGCGGCAGATGAGGGCGCTCGATCAGCGCTCCAGGTACTGCAGCTTGTCCTTCACGCCGTCCCATTCCTCGGCGTCCGGCAGGGCGTCTTTCTTCTCGGTGATGTTCGGCCAGACTTCGGCGAGGTCGGCGTTCAGCTCGATGTACTCCTGCTGATCTTCCGGCACCTCGTCTTCGGAGAAGATCGCCTGGGCCGGGCACTCCGGCTCGCAGAGCGCGCAGTCGATGCACTCGTCGGGATGGATGACCAGGAAGTTCGGGCCTTCGTAGAAGCAGTCCACCGGGCAGACTTCCACGCAGTCGGTGTATTTGCACTTGATGCAGTTGTCGGTGACGACGAAGGTCATGCGGGTCTCTCCTCAATGTCGGGGCGCTACTGCGGCGCCCCGGTCAGTGCGGTCGCGCCGCTCAGGCAGGCGGGCGTCCGAAAAATCGCGCGATTCTATCAGCTTTTTTTCACAAGTCAGAGCCGCGCCTTGAGGCTGTATAGCAGTTCGAGTGCGGCACGTGGACTCAGGTCGTCCGGGCTGATCCGCAACAGCTCCTCGATCACCGGGTGCGGCAGGGCGGCGAACAGATCGGCTTGCTGTGGCGCGGCGGGTTGTCCGGGCGCGGTTTTCGGTAGCTCGTGCGGCAGGCTGGTGGTTTCCAGCCGGGCCAGATGCTCGCGGGCGCGGCTGATCACCGGGCCGGGCACGCCGGCCAGCTGCGCCACGGCCAGGCCATAGCTCTGGCTGGCCGGCCCCGGCAGCACGTGGTGCAAGAACACGATGCGCTCGTTGTGCTCGGTGGCCGAGAGGTGCACGTTGGCCACCACCGGCTCGCTTTCCGGCAGCACCGTCAGCTCGAAGTAGTGGGTGGCGAACAGGGTGAAAGCGCGCAGTTTCGCCAGGTGCTCGGCGGCCGCCCAGGCCAGCGACAGGCCGTCGAAGGTGCTGGTGCCGCGGCCCACTTCGTCCATCAGCACCAGGCTCTTGTCGCTGGCGTTGTGCAGGATGTTGGCCGTCTCGCTCATCTCCACCATGAAGGTGGAGCGCCCGCCGGCCAGGTCGTCGGAGGAGCCGATGCGGGTGAAGATGCGGTCGACCAGCGACAGCTCGCAGCCCTTGGCCGGGACGAAGCTGCCGATCTGCGCCAAGAGCACGATCAGCGCGGTCTGGCGCATGTAGGTGGACTTACCGCCCATGTTCGGCCCGGTGATCACCAGCATGCGGGTGGCATCGTCCAGGTTCAGGTCGTTGGCGACGAAGGGCGTGTCCAGCACCTGCTCGACCACCGGGTGGCGGCCCTGGTCGATCTTCAGGCAGGGCTCGTCGACGAAGCGCGGGCGGTTGAAGTCGAGGGTCAACGCGCGCTCGGCCAGGTTGCTCAGCACGTCCAGCTCGGCCAGCGCGGCGGCGGTTTCCTGCAGCGGCGCCAGTTCGCCGATCAGCGTTTCCAAAAGCGCCTCGTACAGCGCCTTTTCCCGGGCCAGGGCGCGGCTCTTGGCCGACAGCGCCTTGTCCTCGAACTGCTTGAGCTCGGGCGTGATGAAGCGCTCGGCGCCCTTTAAGGTCTGGCGGCGGATGTAGTCGGCCGGGGCGGATTCGGCCTGCTTGGTCGGCAGCTCGATGAAGTAGCCGTGCACGCGGTTGTAGCCGACCTTGAGGTTGGCCAGGCCCGTGCGTTCCTTCTCGCGCGCTTCCAGGTCCATCAGGTACTGGCCGGCGTTCTCGCTGATCGACAACAGCTCGTCCAGCTCGGCGTCGTAGCCGGTCTTGAGCACGCCGCCGTCGCGGATCACCGCCGGCGGGTTGTCGATGATCGCCCGTGCCAGGAGGTCGGCCAGCGCCGGGTAGGTGCGGATGCTGACCGCCAGCTCGCCCAGGTGCGGGGCGACCAGGCTCTGCATTTCCACCTGCAGGCCGGGCAGGGCGGCCAGCGCATCGCGCAGGCGCGCTAGATCGCGCGGGCGGGCGTTGCGCAGGCCGATGCGGGCGAGGATGCGTTCGATGTCGCCGATGTCCTTGAGCAGCGGCTGGATCTGCTCGAAGCGGTAGTGCTCCAAAAGGCAGGTGATCGCGTCCTGGCGGGCTTCGAGCACGGCGCGATCGCGCAGCGGGCGGTTCAGCCAGCGGGTCAACAGGCGCGAGCCCATGGCGGTCTGGCAGCGGTCGACCACCGATTGCAGGGTGTTGTCGCGCCCGCCGGAAAGGTTCACGTCCAGCTCGAGGTTGCGCCGGGTGGCGCCGTCCAGCACCACGGTGTCGTCCAGGCGCTCGTGGCGCAGGCTGCGCAGGTGCGGCAGGGCGGTGCGCTGGGTTTCCTTGGCATAGGCCAACAGGCAACCGGCGGCGCCGATGGCCAGGGTCAGCTTTTCGCAGCCGAAGCCTTTGAGGTCGGCGGTGCCGAACTGCTGGCAGAGGCCCTTGAAGGCGCTGTCGCGGTCAAAATCCCAGGGCGCGCGGCGATGGGCGCCACGGCGTTTCTCCAGCGGCAGGCCGGCGGGCCAGTCGTCGGGGTAGAGCAGCTCGGCCGGATTGAGGCGGTCCACCTCGGCCAGCAGGGTCTCCCAGCCGGACAGCTCCTGCACCGAAAAGCGCCCGCTGGTGATGTCCAGCACCGCAAGGCCGAACAGCCGTTCGTCACCGAGCACCGCGGCCAGCAGGTTGTCGCGGCGCTCGTCGAGCAGCGCCTCGTCGCTCACCGTGCCGGGGGTGATGATGCGCACCACCTGGCGTTCCACCGGGCCCTTGCTGGTGGCCGGGTCGCCGATCTGCTCGCAGATCACCACCGATTCGCCGAGCTTGACCAGCCGCGCCAGGTAGCCCTCGGCGGAATGGAAGGGGATGCCGGCCATGGGAATCGCCTTGCCGGCGGACTGGCCGCGCGCGGTCAGGGTGATGTCGAGCAATGCGGCGGCGCGCTTGGCGTCCTCGTAGAACAGCTCGTAGAAGTCGCCCATGCGGTAGAACATCAGCTGGTCCGGGTAGTCGCGCTTGAGCGCCCAGTACTGCTGCATCATCGGGGTGTGGGCAGAGAGGTCGGAAGTGTCTTTGGCCATCGGTCGCCTGGGGAAAAACGTCGGTCTGGTGCCGGGCCTGGCGCTTGGCGGGGCGCGGCAGCGAAAGCGGCGAAGGTTACCACGTCGACCGTTCGCCCACCGCGCCAAGGCAACCGGAACCCCGGCAGGCGGGCGCTTGCCCAATCCGGTGAACTCACCAGAAAACCGGAGGCTTCATGAAAAAGACTTTGACGTCACTGTGCGCCGGTGCGGCGTTGCTGGTTTGTGGCGCGGTGCTGGCGGATCGCCCCGGCGAGGACTGGATTCCGATCGAGCAGGCGATCCAGGCGGCCCAGCAGGCCGGCTACACCACGATCACGGAGATCGAGGTGGACGACGACAACTGGGAAGGCGAGGGCTACAAGCAGGACGGCGAGAAGTACAAGTTCAAGATCGACGGCAGGACCGGGCAGGTCGTCGAGGACGAGAAGCAGGGTCTGTTTCGCTGAGTGTCGGGCAGGGTCGGTCAGGTGCTGGCCGGCCTCGCTCGACAGCGCCGGGATGGCGCTCTATCGTTTGCCGCTTTCCAGATAGCCGGCAACCGCGCCCATGGACCACCTGACCGAACTGGCCGCCCGACTCGGCGCGGCGCTCGCGCAGCTCGATGCCTGCGTCTGTACCGCCGAATCCTGCACCGGCGGCGGCATCGCCGAAGCCATCACCCGCATTGCCGGCAGTTCGGCTTGGTTCGAGGTCGGCTTCGTCACCTATTCCAACGCGCAAAAAACCCGCCAGCTCGGCGTGCCGCCGGCATTGTTCGAACAGGTCGGCGCGGTCAGCCGTGAAGTGGTCGAGGCCATGCTCGAGGGTGCTCAGGCACACAGCGGCGCCCGCTTCGCCGTGGCGGTGAGCGGCATCGCCGGCCCCGGCGGCGGCAGTGCGGACAAGCCGGTCGGCACGGTCTGGCTGGGCTGGGCCGATGGGCCCCGGCGCCACGCCGAGCGCGTGCTGCTTGCCGGCGACCGGCAGCAGGTGCGCCAGCAGACGGTCGAGCGTGCCCTGCTCGGTCTGCTGCGCCTGTGTGACGGGCACAGTCCGCTCCTGCCCTAGGCCGTGCCTTCCGGTCGTCGCAGTGGTCTGGCCGATCGCACAGGCCACTAGGCGCTACGCCCAAGCTGTGCTCTAATACTGTTCACTTATACAGTTGTTTGGCCTCCGGCCTCCTTGATCTAGAGGATTCCCAATGGACGAGAACAAGAAGCGTGCCCTGGCTGCTGCCCTGGGCCAGATCGAACGTCAGTTCGGCAAGGGCGCGGTCATGCGCATGGGCGACCACGAGCGCCCCGCAATCCCGGCCATTTCCACCGGCTCGCTCGGCCTCGATATCGCCCTCGGCATCGGCGGTCTGCCCAAGGGCCGGATCGTCGAGATCTACGGCCCGGAATCCTCCGGCAAGACCACGCTGACCCTTTCGGTGATCGCCGAGGCGCAGAAGCACGGCGCCACCTGTGCCTTCGTCGACGCCGAGCACGCGCTCGACCCCGACTATGCCGCCAAGCTGGGCGTGAACGTGGATGACCTCTTGGTCTCCCAGCCCGACACCGGCGAGCAGGCGCTGGAAATCACCGACATGCTGGTGCGCTCCAACGCGGTGGACGTGATCATCGTCGACTCCGTGGCGGCGCTGGTGCCCAAGGCGGAAATCGAAGGCGAGATGGGCGATTCGCACGTCGGCTTGCAGGCGCGCCTGATGTCCCAGGCACTGCGCAAGATCACCGGCAACATCAAGAACGCCAACTGCCTGGTGATCTTCATCAACCAGATCCGCATGAAGATCGGCGTGATGTTCGGCAGCCCGGAAACCACCACCGGCGGCAACGCGCTGAAGTTCTACGCCTCGGTGCGCCTGGACATCCGCCGCATCGGCGCGGTGAAGGAAGGCGACGAGGTGGTCGGCAGCGAAACCCGCGTCAAGGTGGTGAAGAACAAGGTCGCCCCGCCGTTCCGCCAGGCCGAATTCCAGATCCTGTATGGCAAGGGCATCTACCGCAACGGCGAAATCATCGACCTGGGTGTGCAGCAGGGCCTGGTCGAGAAATCCGGCGCCTGGTACAGCTACCAGGGCAGCAAGATCGGCCAGGGCAAGGCCAACGCCGCCAAGTTCCTGGAAGACAACCCGGAAATCGCCCAGGCCATCGAGCAGGGCATTCGCCAGCAGCTGTTGGTGAGTGGCAACAAGGCCGGCGCGGCCTCGATGAGCGAAGACGTCGCGGACGCCGAGATCGATTTCTAAGCCATGCCGGTAATACTCGACAGCCCCGCCGCGGTGCGGCGGGCTGCGATGGATCTTCTGGCTCGGCGCGAACATGGTCGCGCCGAGCTGTCCCGCAAGTTGCGCCAGCGCGGCGCGCCCGCCGAACTGATCGAGCCCGCCCTCGATCGCCTGGCCGAAGAAGGCCTGCTCAGCGATTCCCGTTACCTGGAAAGCTTCATCCGCAAGCGGGCGATGGCCGGCTGCGGTCCGCTGCGCATCCGCGAAGAGCTCGCGCAAAGCGGCGTGCCGCGCGCGGCGATCGAGCAGGCGCTGGCGCAGAGCGGTTTCGATTGGCTGGAGCAGGCGCGCGAGGTGTGGCGGCGCAAGTTTGAAGGCGCACCGCAAGATGCCCGCGAGCGCGCCAAGCAGGCGCGCTTTCTGAGTTATCGGGGGTTTTCGGCAGAGCAGATCGGCCGCCTGTGGCGTGGCACAGACGGCTGATCCCGCGCGCTTTTTTAGCTGAGGCCGTTGGCCCAGTTCTGCGGATCGTTGATCAGATCGATCAGTTCGCGCAGGCGGCCATGGTCGCGGCCGTTGAACACGAAGGTCAGACGCGGCAGGCGCTGCAGTTCCGGCTCGTCGAGTTCCAGCTCGCAGCACGGCTGCTGGACAAAGCCCCCGCTCAGGCACAGGTCGGTGAACTGCTCGTTGAGCCGGGCCAGCGCCGTTTCGGTCAGGGCATGGTTCATGCGCACCACATAGCGATCCTTGATCCACCGCGCAGAGTGGTAGTTGCGGTAGAAATGGTCGATTTCCTTGACCGCATCCTCGGCGGTGTAGACCAGCCGCATCAGGTGCATGTCGCTGGGCAGGATGTAACGGTTGTCCGAGAGCTCCTGTTGCATGAACTCCAGCAGCGCGGTCCAGTAGGTGCCGCCCGGCTCGTCCAGCAGCACCACCGGCACCAGCGGGCTCTTGCCGGTCTGGATCAGGGTGAGCACTTCCAGCGCCTCGTCCAGCGTGCCGAAACCGCCGGGGCAGAGGATCAGCGCGTCGGCTTCCTTGACGAAGAACAGCTTGCGCACGAAGAAGAAATGGAAGGACAGCAGGTTGTCGGTGCCGTCCACCGTGGCGTTGGCGTGCTGCTCGAAAGGCAGGGTGATGTTCAGCCCGAGGCTGTTGTCGAGGCCGGCGCCTTCATGCGCCGCTGCCATGATGCCGCCCCCGGCGCCGGTGATGACCATCAGGTCGTAGCGCGCCAGGGTTTCACCGAGCTTGCGCGCCAGGGCGTAGAGCGGGTGCTCGATAGGCGTGCGTGCCGAGCCGAACACCGTGACCTTGCGGCGGCGCTTGAATTGTTCCAGTCGCGCGAAGGCATGCTCCATTTCGCGCATGGTCTGCAGCAGGATCTTGGCGTCCCAGCGGCTGCGATCGGCCTGTGCCATGCGCACCACGGTCAGCAGCATCTCGCGGTAGAGGGCGGTGTTCTGGCTGGTTTCCGGGACCACCATGGCGGTGAGCTCGTCGATTCGCGTGGCGAGGTCAGGGCCGCTGGTCTGGAAGTGGCGGGATAGGATTTCGTCCGCTTCGAAAGGCATACAACTTCTCCTTTTACGGATGCCAGCGCAGCGGTGTGCTGCGCTCACTCGGCCGGCGCCCGGCCACGAGTGGTGGAAGGCGGCCCGGTCCTGCATCGGCGCGATGCGCTATAGACGGGCCGATCCAGGCCCGTACATACAATGTTAGCAGTGCCCTGGAAGGGCAAGTATTTGATTTGCAAAGACGTAACCGCCCTTGTCCGCCAAGGTGGCGGGCAGGGGCGGACGTGCCTGCATCAGAGTGCGATTCGCTCGCCGGGTTCCGGGATGCGTGCGTTCCAGTTGAGCCGTTCGATCAGCGCCTGCTGCAGGACCTTCATCTTGTCCAGTTCGCCATGGACCAGATACAGCTCGGGGCGGTTGGCAAAGCGCCCGGCCCAGTCCAGCAGCTGGGATTGCCCGGCGTGGGCAGAGAACCCGCCCAGGGTGTGGATCTGGGCGTTCACGCCGATGCGCTGGTGCAGCAGCTTGACGTGCCGCGCACCGTCGACCAGCGCCCGGCCGAGGGTGCCGGCGGCCTGGAAGCCGGCGATCACCACATGGCACTCCTGGCGCCAGAGGTTGTGCTTGAAGTGGTGCAGGATGCGACCACCGGTGCACATGCCGCTGCCGGCGATGATGATGGCGCCGCTCTTGAAGCGGTTGATCGCCATCGACTCTTCCGGAGTCGGCGTGGTGCGCAGTACCGGCAGCCAGCTCTCGATCTTCGGCGCGGCGGTGTGGCCGGCCAGCTCGGGCAGATCCAGCTGGTCGAAGAAGCGCCGGTAGATGTCGTTGGCGCGGATGGCCATCGGGCTGTCGAGAAACACCGCCTGCTGCTTGAGCCGGCCTTGCTGATAGAGCTTGCCGAGGTGGTAGATCAGATCCTGGGTGCGGCCCACGGAAAACGCCGGGATCAGCACGTTGCCGCCATCGGCATGGGCCTGGTCGAGGATGCGCGACAGTTCCTCGAGGGTTTCGTCCGGGTTGCGGTGATCGCGGTCGCCGTAGGTGGACTCCATCAGCAGTACATCGGCCTGCTCGAGGTAGGTCGGTGCATGCATCAGCGGGCTGTGCACGTTACCCAGGTCGCCGGAGAACACCAGCCGGCGGGTGCGGCCGAAGTCGGTCACGTCGAGCTGAACGATCGAAGAGCCGAGAATGTGCCCGGCATCGTGGAAGGTGACGGTGATGCCCGGGGCTGCTTCGAACGGCTCGCCGTAGCCATGCGGGCGCCGCTGTTGCAGCAGGCGCTCGGTTTCCAGGCGGGTGTACAGCGGCTTGACCGGCGGCTTGCCGATGCGCTGACGCCAGCGGGTTTCCCACTCGGCGTCCTTTTCCTGGATGTTGGCCGAGTCCATCAGCATCAGCTCGAGCAACTCGCTGGTCGCCTCGGTGGCGTGCACCGGCCCGCGAAAGCCGGCGGCCGCCAGTTTCGGCAGCAGCCCGCTGTGATCGAGGTGCGCGTGGGACAGCACCACCGCGTCGATGCTGGCCGCGTCGAACGGGAACGGCAGCCGGTTGCCTTCTTCCTCCTGTCGCCGGCCCTGATGCAGGCCGCAGTCGAGCAGCACTTTCGCTCCGTCGTGGGTTTCAAGCAGATAGCACGAGCCGGTGACTTGCTGGATGGCGCCGAGAAAACTTAACAAGGCCATGTTGTTGTCCTTAGCAGTGGATGGTGCCGGCAGCCTTGGCCGGCTTTCCCGCAACACCGCGCTAGCGCTGATACGACCAAGGCGAGGTTCGCGGGCCTGTCTAGACTATACCTGCGAACGCGCCAGCTAGCCTGTCACGGGCCGGTTCTTGCCCGGTCTCGGCGGAATCGAGCAGCATGCCGGGCACGTCGTCTGCCTGGGCGTGCCGGCCAGGCGGCCCGTCGGCAAGGCTTGCCTAATACCAAAGCGTTATAAAACCGTCACTTTTGGATATGAGCGTCAGAAATCTTTCTGCTAACATTTGCACCCCTCGTCTCGCTATAGGTGTGCGGTGATTCGCGTCGGACTATTGGCATTCGCCTGTCTGTTGGGGATGGCGCTGTCGCCTGCCGCTTTCGCCGAAGAAAGTCGGCTCGACCACGTCCTGCGCACCCGCCTGCTGCAGGTGTGTTACTGGCCGGACTACTACGGCGTCTCCTACCGCAATCCGCGCACCGGCGAGCTGACCGGCATCGACATCGAGATGGCGCGCGCCCTGGCCAGCGACCTGGGCGTCTCGCTGCGCTTTGTGGAAAGCTCGTTCGCCTCGCTGATTCCCGACCTCACCAGCCGCCGTTGCGATGTGGCGATGTTCGCTGTCGGGATCACCGACGAGCGCAAGCGTCACCTGGCCTTCACCGAGCCTTACCTGGCGAGCGATATCTACGCCATCACCACCCAGGGCAATCGCCGCCTCAGGGACTGGGCGGACATCGACCGCCCCGGCACGGTGGTCGCCGTGAGCCGCGGCACGGTGCACGAAACGATCATGCGCAACCGGCTGAAGCACGCGACCCTGCGGGTGGTCGATACGCCCCATGCGCGTGAGCAGGACGTGCAGGCCGGGCGCGCCGACGTGTTCATGACCGACTACCCGTATAGCCGGCGCATGCTGGCGACCAGCGACTGGGCGCGGCTGATCGAGCCTGGCGGCACCTTCCATGTGACGCCGTACGGCTATGCCGTGGTGCGGGGCGATCCGCGCTGGCAGCAGCGCCTGGACGGCTTCGTGGCGCAGATCAAGCGCGATGGCCGTCTGCTCGCCGCGGCGCGCCGTCATCAGCTCGAGCCGATCGTGCTGGTGGTGCCAGCCGAGGACGGCCGATGACCCACCAGGCCCGCGGGTTCGTCTGGCTGTTGGCGGGCCTGCAACTGCTGCTGGTGCTCGCGGTGGCCATTGGCGCGGCTTTTTATATCGAGCGTCTGCGCAGCGAGATTCTCGACCAGCATCTGCAGACCGCCGAGGCACAGAGCAAGACCCTCGAAGACCACCTGACCCAGAGCCTGTCGCTCACCAATCTGACCCTGGCGGCGTTGCCTGGCCTGTTGCCCGCACCGCTACTGTCCGACCCGCCACGCCTCGCCCAGGTCCTCGACGACAGCCAGCGCCAGTTGCCGCATCTGCGCTCGCTGACTTTGGCCGACCGCGACGGACTGATCGTCGCCAGTTCCGCCGGCGAGAACATCGGTCATCGCCTCGATCCGCGGATGTTCCGCTCCAGCGGCCCGATTGGCGGCAACCTGCACCTCGGCGGGCTGTGGATCGGGCGCAACATCGCCGACGGACACCCCGCCACGCTGGAGCAGGTGATCGCCCCGGATGCGCTGACCTTCCTGCCTGTTGCCCGGGCCCTGCGTACCGATGCCGGGGAAATGCTGGCGATTGCCGCGCTGAACCCGGAATTTTTCCTCAATCACATCAGCCGGCATGTGCAGGCCGAGGTGGGCTCGGCCGACGTGCTGACCTACGAAGGCCGCGTGCTGTGGTCTTCGCGGCTGACCCAGGCCCCGGGCGCGCTGGCGCTCGATGCCCATCAGCTCGAGCGCATGCGCCGTAACGAGATCGGCACCGTGCGCTGGCTGACCGTGGACGGGCGGGGGAAGCTGATGGCCTACCGGGCCTCGTCGCTCTACCCGCTGTTCGTGGTGGTCTATGTGGACCGCGCGGCGGCCCTGGCGCGCTGGCAGGAGGAGGCGATCAGCACGCTGGTGCTGGTCGGCGCGGCGCTGCTGGCGGTCCTGGCGCTGACCGGGCTGTTGACCTGGCGCCTGCTCAGGGCGCAGCGCCAGGGGCAGCAGATGCAGGAGGAGCGGCGCCTGGCCGCCAGCGTGTTCGAGCACAGCACCGACGGCATCCTGGTGACTGATGCGCGCCAGCGGATCATCGCGCTCAACCCGGCGCTGGAGCGAACCTCCGGCTACCGCATGGATGAGCTGCTCGGGCAGACGCCGCGCAAGTTCTCCTCCGGTCGGCACACCCGCGAGTTCTACCACGCGATGTGGGACAGCCTGAAAAACCAGGGGCTGTGGCGCGGGGAGATTCTCAACCGGCGGCGTGACGGCGCGCTGCTCAATCAGTGGGTGACGATCTCCTCGGTGCGCGACAGCTGGGACAACGTGGTGAACTACGTGGCGGTGTTCCAGGACACCACCGAGCAGCACCGTCAGGCGCACCAGCTGCAGCATCAGGTCGATGCGCTGCGCGCGCTCAACGGTATCGTCGCCGAGACCGGCCTGGACCCGTTGGCCACCCTGCGCCAGGCGCTGGGCGTGGCGCTGCGCCACCTCGGTCTCGAGATCGGGGCACTCAGCCAGATCGACCTGGCCCGCGACGAGCTGCGGGTGCTGGTGCAGTGCGCACCGCCCGGTCTCTTGCGTGATGGCCTGCGCCTTAAGCTGTCGCGTACCTTCTGCGGCGAGATGCTAAAGCGCGGCGAGCTCACCGCCATTCGCGTCACGGAAGGGTCACCCGAGCAGGATCACCCGTGCTGCCAGGAGCTGGGCATCCACAGCTACCTGGGGGCGCCGGTGCTGGTGCAGGGCGAGGTGATCGGCACCCTCAGCTTCGCTGCCCGCGCGCTCATCGAGGAACCGTTCAAGGAGCACGACCTGGAGTTCGTGCGGATGCTGGCGCGTTGGGCCGGTGCGTTTCTCGAGCGCTTTCACGCCGAGGAAGAGCTGCGCGCGGCCAAGGATGCGGCCGAGGCGGCCAACGTGGCGAAGAGCCGTTTTCTCGCCACCATGTCCCATGAGCTGCGCACGCCGATGAACGGGGTGCTGGGCATGGCCCAGCTGTTGATGATGGACCCGGTCAGCGACAGCGAGCGGCACGATTACGCGCGCACCATCTATCAGTCCGGCGAGACGCTGCTCAATCTGCTCAACGACATCCTCGATTTGTCCAAGGTCGAGGCGGGCAAGCTGGAACTGCTGCCAAGCGCCATCGATTGTCGCCAGCTCCTGGAGAAGACCAACGCGCTGTTCGCTGCCGCGGCGCAGGAAAAACGCCTGACCTTGCACTGCCGCTGGCTCGGCCAGCCCGGCACGCTGTACTGGGGCGACGCGCTGCGCATCCAGCAGGTGCTGTCCAACCTGGTCAGCAATGCCGTCAAGTTCACCGATCACGGCTCGGTGGAGGTCACCGCCAGCCAGCGCGAGGTGGTCGGTGAGCTGGCGACGCTGCGCTTCGAAGTCCGCGACACCGGCATCGGCGTCGCCCAGGAGCAGCAAGGGCGTCTGTTCCAGCCATTCTCCCAGGTCGATGCTTCCGATACGCGGCGCTTCTCCGGTACCGGCCTCGGCCTGTCCATCGTGCGCCGCCTGGCTGAACTGATGGGCGGCAGTGCCGGGGTCGAGAGCGAAGAGGGCCATGGCTCGCTGTTCTGGTTCGAGATTCGCCTGCCGTTGCTGGAGTCGTCCGCCGAGGCCAGTGTCGAGCAGCCCGCCAGCGAGGCGCCAACAGCGCTCAGTGGGGAAAATCCGGTGCTGGTGGTCGAGGACAATCCGGCCAGCGCCCGGGTGGTCAGCGCGCTGCTGCAGCGCTGCGGGCTGAGTGCGCGGGTGCTTACCAGTGGCGATGCCGTGGTGCGTTACCTGGAGCAGGGGGCGGGGGCCAGCCTGGTGCTGATGGACTGCCAGATGCCCGGCATGGACGGTGTCGAGGCGACCCGCTGGATCCGCGCCTGGGAGCAGCGTCACGGGCGCCTGCCGATGCCGATCATCGCCATGACCGCCAGCGCCTTCGACGAAGACCGCGAGCGCTGTTTCGCTGCCGGGATGGACGACTTTCTCGCCAAGCCGGTCAACCTGAACCAGCTGGTGCTGCTGCTGCAGCGCTATCTGGGAATGGCCAGCGACGACGCGCAGCGTGGGGGGGAGAGCCAGACGCCAGTTCCGGCGGCGGCGCTGCGCGAAACGGTCATCGCGATCGATGCGATGCTCGGGCGCAACAAGTACAACGCGGTCGCCAGCCTGAGGGAGCTGGAGGCGGCGCTGGAGGGAGATAGGGTGCAGCGAGATATCGCTGCGGTACGGAAGCTGGCCGAGGCCTTTCAGTTCGAGCGCGCGCGCGTCCGGCTGAAGGAGCTGGCCGAGCGGCAAGGGTGGCAAACGGAATCGCCGACCGAGGAAGAACAAGACAAGCGGGGATGACGTATGCGCGCCAAAATTCTGATCATTGATGATATGCCCGCCAATTTGCAGGTGTTCTGCGCCGCGCTCAGTCGCGAGCACGATGTGCAGATCGCCATCTCCGGCGAACAGGGCATCGCCCTGGCCCGTCAGGAAAAGCCCGACCTGATCCTGCTCGACGTAATGATGCCGGGGCTCGACGGTTTCGAGACCTGTCGCCAGCTCAAGGCGGATGCCGAGCTGGCCGAAGTGCCGCTGGTGTTCGTCACTGCGGTGAGCGAGATGGAGGCCGAGGGCAGGGGCCTTAAGCTGGGCGCGGTCGATTACCTGACCAAGCCGATCAACGTCGAGCTGGCCCGGCTGCGCATCGACAACCTGCTGCGCCGCGAATCGCTGCGCCGTGAGCTGCAACAGGCGCTCAGCCAGGAGCGCCTGGCGTCGATGGTGTTCCGCCATGCGCAGGAAGGCGTGCTGATCTGCGATGCGCACAATCGCATCATCGATGTAAACCCGGTGTTCACCGAGCTGACCGGCTACAGCCGCGAGGAGGTGCTCGGGCAGAACCCCCATCTGCTCAGCTCCGACAAGCACGATCGGGCCTTTTTCGCCGCCATGTGGGATACCCTGGCCCGCGAAGGCACCTGGCGCGGCGAGGTGTGGAACCGGCGCAAGGACGGTGAGGTTTACGCCGAGCGGCTGACCATCTCGGCGGTGCATAACGACCGGGGCGAGCTGTGCAATTACATCGGCATCTTTTCCGACATCACCCTCATGAAGCAGCGTTTCGAGCAGCTCGAGCATCTGGCGCACTATGACGCACTGACCCAGCTGCCCAACCGCCTGCTGCTGCGTGATCGGCTGGAGCAGGGCATGGCACAGACCCGCCGGGCGCGCAGCCTGATGGCGGTGTGTTACCTGGATCTGGATGATTTCAAGCCGGTCAACGATCTGTACGGCCACGATGCCGGCGATGCGCTGCTGGTGGAGTTCGCCCGCTTGCTCAAGGCCAGCATCCGTGCCGGCGATACCGCGGCGCGTCTGGGCGGCGACGAGTTCGTGGTGCTGCTGGTGGACGTGGACAGCGCCGAGCAGGCGCGCCAGGCGGTCGAACGGATCATCGAGGCGGTGACCGTGCCGATCCGTCTGGGCGACATCGAGGTGCGCATCTCGGTCAGCATCGGCGTGGCGCTGTTCCCGAGCGACGGCGATTCGGCCGAGACGCTGATCAACATCGCCGATCGGGCCATGTACCGCAGCAAGCTGGCCGGCAAGAACCAGATCTGCTTTCCACTGCCGCCGGCCGCGGCCGCGCCGGCACCCGCCGACCTTAGCGTCTGACTGTCCGAGGAGGGGCGATGCCTGGTCTCAACCTGCAGATTCTCATCGCCGCCGTCCTCGGCGTGCTGCTTGGCTGGCTGACCGGCAGCCTGCCCGAGGCCTCGGGGCTGCGCGAAGGCGTGCTGTACGCCAGCAGTCTGGTCGGCAGCGTGTTCATCGGGCTGCTGAAGATGGTGCTGGTGCCGCTGGTCTTCACCTCGATTGCCGTCGGCGTGGCCAACCTGCAGGCGCACCATCAGGTGCACCGTGTGTGGCTCAGCGCACTGATCTATTTCAGCGCCACCACCGCCGCAGCGATGCTGGTGGCGCTGGTCGCCGCCAACCTCTGGCGTCCGGGCGCCGGGTTGTCGCTGGAGCTTTTTTCGCAGGCGATGGCCGATTTCGAGGCGCGCCAGCTGACCCTGGCGGAGTTCTTCCTGCACTTTTTCGCCAACCTGTTCCAGAACCCGTTCGCCGCGCTGGCCCAGGGCAGCATCCTCGCCGTGGTGGTGTTCGCCCTGTTCATGGGCGTGGCGCTGGTCACAGGCGGTGGGCGCTATCAGCACCTGCAAAAGCTGCTGCAGGAGTTTCTCGACCTGCTGCTGCGCATCGTCGCGGCGATCATGCGCCTGGCGCCGCTGGGCATCCTGGCGCTACTGATCAAACTGGTCGCCGAGCAGGACGTGACCATCCTCTCGGCGGTGGCGGGCTTTGTGGTGCTGGTGTTCGCCACGACCCTGTTTCATGGGGTGGTGGTGCTGCCCGGCATCCTTTATCTGACTACCGGCAAGAGCCCTTTGTGGTTCTGGCGCGGGGCGCGCGAGGCGATCATCACCGGTTTTGCCACCAGCTCCAGTTCGGCCACCTTGCCGATTTCGCTGCGCTGCGCCGAGGACAACCTCAAGGTGCGGCGCAACATTGCCGGCTTCGTGCTGCCTCTGGGCGCGACCATGAACATGGACGGCACCGCGCTGTATGAAGCGGCCGCCGCGCTGTTCATCGCCAATCTGGTGGGCATCGAGCTGAGCCTGGCCCAGCAGGCCGTGGTGTTCTTCACCGCGATGATCGCCTCCACCGGCGCGCCCGGCATTCCCAGCGCCGGGATGGTGACCATGGTGATGGTGCTGCAGGCGGTCGGCCTGCCCGCCGAGGCGATCGCCATCCTGCTGCCGATCGACCGGCTGCTGGATACCGTGCGCACGGCGGTAAACGTCGAGGGTGATCTGGTCGGCAGTGTGGTGGTGCAGCGCTACGCCGGCGACGAGTGACCGGCAGCCGGCGTCGGCTTGGCTAGGCTTTGGAAAAAACACCGGAGCGCGCCATGAAAACCTGTCTGTGCCTGATCGTCCTGGCCGCGCTGGCCGGTTGCGCCGCCACCCCGGCTGACTTCACCGAGCAGGAGGCGGCCCAGGCCGCGCGCGTGCGCGCCTATCCCGCCTCGGCCTTCGCCCCGCCGCATACGGTGATCGCTCCGATCAGCAGTCGCACCTGCGACGCCGGCTCGTTGCGCCGCTATGCCAACACCCAGGGCGAGGCGCTCTGGTTGCTCAAGCTCGAAACGGCGCGCCGCGGTGGCAACGCGGTGGTGGGCTATGCCTGCGATGTGCGGGCGGTCGATCCCTTGAGTCGCTGCCTGCAATCCAAGCGCTGTCAGGGCAAGGCGGCGCGTCTGGACTGAGCACGCTGGCGCCCGGTGTCCTCCCTAAGTCGCGCCTGCTTGATGCCAATGGCCCATCGCCAGAGCGCGCCCGAGCAGGCAATGTCTGGCTCGCACGTCTGCCGCTTGGCGCGCTCTCCCTTTCCGGTGTACCGGGCGGCAGATGTGCCTTCAGAACAAGATGCGAGCCGTTGAGCCGTGCGCCCCGAGCTCGCCTGGCCAAAGGTGTCCCATGCTGTCCTTTTCCCGTTGGCGCAATGGCAGAGCCGGTACCGCTGCCGGTGCGCTCTGCCTCGAAACCACCTCTTCCAGCCTGGCCGATGAGCTGGCGCGGCTGTCCGTGCAGCCGACCTACATCGCCGGTTATGTCTCGCCGCATGTCGACATCGATCAGGTGGCGCGGCAGATAACCCGGCGGTTCCCCCAGACCGTGATCAGCCTGTGCAGTACTGCCGGCGAACTGCAGGGTGACGGCGGCGGGCTCTACTGCGCCACCGGCCAGGGCTGGGACCGGGTGGTGCTGCAATGCTTCGATGCCAGCGTGATCGCCCGGGCCGAGGTGGTGCACGTGTCGCTGGAGAGCCAGGACATCCGTGGTCAGGGCCGGCGCCTGTCGATGGCCGAGCGTCTTGGCAAGCTCACCGAGTCGATCAAGCGGCTGCAGGTGTCGATGGAGATCGACCACCGCGACACCCTGGCCAACATCCTCTTCGACGGGCTGTCGGCTTCCGAATCGTTCTTCATGGAAGCGCTCTACGAGTCGGGGCGTTTCCCCTGCCTGTTCGTCGGCGGCTCGGCCGGCGGCAAGCTGGATTTTCGCCAGACGCGCCTGCACGACGGCCAGCGCAGCTACGAGAACCATGCGCTGATCGTGTTCCTCAAGTGCGCGCGCAACGTGCGCTTTGGTGTGTTCAAGAGCCAGAACTTCGAGCCCACGCCGCTGACCCTGAGCGTACTCAGCGCCTCGCTCGAGGAGCGCTACATCAGCCAGGTGATCGACGCTCGAGGCAACATCCGCTCGATGATCGGCACGCTCTGCGAGGCGCTCGGCTGCGCGCCTGACCAACTGGAACGGCGGTTGGCGGACTACTCGTTCGCCATCCGGGTGGGCGAGGAGGTGTTCGTGCGCTCCATCGCCCGCATCGATCACCAACAGGACCGGGTCTACCTGTTCTGTGACGTGGCGCCCGGCGAGGAGCTGGTGATGGTCAAGCGCACGCCCTTGGTGGAAGCCACCCGGCGCGATTTTCAGCGCTTTATGAGTGGCAAGCCGGGCAAGCCGCTGGTGGGTATTCTCAACGACTGCATCCTGCGCCGGCTGAACAACCAGCAGGCGCTGGGAGCCATGGGCGATGTGTTCGATGGCGTGCCGGTGGCGGGGTTCTCCACCTTCGGCGAAATCCTCGGCCTGAACCTCAACCAGACGCTCACCGCGGTGTTCTTCTTCCGCGTCGAGCCGGGCATGCGTTTTCAGGACGAGTACACCGACCGCTTCATCGCCTACTACGGCGAGTTCAAGGCGTTCTTCTTGCGCCGTCAGGTGAAGAAGCTGGCCGGTTTGAGCCACGTGGTGGTCAAGCAGATCGAGCAGTTCAAGCGGCAGGACTTCACCAGCACGGTGGACGCCAACGGTCTGGACGAGCACATCCGCCCGGTGTTCGGCGGCCTGGCCGACCTCGGCGAGGTGCTCTCGGTGGCGCGTGAACAGGAGCGCAGCATCGCCCGGCAACTGCACGAATGTGCCACCGAGCTGCATGGCTCGATGGACGATCTGGGGGCCAATATCGAGCAGCAGGGCGAGGTGATCCAGCAGGCCGGCGGCTCGGTGAAACAGCTGGTGACCAAGGCCGACGCGGTGGTCGGCAGCGCCCGCGAGCTGGCGCAGTCCAGTCAGCGTATCCAGTCGGTGGTACAGGTGATCCAGCAGATCGCCGGCCAGACCAACCTGCTGGCGCTCAACGCCGCCATCGAAGCAGCCCGCGCCGGGGAGATGGGACGCGGCTTCGCCGTGGTCGCCGACGAGGTGCGCAAGCTGGCCGAGAAGACCGGCCAGAACGCCGAGAGTATCAGCGGCGACATCGCCCGCCTGGCGCAGGAGATCAACGCGGTGGCCCAGCATATCGAGCTGCAGTCGGCCGATATCGGCGGACTGACCGATCTCTTGGAGCAGCTCGAGGCCACCAGTGGCGGCACCGCCGGCACCTCGCGCAGGACCAAGGACGTAGCCGACCGGCTGATCGGTTTGACCACCGGCTGATCGGCACAACGAAAAAACCGCCCGAGGGCGGTTTTTTCGTTGATGGCTCCACCCGAACCGGGAGCGCGCGGAGCGGCACGGCTTGGCCGTGCCGGCAAGGCTTAGCGGACGACAGCGATGGTCTTGGGATGACCGACATTGGCCGCGTTGAGCAACGCGCCGTCCATGTACACGCTCATGTTGGCACCGACCAGGTAAACGCTGGTGATGGTGCGTACCTGGCCGTCCGCCAGACGTACCTTGGCGCCTACCTTGAACGCACCCTGGTTGGTGGCGTTGTTCGGCAGCGAAACACCGGCAGACTTGCGCCAGACGCCCGACAGCCAGTCGGTGTTGGTGAAGTTGTTGATGCTGCTGGTGGCGACCACGGTGGTGGTGGAGCTGCTCGTGGTGCTGGTGGTGGGGGCGGTGCTGGTCGTCGACGTGCTGGTGCTGGTGCTGGTGCTGGTCGAGGTGCTGGTCGGCGCCACGGTGCTCACGCTACGCGGGTGGCCGACCTTGCTGCCATCGAGCACGGCGCCGTCGGTGTAGACGCTGATGTTGGCGCCGTTGACGTACACCTGGGTGATCTTGCGCACCTGGCCGTCGGCGAAGCGAACCGAGGTTCCCGAAACGAACGCCGCCTTGTTGGCCGTGGTGTTCGGGATCGAGAAGCCGGCGGACTTGCGCCAGATGCCGTTCAGCCAGTCGGTGTTGGTGAACGGGTTGATCGTCGCGCTCAGCGAAACCGCGGTGCCACCGGTGGTGGTGGTCGGGGTGGTGCTGATCGGCGTGGTGGTGGGCTCGGTATACGGCTCACAGGCCATCACATTGCCGGCGAACAGCGCGCCGAGGGCGATGGAAGCGATCAGGGTCTTGCGGGTACCAGCGAAAGAAGCGAGGGACATGGATTCTCTCCGAAACTTAATACTGCAAAAGGCAGACTGCCTTTAAAAAAGTGCGGGAGCTATTCGGTCGAATGACATGGTTTTAATGTCACCGACTTCGCAACCGTTAATATCGACACGCCGCCTATTCCGAACTAACCGAAGCGAATGTTTCGGAATCAGCCGCTGTGGTGAGGCAAATTTATATAGCCTCGCTTGAAAGAAGGGAAATTTCTCTGACGCAAAAATTCGCCAGAAAAACGTCAAAATAGGCTGCTGGCGATTCAATTTCAGTTACTGGCTAAATGATGTTTTCGGCTGTAACTGCTGCCGCGGCGGGGAGTTGCTTGGTTGCGCTGGCGTCAAAAAAATGAGGATCTCGTCGCAATTGCCCGTCGCGCGATAATACGGCTCCGACGAATGGTATGTGTCTCGAACACATCCGGTAACTTCGAACCGGTTTCGGTGCCATTACCCTGATGGCGTTTGCCGTTTCGCTTCAAATGCCGGTCGGCGGCCTGCTGCCTCGATAAGCAAAGCGGTTGCAGGCAGGCTTCCGAGGGATTGAATTGATCGCTTTGCAACGGCAGCAATGCTTGTGCAATGGAAAGAAAAGCAGGGGATGAGTGTAGCGATTGATGTAATGGCGGCGAGCGATATCGCCCAAGTGGCCGCAATGGTGGGAGAGTTACTGGCCGAAATTGGCGATGCGGTGGCGCGGCCGGTATTTCGCTTCGACCTGGCCGATACCGTAATGCGCTTGAACGCATTTATCGAACAAGGTCATTACCACGTCTTCGTCGCGCGCCTTATGATCAGGCAGTGGGCTTTCTGGCGCTGTATGAAAGCCACGCTCTATATGCAGAAGGCGCATTCGGCACCATCGCCGAGCTTTATGTGCGGCCGGCTTGGCGTTCGGCTCAGGTTGGCACAGGGCTGCTGGCAGCGGCGCGTGCATTGGGGCACGAAAAGGGCTGGACGCGCCTGGAGGTGACCACGCCGCCGATTCCGCCGTTCGAGCGTACCGAGGCGTTCTATCGGCGCGAGGGCTTCGAGGTCTCCGGCGGGCGCAAGCTCCGTGTGCTGCTGTGATTGGCCCGGCGATGCGTACCAAAGCTTTACACACGAAAAGGCGACAGATCGACGGCCGCCGCTGACCGCCGTAACGTGTTCCCAGGTCCGCACCCCGGAGAACGCCGATGACCCTGCACTCGACTCTGCTCGACGGTACGCTTGCCTATGTGCTGCTCGCCGTGTTCATGCTGCTGCTGGCGCGGTTGGCCTATGGGCCGGCCGAATGATTGGTCAGCGGTACAACCACAGCCAGCGGCGCAGGTCGTCGAGGTTGGCCACGACGATCTGCTGGGCTGCCGGCTTGACCTCCAGCTTGTTCGGATCGATCTGAAAGCGTTGCAGCACATACTGCACCAGCGCCCCGCGGGTAATGACGGGCAGCCGCCCGTCACGCATGCCGTAGTCGGCCTCGATGATGGCCTTCTGCGCCGGCTTTAGCCGCGGGTCGGCCTCGATACGGACCTCCACCTCGGTATTCCAGCCCTCGTCGTGCTCGCGCCCGTACTCGCTGGCATCGAGCACCTCCGGCGTGCCGCGCAGGCGGCTGAGGACGAAATCCCGGTAATCACGGTTCTTCTCGCAATAGGCGCGCACATGCCAGCGCATGCCGGTGTAGACCAGCGTATGCGGCGCGATCAGGCGGATTTCCGGCTCGGGGTTGCTCAGCGAGACGTACTCGGTCTCCAGGCGCAGCCCCTCGCGACAGGCGCGCAGCAGCGGGCGCAGGGTTTCTGGGCGGACCGAGCGGTCCGGCACCTGCAGCACCTCGGTATGGGCATAGGCCAGCGCCAACCCTTCGATGTGTGGCGCGCGTTCCTGGCTCTGGTTGAGCAGATGCAGATAGGCACTGGCGCTGTCGTCGATGAACAGCGGCGTGAAGTTGCTGGTGGGGACGTAGCCCTTCAGGTGCCGGTCGTATTCCAGGTTATCCGGCGCGTGCTCGCCGATGTAGGTGTTGATGTCCTTGGAAGCCTGCTGGCGGCTGATGCCGAAACTCTGCATCAGGTGGTTGGTGGTCAGGCGGCCCTCCCACCAGGCCACGGTTTCGATCAATCGGTAGCGGAGTGCCAGATCCCAGCGGACCTGGGCGATGGATTGCTTGCGCTTCATTCCCTTGCACCTGTGCGAAAACTTTACCTGTATATGTCTTCACTATAGACGTGTCGTGTGACCTTACATATCGTGCGGGCCACAGGCAAGAGTGGGCGATGGCCCGAAGGAGATACGCATGATGACGCTGGAACTTTCCTGGGCCGTGGCGAGCGGCATGCTGCTGACTGGCGGCGCCCTGGTCTTTGGTCTGTTGCTGCAAGCCCTGCGCCTGCGCGATGCGCGCCAGTTGTGTCAGGCCGCGCAGCAGCAGCTCGATGCCCTGGCCGCGGATATTTCCCGGCGCGAGCAGGAAGGGCGCGAGCAGCATGCTGCGTTGCGAGCCGAGAAGGCGCAGCTCGAGCAGGTGCAGCGGCAACTGGACTTTACCCAGGACGAGTTGGCCGGCCAGCGCGAGCTGGCGATGCGCTTGCAGCACAGCCTGATGGAGGCGCGCAGCCAGGCCGAAGCCGCGCGCGCCCAGCTCGGGCAATGGGAGCGCCAGTACGAGGAGCTGCGCCAGGCTAACGCCCTGGTGCAGGCCGACCATCAGCAGGCTTTGCGCAACCTGGCGGACATGGGCCGCGAGCATGCCGCCCTGCGCAGTACCCTGGAGCAGAAGGAGCAGCACTTTGCCCAACAGCAGCAGCTGCTCAAGGAGAGCCGCGAGCAGCTCAAGCTCGAATTCGAGCAGTTGGCCGGGCAGATCTTCGAGGCCAAGGGCCAGGCGTTCTCGCAGCACAGCCAGCAATCGCTGGATGCGCTGCTAAAGCCGTTCCGCGAGCAGATCGACGGGTTTCGCAGCAAGGTCGAGGACATCCACCACAAGGACGTTCAGCAGCAGGCCGCGTTGATCCAGGAGCTGGCGCACCTCAAGGAATTGAACCGACAGATCACCCAGGAAGCGCACGACCTGGCCACGGCGCTCAAGGGCCAGAAAAAGACGCAAGGCAACTGGGGTGAGCTGATTCTGGAAAACGTGCTGGAACGTTCGGGCCTGGTGCGCGGCCGCGACTTCGAGCGCGAGGTCAGCTTCAACGGCGAGCAGGGCCGCCAGCGGCCGGATGCCATCGTCTACCTGCCCCAGGGCAAGCACCTGATCATCGATGCCAAGGTCTCGCTCAACGCCTACACGCGCTACATCAATGCCGAAGATGAAAGCGAGCGGCGCGTGGCGCTGGCCGAGCACGTCAGTGCCATGGCGCAGCGCATCCGCGAGCTGGCCGAGCGCAACTACTATGCGCTGCCGGGGCTGAACGCGCCGGAGATGGTGTTCATGTTCGTGCCGGTGGAGTCGGCATTCGTCGAGGCGCTGAAGGCCGACGAGACCCTGTTCCAGCGAGCCATCGAGCAGAACGTGCTGGTGGCTACGCCAACCACGCTGCTCACCAGTCTCAACATCGTGCGCCAGCTATGGCGCTTCGAGGACCAGAACCGGCACACCGCCGAGCTGGCCGAGCGCGCGGCGAAGGTCTACGACAAGCTGCGTACCTTCCTCGGCAGCATGGAGGGCGTGGGCAAGAGCCTGGACAAGGCGCAGGAAGCCTACAAGAAGGCCTGCGACCAGCTGCTGCATGGCAAGGGCAACCTGATCAAGCAGGTCAGCGACTTCCGGCAGCTGGGCGTAGCGGTCAAGGGGGAGCTGGGCGAGGAGTGGGTCGAGCGCGCGGATCTGGAGCTGGAGCTGCTCGCGGAGCCGGCGCCCCACGAGGCATGAAGTGGTGGGCGGGGTTCAGCCGAGGAAGCGATCCTCGCCCACGTTGCGCCGCGACTCGCGTTGCAGCTGGTTGACGAAGCGTTCGATCTGGCGCTGCTGGATGCCGCTGATCTTGTAGAAGCGCAGGCCGCAGAAGGTCTGCCCCTTTTGTTCGTCGAATTGCAGGTGGCGCAGTTCGACCGAGGTTTCCACGCTGCCGATCGGCAGCCGTGCGACCAGCTTCTGGTAGACGGCGCCCGGTTGCAGCCGCTCGCGGCGGTCCCCGTTCAGGCGCAGTCGGCAGCCGGTGGCGGAAATGTCGGTCAGCTCACCTTCCAGGTCGAGTTTGTAGCGGGTGTCGTCGAGGCGAGCCGGGACCTTCTGGCTCAGTACCGCCCGGTAGGCGTTGCGCCGCTGGTGATAGGTCAGCTCCCGGGGCAGCGAGATCCAATGGCAGGGCATGGCGTCCCAGTCGCCCTGCTGGGCGGGCTGGATGTTCTCCCAGGCGAGGCGGGCGCCTTCGTAGAAGCATTCGATCTGAAATGGTTCTCCGGCACGGATCAATCGCTCGCCATCGTTGGGGATGATCTCATCGATCGCCAGCAGGCTCTTGTCCCGATCGCAATGCACCAGGAAGGTCTGATAGCGCGTGCCGCGCTCGGCGAAGCGGATGACCAATGGAATGCGCTGGGCTTGAACCGGGCGCAGGTTGGCTAGGATCTCGAGGGGGGCCGTGAGGGTCTTCGGCGGCTGAGGGCCGTCCTCGATCATGAATGCGTTGGACACGGTCCAGGTTTCTCCAGCGATGCAGCTTTTGCCAGCATTGTAATGGCTTATTGCCAGTACGTGTAATGTCATGCCTGACTGAGTGGTCGCTGGCGCGCGTCTTTGGTCTTCGCACCGCGGTTGTCGTACAGGTCGGCCGTCTCGCCGCCGCCGCGCAGAACACCGAGCGCCGAGCCGACCGCCGCCTGGTTGGCGCGGATCAGGCGCCCATTCACTTCGTTCGCGCTGCGGCAGGCTTCAAGACACTCCGCCAGGCGGTCGGCCAGGGCCAGTACGGCGTCGGCCTCGGTCGAGCCTTCGACCAGCGCCAGCAGGCCGTCGCGGCTGGCCGGCAGCCCGCGCGCCTGGAGCAGGCGGGCGCGATCGGCGCCGTGGGCGATGAGTTCGTCGATCAAGGGCTGCTTGTCGTGCAGCAGCTGTTCCAGCTGGGTCAGCTCGCGCGCGCTCAGGGCCTCTCGTTCAGCTTCGCTGATCTCGAGCAGACGTTCGGCCAGAGCCAGATCGTCAGTGAGCTGCTGGATGAGCTGTGCCGGTTGCATGGGCGATCAGCGCTCGGTCTCGAAGGCGAGCATCTTGGCGGCCAGGCGCTGCGGGTCAACCTGGTAGCTGCCGTCGGCAATGGCCTGACGCAGGCGGGCAACGCGGGCCTCGTCCACTTCCGGGGTGTCGCGCAGCTTTTCGCTGGCCTGCTGCAGCTGTTGGGCAGCGGGGCTCAGCTGCACGGTTTCTCCGCTGGCCGGGGCTTTCTCGGCGGCATTCGATACTTCCGCCGCTTGCGCCTCGGCCTTGCCGGCACGCTCGCCGCCCGAAACGGAGCCGCTGCGTCCGCTGAGCGGAGCATTGGCGCCGTTGGGCCGGTTGAAGTCGATGACCATGTTCGTAACCTCGAGGATTCAGTTCGTATGCCCGGCTATCGGCGGTAGGCAGGAAAACTTTAGGCGCATTTACGCCGTTTGTTGCCTTGATCTGTATCAAGCGCCATGAACGGGACGCCTGTCACATATCGACTTGCACTTGTCCCGGACCGATCACCCGGGCTTTCACCACTCGTCCGGAGGTTTGGTTGCGCACCCGGATTTGCTGGCCTTCGGCGCCATCGCTCAGGGCCTCGCCGGACACGCGCACGACAGTCGAGCCGGCCCGCGCGCTGATCATGACCCGCTCGCCCTTGCGTACCGCTTCAGCCTGCTGCAGGAAGGAGGGCGCCAGTACCTGGTCGGCGGTGACCGGGCGGGCGAGCTTGTGGCCCAGGGTGCGCTGCAGATCGGTGAAGTATCCCTGGGGCAGCTGGCCCACGTCGCGCTCGGCGAGCATCACGTCGGTGGCGGAGATTAGCACCAGGCGCGGCAGGGGTCGACTGGCCACTACCACCTGACGGTACAGGCGCACCTGGCCTGGTACGAAGATGGTCCATGGACTCGAGCCCACGCACTGCACGCGCACGGTGACGCGACCAAGCGGCTGTGCCGGGCTTTCCAGGCTGGTGGTCAGCGGCGCATCGCAGAGCGCCAGGCGCAGGCGCGGGTCGAGTCGATTGACTTCCACTTCCGAGCGCCCGTCGATGCGCGCCTGGCTCAGGTATTTCTCCACGGCCTGCTCAAGAAAGGCGCGGGTCGCGTCGATAACCTGATCAGCGGTCGTCGCGCCGAGGCCATGCGGAATGTGGCCTAGCGCACATAAAACGAGTAAAAAGATCGTAGCGAACGGCCTTTTGCTCAGGCGTCGGAAAATAGTCGGCGTCATGTTCATGATGACCAATTAAGCAAGGGGCATGCCGCGGGCGGCTCTATCTCTCATCACAGAGGACACTGGCATGGCCGGTATCTTGGATTCGGTAAATCAGCGCACTCAGCTCGTCGGCCAGAACCGTCTGGAATTGCTGCTTTTTCGCCTGGAAGGCAATCAGCTCTACGGCATCAACGTGTTCAAGGTGAAGGAAGTGCTGCAGTGCCCGCGCCTGAGCGTGATGCCGCGCTCGAGCCCGGTGGTGCGGGGCGTGGCGAGCATTCGCGGCGGCACCTTGCCGATCCTCGACCTGTCCATGGCCACCGGCAAGCCGCCGTTGAGCGACCTGAAAAACAGCTTTGCCATCATCACCGAGTACAACAACAAGGTGCTTGGCTTTCTGGTGCGCGGTGTCGAGCGCATCGTCAACATGAACTGGGAAGAGATCCAGGCGCCGCCCAGAGGCGCGGGCCGTGAGCATTACCTGACGGCGGTGACCCGCGTCGATGGTCAGTTGGTGGAAATTCTCGACGTGGAGAAGGTTCTCGCTGAAGTCGCGCCGGTGTCCGAGAAGGTCTCTGAGAAGCTCGTCGAGCAGGCGCCGCAACCGGCAAGCGGGCCGGCGCGGGTGCTGATCGTCGATGACTCGGCGGTAGCGCGCAAGCAGGTCATCCGTTGTCTCGAGCATTTGGGCATTGAGGTGACGGCGCTGAACGACGGTCGCCAGGCGTTGAATTTCCTCCGTCAGCTAGCCGACGAGGGCAAGCGTCCGGCCGATGAGTTCCGCATGCTGATCTCCGATATCGAGATGCCGGAGATGGATGGTTACACGCTGACCACCGAGATTCGGCAGGATCCGCGCATGCAAGACATGCACATCCTCCTGCATACTTCGCTTTCGGGCGTTTTCAATCAGGCTATGGTGAAGCGGGTAGGCGCCGATGACTTTCTCGCCAAATTCCAGGCCGACGAGCTCGCCGGGCGGGTGGTAGACCGCCTGCGCAAGGCCGGTTGAGGCGTAGCATTGCTAATAAGGGCCGCTATCAGGCCACGGACCCCACTGCCGCCGAGGGCGGTGGGGCGGTTGACAGTAAAGGTGAGGACGAGCAATCAGTGTCAGGCGATCCGGATTTCGAACAATTCCGCGTGTTCCTGGAAAAGACCAGTGGCATCCAGCTGGGGAGCAACAAGCAGTACCTGGTCTCCAGCCGTCTGAACAAGCTGATGGAACAGCAGGGCATCAAGCGCCTTGGTGATCTGGTCGCGCGTATCCAGTCGCAGCCGCGCGGTGGGTTGCGCGAGCAGGTGGTCGACGCCATGACCACCAACGAAACGCTGTGGTTTCGTGATACCTACCCCTATGAAGTACTTAAGCAGCGCATCCTGCCGGAGTTGCTCAAGGCCTCGCCGGGTCAGCGTTTGCGCATCTGGTCGTCGGCCTGCTCGTCGGGGCAGGAGCCTTATTCGCTGGCGATGATCTTCGACGAGTTCGAGCGGGCCAACCCCGGTCAGCTGCGTGCGGGCGTGCAGATCCTGGCCACCGAGCTGTCGGCCACCATGCTGGCCGCGTCCAAGGCTGCCGAGTACGACAGCCTGGCCATCGCCCGCGGTCTGTCCACCGAGCGCCTGCAGCGCTATTTTGACGTGAAGGAGCCGGGGCGCTGGGCAGTCAAGCCGGCGATCCGCACCAAGGTCGAGTTCCGCCAGCTGAATCTGCTCGATAGCTATGCGGCGCTGGGCAAGTTCGACGTGGTGTTCTGCCGCAACGTGCTGATTTATTTCTCCGCCGAGGTGAAGAAGGACATCCTTCGCCGCATTCACGGCACCCTCAAGCCGGGCGGCTACCTGTTCCTCGGCGCCTCCGAGGCGCTCAACGGCCTGCCCGAGCTGTACCAGATGGTCCAGTGCACGCCAGGTATCGTCTACAAGGCCAAGTGATCGCGAGCCTTTCGCCCAGCGGCCTGCATGCTTTTCATCCCTACCGGCAAAAAACTGTCGCCGGTTCTCCCGTCAGGCGGCAACGGTAGCGGAAAGCCTTTGCCGCTTTTGACGAAAAAAGCCTAAGACGCTCATCGAAACCCCGGCGAATCAAGGGTTTGCACTTCTGGCACGCGCCTTGCTGCTGTTTGCTCGACGATTCAACCGATGACGGGTTCGAGCATGGCCATCAGTTTCGACAAGGCACTTGGCATCCACGAGAAGGCGCTCGGCTTCCGCGCCCAGCGCGCCGAGGTACTGGCCAACAACATCGCCAACGCCGATACGCCGAACTACAAGGCGCGGGATCTGGACTTTTCCGCCGCGCTGGAAGCTCAGCAGGCGCGCGGCAACAGCGAGTTCGCGCTGGCGACCACGCAGGCCCGTCACATTCCGGCGGTCACGGTGGAGCTGGCTGACCCGGCGTTGCGCTTTCGTAACGTGGCCCACCCGTCGCTCGATCAGAACACCGTCGACATGCAGGTCGAGCAAGCCAACTACGCGCAGAACGCGGTGGACTTCCAGGCCAGCTTCACCCTGCTCAACAGCAAGTTCAAAGGGCTGATCGGCGCCCTGCGTGGCGAATAAGGAGTCCCTTCATGTCGCTTTCCAACGTATTCAACATCGCCGGCTCGGGGATGAGTGCGCAGAGCACCCGCCTCAACACCATCTCCAGCAACATCGCCAACGCCGAGACGGTGTCTTCCAGCGTCGACCAGACCTACCGTGCCCGCCACCCGGTGTTCGCCACCGTGTTGCAGCAGAACCAGGGGCAGGGCGCTGGCTCGCTGTTCGCCGAGCAGGACCAGGCCGGCGTCGGCGTGCAGGTGCTGGGCATCGTCGAGAGCGAGGCTGAGCTGCAGGCGCGCTACGAGCCCAACCATCCCGCGGCCGACGACAAGGGCTATGTGTACTACCCCAACGTCAACGTGGTGGAAGAGATGGCCAACATGATTTCCGCGAGCCGGTCGTTCCAGACCAACGCCGAGATCATGAATACCGCCAAGGTCATGCTGCAGAAAGTCCTGACCCTCGGCCAGTAAGCAAGGAGCACCGATGAGTACCACCAACGGCGTCAGCACCAGCAGTGTCCTCGACCAGTATCAGCGCAAGGAAACCGCCGGCAGCTCCAAGGGCGAGCTGGGCAAGGATCAGTTCCTGCAGCTGTTGGTCGCCCAGCTGAACAACCAGAACCCGCTGGAGCCGCAGGGCAACGGCGAGTTCATTGCCCAGTTGGCGCAGTTCAGTACCGTCGAAGGCGTGCAGAAGCTCAACAGCAGCATGGAAAGCATGGTCTCGGGCTATCACTCCTCCCAGGCGCTGCAGGCCTCGTCCCTGGTCGGGCGTAAGGTCATCGTGCCGAGCGACCGGGCGGTGGTGGATACCAGCCAGACCTTCCGCGGCAATCTGATCCTGCCGACCACCAGCAGTAACGTGTACGTCAATGTCTATGACGCCGCCGGTTCTCAGGTCAGCCGGGTCAATCTGGGTCAGCAGGCGGCCGGCACCGTCGGGTTCATGTGGGACGGCAAGGATGCCAGCGGCAATCTCATGCCGCCCGGTACTTATCGTTTCGAGGCCCAAGCGACCTATCAGGGCGAGACCAAGGGGCTTTACACCCTGCTGCCCGCCAACGTCGACAGCGTCACCCTCGGCCGCAACGGCGGCCCGATGATGCTCAATCTCGCCGGGGTGGGCAGCGTGCCGCTGTCCCAGGTCGAGATCATCGGTCAGTAACCCACAGCCGCGTTCCAACAGGAGTCTCTCGAATGTCCTTCAATATCGGCCTCAGCGGCATGCGCGCTGCCAGCAAGGACCTGAACGTCACCGGCAACAACATCGCCAACGCCGGCACCGTGGGTTTCAAGCAATCGCGTGCGGAATTCGCCGACGTCTACGCTTCGTCGGTGCTCGGTACCGGCAAGAATCCACAGGGCAGCGGGGTGCTGCTGGCGAATGTTGCGCAGCTGTTCAACCAGGGCAACATCAACTACACGCAGAACGCGCTGGAT